>SFVC01000006.1 GCA_004560375.1 bacterium
CGGTGCAAAAGGACTACATAGAGAATTTAGTCATTGAGGAATGCCGAAAGCAGCTTACCCCGGCGAATATTGATAAAATCGCCCGTGAAGTTGTGGCCTTATGTGAGCGGGAAAAAGATACCTCCGCCCTGAAGCGCATTGAAAAGCTCATACGGGAGAATGAGCGCAAGCAGCGGAATTTAATGAACGCCGTTTCTGAATGTGAAATTGAAAGCGTGAGGAAGTCTCTGTATGAGGAAATTTCCCGCATTTCCGCAGAACATGACGCGCTGAAAAGCGAATACGCCATAGAGAAGGCCGGCACAGTGTCTTTAACCATTACAGAGGTGAAGTTCTTCCTCTCTCAGCTCCGCAAGGGCAACGCAGACGATATAAGCTATCGCAAAACGTTAATCAATGTGTTCGTCAATGCGATTTACCTGTATGATGACAGGCTGGTGATCTTCTTTAACTCCGGGGACAAGCCCGTTACTGTGGATGATGAATTACTCAGTCAGACAGAGGATGGGGACGGGTTTGTTTTTGGGGATGGTTGCTCCACCAGCTCAGAAATTCCCGCCACCGTTCCGTTTCCGGCTTCGCCGAAAACTGCACTCTGGCGGGAATTTCTTCGCTTCCACCCGCGACCCGCTGCGTTGGGCTCGCGGGTGGGGCCGCCCTGCGGGCGGCTGTCCACCGTTCCGTTTCCGGCTTCGCCGAAAACTGCACTCTGGCGGGATTTTTTTCGCTTCCACCCGTGACCCGCTGCGCTGGGCTCGCGGGTGGAGCCGCCTTGCGGGCGGCTGAGTTCCGGGCTGCGCCCGGATTTTTTGATCAGCCGTGAATCGTTGGACGCCGGGGGCTTCCCTTTTCCCCGCCCCTGTGCTATAATAAATTCTCACTTTCGTAGGATAGCGAGGGAAAGCAAATGAGGATTGTGGTGAAGATCGGCACCTCCACCCTGGCCCACGCCGCCGGGCGGCTGAACATTCGCCGGGTGGAGGGGCTGGTGAAGGTGCTGTCCGATCTGAAGAATCAGGGAGAGCAGCTCATTCTGGTGTCCTCCGGGGCCATCGGCATGGGGGTGGGCAAGCTCAACCTCCCCGGCCGTCCGGCGGATATGCCCACCAAGCAGGCCGCCGCCGCGGTGGGCCAGTGCGAACTGATGTATACCTACGACAAGCTGTTCGGCGAGTACAACCACACCGTGGCCCAGCTGCTGCTCACCGGGGAGGACGTGCGCTTCCCCCACCGGCGGCAGAACTTTGTCAACGCCATGGAGCGCCTGCTGGAGCTGGGCGTGCTGCCCGTCGTCAACGAGAACGACGCGGTGGCCACCGACGAGGTGGGGGAGGCCACCACCATCGGGGAGAACGACACCCTGGCCGCCATTGTGGCGGAGTGCGTGGGGGCGGATCTGCTGGTGCTGCTCAGCGACATCGACGGGCTGTATACCGCCGACCCCCACCGCAGCGCGGACGCCGCCCTCATCCCCGAGGTGGGGGAGATCACGGCGGAACTGCGGGCGCTGGCGGGGGATCCCGGCTCCGCCCTGGGCACCGGGGGGATGGCCACCAAGCTGAAGGCGGCGGACATCGCCATGGCCTGCGGCTGCGACATGGTGATCGCCAACGGCCAGCGTCCGGAGCTGCTGTACGACATCGCGGCGGGACTGCCCGTGGGCACCCGCTTTCTTGGAAGGAGGAAGGGCGCATGACCACCCGGGAGCTGCTGGAGCGGGCCAAGGGGGCCAAGCCCGCCCTGGCCCTGGCGGATACCGAGACGAAAAACCGGGCGCTGTTGGCCATGGCGGACGCGCTGGTGGACAGCACCCAGGCCCTCCTCACCGCCAACGGTTTGGATCTCATCGAGGCCAAGGGTACGGTGTCCACCGTGATGCTGGATCGCCTTGCCCTCAGCGAAGAGCGGATCCTCAGCATGGCCCAGGGGATGCGGGAGGTGGCCGCCCTCCCCGACCCGGTGGGGGCGGTGCTGCGCCGGGAGGAACGCCCCAACGGCCTGGTGATTGAAAAAACCGCCGTCCCCATGGGGGTCATCGCCATCATCTACGAGAGCCGCCCCAACGTCACGTCGGACGCGGCGGCGCTGGCGCTGAAGGCGGGCTCCGCCTGCGTGCTGCGCTGCGGCAAGGAGGCCCACCGCTCCGCCGCCGCCATCGTGTCCGCCCTGCGGGAGGGCTTGTCCGCCGCCGGGCTGCCCAAGGACGCCCTGGGGCTGGTGGACGACGTCTCCCGCCGGTCCGCCGTGGAGCTGATGCAGGCGTCCGGGCTGGTGGATCTGCTCATCCCCCGGGGGGGCGCGGGGCTCATCCGGGCCTGCGTGGAGCAGGCCACCGTTCCCGTCATCGAGACGGGCACCGGCATCTGCCACATCTATGTGGACAAAGACGCGGATCTGGACATGGCGCTGTCCATCGTGGAGAACGCCAAGTGCTCCCGGCCCAGCGTGTGCAACGCCGCCGAGGTGTGCCTGGTGCACCGGGACGCGGCCGCCGTCTTCCTGCCCCGGCTGCGGGAACGGCTGGTGGAGGGCCGGAGGGGGAAGGGCCTGCCCCCGGTGGAACTGCGGCTGGACGAACAGGCCGCGGCCCTCATCCCCGGCAAACCCACCGGGGCGGACGACTTCGACACGGAGTTTCTGGACTACATCCTGTCAGTGAAGGTGGTGGACGGCGTGGACGGGGCCTGCGCCCACATCGCCGCCCACTCCACCGGCCACTCGGAGGCCATCGTCACGGAAAACGCCGACACGGCTAAGCGGTTCACCGCCCTGGTGGACTCGGCGGCGGTGTACTGGAACGCCTCCACCCGGTTTACCGACGGGGGGGAGTTCGGCCTGGGCTGCGAGATGGGCATTTCCACCCAGCGGCTCCACGCCCGGGGCCCCATGGGGCTGGCGGAGCTGTGCAGCTACAAATATATTATCCAAGGGAACGGGCAAATCCGGTAACAAAAAACGCAGACCCGCGGCAGTTTTGCAGGTCTGCGTTTTTTTGCACTGTAGGGGAGGGGCTTGCCCCTCCCCTACATTTCTTATACGGGAATGGTCAAAAACGTCCGCAGCCCCTGGCTGAGATCGGCGAACAGCGCCGCGTCCGGCGGGAAGAAGGTGAACCACACGATGAGCGCCCCCAGCAGGCCCGTCAGGATCCACGCCGCTGTGGACGTACCCGGCCACTCGCACAGCAGCCACAGCGTCCGGGGCAGCAGGAAGCCCAGGGCCAGGGGCAGGAAAAACAGGATCAGATCCACGATCATGGACTCCCCCCGGAACACCACGTGGTACAGATAGCCCGCCCCCAGCATCACCGCGCAGGCCACCACCGTGGACAACAGCCAGGCGGGCAGCCCCAGCCCCTTGCCCCGCCCCAGGATCAGGGAGACGGCCAGCAGGGGGAAATAGATCAGCTTCACGTGCTCCCACACGCTCTCCCGCACCGGGGAGATGAGGGCGAACACCGGGTTGGGCAGCCACTGGTACAGGAAGTGGAGCAGCACCCCGGCCGCGGCGGCCAGGGCGTAGGCCAGCAGCAGTTTTTTAGTTGTTTTTTCCATACGCACACCTCACTTTGGTATTAAGGATATGCCCAGGATGGGGCAAACTATGTTTGTCCAACTTAAAAAATGCGGGAAATCCCGTTTATGCAAAAGGGGAACGGCGCGCCCCGCAAACGCGCAAGGAATCCGCCCGGCGGGCGGGCAATGCCCGCCCCTACACAACCGAACGCCTGTGAAGATCATGTATTTCAAATTTGGAACGAACAGGCGTCCTGTCCAAATCCGGGGCAAATTCCCATCTTCCCCCAACGCGGGCCCCGAAAATCCGCCCGGGCGCGGCACTGGTTCCGCCGCCCTTGTCAAACCCGCCTGACTTTCCCACGGTGAAACGCCGCCTCCGCCGCCATATTAAAAGGGCGGGCGCTGAGACGGCGTCTGTCAGTTTGAAATAAGGCGGTGAATGGATTTGAATGAAGAAGCAAGACCATTTGTGGGGGCGGCGGCGCTGCGGGGCGCGGCGCTGCTGCTGGCGGCGGTGCTGACCCTGTGGCCCACCGTGGCCACGGCCTGGGCCAGCCCAGCTATTGTGGTGCCCGTGGGCCGGGCGGTGGGCATCAAGCTCTTTTCCGACGGCGTGGTGGTGGTGGGCACCTCCGAGGTGGCCGCCGAGAACGGCAAGGTCAACCCGGCCAAGGACTGCGGCCTGCGGGAGGGGGACATCATCACCCACATCAACTCCACCGAGGTGGACACCATCGAGGAGGTGTCCGCCCTCCTCCAGGAGCTGGAGGGCCAGACCATGAGCATCCGGGCCATCCGGGACGAGAAGCAGGTGCAGCTCACCGCCACGCCGGTGCTGTGCCCCGCGGACGGGGCCTATAAGCTGGGCGCCTGGATCCGGGACTCCATGGCGGGCATCGGCACGGTGACCTTCTACGACCCGGCCACCGGCGCCTTCGGCGCCCTGGGCCACGGCATCAACGACACGGACACCGCCCTGCTCATGCCCCTGGAGAGCGGCTCCATCCTGCCGGCCACCGTGGCCGGGGTGGAGAAGGGCAGAAGCGGCGCCCCGGGGCAGCTCAAGGGCGTGTTTGACACCGCGTCCACCCTGGGCCTGCTCCGGGCCAATACCGCCGGCGGCGTGTTCGGCACCCTCACCGACGGCCATTGGGTAGACGGCGCGGCCGTGGAGGTGGCGGCCCGGGACGAGGTTTCCCCCGGCCCCGCCCAGATCCTCTGCAACATCTCCGGCGACCGGGTGGACAGGTTTGAGGTGGAGATCGCCAAGGTGTTCGCTGAGCGGGAGGACGACTGCCGGGACTACCTGATCAAGGTGACCGACCAGCGGCTGCTGGACGCCACTGGCGGCATCGTCCAGGGCATGAGCGGCAGCCCCATCCTGCAAAACGGGAAAATTGTGGGGGCGGTGACCCACGTGATGGTGGACGACCCCACCAGCGGCTACGGCATCTACGTGGGCCGTATGCTCCGACTGGACGGGGCGGCGTAAGCCTTGACAAGGGCCGGGGCGGGTAGTATGATCCTTCTATCATCATAAAAAGGAGAGATCCGCCATGATACCCACTCCGGAACAGGCCTGGGAGCTTTTGTGCGACTACAACGAGGGGGACTTTCACCGGAAGCACGCCCGCACGGTGGGGGACGTGCTGCGCTGGTACGCCGTGGAGCTGGGCCACGGGGACGAGGCCGACTACTGGGAGGCCGTGGGCATTCTCCACGACCTGGATTTTGAACAGTGGCCTGACGAACACTGCGTCAAGTGCCAGGAGCTCATGCGGGAGAAGGGCATCGACGAGTCCCTGATCCGGGCGGTGGCCTGCCACGGCTGGCCCGACTGCGTGGACATTGAGCCCCAGCTGGAGATGGAAAAGGTGCTCTTTGCCGTGGACGAGCTGACGGGCCTCATCGGGGCGGCGGCCATGATGCGCCCCTCCAAGAGCGTGGACGACATGGAGCTCAAGTCGCTGAAGAAGAAGTTCAAGGACAAAAAATTCGCGGCGGGCTGCTCCCGGGACGTGATCCAGAAGGGCGCGGAGCTGCTGGGCTGGGAGCTGGACGACCTGATGGATCGCACCCTCCAGGCCATGCGGGCCAGCCCCAACGTGGACTGAGATGGAGCCATCCGCGATGGAACCCATCGCCCACATCCGGACGGAGTTTCCCGGGAAATTCGGCGTGCCCCGGCAGGCGGGGCTGGTGCCGGAACTGCGGGGGAGGGTGGTGTTTACGCCCCCCTTCCGCCGGCCGGAGGCCCTGCGGGGCATGGAGGGCTTCTCCCACCTGTGGCTGATCTGGGAGTTTTCCGAAAACAAGGAGGCGGGCTGGTCGCCCACGGTGCGGCCGCCCCGGCTGGGAGGGAACCAGCGGGTGGGGGTGTTCGCCACCCGCTCCCCCTTCCGGCCCAACCCCATCGGCCTGTCCTGCGTAAAGCTGGAACAGGTGGAGCTGTCCACCCCGGACGGCCCGGTGCTCTTTGTCTCCGGGGCGGATCTGGTGGACGGCACCCCCATCCTGGACATCAAGCCCTACCTGCCCTACGCCGACTGCCGCCCGGAGGCGGTGGGCGGCTTCGCCGGTCAGGCCCCGGAGCCCCTGCGGGTGGACTTCCCGCCCGCCCTGCTGGAGCGGGTGCCCCAGGGGGAGCGGGAGGCGCTGCTGGCCGTGCTGGCCCAGGATCCCCGGCCGCCCTATCAGCGGGATCCGCAGCGTGTGTACGGCTTCGGCTTCGCCGGGCTGGAGGTGCGTTTCACATACGGGGACGGGGTGCTGACGGTGGTGGAGGTTGGGCCCGCCGCTCGGTGAGCGGGGGTTCCTGCCCCTATCTGCTTCCACGGAAAAACGAGCTTTGGACGATTTCGCTGCCCCCGGCGGAGGCCGGGGGCGGTTTTTTCTCCAAAAAAAGCAGTTTGGCTGGAAATCTGCCCTTGACGGCCCGATTTTGCTATGGTATAATTCAACATTGCGTTGGTATGCGAAAGGGGGCCGTTTTGATGCGGAACGATTTGGAGCATCCGTCCAAGGTCGTGGGCGTCAAGCAGGTTCGCCGCGCCCTGGCCAACGGCACAGCCCGGCGGCTGTACCTGGCCCGGGACGCCGACCCCCACCTCACCCGGGCCCTGGAGGAACAGGCCGGCCGCCAGGGCGTGGAGACGGTCTGGCTCGACTCCATGCGGGAGCTGGGCCGGGACTGCGGCATCGCCGTGGGCGCGGCGGCTGCGGCTGAACTTTGAAGCGTGCCAACTTTTTCCGATTTTAGCGAATAATCCCCGGATCATTCGTTAAAATATATATCTATTGAAAGGAGGAACATCATGCCTACTTTTAACCAGCTGGTTCGCAAGGGCCGGGAGAAGGCCACCTACAAGTCCAACTCCCCCGCCATGCAGCACGGTCTGAACACCCTGAAGAACAAGGAGACCGATCTGCCCTCTCCCCAGAAGCGGGGCGTGTGCACCGCCGTTCGTACTTCCACCCCGAAGAAGCCGAACTCCGCGCTGCGTAAGATCGCCCGTGTGCGCCTGACCAACGGCTACGAGGTCACCGCCTATATCCCCGGCGTGGGCCACAACCTGCAGGAGCACTCCGTGGTGATGATCCGCGGCGGCCGTGTGAAGGATCTGCCCGGCGTGCGTTACCACATCATCCGCGGCACTCTGGACACCCAGGGCGTCAACGGCCGGATGCAGGCCCGCTCCAAGTACGGCGCCAAGCGGCCCAAGGCGGCCAAGAAGAAGTAATCCGCTTCTTCACCCACTACGAGTTTTGCGCACACGCGCAAGGCCGAAAGCCTTGCCGGGCGTTTATTCCATATAATATGGGTAGACCTCGGACAGGCATTGTACGGAGATGTTTTTGAGCCCGCGCTTTGCGCGCCGCTTGAAAAACTTCGAGTACCTGTGAATTCTAATTCTATATAGAAGGAGGGAAGCGAAGTGCCCAGACGTGGTAACGTACCCAAGCGGGAGGTTTTGCCCGACCCGCTGTATAATTCCGTCTTAGTCACTAAGCTCGTCAACAGCATCATGCTGGACGGCAAGAAGGGCGTGGCCCAGAAGGTCGTCTACGGTGCCTTTGACATCATCAAGGATAAGACCGGCAAAGAGCCCCTGGAGGTGTTCACCACCGCCATCGAGAACATCATGCCGTCCCTGGAGACCAAGTCCCGCCGTGTGGGCGGCTCCACCTACCAGGTTCCCATGGAGGTTCGGCCCGAGCGCCGGCAGACCCTGGGTCTGCGGTGGCTGACCACCTACTCCCGCAACCGCGGCGAGAAGACCATGAAGGAGCGGCTGGCCGGCGAGATCATGGACGCGGCCAACAACACCGGCTCCGCCGTGAAGAAGCGCGAGGATACCCACAAGATGGCCGAGGCCAACAAGGCGTTCGCCCACTATCGCTGGTAAGGACGGAGGACACAGACCAAAATGGCGAGAAAAGTTTCTCTGGAAAATACCAGAAATATCGGCATCATGGCCCACATCGACGCCGGTAAAACCACCACGACCGAGCGTATTTTGTACTACACCGGCGTGAACTACAAGATCGGCGAGACCCATGACGGCACCGCCACCATGGACTGGATGGCCCAGGAGCAGGAGCGGGGCATCACCATCACCTCCGCCGCCACCACCTGCTACTGGAAGGGCACCAAGGATCAGTTCCCCCAGACCCGGATCAACATCATCGACACCCCGGGCCACGTGGACTTCACCGTGGAGGTGGAGCGTTCCCTGCGGGTGCTGGACGGCTCTGTCACCGTCATGTGCGCCAAGGGCGGCGTGGAGCCCCAGTCCGAGACCGTGTGGCGTCAGGCGGATCACTACAAGGTGCCCCGCATGATCTACGTCAACAAGATGGACATCATGGGCGCCGACTTCTTCAACGTGCTCCACATGATCCACGACCGGCTCAAGGCCAACGCCGTGCCCATCCAGCTCCCCATCGGCAAGGAGGAGACCTTCAAGGGCATCATCGACCTGGTGGAGATGAAAGCCGACATCTACTACGATGAGATGGGCAAGGATATGCGGGTGGAGGACATCCCCGCCGATATGATGGAGCTGGCCCAGGAGTACCGCACCAAGCTGGTGGACGCCTGCGCCGACATCGACGAGGAGATCATGGAGCTGGCTCTGGAGGAGCAGCCCATCCCCACCGAGCTGCTCCGGAAGGCCCTGCGCCGGGGCACCATCGACAACCTGCTGGTGCCCGTGGTGTGCGGCACCTCTTACCGCAACAAGGGCGTGCAGAAGCTGTTGGACGCGATTGTGGACTTCATGCCCTCCCCCGTGGACATCCCGCCCATCAAGGGCGTGAACCCGGACACCGAGGAGGAAGAGGATCGCCCGTCCTCCGACGACGAGCCCTTCTCCGCCCTGGCCTTCAAGATCGCCACCGACCCGTTTGTGGGCCGGCTGTCCTTCATCCGGGTCTATTCCGGCACGCTGAACACCGGCACCCAGGTGCTCAACTCCACCAAGAAGCAGAAGGAGCGCATCGGCCGCATCCTTCAGATGCACGCCAACCACCGGGAGGATATCGAGACCGTGTACGCCGGCGACATCGCCGCCGTCATCGGCCTGAAGAATTCCACCACCGGCGACACGCTGTGTGACGAGAAGCACCCGGTGATCCTGGAGTCCATGGAGTTCCCCGAGCCCGTGATCCGGGTGGCCATCGAGCCCAAGACCAAGGCCGGCCAGGAGAAGATGGGCATTGCCCTGATGAAGCTGGCCGAGGAGGACCCCACCTTCAAGACCTACACCGACGAGGAGACGGGCCAGACCATCATCGCCGGCATGGGCGAGCTCCACCTGGAGATCATCGTGGACCGTCTGCTCCGCGAGTACAAGGTGGAGGCCAACGTGGGCGCCCCCCAGGTGGCCTACAAGGAGACCATCAAGTCCGCCGTCAAGCAGGACACCAAATACGCCCGCCAGTCCGGCGGCAAGGGCCAGTACGGCCACGTCGTCCTGGAGGTGGAGCCCAACGAGCCCGGCAAGGGCTATGAGTTCCTCAACGAGATCACCGGCGGCGTCATCCCCAAGGAGTTTATCCCCGCCGTGGACGCGGGCATTCAGGGGGCCATGCAGGCCGGCGTGCTGGCCGGCTACCCGGTGGTGGACGTGAAGGTTCACCTGGTGTTCGGCTCCTACCACGAGGTGGACTCCTCTGAGATGGCCTTCAAGATCGCCGGCTCCATGGCCTTCAAGGAGGCCTGCCGCAAGGCCGGGGCCTGCCTGCTGGAGCCCATCATGAAGGTGTCCGTCACCGCCCCCGACGACTATCTGGGCAACGTCATCGGCGACCTCACCAGCCGCCGCGGCCAGATCCAGGGCCAGGAGGCCCGATCCGGCGCCACCCAGGTGGACGCCCTGGTGCCCCTGTCCGAGATGTTCGGCTATGCCACCGACCTGCGCTCCCGCACCCAGGGCCGCGGCCAGTACACCATGGAGCCCCACAGCTACGTGGAGATCCCCAAGAGCATCGCGGAAAAGATCATCGCCCAGCGCGGGCGGAAAGAGGACTAAAATAGTAGTTGCAATTTCCGCCGCTATGGGATAGAATAATTCCATCATAGTTTTTTCTTTCACAAATTTAAACTTTAACCAGATTAAGGAGGAAACCCAAAATGGCCAAGCAAAAGTTTGAGCGCAACAAGCCCCACGTCAACATCGGCACCATCGGCCACGTTGACCACGGCAAGACCACCCTGACCGCCGCCATCACCAAGTGGCTGGCCCTCCAGGGCTTCGCTGACTACAGCGACTACTCCAGCATCGACAGCGCCCCCGAGGAGCGCGAGCGCGGCGTTACCATCAACACCGCCCACATCGAGTACCAGACTGCCAATCGCCACTACGCCCACGTTGACTGCCCGGGCCACGCCGACTATATCAAGAACATGATTACCGGCGCCGCGCAGATGGACGGCGCCATCCTGGTCATCGCCGCCACCGACGGCCCCATGGCCCAGACCAAGGAGCACATCCTGCTGGCCCGTCAGGTGGGCGTGCCCGCCATCGTGGTGTTCCTGAACAAGTGCGACCAGGTGGACGACGCGGAGCTGCTGGAGCTGGTGGAGATGGAGGTCCGCGAGACCCTGTCCTTCTACGAGTTCCCCGGCGACGATATCCCCATCATCAAGGGCTCCGCCCTGAACGCCCTGACCAACGAGTCCGGCAACCCCGACGACCCCGACTTCGCCTGCATCAAGGAGCTGATGGACGCTGTTGACAGCTACATCCCCACTCCCGACCGCAAGGCCGACCTGCCCTTCCTGATGCCCGTGGAGGACGTGTTCACCATCACCGGCCGCGGCACCGTGGCCACCGGCCGTGTGGAGCGCGGCCAGCTGAAGGCGGGCGAGACCGTGGAGATCGTGGGCCTGTCCGAGGAGAAGAAGTCCACCGTCGTCACCTCCATGGAGATGTTCCGCAAGACCCTGGACTATGTTGAGGCCGGCGACAACGTGGGCTGCCTGCTCCGCGGCGTCAACAAGGACGAGATCGAGCGCGGCCAGGTGCTGTGCAAGCCCGGCTCCATCCACCCCCACACCAAGTTCGTGGGCCAGGTGTACGTGCTGAGCAAGGACGAGGGTGGCCGTCACACCCCCTTCTTCAACAACTACCGTCCCCAGTTCTACTTCCGTACCACCGACGTGACCGGCGTCATCACCCTGCCCGAGGGCACCGAGATGTGCATGCCCGGCGACAACGTGGACATGAACGTGGAGCTGATCACCCCCATCGCCATCGAGAAGGGCCTGCGCTTCGCCATCCGCGAGGGCGGCCGCACCGTGGGTTCCGGCGTCGTCATCGACGTGGCCGAGTAATCCAGCCCCATAACGCAATAAACCGTCCCCGCCCAGATGGGCGGGGACGGTTTTTGCCTTGCTTGCCTTAATCCAATTCAAACTGCCCGGTGTAGAGCTGGTAGTACCGGCCCTGCTCCTCCATGAGCTGGGCATGGCTGCCCTTCTCCATGATCTCGCCGTGCTCAATCACCACGATGCAGTCCGCGTTTCGCACGGTGGACAGCCGGTGGGCGATGACAAACACCGTCCGCCCCTCCATCAGGGCGTCCATGCCCTGCTGGATGTGCCGCTCGGTGCGGGTGTCGATGGAGGACGTGGCCTCGTCCAGCACCATGATGGGCGGGTCTTTCACCGCCGCCCGGGCAATGGACAGCAGCTGCCGCTGGCCCTGGGACAGGTTGGTCCCGTCCCCCGTCAGCATGGTCTGGTAGCCCTCCGGCAGGCGGCGGATAAAGCCGTCGGCGTTGGCGGTCTTGGCGGCGCTGATGCACTCCTCGTCGGTGGCGTTCAGCCGGCCGTAGCGGATGTTGTCCATCACCGTGCCGGTGAACAGGTGGGTGTCCTGCAAGACCGCCCCCTGGCTCAGCCGCAGGGAGTCCTTCTCGATGTCCTTCACGTCGATGCCGTCGCAGGTAATAAGGCCCCCCTGGATCTCGTAGAAGCGGTTGATCAGGTTGGTGACGGTGGTTTTGCCCGCGCCGGTGGAGCCCACAAAGGCGATCTTCTGCCCCGGGTCGGCGTAGACGGACATATCCTTCAGCACCGGCTTGCCCTCCACGTAGGAGAAGTCCACATGGCTCAGCCGCACCGCGCCCCGCAGCTCAGTGTAGCAGAACGCCTCCCCGGGGACGTTGCGTACCGCCCCCCGGATCAGGTGATAGCCCATTTGACCGTCCGGGCCGGGGTACTTCCAGGCCCAGCCGTGGGCGGCCATCTCCCCCGGGGTGATGGGGGTGAGGCCTCTGTCCGCCTCCAGCCGCACCCACAGGCCGGTTTTGGAGTCCTGCCCGGGGGGGAGCAGCTTCAAAGCGCCGTTCTCCTCGTCCGCCTGGCCCAGCTCGGTGAGGGCCTCGCCCGCCCCCACCAGCACGGGCACCAGGGTGAGGCCGCAGTCCCGGGGCACCTTCCAGGCCCAGCTTTTGGGCCGGCCCTGGCCGCTGAATTTGGACAGGGATCCGTTGGCGTCCTTCTCCACCGGCACCAGGGTGACCCGGCCCCGATCCACCTCGGGATCGGCGTCCATGACGGCGAAGATGCGCTCCGCCCCCGCCATGGCGGACAGCAGGGAGTTCATCTGCATGGAGATCTGGTTGATGGGCTGGGTGACCTGCTGGTTGTACTTCAGGTAGGTCACCAGGGAGCCCAGGGTGAAGCCCACGTTCACGCCGGCGCTCATGGCCAGGGCGGCCCCCAGCACGGCGGTGACGGCGTAGCCGATATAGGTCAGGTTGGAGGCCACGGGCATGATGGCGGAGGAGTAGAACCCGGCCTGGCTGGCCGCCGTCCGGTACTCCTCGTTGAGGGTCTGGAACCGGGCCTTGGCCTGTTCCTCATGGTTGAAGGCCTTGACCACCTTCATGCCCTCGATCATCTCCTGGATATTGCCGTTCACCGCGCCTAACGCGGCCTGCTGCTTAGAGAAATACCTCCGGCTGCGCTTGCCGAACACGGCGAACACCGCCATGACGGCCCCCAGCATCACCACAGAGGCCAAAAACAGCAGGGGGGACAGGGTGATCATCATGACCACCACGCCCACAAAGGTGACCACGCTGGAGATGAGCTGCACCACCGACTGTTCCAGGGCCATCTGCACGTTGTCCGCGTCGTTGGTGAAGCGGCTCATGAGCTCGCCGTGGGTGTGGGCGTCGAAGTAGCTCAGGGGCAGCTCCTGGAGCTTGTCGAACAGCTCCTTCCGCATCCGGTTGCAGCCCTTTTGAGCCAGCTGGGCCATCAGGTTGGCCTGGATATAGGAACATACCGACGCCAGAAGGTAGGCGGCCATGAGCCGCAGGCAGGAAACCGCCAGCTCAGGCCATTGGGCCTGGCCCGCCGCCCAGGCGCTGGTGATCCCGTCGATGATGGGCTTTTGCAGGTAGGTGGCCGCCACCCCCAGCAGGGCGGACGCCACCACGCTGACCAGCGCCGCCGCCAGCAGGACGGGCCGGTTGGCGATATACTTCACGGTGCGGAGCATCGTGCGGCGCAGATCCTTGGGCTTTCCATAGCCGCCGCGGGGCCCGCCATGGGGGCCGCCGGGGCCGTGAGAGCCTTTGTGCTCAGCCATTGCCGTCCCCTCCTTCCTGTTGGGAGTCGTAGATCTCGCGATAGATTTTGCTGGTTTCCATCAGCTCGTCGTGGGTGCCCACGTCGGCCACGGTGCCCTCGTCCAGCACCACGATCTTGTCGGCATACTGCACCGAACTGATGCGCTGGGCGATGATGATGACGGTGGTACCCTTCAGGTTGTCCCGGAAGGACTCCCGGATGCGGCCCTCGGTGGCGGAGTCCACGGCGGAGGTGGAGTCGTCCAGAATGAGCACCGCCGGCTTTCGCACCATGGCCCGGGCGATGCACAAACGCTGCTTCTGCCCGCCGGACACGTTGACGCCCCCCTGCTCCAGGTAGGTGTCAAGGCCCTCGGGGAAGGACTGGATAAAGTCGTAGGCCTGGGCGTCCCTGGCCGCCTGGATCAGCTCCTCCTCGGTGGCGTTTTCATTGCCCCAGAGGAGGTTCTCCCGGATGGTGCCGGAGAACAGCACGTTGTTTTGCAGCACCATGCCGATGCGCCCCCGGAGGCCGTCCAGCGGGTAGTCCCGCACGTCCAGCCCGTCCACCAGCACCTGGCCCCGGTGCACGTCGTAAAACCGGGGGATCAGGTTCACCAGGGAGGACTTGCCGGTGCCGGTGCCACCCACGATGGCCACGAACTGTCCGGGTTCCACCGTCAGGTTGATGTTTTTCAGCACGTCCTCCCCCGCCCCCTCGGTCTGGTAGCGGAAGGACACGTCCTTGAACTCCACCCGGCCCCTGGGCGCGGGCAGGGTCTGCTGCGCCCCGTCGGTGACGGAGGGCTGGGTGTCGATGACCTCAAACACCCGGCGGAGGGAGGCCTGGGAGCGGGTGAGCTGGAGGACGGCCATGCCCACCATCATGATGGACATGAGGATCTGCATGATATAGTCCAGCACGGTCTGGAGGTAGCCCAGATCCATCTCCAGCCCCAGCACCATCTGGCCGCCGAAGTAGAGCACCAGCACGGTGGCGGCGGCCATGCAGATCATCATCACCGGCTGGATGGCCACCATGCGGAGCACCGCCCGCAGGCCGGCGGCGGTGAACCCGTCGTTGGCGTCCAGGAACTTCTCCCGCTCCCGATCCTCCCGGACGTAGGATTTCACCACACGCACGGCGATGAGGTTTTCCTGCACCCGTTCGTTGAGGTGATCCAGGGCCTTCTGCATCTTCTCGAACAGGGGGAAACAGATCTTCATCAGGATCAGCAGCGCCACCGCCATGATGGGCAGGATCACCAGCACCACCAGGGCCAGCTTGGGGTTGATGGACAGGGTGAGCACCACGCTGGCGACGAGCATGGTCACCGCCCGAATGAGGATCCGCAGGCAGATCATGGCGGTGGTCTGGATATTGGTGACGTCGTTGGTCATCCGGGTGATGAGGGAGGAGGAGGAAAATTTGTCGATGTCGGCGAAGGAGAAGGAGGCCACCCGCTCGAACTCCGCCCGGCGCAGGTTGGCGCCCAGCCCCTGGGCGGCGTTGGTGGCGCACTTGGCCGCCGCCGCGCCGGTGAAGGTGGCCGCCAGGGCCACCACCACCATCAGCGCCCCGGACTGCCAGATGGGGGCCATATCCTCCTTCAGGATACCCTCGTTGATGATCCGGGCCATGAGCAGGGGGATGATCAGCTGGCAGACGGTCTCCACAATCACCAGCAGCGGGGAGCCGATGACATACCGCTCATAGCCCTTCATGTAAGAGGCGATGCGTTTTAACAAGTCCTGCACTTCCTTTCAAAAGGGTCTGGGGGAGGGTCGGTTGGCGGGCCCAGGGGATCATGGGGCGGATCCTGCCGCTTGTCCCCGCCGATCTGGTACAGATTGGCCAGCATCCGGCTGTGGAGCTGCCGCAGCTGCTCCCGCTCCTCCCGGGTGAAGCCCGCGTACATATGGGCGTCCACCTGCCGGAAGGCGTCCATCCCCTGGGCGATGGCGTCCCGCCCCTTTTGGGTGATGGAGATCCGGTTGCGCCGGGTGTCCTTCTCGTCGGTGCGGCGCTCCACGTAGCCCTGCCGCTCCAACACCTTCAGCGACGCGGCCACCGTGGGCGGCGCGCTGTGGAGCCGGTCGGCCAGCTCCTTCTGGGTGGGGGCCTGCTCCGGGTCGTCGGGGAGGCGGAACAGCTCCAGCAGCAGCCGGGGGGAGCCGATATCCCGTAGGCCCCGGGCGCTGAGGGCGGCGGTGCAGGCGTTGTGGTGGGCCCGCATGAGCTGGTGGAGCAGCAGGCCGGACGGATCGTCCATAGGGAACCCTCCTAAATCGTTCGCACACTAATGATTAGCGTGCTCTCTATTTTACCCGGTACAGCGGAAAAGTCAACCCCCAAAATAAAAACAATGTAATAATTTTTCCCAGCCCCCGGCCAGGGGATGCAAAACAGCCCTCCGGCGGCGCCGGAGGGCTGTTTTATGGGGTCAAAATTCCGCGTTGCCTACAGTGCGGGGGTGGAGCTCCACATCCCGGATGTTGCTGATGCCCGTCAGGTACATCACCATCCGCTCGAAGCCCAGGCCGAAGCCCGCGTGGCGGCAGGAGCCGTACCGCCGCAGATCCAGGTACCACCAGTAGTCCTCGGGGTTCAGGCCCAGCTCCGCCATGCGCTGTTCCAGCACGTCGATGCGCTCCTCGCGCTGGGAGCCGCCGATGATCTCCCCGATCCCCGGCACCAGACAGTCGGCGGCGGCCACCGTCTTGCCGTCGTCGTTCAGGCGCATATAGAACGCCTTGATGTCCTTGGGGTAGTCGGTGACGAACACCGGCTTCTGGTACACCTGCTCGGTGAGGTACCGCTCGTGCTCGGTCTGGAGGTCGCAGCCCCAGTCCACCTTGTAGTCGAACTTGTCGTTGTTCTTTTTGAGAATCTCCACCGCGTCGGTGTAGCTCACCCGGGCGAAGTCGGAGGAGGCCACGTGCTGTAAGCGCTCCACCAGCCCCTTGTCCACGAAGGAGTTGAAGAAGGCCATCTCGTCGGGGCACTTGTCCATCACGGTGTTGATGATATACTTGATCATGGCCTCGGCCACGTCCATGTCGTCCGCCAGGTCGGCGAAGGCCATCTCCGGCTCGATCATCCAGAACTCGGCGGCGTGGCGCTGGGTGTTGGAGTTCTCCGCCCGGAAGGTGGGGCCGAAGGTGTACACGCTGCCGAAGGCCATGGCGAAGTTCTCCGCGTTGAGCTGGCCGGACACGGTGAGGTTGGCCCGCTTGCCGAAGAAGTCCTTCGACCAGTCCACGCTGCCGTCCTCCAGCCGGGGCGGGTTGTTCATGTCCAGGGTGGTGACCTGGAACATCTCCCCGGCGCCCTCGCAGTCGGAGGCGGTGATGATGGGGGTGTGGATATACACAAAGCCCCTGTCCTGGAAGAAGCAGTGGATGGCGTGGGCGGCCACCGAGCGCACCCGGAAGGCGGCGGAGAACAGGTTGGTGCGGGGCCGCAGGTGCTGGATCGTCCGCAGGTATTCCACGCTGTGGCGCTTTTTCTGGAGGGGATATTCCGGAGCGGACACGCCCTCCACCGCGATGGAGGCGGCCTTGATCTCCAGGGGCTGCTTGGCCTCCGGCGTGAGCACCACCGTGCCGGTGACGACGAGGGCGGCGCCCACATTCTGCCCGGCGATGTCCTTATAGTTGTCCAGGGCGTTGGCGTCCATGACCACCTGGAGGTTCTTGAAGCAGGAGCCGTCGTTGAGCTCGATGAAGCCGAAGGTTTTCATGTCCCGGATGGTGCGGGCCCAGCCCATGACGGTGACGGTCTGGCCGTCCAGGCGTTCGCTGTCGGCGAAAACGGAGGCGATGGTGATGCGTTCCATATGCGTTCCCTCGATTCCTGAATGATTTGACGCTCCCGCCCCGCAGGGGCGGGAGCAAAAGCTTTGCCTTAGTATACCATGTTCTCCGGGTTTTGCAAGAGGGCGGGGAGAAAAAGCGCCGCCCCGGAGGGCGGCGCAGCAGACTTTACGCGAGGGCGGCAGGGTCAAAATCCATTGCCACCACATCGTCAGAAAAACTGATCCACTCTGTCAATTCAAGCTCAACTGTCGAGGTCTCGCTGGTCAAGACAAATGCACACTGCACGTCAATGGTCGTCCCGGGGCGGACATCCTTCATAGACGCTTCGGCGTCATAGGCGTCATTGCCTATAATCATCGCGGATTCAAGCTGAACGCCGTCCTGGAACGCCTTTTCCCCAATAGACACCATGGCGCTTGTGGTATCATCACTATTGTTTGTCCATGCGTAGGTTATCACGATGGCGGGGTTCCCTTCATAGTCCTTCGTGAGCGCCGCCCCTTTGATCTCCACATGATAGTCGCCCAAATCCCCGGAGCCAACGGACTGAGCGCCATCGCCGCTGTCCCCATCGCCGGACGGCTCGGAAACCTGCTCCGAGGGAACCTGTTCTGTTATTTTGCTTGTGCTGTCCGGTTCTTTTCCCGTCCCGCCACCGCCGGAAGTTCCGCAAGCGGCAAGGGACAGTACGACAGCTATCCCAAGCACAAGGGCAAGGACTTGTTTTTTCATACTCTTTTCTCCTTTATTATGTTTTCCAACAGACCGGCCTGGGGCGGGGCGCACACCCCGCCCAGGCGATCCGCCGGAAACATAAAAAGCGGTGTCGAGTTAAAATTACTCAACACCGCCTTGAAAAAATCAATGCGAACACAAAACCTATCCCCGTTTTCATGCCTTGCTATTCCTGCGGAAAACGGATATAATAGGCCCGTGGTACGATGTAAATCGCTGTGTTGAGTGGTAAGGTCACTCGCGCAGGGCTATGGGGTGTTGCGAGCACTCCATAGCCTGCCGCCTTTTATGCTTCCGTTTCCATTCTGACCTATTTCCACGGGAAATGCAAGAGGGTTTCTCGATCAAACAGGCGGCGCGTCCCCCGCGGGACGCGCCGCCCTTTTTCAATCAGTACACCGGGATAAAGAACAGCCAGGGCGCGGTGACGATGGCCATCGCCAGGGCGACGACGTGCCGCTGCCGGTCGTCCAGCAGCTCGCAGGAGCCCATGGCCCGCTTGTCGAAGAAGTAGATGCACACACCCGCCAGCGCCACGCCGCCCAGCGTCCACAGGAAGGCCAGCGGGTGGCGGAAGCAGTTCACCGTCAGGGCCATGACCACATCCTCCAGCCAACCCACTGTCCCCAGCAGCTGCGAGGCCCAGCCGGCGGTCAGCCACCCCAGGAACATCCATACCACCCCGATGGCGTCGGCGGCGAAGCCCAGCAGCCAGAACTTCCACCACAGCTTTTTCACCACCGCCCCCTTCCGGGGGTGCTTCAGGGCCAGCAGGGCGAACCACAGCACGGCGCAGTCCACGATCAGGTTGGCGGGGATGACAAACACCAGAAGCTGCGGGAACAGGATCAGGATCCAGATGGGAAAGATCACGTTGTAAATCCGGGTCTGCTTTTTCACAGGAGTTTCAACCCCTTTCGCTTTTGATACCGGGCCGCGTACACCGCCGCCCAGCCCGCCGCCGACCCGGCGAAGGCCCCCTCCGCCCAGTACACCAGCACCTGGGCCAGCAGTACCCGCCAGCCGGACTGGACGGATCTCACATACAGGGCCAGCCCCAGCGCCAGACCGGAGGAGGCGGGCAGGGCAAAGGCGCAGGGGTTGAGCCGCTGGGCCAGCCGGAGCTGGGCCAGCCCGCAGGCCGCCATCAGGGCGGTGGGCACGCCGAACACCACAACCAGCCCCGCCAGGGCCAGATAAGAAACACCGCTCATTCAAAACGCCTCCTTGTCAACCGCGTTCTCCGCCCGCTGCTTCCGCCGGTGGCAGGCCGCCCCGGCCAGATTGCCCGCCAGCGCGGAAAGGAGCGCGATGGGGATGAGCGCCCCGTCCGCCATGTTGGTGAACAGGCGGGCCAGGGGGATGAAGATCAAGATAAACCCCACACACGCCGCCGGGTAAATGGGGCAGAGGCCGTGCCGCCGTCCCAGAGACAGCCCGGACATGAACCCGCCCACGGGCAGCAGCAGACAGCCGTACAGGGCGCTCAGCACGGGAGTGGGGTCGTCCAGCAGCCGCAGGGCCAACGGCAGCGCCAGACACAGGAAGGCCGCGAAGCCCACGTAGGGCAGGGACTCCCGCCAGTGGAGGGGGGAGGGGCCGGGGGCCAGCCCCAGCTTCTCCCGGATGGCGGCCACCTCGGTGTACCAACCCACCCAGCGGCCCAGCCAGACGATGAGGTACACCAGGGTCAGGGGCACCAGGAAGGTGAGGTAATCCGCCGGGGTGGAGCACACATTCAGCCCCGCCCACAGGCAGACGGTGGCGGCGGTGACAGCGTAGTGGATCAGCGAGCGCGCCACCAGCTTCCGGCCGCTGTCGGCGAAGGGGAGGGTGGCGACGCCCACCTCAGCGCCGAACAGGGCGAACAGAGCGAAGGACAGCAGCACCCCCAACGGCTCGATCTCATGGGGGAAATTACAGTATGGGAATATAAATCCGCTGAAATGGGACGGGCCGAGCAGGCTGAAGCTGCCCAGCAGGTAGCCCAGCAGGATGTGGGCCGCGATGCCTATACACCCGCCGATGAGCGCCCGGGGAAGCCATTGCCGTTTCAATTCCTCCATAAGCGATACCTCCTTTGGCGTAGGGGAGGGGCTTGCCCCTCCCCTACGGATGGTCACCCGGACGTTCACAGCCCCAATGCCTGCTTGATCTTCTTCACGTACCGGCGGGACACCCAGCACACCGTCCCGCCCTCCAGGGTCATCTTGATGGTGCCCGCCAGGGTCAGATCCAGCGCCGTCACCCGATCCAGGTTGACGATCTCCGAGTTGGACACCCGGACGAATTTCGTCCCCGCCAGCTCCTCCTCCAGCTCGTACAGCCGCGCCCGGACGGTGAAGATCCCCTTCCCCGTCTGGCAGAACACGCCCTTGTCCTCGGCGTAGAACCGCAGCACCATGGCCCGGCTCACCCGCACCGCCTCCCGCTCGGTGTAGACGGTGAAGGGCTGGGGGAGGGCCGCCGCCTCCAGGCTCCGGGCCAGCTGCTCCACCTCGGCGGTGGGCATGGGGGCCCGGAGGACGATGACCGGCTCGTCCAGGGCCGGATCGATCTGCACTTCCACCTTCACGGGCGCTCCCCCCTTTCGCTGTGATTGTAGTATACCCGCGCCCCGGCCAAATGTCCAGCGATCCGGGCCGGACGGTCGTTTTGGGCGGACGGACGGCAAAAAAGGCCCCGCTCGAACGAGCGGGGCCGAAAACAGTTAGAGCAAAATCACGCCCGCCTCTTTGCAGGCCTCCATGGTGCGGGGATCCCAGACGGACGCCTGCACCTCGCCGATGTGGGCCTTGCCCAGCAGGTACATGGACACCCGGCTCTGGCCGATGCCGCCGCCGATGGTCAGGGGCAGCTCCCCCGCCAGCAGGGCCCTGTGGAAGGGCAGCTCCCGGCGCTCGTCGCGGCCGGAGATGGACAGCTGTTTGTCCAGCGACTCCGGGCTCACCCGGATGCCCATGGACGAGATCTCAAAGGCGCGGCCCAGCAGGGGGTTCCACAGCAGGATGTCCCCGTTCAGCCCCCAGTCGTCATAGTCCGGGGCCCGGCCGTCGTGGGGCCTGCCCGACTTCAGCGCCCCGCCGATGCCCATCAGGAAGGTGGTGGGGTGATCCTTCACCCAGGCGTCCTCCCGCTCCCTGGGGGACAGCTCGGGCCACTTGTCCTCCAGCTCCTGGGCGGTGACAAAGGACACCTCCCGGTCAATGAGCGCCAAAGGGGTGAGCTGGGGGTACACCGAGCGCAGGGTGGCCTGGGTGTTGGCCAGGGCGTTGACGATGGTGTTCACCACCGACTTTAAGTAGTCCACATTCCGATCCCGGGGGGCGATGACCTTCTCCCAGTCCCACTGATCCACGTAGACGGAGTGGAGGTTGTCCAGCTCCTCGTCCCGGCGGATGGCGTTCATGTCGGTGTACAGCCCCTCCCCCACGGAGAACTGGTAGCGGTGCAGGGCCATGCGCTTCCACTTGGCCAGGGAGTGCACCACCTGGGCGTCCCGGCCCGCGTCGGGCACGTCGAAGGACACCGCCCGCTCCACGCCGTTCAGGTCGTCGTTGAGCCCGGTGGACGCCTCCACAAACAGGGGGGCGGACACCCGGCGCAGGTTCAGCGCGCCGCCCAGGTCGTCCTCAAAGAGGCGTTTTAACAGGCCGATGGCCTTCTGGGTGTCGTACAGGTTGAGCAGGGGGGCGTACCCCTGGGGGATGACGGTGGTCAGCATAGGCGGCGTCTCCTTTTTCCGCGTTTCCCGCCCCGGCGGGGCGGGAAAGGCAACGTTAGGTTATATTATAGTACGGCCCAGAAAAAAATGCAAATCGAATTGTGTTTCCCCCTTGAATATGGTATACTTTCCATATATCATGGGACAGAGCGAAAAATTTCCGGCAAACTGCCCAGGCCCAGGGTCGGATCGCCGGCGCACGGTGTGTGCCCCCGTACCAAGAGCGGATCCAATTCATTTTTTGATAGGAGGAACAACCAATGGACTACAAAAAAGCGTATGAACAGTGGCTCCACTCCCCCGCCCTGTCTGAGGCGGAGAAGGCGGAGCTGGCCGCCATCGCCGGAGACGACAAGGAGATCGAATCCCGGTTCTTCTCCCAGCTGGAGTTCGGCACCGCCGGGCTGCGGGGCACCATGGGGGTGGGCCTGTACCGGATGAACATCCACGTCATCCGCCACGCCACCCAGGCCTTCGCCAAGGTCATCCTGAACGAGGGCCCCAAGGCGGTGAAAAAAGGCGTGGCCGTCTGCTTCGACTGCCGGAACAACTCCAACGTGTTCGCCCGGGAGGCCGCCTGCATCATGGCCGCCGCGGGCATCCCCGTGCGGCTGTTCGAGGCCCTGCGCCCCACCCCGGAGCTGTCCTTCGCCATCCGGGAGTACGGCTGCACCGCCGGCATCAACATCACCGCCAGCCACAACCCCAAGGAGTACAACGGCTACAAGGTGTACTGGTCCGACGGCGCCCAGCTCCCCCCCAGCCACGCCGACGAGGTGGCCAAGATCATGCGGGAGTCCGACGTGTTCGACGTGACCGTGGCCGACTACGACAAGGCGGTGGCCGATGGCCTCATCACCCTCATGGGCTCCGAGACGGACGAGAAGTTCCTGTCCAATGTGATGGGCCAGGTCAACGACAAGGCGGCGGTGGAGGCCGTGGCGGATACCTTCAAAATGGTGTACACCCCCTTCCACGGCACCGGCTACAAGCTCATACCCGAGGCCCTGAAGCGGTTGGGCATGAAGCACGTGATCTGCGTCCCCGAGCAGATGGTGATTGACGGCAACTTCCCCACCGTGGCCTCCCCCAACCCGGAGAACCCGGAGGGCTTCTACCTGGCCGTTGACCTGGCCAAGAAGGAGGGGGCGGACTTTATCCTGGGCTCCGACCCCGACGCCGACCGGGTGGGCATCATGGTTCGGGCCGGGGACGAGTTCAAGGTGCTGTCCGGCAACCAGACCGGCGTGCTGCTGCTGGACTACCTCATCGGGGCCAAGCAGCGCACCGGCAAGATGCCCAAGAGCCCCGTGGCCCTGAAAACCATCGTCACCACCGAGATGGCCCGGAAGGTGGCGGAGGTCAACGGTCTCAAGTGCTACGACACCTTCACCGGCTTCAAGTTCCTGGCCCAGAAGAAGGATCAACTGGAGAGTTCCGGCGAGGGCAATGTGATCATGGCCTACGAGGAGAGCTACGGCTATATGCTGGGCGATTACGTCCGGGACAAGGACGCCGTCACCGCCGCCGTGGCCCTCACCGAGATGGCGGCCTACTACGCCGGCAAGGGCATGACCCTGTACGACGCCCTTCAGGCCCTGTACGAGAAGTACGGCAACTACGGCGAGCGCACCCTGAACCTGGTGATGCCCGGGCTGGACGGCCTGAAGAAGATGGCCGACCTGATGGCCAACCTGCGGGCCAATCCCCCCAAAGAGATCGGCGGCGAGACCGTCAAGACCTGGAAGGACTACAAGGACGGCAGCGTGGTGGACGCCGCCACCGGCGGCAAGACCACCATGGAGCTGTCCGGCTCCAACGTGCTGCGCTACGAGCTGGCGGACGGCACCTCTGTCATCGTCCGGCCCTCCGGCACCGAGCCCAAGGTGAAGGTATACATACTGGCCCAGGGGGCCAGCCGGGCGGACTGCGACGCGAAGGTGGAAAAATACGCCGCCTGGGCGGAGGGGCTGAAGAACTAACGCCCGGTGCTGCCCGCAAACTGCTGTTTTTCCTGATTTTATGGCAAAACGACTGGCTTGGCCCGCCTCCTGACGGGCTGAGCCAGTCTACTTTTTGCACAAATATTTTCCAATAGAATTGGTAATATTCCACAATCCAACTCTTTCTTTTTGCGATCTACCGGCGTATAATGCGGAGAACAGAAAGGAGGTGCAGCAAGATGAACGGCATGATTGCTTGGTTCAAGGATGGCTACCGGGAATACGGCGCCATGATCACAAAGGCGATGGATTGTGGGCTGACTGTATCCCTCTGCCAGGGATTCTAAGATATAACCATATATAGCCAAGAACCTGAACGCCCCGCCATCGGGGCAGAAGCGCGGCCGGATTTCCATAGCGGAAAATCCGCCCGCTTTTCTGTTTCGGGCCGTGGGGCGTGGATCGCCCGACCAACAGTTAACCCCCGGCGGATCATGTGTCCGCCGGGGGTTATCCGTCCGCGGGCAGGGCCGCGTCGTGCCAGCCCTGATTCGCGATGAGCTGGTTCAGCCGGTCATAGGCGCTGACAAGCTCCAGCAGATCCTTGTCCTCGAAGTCCAGCCCGGCCCGGCCGCACAGCCGCAGCCTGTGCTGGTAGATGGCGTCCACCAGGGCGTCCACCTTGGCCCGCTCCCCGGCGACAAGCTCTGAGGGGGGGCCCCCTTCCAGGTATCCGTTCAGCAAATCATAGGCCGCCTCCCGCCTCACGGGATCCGGCGCTTTCTTTTTGTCCACAGCGATCCCTCCCATCTGTCTGGTTTTCATTCATTATAGCCCGAATGGAGCTAATTGTCAATATTAAGACATTCCCGTTTTATGCTAATTAGCTAAATAGGGGTAATTGTCGCAAATTCGACAATACTATATGATGAAGAAAACCTGTGAAAAGGGTGGTATCGAAATGATTGTCTATGACAGGCTGTGGGCCACCATGAAGGAGCGCGGCGTCTCGCAGTATCGTCTGATGCGGACATACCAGTTCAGTGCCGGCCAGCTTTCCCGCCTGCGGAAAAATCAGAACATCAGCACCTATACCATCAATACGCTGTGCAAAATTCTCCACTGCCGGGTGGAGGACATTCTGGAATACGTCGAGGAAGAGGAACCGGAGGACAACGCATAACCTGCCTGCGGAGGCCGGCCTGACGGCGCTTTTCGCAAATCTTAAATTGTATTTCGCCCCCAAAGAGTGTATGATAGTTTGAAAGGGGCCCCGCAAAGCCGCCCCCAGGCTTTGTGGGGAGAGGCGCGGGGCAGCGTAATGAGCCTGCTTTCGCCGAAGGCGGAAGCAGGGGATAAGGAGCTTGCCCCGACGATGAGAAGGAGGAGTACCTATGCGCTATAACATCACCGGCGAACCCATGCCCGTCGTCATCTGCGATGTGGAGGCCAACGAGTCCATGATCACGGAGAAGGGCTCCATGTGCTGGATGTCCCCCAACATGGAGATGCAGACCAGCGCGGGAGGCATCGGCAAAGCCTTCGGCCGGATGTTCTCCGGCGAGTCCATGTTCCAGAACGTCTACACCGCCCAGGGCGGCCCGGGGATGATCGCCTTTGCGTCCAGCTTCCCCGGCTCCATCCGGGCGGTGGAGATCACCCCGGATCACCCCATCGTGGTGCAGAAGTCCGGCTTCCTGGCCTCCGAGGCCGGGGTGGAGCTGTCCATCTTCTTCCAGAAGAAGGGGATGTCCGGCTTCTTCAGCGGCGAGGGCTTCATCTTGCAGAAGCTGTCCGGCCACGGCACCGCGTTTTTGGAGATCGACGGCTCCGCGGTGGAGTACGACCTCGCGCCGGGCCAGCAGATCGTCATCGACACCGGCAACCTGGCCATGATCGATGCCACCTGCACGGTGGACGTGAAGTCGGTGAAGGGGGTCAAGAATATGCTGTTCGGCGGGGAGGGCCTGTTCAACACCGTGGTGACCGGCCCGGGCCGGGTGGTGCTCCAGACCATGCCCATCAGCAACTTCGCCGGGGCCATCGCGGCGATTTTGCCCTCGAAATAAGGAGAACGCCCCCGAAATAAGAGAACGGCCCCCGCTCGTGAGAGCGGGGGCCTCATTTTTTGCTCAGCTCAGGCGCCAGATATCCTCGTTATACTGCGCGATGGTGCGGTCGCTGGAGAAGTAGCCGCTCCGGGCGGTATTCACCAGCATCTTCCGGGCCCAGGCGGTGCGGTCGCCGTAGTCCGCGATGGCCCGATCCCGGGCGGCGCTGTACGCCTCCACGTCCAGCAGGGCCATGAACCAGTCCTTGGTGGTGAGATCCGTCCACAGGGCCTTCAGCGCCGCCTCGTCCCCCAGGGCCGTCAGGGCGGGATCCAGCAGGAAGTCCACCAGCGGCTTCACCGCCGGGCGCTCATAGTACACCCTGGACTGATACCCCTTGGCGCTGTCCTTGGCCTTCTGATCGTACAGCTCGATGACGTAGTTGCTGCCCGCGCCGAAGGTGTAGATGTTGTCCGGGCCCACCAGCTCGGCGATCTCCACGTTGGCCCCGTCCAGGGTGCCCAGGGTGACGGCCCCGTTGGCCATGAACTTCATGTTGCCGGTGCCGCTGGCCTCCTTGGACGCCAGGGAGATCTGCTCGGAGATGTCGCAGGCGGGGATGAGCCGCTCCGCCCAGGTGACGTTGTAGTTCTCCACCATGGCCACATGGAGCCAGGGCCGCACCTGGGGATCGCTCTCGATGAGCTTCCGCAGGCACAGGATCAGGTGGATGATGTGCTTGGCCATCACATAGGCCGGGGCGGCCTTGGCGCCGAACACCACGGTGACGGGCCGCTCCGGGATCTTCCCGGCCTTGATCTCCAGGTATTTGCGGATGATATACAAAGCGTTCATCTGCTGGCGCTTATACTCGTGGAGCCGCTTCACCTGGATGTCGAACACGGCGTCGGGGTTGAGCCGGATGCCGTACTGATCCCGGGCGAACAGCTGGTCGGCCCGGCGCTTGTTGGCGGCCTTGATGTCCAGCAGTTTGTCCAGCACCGCGCTGTCGTTGTAGAAGTCCATCAGCCTGTTCAGCCGGGTGGGGTCGGTACGCCACTCCGGCCCCACGCACTCGTCCAGCAGGGCGGCCAGCTGGGGATTGCACACCTCCAGCCAGCGGCGCAGGGTGACGCCGTTGGTCTTGTTGTTGAACTTGGCGGGGTAGAGGTCGTAGAAGGGCTTGAGCTCGGACTTTTTCAGGATCTCCGTGTGAAGGGCGGCCACGCCGTTCACCGAGTAGCCGTAGTGGATGTCCAGATGGGCCATGTGGACGATCTCCTTGCCCGCCGCCCCCTGGAGGATGGCGACCCGGGAATCGGAATGAGCGGCCTTGGCCCGCGCGTCCAGCTCCTTGAGGATGGGCACCAGTTGGGGGGCCACCTTCTCAATGAAGCTGAGGGGCCACTTCTCCAGCGCCTCCGCCAGGATGGTGTGGTTGGTGTAGGCGCAGGTCTTGGACACCTGCTCCACCGCCGCGTCCATAGACAGGCCCCGCTGGGTCAGCAGCCGCACCAGCTCCGGAATCACCATGGAGGGGTGGGTGTCGTTGATCTGGACGGCCACGTGCTGGCTGAGGGTCTCGGGGGAACAGCCCCGCTCCTCCAGCTCCTTCAAGATGAGCTGGGCCCCGGCGGACACCATGAAATACTGCTGGTATACCCGCAGCAGCCTCCCCGCCTCGTCGCTGTCGTCGGGGTAGAGGAAGGAGGTCAGCCGGGCGGGCAGGTCGGTCTTGTCGAAGTCGATGCCGTCGGCGGGGGCGGGGGCGGGCTGCTCCACGTCAAACAGGTGGAGCCGGTTGGCCACGCCGCTGTTGGCCCCGGGCACGGCGATGTCAAAGAGCCTGGCCTTCACCGGGCCGAAGCCGAAGGGCACCTCGAATTCCACGCCGGTGGGGATCAGCCAGCTCTCGTCCTCAATCCAGGGGTTGGGCCGCTCGTACTGTTGGCGATGGCGGAACTCCTGCTGGAACAGGCCGTAGTGGTAATTGAGGCCCACCCCGTCCCCGGGCAGGCCCAGGGCGGCGATGGAGTCCAGGAAGCAGGCGGCCAGCCGGCCCAGCCCGCCGTTGCCCAGGGAGGGCTCGGGCTCCGCGTCCTCCAGGTTGGGCAGGGACTTTCCGCACTCAGCCAGGGCGGCGTTCACCTCGTTGTAAACGCCCAGGGCCAGCAGGTTGTTGCTCAGCAGCTTGCCGATGAGAAACTCGGCGGAGAAGTAGTACAGCTTGCGCTCCCCCGTAGGGGCGGGGCGGGCAGCAGACAGCTCCTGGGTGAGCTGGAGCAGGGCATGGTAGAGCTGGCTGTCGCCGCACTGGGACAGCTCCAGCCCGTACCTGGCCCGGGTGATCTCCTGGAGGCGTTTTTTCACGTCCATCAAAATAGTCTCCTTTCCAAACAGCACAATGCGGCTGGATACGTTTCCAGGCCAGAGTATACCCCGCAGCCCCAGGCCCGTCAACGGTCAAAATCACCAAATTCAGCGGGATCCGGCCTTCCGGCTGATCCGTCCCGGCGCTTTTCCCTGTTTTTGGGCCTTCTTCGGGGCCCCGGGGGCGGGCAGCCGGTGATAGAGGGCCATGGACTGCCGCAGCCGCTCCGCCAGCGCCCCGTCCGCCTGACCGGGCAGCATCCGCCACTGCCAGTTGCCCCCCAGGGTGGAGGGGACGTTGATTCGGCCCTCCTGACCGAGAGACAGCAGATCCTGCATCTGCATCACCGCCAGATCGGCCACGCTGGCCCAGCCCCCCCGCATGACCCCCCAGGCCCAGCCCTCCCGCCGGGTGAGCTGGAAGTACCCCTTGGCATAGCGCCGGGTCTTGGCAGGGGCGGCAGCCAGCCAGCCCTCGATGGTCTCGTTGTCGTGGGTGGCGGCGTACACCACGCAGTTGCGGGGGTAGTTGTGGGGCAGGTACTCGCTATCCGAGCCCTTGGGGTCGAAAGCGAACTCCAGCACCTTCATGCCGGGGTAGCCCGTGTCCCGCAACAGCTTGCGAACCGACGGAGTGAGAAAGCCCAGATCCTCGGCGATGATCTGGCGCTTGCCCAGTTCTTGATTGACCGCCTTGAAGAACTCCAAACCCGGCCCCGGCTTCCAGCGGCCGTTCCGGGCGGTCTTGTCCCCAAAGGGGATGGCATAGTATTCGTCGAAGCCCCGGAAGTGGTCGATCCGCAGCACGTCGAACAGCCGGAACTGAAAGCCGATCCGCCGCAGCCACCAGCGGTAGCCGTCCTCCTTCATCTTCTCCCAGTCAAAGAGGGGGTTGCCCCACAGCTGACCGTCGGCGGTAAAGGCGTCCGGCGGGCAGCCCGCCACCTCCACCGGGTTCAGATCGGCGTCGGTCTGGAACTGCTTGGGGTCGGCCCACATATCGGCGCTGTCCCGGGCGGCGTAGATGGGCAGATCCCCGATGATGGAGATCCCCTTGGCCCCGGCCAGCGCCTTCAGCGCGTCCCACTGGCGGAAGAACAGGTACTGCACCCCCCGCCAGAAGTCCAGCTCCCCCGCCAGCCGGGCTTTGGCGGCGGCCAGGGCGTTGGGCCTGCGAAGCCGCTCCCCCTCCGGCCACTGATCCCAGGAGATACCGCCGTGCTCCCCCTTCAGGGCCATGAACAGGGCGTAGTCCTCCAGCCAGTGGCCGTTCTCCTCCAAGAAGGCGGCGTAGTCCGCCGGGGGGGCGGCCAGCAGCCGCTCCACTGCGCGGCGCAGCACCGGGTAGCGCTTTTCGTACAGCAGGGCGTAGTCCACCCGCTCGGGGCTTCCCCAGTCTATGCCCCGATAGTCCGCCGGTTCCAGCAGGCCGTCCGCCGCCAGGTCGTCCAGGTCGATGAAGTAGGGGTTACCCGCGAAGGAGGAGAAGGACTGGTAGGGGGAGTCCCCATAGCTGGTGGGCCCCACGGGCAGGAGCTGCCAATAGCTCTGGCCCCCGGCCTGGAGGAAGTCCAGGAACTCCCGGGCGGCCCGCCCCAGCGTCCCGATCCCGCAGGGGGAGGGGAGGGAAAAGATGGGCATCAAAATGCCGGCGCTTCGCTTCATGTTCTCTCGTCACCTTTCTCATGGCCTATGGCCCGCACCCCGGCCACGGGCTCCACCCGCAGCGTGCCGCCGCAGGCGCAGCGGTACCGCCCGGGATGATCCACCAGGGGGGAGCGCTTCATCCGGGGCAGGCGCCGCCCGCACCGCTGGCACACCACATAGTACCGCACCGGGCGGTCGTCCTCAATGCCCAGGGCATCGTAGTTGTCGGTGCGCTGGATCTCGTAGCCGTAGGCGGCGTTCATCCGCTGGGCGTACCCCCGCCACCGGGGGCCGTGGTTGGAGCAGCCGCAGCAGGTATGGAGCACCTCGTGGCACAGCACCTGCATCACCGCCCGCTCCGAGCCCTCCCGGGCCAGCTGGGCGGACAGCTCGATGGTGTACCGCCCCTCCCGGCGGACGCAGCAGCCGAAGCGGGTGCGGGCCCTTTGGTTCAGCCGCACCCGGGGGCAGATATGCGGGGACACGGGGATGTTCACGGCCCGGGCCTGGGCCACCGCCCGGGCCAGCAGCCTGTCCACGTCCTCCTGGGTCATGTCCCCACCCCCTGTCGATTTTTTAACATTGCCCACTATATCACCATGGCGCATAAAAATCAAGGGAGGGCGGAAGCCCTCCCTCTCCGGTCACAGCACCACGGGCACAGGGGCGGTCATGACCAAACTGTCCGCCGTGACGGCGCACTCCACCGCCAGCACCTTCACCCCCGCTGCCGCCGCCTCCCGCAGGGCCGCGCCGAAGGCCGGGTGGGTGCGGTCGTTGGGGGAGAAGGCCCCCATCCCCTCCATCTGGATCACAAAGCACACCGCCGCCTCATACCCCGCCCCCCGGCAGGCCGCCAGCTCCCGCAGGTGCTTCACCCCCCGCTCCGTGGGAGCGTCGGGGAACAGGGCCAGGCCGTCCTCCTCCAGGGTGCACCCCTTGACCTCAATAAAGCCCCGCCGGGGCGGGAATTTGTCCGCCGCGCCCGACAGCTCCCAGTAGAAATCAAACCGGGAATTACCCCAGGTTGTCTCCGGGCGGAGCAAGGTGGGCCTGGGCAGGCCCAGATCCGCGCCCTCTCCCGCCGCCATCCACTCCCCAAACACCCGGTTGGGGGCCTGGGCGTCCAGGTTGATCAGCAGGGGCGGCAGATCCGGGCGGGCCTTTTCCACCGCCACCAGGTCGTACCTCGTCTTACGGGCCGGGTTGGCGCTCCCCTCCAGGTAGACCGTGCACCCCGGCACCAGCAGTTCCCGACAGCGGCCGGTATTTTTGACATGGACGGTTTCCGCCTGTCCGTCCACCTCCACCTGGGCGATGAAGCGGTTGGGCCGGGACAGGAACACCGCCCGGTGGATATCCCGATAGGTCACGGCGTACCCTCCCCGCCGTCCTCCCGGGGAAGCTCCGGGGCGGGCTCCGCTTCCTTTGGGGCCGGGGGCGCGTCCGCCGGCGCTCCCTCCGGGCTGTCCGGGGACGGAACAGACGCCCCCTCCGGGGCTGCGGCCGCCGGGGCCTGGGCGGGGGTATGGTAGGGCAGGAGTATGTCCACCCCGCAGGCCAGCGCCACCCCGATCAGCGTCTCAAACAGCCGCTCAATGGAGTAGATCACAGGGGTGTCCCCCACGCTGTGGTTGACGGTGACGCACAGGAACACAATGCAGGCCATGGCGGCGCTCCCGGGCTTTTTGATCAGCAGGCACAGCTCGATGATGGGGATCAGCATCAGGGCAAGCACCGCGTACCGGGCCAGCTCGATATACAGGATACCCACCACATCCAGCAGGTACACCACCGCCACCCCAGCCACGCCGCCGATGAGGGTGCCGGTCATCCGGTTGATGGAGGATTCAATGGTCTTGCCCGCCGAGTTCTGCACACACACCACGGCGGCGATCATGGAGTAGAAGCCGGACTTCTCCCGAGCCCAGGCCAGCACACCGCACACGAACACGGCGAGCACCGTCTTGATGATCCGCATCCCCACGTGCCGCCGGTGCTCGGGGGATATTGCGGGGGTTTGCCCTCCCATAGCGCGCCTCCTTTGCGTTTAGTATTGGCTTAAGACTATCATACCATACGGAAGGCGGAGGGCGCAACCGTTTTCCCCCGGCGGGGGAGCGGGCAAAATTTTGCACAGGTTTCTTTGCAAAACCCGTTGACAAGAAAACTTGGCGGCGCTATGATAGGGATACCAAGTAAACTTGGCAGCACGAACTTGGAGGGTTCCAACATGGAGAAAGACGAAATTTTGAAAAAGAGCCGGGAGGAGAACAAAAACCGGGACTTTGTAGAGGAGGAGGCCGTCAACAGGGCCAACGCCGTTGCTTTCTCGGTGGGAATGATGGTGTGCGGCCTGCTCAGCGTGCTCCACGCCATCTTCCTGGAGAGCGTGGAGTTCAGCGTGTGGGTGGTGATGTGGGCCATCTCGGCGTCTGTGTTCCTGGTGAAGTACCGCCGCCTCCACAAGCGGCATGAGCTGATCTTCGGACTGTTTTATGGGGCGCTGTCCATCTTCTTTTTCGTGCTCTACCTCCGCCGGACGCTGGGGGTATTTTGATGGACGAAAGCCTGATTCTGAAAAACCGTCTCAAGGAGGCCCGGTCGGAAAAGGGCCTGTCCCAGGCGGCGCTGGCGGAGCTGGTGGGGGTGTCCCGGAACACCATCAGCTCCATCGAGACGGGGCAGTTCAGCCCCACCGCCAAGCTGGCGCTGATTTTGTGCGTGGCGCTGGACAAGAAATTCGAGGAGCTGTTCTACTTCTGAGCGCAAAACGCCCCCTCCGCCCGGCGGACGGAGGGGGCCGTTGTTTACAGATCCTGATTGCCGTAGAAGCGCCGGGACAGCAGGAAGGACAGGGCCAGCAGGATCAGCCCGCCCACCGCCGCGACGGCGGGGATGGCAAACACCTGCTCCATGGTGGGCTCCTCCAGGGACTTGAGCCAGTCCAGGCCCCCAAAAGGTACCAGGACGATGGTGCCCAGCAGGAACACCACGCCCAGCACGCCGGCCAGCATGATCCGGGCCCGCTCCGAGCCGAACTTGTACAGCAGGGGCAGCATAGCGGCGTTCATCAGCATGGAGAGCACGACGCAGACGGCGCAGGTGAGCAGATACTGCCCCAGATCCTCCTCCATGCGGCCCGCCAGACTCAGAGCCACCCCCAGCAGGGCGGTTACGGCGGCGGAAAAGACAAACAGGATCAGCACCGACAAGTACCGCGCCGCCACCGTCTTGGCACGGCCCACCGGCAGGGACAGGCCGTACACGTCCCACTTGGCCTGCTTGTCGTAGGCGAACACGTTCAGGGGCAGGATGGCCGTCATCACCATCATAAAGCCGCCCACGAAGGAGGCCGACCAGAACCCGGAAAACGCCACCGCCGCGTAGATCAGTAAAATCATCAGATAGCTGCGTAGGGTCTTACGCAGGATGAGGAAGTCCTTCCAAATCAGCCCGGTCATGCTTGCTCCCCCTTTACAATAAATACCATCAACTCGTCCAGCGTCACCGGCTCCACCGTCAGCCGGGGATAGAGGCGCTGGAAGTCGCCCCGGCGCCGGATGAGGGCCTCGGTGGAGAACTGGCTTTTCCGGGTGGACACGAGGTAGCCCCGATCCACCTGCTCCAGATCCGCCCGGGTGCACACCAGCCGGCCGTAGCTCTCCAGCAGGCGATCCTTCTCGTCGCACAGCAGCAGCTTCCCCTGATGGAGATAGGCGATATAGTCCGCCACCTTCTCCAGATCCGAGGTGATGTGGCTGGATATGAGGATAGCGTGATCCTCGTCGGAGACAAAGGCCAGGAACTCGTCCAGGATCTCGTCCCGCACCACCGGGTCAAGCCCCGCCGTGGCCTCGTCCAGCAGCAGGAGGCGGGGCCGGTGGGCCAGCGCCGCCGCCAGGGACAGCTTCATCCGCATACCCCGGGACAGCTCCTTGATGTTCTTCGTCCCGGACAGGCCGAATTTGTCCAGATAGTCCCGGTACAGCCCCTTATCCCAGGTCTTGAACACCCGGCACAGCACCGTCTCCACGTCCTTGATCCGCAGGTACTCGGAGAAGAAGCAGTCGTCCAGTACAATGCCGATGTCCTCCTTGGCGTGATCCGGGTCGGTGCCCAGCAGGGTGACCGCCCCGGCGGTGGGCCGGGTGATGCCCAGCATGGACTTGATCAGGGTGGTTTTGCCCGCACCGTTCTCCCCGATGAGGCCCAGGATGGTGCCGCCGGGCACCTGAAGGTCGATGGGCCCCAGGGTGAAGGTCTTGTACTCCTTGACAAGGCCCTTGACTTCAATACAATTTGTCATAAGTCATTCCTCATTATACAAGGTGTTAAGCATTTCGGTGAGCTCGTCCAGGCCCACGGCCCCGGCCTTCGCCGCGTCCACCGCCTGGGACAGATGCTCCTCCACCTGGCACAGTACGGCCTCCCGCCGGGTCTCCCGGTTCTGGGCGGCCACGAAGCAGCCCTTGCCGGGGACGGTGGTGAGGAAGCCCTCCCGCTCCAGCTCCTCATAGGCCCGTTTGGTGGTGATCACCGAGATCCGGAGATCCCGGGCCAGCAGCCGCATGGAGGGCAGGGCCTCGCCCTCGGGCAGCACGCCGGAAAGGATGAGCCCTTTCAGCTGGCGGACGATCTGCTCATAGATCGGCGCCCGGTCGGAATTGCTGATGATGATGTCCATGGTGCACCTCGCTGGTTTTTGTTCCCGCCCCGCCTGGGCGGGGCGGAGGGGATCCACCTCGCTGGGGCGCCGCTCGTCAGCGACGCCCGAAATATTGTATATATACGATATGCACAGTATAGACGGCGGATGGGGATTTGTCAATAGGGGAAGCAAAAAATTTTTTGGCAAAAAACGCCGCCCCCAACCGGGAGCGGCGTTTTGCATATGCGGTTTATCTGTGCTTGCCCGTGAAGAACAGGGACACGCACCCCGGCCCCGTATGGGCCCCGATCACCGGGCCGATGGGGTTGATGATGATCTCCTTGACGCCATAGCGCTCCTTCACCTGATCGGAGATATACTGGGCGTCCTCCAGGCAATCGCTGTGGCAGATGAACATGGTCTGGGAGGCGGGGTCGATCCCCGTCTCGGCCACCTTGTCGATGATGGCCTTCAGGGACGCCTTGCGGCCCCGGGCGGTGCCCACCTTGATCAGATGGCCGTCGTTGTCCACGTGCATGACGGGCTTGATCTGGAGCATGGTGCCCACCACGGCGGTGGCGGCGGACACCCGGCCCCCCTTCTTCAGGAAGAACAGGTCGTTCACCGTGAACCAGTGGCACTGGTGGAGCTTGTTGGCCTCCGCCCAGTCCCGCACCTCCTCGATGGACTTGCCCTCCTGGCGCAGCTTAGCCGCCTGGTAAACCAGCATTCCCTGGCCCAGAGAGGCGCACAGGGTGTCCACGGCGTACACCTTGCGGTCTGGGTACTTCTCGGACAGGTCGTCCGCGGCGATCTGGAAGGAGTTGTAGGTGGTGGACAACCCGGAGGAGAAGGCAAGCACCAGCACGTCCTTCCCCTGCTTCAGCACGGCCTCAATGGCGTCGGTGGCCTCGCCCACGTTGACGGCGTTGGTGGTGGCCATAAGGCCCTCCCGCTCCTTGTTGTAGAACTCCTCGGGGGACATCTCCCGGTTGTCCGGGTAGTTCCGGTAGGTCTTGCCGTCCATGATAAACGCCAGGGGGAGCACCTCCAGCTCCAGTTCCTTGACAATGCTGTCGGGGAGATCGCAGGACGAATCGGTGATGATGACATAGCTGCTCATGGTTTCAGTTCCTCCAATACATCATTTTGGACTGTGCGTTCCGCACACCTTATTTTTTCTTCTTGAGTAGATCCTCATGGCCGGTGCGCTGGGCCAGGATGGACAGCGCCTGGTGGCAGGCCAGCATATTGGCGTAGCTCCGCATGGCCAGATCCAGCACCAGCTTGGGCAGGTCGTGGTCGGTGGTGTTCTCGTCCAGCCGGTGGGCGGCGTCCGACATGGCCTGATCCAGGTACTTGCAGAAGTACTCGTACTGCTTTTCCGGGGCCCGCATCTCCCGGCCCACGGTGGTGAGCACCTTCATCTCCCGCACGCTCATCACCTGCTTGAGGGCGCTGATGGCGGTGAGGTAGGCCAGGTGCTCCTGGCCGTATTTCTTGCCGTTGGCCCGCTCCAGCAGGCCGTCCTTGATATAGTTGTTGATCATGGCGGAGGTAAGCCCGTCCCCGTCGCCAAAGACCGCCGCCTGCCGGGCCAGATAGCCCACCACCTGATCCATATACAGCGGAATGTCTGGCAGGCCGTCCCACCCCACCGGGCGGGCCTCCTGCAGCTGCCGCTTCAGCTCGGCCAGCTCCTCCATGTTGATTCCCCCCATCCTGACTTGCGTTGCAATGTGATATAGGGAATTATATCATATCATCTTTGAGACGTAAAGGGGGGAAATTATTTTCCCACGCAGAACCGCGCGAAGATCCGGGCGGTCACGTCCTCCCGCACGGTGCGGCCCGTCAGCTCGCCTAACGCGGACAGGGCCTCCTCCACGTCGGCCACCACCGCGTCGGGGGGCATCCCCGCGCCCAGCGCCTCCGCCCCCCGGCGGACGGCCTGTCGGGCCCGGTTTGCCGCCTCCGCCTGCCGGGCGTTGGTGAGCATACTCCCGGCCTCGCTCCGGGGCGGCTGGGGGAACAGGGCGGCCACCGCCTGCTCCAGCTTATCCAGACCCTCCCCCGTCCTGGCGGACAGGGAGATGGAGGCGGCGGGGGCGTTCCCGTCCGGGGCGGTGCTCCACAGGGCGCTGGGCCCCGTCAGATCCCGCTTGCTCACCACCCAGATCCACGGCCTGCCCGACCGGCTGGCCAGCCGGAGCACCTCCGTGTCCTCCGGGGTGACGTCCGCCGCTCCGTCGGTGACGGCCAGGATCAGCTCCGCCCCCTCCAGCGCCGCTCGGGAGCGCTCCACCCCCAGGCGCTCCACCGCGTCCTCCGTCTCCCGCAGGCCCGCCGTGTCGATGAGCCGGAGCAGCACACCGCCGAAATTGATCCGCTCCTCCACCGTGTCCCGGGTGGTGCCGGGGATATCGGTGACGATGGCCCGCTCCCGGCCCAGCAGGGCGTTGAACAGGGTGGACTTGCCCGCGTTGGGCCGCCCCACGATGGCGCAGGGCACCCCCTCGTTCAGCAGGCGGCCCCGCTTGTAAGTGTCCGCCAGCGCGTCCAGCTCCGCCGCCGCCCGGGACAGCGCCTGGGACAGCTCCGCCGCCTCGAAGGGCTCGATATCCTCGTCCGGGTAGTCCAGCACGGCGTGGAAATGGGCGCACAGGTCGGTGAGCCGGTCGTAGATTCCGTCCACGATCCGGGCCAGCGCCCCGCCCAGCTGGCCCGCGGCCTGATAGACGGCGGCGGGGCTCTCGGCGTGGATGAGGTCGGCCACCGCCTCGGCGCCGGTGAGATCCAGCTTGCCGTTCAAAAAGGCCCGCCGGGTGAACTCGCCGGGGAGGGCCTGCCGGGCCCCGGCGGCAAACAGCGCCTCCAGCCCCAGGGCCAGCGCCGCCGGGGAGCCGTGGCATTGCAGCTCGGCGGCGTCCTCGCCGGTGTAGCTGTGGGGGGCCCGGGAGACGGTGCACAGGCAGTGGTCGATGACGCCGCCGTCCCTGTCGTGGAGGGCGCCGTACACCAGCGCCCGGTCGGGGCGGGTGGACATGGGCCCGCCGTGGAAGGGGGTGAACACTCCGTCGGCGGCGGCGATAGCCCCCGGCCCGGACAGGCGGAGGATGCCGATGGCGGAGGGGACGGGGGGGGTGGCGATGGCGGCGATGGTATCGGTCATGGGGGTCACCTCGGGAAAAAAGTTTTTCCCCAGTGTAGCACAAACCGGGGCGGGGTTCAATGGGGAACGGGCGGCCCCGGGACGCCCTGCCTCAAAAGGATAGGGGGCCCGTCCGAACGGACAGGCCCCCTCTTTTTATCGTTACGCGTTACGCAGTTAACTCTTTTCCTCAAAGGCCGCCCCGCAGGCGCGGCAGTGGACGGTGATCCGCCCCTTCCCCTTGGGCACCCGCATCAGCTGGCCGCAGTTGGGGCATTTGAAATAGCGGTGCTCCTTGTCGTGGGCCCGGGCCCGGAAGGCGGCCCACTTCCGCCACAGGGGGCGGACGGTCTGGAGGAAGCGGTTGTTCTCCGCCCGGCGGCGCTCCAGGTTCCGGGACAGGGTGCGGAACAGGGTGAACACCAGCACCACGGTGCCCAGCAGCTCAAACACCAGCAGCCGGGTGAACAGAAAGACCACATAGAACATCAGGTACAGCACGATCAGGAACAGGTTGAGCTGATCCCCTCCATAGCGCCCTGCCATAAAGCGGGCCAGAGAACGGCGGATCATGGGCGCTCACCTCCTATGCGGCGGGAATTTCGGAATATACCTATGATAGCGCGGCAATTTGGCCGCGTCAATGGGGTAAGCGTAAACAAAATGTGAATTTCCGCCGGAAATAGGCCCCCGATTTTGCTTGACACCCCCCGGGCCCCGTGATAATATAATGAAACAGCGCAACAACGGCGCGAAAACCAAATATCGCGGGGAACGCTCAGGCGGGGCCGTCGGCTGTGCGCCTGGAAGTAGTCCGTTTTGGAACCGGCAGAGAGGGGCGGCCATGGGCTGAAAGCCGCCCTGGGGGAAAATCCGGGCGAACTGCAAGCGGGAGCGAGGGGGACTTGGGCGCCCTCCGTCCGGCCACGTCACGGCCAAAAGCGACAAACGAGAGTGGAACCGCGGTACGGCCGCCTCTCATGCCATCGGGCATGGGGGGTTTTTGTTTTTTATCTGGACAAGGAGGAACCTTTTTATGACCCGATTAGGGGAAACCCTCCGGGCCTACCAGGCCCGGGATCCGGCGGCACGCAGCAGGCTGGAGATCTTCCTGCTCTACCCCGGGGTGCACGCCACCCTGTATCACCGGCTGGCCCATCTGTTATACCGCCATCACCTGAAATTCCTGGCCCGGTGCGTCTCCCAGTGGAGCCGCTTCTGGACGGGCATCGAGATCCACCCGGGGGCGAAGATCGGCCGCCGCCTGGTGATTGACCACGGCATGGGCATCGTCATCGGCGAGACCGCCGAGGTGGGGGACGACTGTCTGATCTACCACGGCGTCACCCTGGGGGGCACCGGCAAGGATCAGGGCAAGCGCCACCCCACCATCGGCAGCAACGTGCTCATCTCCACCGGCGCCAAAGTGCTGGGCCCCTTCAAGGTGGGGGACAACGCCCGCATCGCCGCCAACGCCGTGGTGCTCTCCGAGGTGCCCGCCGACGCCACCGCCGTGGGCATCCCGGCCCAGATCGTCCGCATCGCCGGTCAGGCCCACCACTATGCCGACGAGGTGGATCAGACCAGCGTGAAAAGCCCCACCCTGGAGAAGCTGGCGGCCCTGTCCGACCGGGTGGAGGCGCTGGAGAAGCTGCTGGATCAGCAGTACCAGGGCTAAGGCCCCGCTTTACCAAGGAGGAACCGCTATGCTGTTCGACCAACTGCACCACATCGCCATCATCGCGTCCGATTACCAAAAGGCCAGGGAGTTTTACGTGGAGAAGCTGGGCCTCCCCGTCCTCCGGGAGCACTTCCGGGAGAACCGGGGGGACTGGAAAATCGATCTGGGCTTCGGGGGCGGGGAACTGGAGCTGTTCGTCATCCCCACCGCCCCGCCCCGGCCCAATTACCCCGAGGCCCTGGGCCTGCGCCACCTGGCCTTCCGGGTGGACGACGTGGACGCCGCCGTACAGGAGCTGGCGGCCCGGGGCATCGACTGCGAGCCCGTCCGCCTCGACCCCTACAGCGGGCGGCGGTTCACCTTCTTCCACGACCCCGACGGCCTGCCCCTGGAACTCCACGAATGAAACCATAAGGAGGTTATTTGAATATGTATCTCTACAATTCCGCCACCCACAAGAAGGAAGAATTCAAAACCCACACCCCCGGCCGGGTGGAGATGTACACCTGCGGCCCCACCGTCTACCACTTCGCCCACATCGGCAACCTGCGCTCCTACATCATGGAGGACGTGCTGGAGAAATTCCTGCGGTACGAGGGCTATGACGTGAACCGGGTGATGAACATCACCGACGTGGGCCACCTGGCGTCGGACGCCGACACCGGCGAGGACAAGATGCTCAAGGGAGCCCGCCGGGAGCACAAGTCGGTGATGGAGATCGCCAAGTTCTACACCGACGCCTTCTTCGACGACTGCGCCAAGCTGAACATCAAAACCCCCGATGTGGTGCAGCCCGCCACGGGGCTCATCGACCAGTTCATCCAGGTGGTGTCCGGCCTCATCGACAAGGGGTACGCCTACGTGGCGGGGGGCAACGTGTATTTCGACACCTCCAGGCTGGATCACTACTACGTGTTCAACGACCACGACGAGGAGGATCTGGCGGTGGGCGTCCGGGAGGGCGTGGAGGAGGACGCCAACAAACGGAACAAGAACGACTTCGTCCTCTGGTTCACCAAGTCCAAGTTTGAGGATCAGGCGCTGAAGTGGGACTCCCCCTGGGGGGTGGGCTACCCCGGCTGGCACATTGAGTGCTCCTGCATCTCCATGAAGTACAACGGGGAGTATCTGGATCTGCACTGCGGCGGGGTGGACAACGCCTTCCCCCACCACACCAACGAGATCGCCCAGTCCGAGGCCTACCTGGGCCACCCCTGGTGTGCCCAGTGGTTCCATGTGCACCACCTGAACACCAACTCCGGCAAGATGTCCAAGTCCAAGGGGGAGTTCCTCACGGTGTCCCTGCTGGAGGAGAAGGGGTACGACCCCCTGGCCTACCGCTTCTTCTGCCTGCAAAGCCACTACCGCAAGGGGCTGGTGTTCTCCTGGGAGAACCTGGACAACGCCGCCGGGGCCTACAGCAAGCTGATCAAGCGCATCGCCGCCCTCACCGATACCGAAGGGGCGGTGGACGAGGAAGCCGCCGCCCAGATGAAGGAGAAATTCCTCACCCAGGTGGGCAACGACCTGAACACCTCCATGGGCATCACCTGCCTGTACGACGTGCTCAAGGCCCCGGTGAACGACGTAACCAAGCGGGCGGTGCTGGCCAGCTTTGACAGCGTGCTGTCCCTGTCCCTGCTGGAGAAGGCGGCGGCGCTGCGGGAAAAGGAGGCGGCCCAGGCCAAGACCGCCGGCGCGGACGGCTTCACCGTCCGGGGGGAGGGCGACCCGGAGATCGACGCCCTGGTGCTCCAGCGGGCCCAGGCCAAGAAGGCGAAAGACTTCGCCCAGGCCGACCGCATCCGGGACGAGCTGAAGGCGAAGGGCGTGGAGATCACCGACGTGCCCGGCGGGGCGGTGTGGAAGCGGATCTGAGCGAGAAACAAGGGGAAACAGGCGGGGATTTGGGTTCAAATCCCCGCCTGTTGACATCGGTAGGCAAACTTGATAAAATGCCCATAACCACATCTTCTCCCCTGTTGACAGGGGGACAGGCGGCGCGCCCGCGCCGCCCCTGGGAGGATTCCGTTCATGTACCACTGTCATCTCCGGTTTTACCTGATGGGCCGGGATCGCGGCCTGCTGGACGCCGTGCGGGGGGCGCCGCCCCTGGAGCGGTTCACCCACGCCTTTACGGAAAGCGAGCACCCCGACGCCGCCCTGTGCGCCGGGGCGGACGTGATCCTGCTGGATCTCCGGGGGCTGGACGGCCCCGCCGCGCTGGACGCCCTCCTCCCCGCCGGGAAGCAGGGAGCGGAGGTGCTGGCCGTGGCGTCCCGGGATCAGCTTTCCGGGCTGGCCCCCTATCTGCCCCGGCTGCGGGATCTGTGGATCGACCCCGCCCCGGAGGAGATCCCCTTCCGCTTCCTGCGCTGGCAGGAGGGCCGCAAGCAGGCGGCGGATCTGTGGGAACGGGAGCACTTTTTGGACGCCACCATCAACGGCGTGCCCAGCCTGATCTGGTTCAAAACGAAGGACGGCGTCCACGAGCGGGTAAACGACAGCTTCTGCCGGACGGTGAAAAAGACCCGGGAGCAGGTGCAGGGCCAGCGCCACGCCTACATCTGGGACGTGGAGCAGGACGACCCCGCCTGCATCCAGTCCGAGCGGGAGGTCATGAAGAAGCGGAAGACCTGCGTCTCCGAGGAGACCATCCAGACCGGGGAGGGCCAGCGCACCCTCACCACCTACAAGTCCCCCCTGTACGACATAGACGGCTCCGTGATGGGCACCGTGGGCGTGGGCATCGACGTGACCCGGGAGCGGGAATACCAGGGGGCGCTGATCCGCAAGACCGAAATGCTGGAATCCCTGTTCACCACCATGGACTGCGGCGTGCTGACCCACTCGCTGGACGGCAAGCGCATCCTCAACGTCAACCGGGCGGCGCTGAACATACTGGGCTTTGCCAGCCGGGAGGAGCTGCTGGCCGGCGGCTTCGACCTCATCGCCTCCACCGTGGAGGAGGCGGACAAGCCGCGGCTCCGGGACTGTATCCGCTCCTTGAAAGAGGAGGGGGACAGCGTAGGCATCGCCTACCGGGTGCGCCACGACGACGGGCGGCTGCTGTACATCATGGGCAACGTGAAGCTGGTACGGCAGAACGGCGCGCTGGTGTGCCGCCGCTTCCTGCTGGACTGCACCGCCCAGAAGGAGCAGGAGCGGCGGGATCAGCTGGAGCAGGAGCGCCGCCAGATGGAGCTCATACAGGCCCTCAGCATGGACTTCCGCCTGGTGTACTTCCTGGATCTGGACACCGGCAGCGGCTACCCCCTCCAGATGGCGGAGGGCGTGGAGGAGCCGCTGCGGGGCTTCCGCTGGGGCCGCTCCTTCCAGAAAAGCATGGACGAGTATATCCAGGAGGTCGTCTTTCCCGGCGACCGGGAGGCCCTTCGCAAGGCCTGCACCCTGAAGGCCCTGGGAGAGCGGCTGGCCCGGGACAAGACCTTCTACCTCAACTACCGGGCCATGTCCCGGAAGGGGGCGGCCTATTACCAGCTCAAGGCCGTCCGGGCGGGCGCCTGGAACGGCAGGCGGGGCATCGTGCTGGGCGTTCGCAACGTGGACGACGCCACCCGGGTGGAGCTGGAGCAGAAGACCCTGCTGCGGGAGGCGCTGTCCCAGGCCAACCGGGCCAACGAGGCGAAAAGCGCCTTCCTGTCCAATATGTCCCACGACATCCGCACCCCCATGAACGCCATCATCGGCTTCACCGTGCTGCTGGCCAAGGACGCGGAGAACCCGGACAAGGTGCGGGAGTACACCCGGAAGATCACCGCCTCCAGCCACCACCTGCTCAGCCTCATCAACGACGTGCTGGACATGAGCAAGATCGAGAGCGGCAAGACCTCTCTGAACGTGGCCCCCTTCAGCCTGCCGGAGCTGATGGAGGAGCTGTACACCATCCTGCTGCCCCAGACCCGGGCCAAGGAGCAGTCCTTTGAGTTCCAGGTGAAGGGCCGCCCGGCGGAGCAGCTGCTGGGCGACAAGCTGCACGTGAGCCAGATCCTGATCAACCTGCTGTCCAACGCCATCAAGTACACCCCCAACGGGGGGGCATCTCGCTGACGGTGGAGGATCTGGCCCCCACCGCCCCCCAGTTCGCCCACCTGCGCTTTGTGGTGCGGGACAACGGCATCGGCATGAGCCCGGACTTTTTAAAGACCGTATTCGACCCCTTCAGCCGGGAGGAGAACTCCACCACCAGCGGCATTCAGGGCACCGGCCTGGGCATGGCCATCACCAAGAACCTGGTGGATCTGATGGGGGGCGTGATCCGGGCGGAGAGCCGCCAGGGGGAGGGCAGCGTGTTCACCGTGGAGCTGTCCTTCGCCCTGCCCGCCTCGCTGGACGAGGGCGACTTCTGGAGCCGCCGGGGGATTTCCCGCATCCTGGTGGCGGACGACGAGGAGCAGGTGTGCCTGGATATCCGGGAGATGATGGAGGACACGGGTGTCCAGGTGGCCTACGCCACCGACGGCCCCTCCGCCGTGGACGAGGCGGAGCGGGCCATGGCCCGGGGGGAGGAGTTCCACGCCATCCTGCTGGACTGGAAAATGCCCGGCCAGAGCGGCGTGGACACCGCCCGCCAGCTCCGGAAGAAGGTGGGCCGGGAGATCCCCATCCTGGTGCTCACCGCCTACGACTGGAGCGCCATCCAGGAGGAGGCCGTGGCCGCCGGGGTGGACGCCTTCCTGCCCAAGCCGTTCTTCGTGTCCACCTTCCGGCAGGCGCTGGAGGGCCTGGCCGCCGGGCCGGAGGACAAGGCCGCCCCCGCCCCGGAGGACGCCCTGAAGGGCCTGTTCTTCCTGGTGGCGGAGGACAACGAGCTCAACGCCGAGATCCTCCGGGAGATGCTGGACATGGAGGGGGCCCGGTGCGAGGTGGTGTCCAACGGGCAGCTGGCGGTGGAGCGGTTCCTGGAGGCCCCGCCGGACAAATACGACATGATCCTCATGGATGTGCAGATGCCGGTGATGGACGGCTACGAGGCCACCCGGAGGATCCGGGCCTGCGGCCACCCCCGGGCCAAGGGCATCCCCATTGTGGCCATGACCGCCAACGCCTTCGCCGAGGACGTGCGCCACGCCCTGGACGCGGGGATGAACGGCCACCTGTCCAAACCCATCAACATGGACGCGGTGCGGGAGCTGCTGGGCCGCCTGCGGGAAGCGTAACGGATAAACAGGCCGTCCGGCAAAGCCGGACGGCCTGTTTTTTCAGCCATTACGGGCGGGGCATCCCCCAGACGTACCGGAACAGCAGCCGCCTCCACCACCTTGGCCCCACCGACAGCCGGGTGCGCTCTGTGTCCAGCAGCCCGGTGAGCCGGGCCAGCTCCTCCTCCGTGAGGGTGTAGGCGCTGTACTTGGCCTTTTCCGCCAGCTCCACCCCCTGGGGATCCGTCCGGCCGCCCCAGCGGGACAGCCGCTCCAGGCAGCGGTAGGCGTACAGCGCCGCCCGGTTCCGATCCGGGTCGGCCAGCCGCTGTGTCCGATGGCGCTTGACGGCGAACTGGATCAGCCACAGCAGGCCGCACAGGCCCGCCAGCGCCGCCAGCCCCTTTCCCACGGCCAGCAGGGCCGCCCACAGGCCTTGGGCGGGATCGTCCTCCCCTTCCCCCGGCCCCGCCGGGCCGCCCGGCCCCTGGGAGGGGGCGGGGGTCTCGCCGGGGTTGTCCGTGGGCTGGGGGGTGGGGGTGGCGTCCGCCGAGGCCAGGGGATCCGGGTTGTCCCCCCCGGGCTGGGCCAGCTGCTCGAAGGCGGCGGCGGGGGTGACCTCCACCGGATACCAGCCGAAGCCGTCCACCCAAACCTCCACCCAGGCGTGGGCCGCCCGGTCGGGCACGTCCACCTGCCGGCCGGGCTGGGCCACCGCCGTGAACCCGCTGACGTACCGGGCGGGGATGCCCATGGTTCTCAGCAGCAGGGTGGCGGCGGAGGCGTAGTGCATACAGTAGCCCCGGCGGCTCTCATTGAGGAAGTAGAGCACCGGATCCGTCCCCTCGGGGGCGGCGGGGGCGGACTGATCGTAGGCGCAGAAGGTGCTGAGGAAGTCGGCCAGCTGCCCGGCGTACCTGGGGGCGTCCCCATTGGAGAAGCTGGGCGCGCTCATATAGCGATCACCCAGCGCCCCCGCCGACCAGGCCATCCGGATCAGCGCCTCCAGCTCGCCCCACAGCTCCTCCGGCACGTCCAGGTAGTGGGCCTGGGCAAACCGGGCGTATTGGGCCGTGCCGGGGAACGATCCGTTGGCAAGTCTGGAAGAGAGGGCCCCCATCGCGTAGTCCAAGCGGATGCGGGTCAGATCGCCGGATTGGCTGAGATCCACAAAGGACAGGGTGTGGCTCCACTGGCCCTGCTTCCGGGCCAGGTAGGCGTCCTCCACCGGCAGGAAGCCCGACTCCTCCGCCCCCTCCTCCGGCAGGGTGAGGTGGTAGGGAGCGTAGACGCAGGTGCCCACCGCCCCCACGTTGTCCACCATGGCGGTGTAGACCTGCCGCTCCCCCGCCGCCAGGGCGGGGAAATACAGGGGGAACAGCCGGGGGCTGTCCGTGGTGCTGTATTCCTCATAGGTTCCCTCGGGCAGGGCCTTCCATACCCCGTCCTCATACGCCGCCAGCGACGAGCCCCGCAGGTACAGCCGCCCCTCGTAGTCGGCGGTCACCCGCAGCACCGTCCGGCCGGAGTAGTTCAGCGGCCCGGCCTGGGCCAGATCCGCCTCCTCCGCCGAACCCACGAAGGTAATGGTGGTGTGGAAGGGGCCGTTCTCCCACCGGGGGAGCCAGTCCGCCGCCCGGTTGGCCAGGTTGGCCAGATCCTCCTGGGCCTTCAGCGCCCAGGGGGGGCGGGTGTAGCCCTCCCGGGGGAAGATCAGGGTGAGGACGGCCAGCACCAGAGCCGACGCCCCCAGGGCGGCCAGGGTGAGCCGTCCCCGGGCGGAGGGCGCGGCCCACCGGCACAGGGAGGAGAGCAGCATGGCGCACCAGCAGGCGCACAGGGCCAGGAAGGCGGGCCAGCTGGGGTAGAGATCGGCCAGCAGCCCGGGCAGCAGGGGGGGCAGGGTGATCAGCGCCGCCATCCACCACCGGCGGGCCCGCACCACCACCCAGCCCAGAACCAGCGCCAGCAGGGCCAGAGCCAGGATCAGGAACAGCCGCACCGCCTCCCGCTGGGCCTGGAGGAGCAGGCCGGAGTTGTAGTCGAAGGTGCGGCCCCAGGTCACCCGGGAGGCGAACAGGTCGGCCACCGACTGGACAGTGAGGACGGCCCCGGCGGACACGGCCTGCCAGTTTCCCCACAGGGCCAGCCCCCACAGGGCGGCCAGCCCCCCCGCCGCCGTCCACCGGAACCGGGGCAGGCTCCACACACACAGCGACAGCAGGGCGAACAGCGCCGCCAGGAGCAGGAGCTGATCCCCCTGGGCGGCGGCCCAGTCCAGGGGCTCCATGAGGGCGGGGGAGATCCCGGTGCGGCCGTACAGGGACAGGAAGCTGGCCGTCAGCCCCAGCAGGGCGCACAGCAGCAGCAGCCCGTCCCCCAGCACGGACAGGGGGGAGAGGCGCTTTTCCTGATCAGCCATGGCCGTCCCCTCCTTCCCCGGCGGAGATGTGGATCCGGAAGGCCGGAACACCGGCCCCCAGCAGCTCGGGATGATCGTCCAAGGCGGGGCCCGTCTCCCCCGCGGGGCCGGTGAGCAGGGCGGTGAGCAGCAGGCGGTACTCCCGCTCGTCGGACACGGGATGGAGCTGGGGCTCCCCCGCCCCGTCCAGCCACAGCACGGCGTGGGGCCGCTGGACGGACAGCAGGGCGCGGCTCATCCCCGTGACCCGATCCAGCAGCCCGTCCAGCGCCTCCGGCGTCCCGAAGCGATCCAGGGTGAGCAGGGGCAGAGGAGTCACCGTCTCCCCCCGCTCCTTGACGATGAGCTCATCCCACTTGGAGGACAGCTTCCAGTGCACCGAGCGCAGGGGGTCGCCGGGGCGGTACTCCCGGAGCTCGTAGTCCTCCCCGGGGCCCCGGCGGGCGGCGTTCTGGGCCACGGGGCGGGCCCCCATCCCCTCCGGGATGTGGGGGGCCTCGGCCTGGGCGGGGATGGGGCGGCACAGCAGCCGGGCGGGGGCCGGGTCGGGCAGGCGCAGGCTGAACAGCCCCAGGTAGTCGCACACCCGGGCCCGCTCCGCCCGGAGCTCCAGCAGGCCGCAGTGATCGGTGACGGCGTCCGCCCGGGCGGGGCGGCGGCGGGCCACCCCGGTGAGCTTGAGCTTGGCCCGCTGGAGCTGGCCGGTGAGGAGGTTTTCCTCCGTCAGCCGCAGGGAGAGCCGGGCGATGGGCAGGCCGCCGGGTGTGTCGATCTCCACCGCCCACTGGGCCTGGCCCCCCCGCTCCAGGCCGGCGGGGCCGGCGGACAGGGTGAGGCGGCAGCGGAGCATCCCCGGCAGGGACAGGGCCAGGGACAGCAGGGGCAGGACGATACACAGGGCGGTGAGGAACTGCCCCAGATAGTTGTTGTTGGTGATCTGGAACAGCAGGGCGGCCGTCAGCGCCCCGGCCCAGATCAGGCGCCGGATCCACATAACGTCACCGCAGCCGGGGCGGGCGCACCGAGTCCAGCACCTCCCCGGCGATGTCCGCCGCCCGGGTTCCAACCTCCGCCGTCCCGGCGGGCAGCACCAGCCGGTGGGCGATGGCGTCCGTCCAGATGTAGCTCACGTCCCCGGGCACCACGTAGTCCCGGCCCCGGAGGTAGGCCACCCCCCGGCACAGGGCGCACAGGGAGATGGCGGCCCGGGGGCTGGCGCCCTGGGCCAGTCCCCGGTGGCTCCGGGTGGCCCGCACCAGCTGGAGGATGTACTGCAAAATCTCGTCGTCCACAAAGACCCGCTCCACCTGTGAGCGCAGCTCCGCCAGCTGGCGGGCGTCGGCGGCCTGGGCCACCTCCCCCATGGCGTCCCCCCGGAGCTTGCGCTGGAGCAGCTCCAGCTCGTCCGCCGGGGCGGGGTAGCCCATGGACAGCCGCAGGGCGAACCGGTCCAGCTGGGAGTCGGGCAGCAGCTGGGTGCCGGAGGCGCCGGCGGGGTTCTGGGTGGCGATGACCAGGAAGGGGTCGGGCACCGGGCGGGACACGCCGTCCACCGTCACCTTCCCCTCCTCCATGGCCTCCAGCAGGGCGGACTGGGTGCGGCTGGTGGCCCGGTTCAGCTCGTCGGCCAGGAACAGGTTGCACAGCAGCGCCCCGGGCTGGTACTCCATCTGACCCGTGGCCTTGTTATAGAGGGAGAAGCCCGTCAGATCCGACGGCATCACGTCGGGGGTGAACTGCACCCGGTTGTATTTCAGGCCCAGGGCCTTGGAAAAGGCGATGGCCAGGGTGGTTTTCCCCACCCCGGGGATGTCCTCCAGCAGGAGGTGCCCCCGGGCCAGAATGGCCAGCAGGGCCTTCACCACAATGTCATCCTTGCCCACCACGGCCTTTTTGACCTCGCCCACCACCTGGGCGGCAAGCTGCTTTTCCATCATCGTTGTCACTTCCTTGGTAAACTGGGATGAGTTATTATATCAAAAAAAGGGGGGCTTGAACAGCCCCCCTTGCGGTTTGACAAAATTCGTGTTAAACTGACGGCGGCCCCGTAAAAAGGGCTGGGCTATGCACATCAACAAGTAGTTGACAGGCGGTCGGTCACATAACCCCGAAAGGGGGTGACTATATGCGGATCACGCTCCATATCGGACAGTATACTGTTACGATAATTGTGAAAAGCAGAAACCGCCACTCTGGCAAGTGACGGTTTCTTGTAACTAAGAAACTGGAAACCTTGTAGGGCCGACCGCTTGGTGCATAGCCCTTCTATTTGTCATTATAGCGCGACGCCCGCGGTTTGTCAAGGCGCATCTCCGCGATCTGGTTCCGGCAGATCCACAAGCATATGCTTCACCAGCCCCTCGGGGGTTACAATCCGCTGAACTCTCTTTCCGGGCGGGATGACGGGATCGGTGAGCAAAAACTTTGTGCCAGATCCGATGTGACTTGTGCAGTCCCTTGCCTCATTGCTTTTGCGCTGGGGATCCTGATGTTCATAGTCAATAGACATTTTGAATAAGATCTCCCTTCTATGAGATATACTATAACACAAAAAATAAAGACTTTCAATCTATATGTAAGATTTTATGTGCGTTCCGAATTGCCCGCCTTCTCTGTAAAATACATATACAGAGGGAGGTGGCGGTTTGAAGGCGGAATATGAAAGTCGCTACATTCAATTTGGGCTGAATGTGGTCTATTACCGTAAGAAAAATCGTTTGTCGCAATCTGTGCTGGCTGAGTTTATTGATGTGCACCCCACCTATATCAGTAGGATTGAACGGGGGTTGGTAGGCCCCTCCTTCGATGTGCTGTTCAAATTGTGTGACGTGCTTCGGATTGAACCCAAACAACTCTTTGACTTCAGGGAAGATTAAAAGGACGCGGGGGCAGCTCCCTCCGCGTCCTCTTTTTTGTGTTCCTCAGCGCTCTACCACATACTCCCCCACCCGCCCCAGGGTCTTGGGGGTGCACACGGCGGTGACCTGGATGGCGTCGCCGTACGCTACCTTTTCCACCTTGGCCTCCCGGTACAGCGCGTCCAGCACGCCCCCCTTGTCGTAGGGCAGGCGCAGCTCCACCCGGCGCACCCCGGCGTCCAGCCGCTTCCCGATGGCGGACAGCAGCTCGTCCAGCCCCGCCCCGGTGCGGGCGGATATGGACACCATGTCCTCCCCGTGGGGCAGCAGGTCGCCCACAAACTTGTCGCACTTGTTGAACACCTCCAGCCGGGGGGTCTCGGCGGCCCCCAGCTCCTGCACCAGCCGATCCACCACCGCCGCCTGCTCCCGCCAGTTGGGGTCGGAGGCGTCGATGACGTGTAACAGCAGGTCGGCGAAAGTGAGCTCCTCCAGGGTGGCCTTGAAGGCGTCCACCAGCTGGTGGGGCAGCTTGGAGATGAAGCCCACCGTGTCCGAGATGAGCACCGTGCAGGTGTCGGAGACGTACAGCGTCCGGGTGGTGGTGTCCAGGGTGTCGAACAGCCGGTTGTTGGCGGGGATATCCGAGCCGGTGAGGGCGTTGAGCAGGGTGGACTTGCCCGCGTTGGTGTAGCCCACGATGGCCACCACAGGCACCTCGTTCTTCTCCCGGCGCTCCCGCTGGGTGGCCCGCACCCGGCGCACGTCCTTCAGCTCCTCCTCCAGCTTGGCGATCTTCCGGTGGATGTGCCGCCGGTCGGACTCCAGCTGGGTCTCGCCGGGGCCGCGGGTGCCGATGGCGCCCTCCTGGCGCTCCAGGTGCTTCCACATACCGGTCAGCCGGGGCAGCAGGTACTTGTACTGGGCCAGGGCCACCTGCAAGCGCCCCTCGCTGGTGCGGGCCCGCTTGGCGAAGATGTCCAGGATGAGGGCGGAGCGATCCATCACCGTCACCCCCAGCTCCTCGGTGAGCACCCGCTGCTGGGAGGGGGACAGGGGGTTGTCGAAGATCACGATGTCCGCGCCTAAACGCTGGACAAGCTCCTTCACCTCCGCCGCCTTGCCCTCGCCGATGAAGGTGCGGGGGTCGGGGGCGGATTTGTTTTGCAGCACCGTGGCCAGGCAGGTGCCCCCCGCCGTGTCCAGCAGGGCGGCCAGCTCGTCCAGGGAGCCGTCGTCGGCGTTCTCCTCCCGGGTGAGGCCGGGGGCGTTCAGGCCCACCAGCACGGCGCGGTTGATCTCTTTTATCTCGGTTTTTTCAAACATACAGAGTAAACTACCTCGTTTTCTTTGGAATTATACCTTTTCCAGCGCCTCCACGATCTCGCCCCAGTACATGGTGTGGTAGTCGCCCTTGTACCACTTGTCCTTCACGTCCGCGGGCATGAGGGCGGGATCCATGGGCATCGCCATCCGCTTGCGGCACACCAGCACCAGCTGGGCCTGCTCAAAGTAGGGGGCGTTCCCCGCCCCGGCGGCCACGGTGAAGCCGCACTCCTTCACCTTGTCCACGTCCCGGCCGCTCTTGGAGCCGCACAGGCTGAGCTGGGGGCGGTACTCCTCCCCGAAGAAGGACAGGGTGAAGTATCCGGCCCCGTCCACAAACTCCTTGGTATACCGCTGGGGGCGGAGATAGCAGGTGGCCATGGGCGCCCCCCACAGCACCCCTAAGCCGCCCCAGGAGGCGGTCATGGTGTTGAGCCGCTCCGGGGTGCCGGCGGTAATGAGCATCCACTGATCGCCGATGGCGGCAAAGGGGTTCAGGGCCAGGGACTTGGGATCGACCTTCTGGAACATGATGGGATACCTCCTGATTTTATATGGTCTCTTATTATATGCGGGACAGGGTGAAAAAGAGAAAGACCCGCTGCCGTGTGCAGCGGGTCTTGGAGTGACAGGGTTTCAGCCCAGGCCGAACTTCTTGTTGAAGCGGCTGACGCGTCCGCCGGTATCCACCATCTTCTGCTTACCGGTGTAGAAGGGGTGACACTTGGAGCAGACTTCCACCTTGATGTCCTTCCTGGTCGAGCCAGTCTCGATGACGTTGCCGCACGCGCACGTAATGGTGGTGTGGTTGTAGCTGGGATGGATGCCTTCCTTCACAGGGATTCACCTCTTTCTGTCGATGAAAAGTCCGGAAGCCGCGAGGGCTTCTTTTAAACGCAAACCGTATCTTATCATGTCCCGGGGGAAAATGCAAGTACTTTTTTTCATTCCCAGGATCTTTCTTTTTCAGCCGCCCCGGCGGCCGGAGCGCCGCGGGAGAAAAGTATTTTCCCGAATTGACCGCCACGCCCTTGCCTTTGCCGCCGCAATTTGATATAATCTTTTATCTATGGGAAAATGGGAAACGAGGTGTGCGCGGTGTATCAGAAGCTGACCCGGATGCTGGCCCCCCGGATCGGGCTGTATTTTGCGGTGCTGCTGGCCTTCTGCGGCGTGACCGGCCTGCTGGGCCGGTGGGACGCCGCCGCCGTGGAGCTGGCGGCGACGGCGGCGCTGTTCGTGGCCTATCTGGCCGACCGCCTGCGCCGCCGGAAGGCGGCCAACCGCTATCTCAAGGAACTGCTGGACAGCATGGATCAGGCCACCCGGGACGGCACCCTGAACTGCCCCCTGCCCCTGGTGATCTTCCGGCCGGAGACGGACGAGGTGGTGTGGTCCAACGAGCGGTTCCTCCGGATCACCGGCGACCGGGAGGGCCTGTTCGACACCAAGCTGGCGGATTTGGCCCCCGCCTTCGACAGCCGCTGGCTGCTGGAGGGCAAGACCGAGTGCCCGGAGGAGGTGGCGCTGGGGGATCGGCGCTACCAGGTGTTCGGCGACGTGGTTCGCTCCGCCGCCGGCGGGGACGAGACGGTGCTGGCCACCACCTACTGGCTGGACGTGACGGATCTGGCGGACACCCGGGACATCTACCACGCCACCCGGCCGGTGCTGGCCCTGCTGCTGCTGGACAACTACGAGGACGCCATCAACGGCCAGGACGAGAACATCCGCTCCGCCATGCTCAGCCAGATCAGCCAGCGGCTGTCCCAGTGGGTGGAGGACTCCAAGGGGATCTTCCTCCGGCTGGATCGGGATCGGTTCCTGTTCCTCTTTGAGGAGCAGTACCTGGCGGGCTTCAAGGCGGAAAAATTCTCCCTGCTGGACAGCGTGCGGGAGGTGGTGAACCCCGCCGGCATCGCCGCCACCATGTCCATCGGCATCGGCGTGGACGGGGACACCTTCGACGAGCTGTACCGCTTCGCCAACCTGTCGGTGGAGATGGCCCTGTCCCGGGGGGGCGATCAGGCGGTGATCAAAAACCGCTTCACCTTTGAATTTTACGGCGGGCGCAGCAAGGAGGCGGAGCGCCGCACCAAGGTCAAGAGCCGGGTGATGGCCTCCGCCATGGGCGAGCTGGTGGCGGACGCCTCCCAGGTGCTGGTGATGGGCCACAAGTCCCCGGATATGGACGCGGTGGGGGCGGCGGTGGGGGTGTGCGCCATCGCCCGCATGAAGGGGATCCCCCACTACATCGTCCGGCCGACGGGCTCCACCCCCGCCGACGAGCTGTACGACCGGGTGGCCAGGCTGCCCCAGTATGAGGGTGTGCTGCTGGATCCCCAGGAGGCCATGGTGCGGGCGGACTCCCAGTCCCTGCTGGTGGTGGTGGACACCAACCGGCCCGAGCAGGTGCAGGATCGGGAGCTGCTGGCCTCCTGCAACAAGGTGGCGGTCATCGACCACCACCGGCGGGCGGCCACCTATATCGAGGGGGCGGCGCTGAACTTCCACGAGCCCTACGCCTCCTCCGCCTGCGAGCTGGTGGCGGAGCTCATCGCCTATCTGATGGAGCCCACCGACCTGCTGCCCGGGGAGGCCCAGGCCATGATGGCGGGGCTGATGCTGGACACCAAGAACTTCACCATGCGAACCGGGGGCCGCACCTTCGAGGCGGCGGCCATGCTCCGCCGGGCCGGCGGGGACACCGGCGAGGTACGCAAGCTGTTCCAGACCGACTTTCACGACACGGTGGCCAAATACGGCGTCATCCAGGCCGCCAGGCTCTACCGGCCGGACATCGCCATCGCCGCGGTGGACGCCGCGGTGGGCCGGGTCACCGCCGCCCAGGCGGCGGACGAGCTGCTGAACATCGCGGGTATTTCCGCCTCCTTCGTCCTCTATCCCGACGGGGATCGGGTGGTGCTCTCCGCCCGGAGCATCGGCGCCACCAACGTGCAGGTCGTCGTGGAGGCCCTGGGCGGCGGCGGCAACGCGGCGGCGGCGGGGGCCCAGATCCCCGGCCGGACGGTGGACGAGGTGCGCCGGGAGCTCACCGCGGTGCTGGACAGCTACTTTGACGACAACGACCAGGAGAAACCCGACGAAACATAACCCGCGGGCATACGCCCGGATTTCATAGGAGGGAACGACCATGAAGGTAATTTTACAGCAGGACGTAAAGGGCCAGGGCAAGAAGGGCCAGATGGTGGAGGTGTCCGACGGCTACGGGCGGAACTTCCTCCTGCCCCGGAAGCTGGCGGTGGAGGCCACGGCGGAGAACGTGAACACCATGAAGATGCAGGACAAGGCCAAGGCCGCCCGGCTGGCCGAGGAGAAGGCGGCGGCCCAGGCCCTGGCGGAGCGGCTGGAGGGCGTGCAGGTGAAGATCAAGGCCCGGGCGGGCCAGGGGGGCAAGCTGTTCGGCTCCATCACCAGCAAGGAGATCTCCGAGGAACTGAAAAAGCAGTTTGACATGGATGTGGGCAAGAGCAAGATCGTGCTGGCCGAGCCCATCAAGTCCTTCGGCGCCTTTGACGTGAAGTGCAAGCTGGGCAGCGAGGTGTCCGGCGTGATCCACGTGCTGGCCATCGAGGACAAGTAACATGGCGAAGAAAGAAAAAGCGCCCCCCGCCCCCCGCCGCTGGACGCCCCGGCAGGCCCAGGGCATCATCGGGCGGCTGCTGGTGCCGGCCATTCTGTTAGGGGTGCTGGCGGTGTCTCTCCGGCAGGTGTGGCCTCTTTACCTGGCCTTTGGGCTGTGGGTGGTGATGGCCCTGATCCTCTATAAATACTGGCGCTGCCCCAAGTGCGGCAAGACCCTGCCCAAGACGGGCAAGACCTTTGAGTGTCCCAGGTGTGGGGCCAAAATCGACTGAACATCCCATCCGCTGAAAGGAGGCCCCACCCATGCCCGCGGACGAACTGATGGAATTGCAGCTCCCCCATTCCGTGATGGCGGAGCAGTCGGTGCTGGGCTCCATGCTCATCGATGAGCGGTGCGTCCCCGCCGTCATGGAGCGGCTGCGGCCCGACGACTTCTATATGCGCCAGAACCGGGCGCTGTTCGACGTGATGTTCACCATGTTCAACCGGTTCGAGACCATCGACCCGGTGACGGTGGTGGATCGGATGAAGCAGGCGGGGGCCTATGACGACAGCACAGTGCCCTACCTGCGCCAGCTCATGGAGATCACCCCCACCGCCGCCAACGTGCTGGAGTACGTGGACATTGTGGCGGACAAGGCCCTGCTGCGCCGGGTGGGGGAGGCCGCCGGGGAGCTGGGGGAGCTGGTGCGGGCCGAATCGGGCACCGCCGCCCAGATCCTGGAGGCGGCGGAGCAGCGCATCTACGCCATCCGGCAGGGCCGGGCCGCCCGGGGGCTGAGCCACATCTCCTCCGTGATGAACGAGGTGTGGGAGACCATCAAGGAGCGGCAGGCCCAGGGGAGCGAGTTCCCCGGCATCTCCACGGGGCTTGTGGATCTGGATCGGCGGATCTCCGGGCTGAACGACTCCGACCTCATCATCGTGGCGGGCCGGCCCGGCATGGGCAAGTCCTCCCTGGCCATGAACATCGGGGTGGAGGCCGCCAAGCACTCGGGGAAGAGCGTGGCGGTGTTTTCCCTGGAAATGAGCAAGGCCCAGCTGGGTCTGCGGCTGGTGGCCACCGAGGCCCTCATCGACAACAAGAAGCTGACCACCGGGCGCATCGTGGGGGAGGAGGAATGGGGCCGGGTGGCCCTGGCGGTGGCCAGCCTGAGCCAGGCCAGGATGTACCTGGACGACGACGCCTCCCTGTCGGTGGCGGAGATCAACGCCAAGTGCCGCCGCATCGACGATCTGGGGCTGGTGATCGTGGACTACCTCCAGCTCATGACCTCGGCGGGGGGGCCGCCCAAGAACAACGAGAACCGGCAGCAGATCGTGTCCGATATGTCCCGCTCCCTGAAGCTGATGGCCAAGGAGCTGAACGTGCCGGTGATCTGCGCCTCCCAGCTGTCCCGGGCCAACGAGAGCCGCAGCGCCGGCCAGCGCCGGCCCATGCTGTCCGACCTGCGGGAGTCCGGCGCCATCGAGCAGGACGCGGACATTGTCATGTTCATCCACCGGGAGAGCTACTACGAGGACGACACGGAGAACCCCAACCTGGCGGAGTGCATTGTGGCGAAAAACCGCCACGGCGAAACGGGCACCGTCATGATGGAGTGGCGGCCGGAGTTCACCGTGTTCCGCAATCTGGCCTACCAATATGACGACGAGGATCTGTGAGATGGGCGACCCCTTCCGCTTTGACCTGATCCCCCCGGGGACGGGGGTGCTGTGCGCCCTGTCCGGCGGGGCGGACAGTATGTACCTGCTGTGCCGCCTGCTGGAGGGGCGGGAGAAGTACGGCTGGACGGTGTACGCCGCCCACTTCAACCACGGCCTGCGCCCCACCGCCCAGCGGGACGAGGACTTCGTCCGGGACTGGTGCGAAAGGCAAAACGTCTCGCTGTTCCGCTGCCGGGAAAACGTAGGGGAGTACGCCTCCCAAAACAAACTTTCCGTAGAGGAGGCGGGGCGGATCCTGCGCTACCGTTTTCTGGAGGGCGCCGCTTGGGAACGGGGAAGCAACGAGCACCCCATCCTCGTGGTCACCGGACACCACGCCGGGGACAACGCCGAGACGGTGCTGATGAACCTGATCCGGGGGTGCGGGCTCAACGGGCTTGTGGGCATCCCAGAGCGCCGGGGGAACATCGTCCGGCCCATGCTGGACGTGACCCGGCGGGAGATTGAGGCCTATTTGGAGAAACACAACGTCCCCCATGTGGAGGACGAGACCAACGCCGCCCCGGCCTACACCCGCAACCGGGTGCGCCTGGAGCTGCTGCCCCTGCTGGAGGAGCTGAACCCGAGGGCGGTGGAGCACATCTGCGCCGCCGCCGCCCGCCTGCGGGAGGACGAGGAGGAGCTGTCCCGGCAGGCGACGGCCATCAGCCGGGCGGGGCTGGAGGTGCCGGGGGGGCTGGCGGTCAACGTGGACGATCTGCGCCAGGCGCCCCGGCCCATCGCCCTGCGGGCCTGCGGCCAGCTGCTGGAGCAGGCGGGGCTGGGGGGCCAGTCCGTCCACCGGGAGGGGATGCTGGCCCTGGCCCTGGGGGAGGATCCCTCCACCCAAATCGACGTACCGGAGGGAACTGCGCGGCGGCAGTATGGGCTGCTGGTGCTGTCCCGTCAGGAGGATCCGGAACCGCCCGCCCCCAAAGAGCTGGTGGAGGGCGAGAACCGCTGGGGGAGCTGGATCATCCGCTGTATCCGGGCGGAGTGTCCGGGGAAAGCATATGTCAGCCCCCGGGAGTTCTATTTGAAGCCGGATCGCTACCTCATCCGCCCCCGGCAGGAGGGAGATCAGATCACCCTGGGGAAGCGTCCGGCCAAGACGGTGAAAAAGCTCATGATCGAGGGCCGGGTGCCCGCCTGCCGCCGGGGGCTTGTCCCCGTGCTGGACGCTTCGGGGCGGGCGGCGGCCCTGGGGGGCTTCGGCCCCGGCCGGGAGTTTCTGGCCCAGCCGGGAGAACCGGCCCTGCATATTATCTTAAGAGCAGAGGAGAATGAACATGATCCATCCAGACATTGAACAGGTACTCTACACCGAGGAACAGCTTCGGGATCGCGTCCAGGAGGTGGGCAGGCAGATCGCCGCCGACTACGCGGGCCGGGAGCCCCTGCTGATCTCCGTACTGCGGGGATCCTACATCTTCATGGCCGACCTCACCCGGGCCATCGACCTGAACGTGACGGTGGACTTCATGGCCGTGTCCTCCTACGGGGCGGGCACCGCCAGCTCCGGGCAGGTGGAGATCAAGAAGGATCTGTCCGACTCCATCGAGGGCAAGGATCTCATCATCGTGGAGGACATCCTGGACTCGGGCAACACCTTGTATTACCTCATGGACGTGCTCCGGGCCCGGAAGCCCGCCTCCATCCGCATCTGCGCCCTCATGGACAAGCCGGAGCGCCGGGCCAAGCCCATCACCGCCGACTACGTGGGCTTCACCATCCCCGACGCCTTCATCGTGGGCTACGGGCTGGACTACGCGGAGAAGTACCGCAACCTGCCCTATGTGGGGGTTTTGAAGCCCAGCGTATACGGGGCGTAACGACGGGGCGGGCCATCCGCTCTGATTAAGGAGAAAAAACGTTGAAGCAGCAAAACAGATTGGTAAGCATCCTATTTTATGTGGCCATACTCGCCGCCCTGCTGTGGGGGCTGCTGGCCTTCACCGGGGCGGGCCGGGGGGGCCAGGTGACCTACTCCGCCGCGCTGGGCTACTTCCAGCGGGAGCAGGTGGCCCGGTTTGTGGTGGACGGCAACGGCCTGCTGACCATGGAACTGCGGGACGGCAACGTGCGCCGCCACGAGCTGGCGGACGTGGACGCCTTCCGGCAGGAGCTGGAGCCCCTGCTCCGGGAGCAGATGGACGAGGGCATTCTGGAGGGATACGACTTCCGCAAGCCCTTTGAGCTGCCCCTGTGGCTGGTGGTGTTGATCCCGTGCCTGGCCTCGGCGGCGCTGGCGCTGGTGCTGTGGATGATGCTGAACGCCCGGCAGCAGAGCGCCTCCCAGGGGGGCGGCGGCCCGGGGATCAGCCGCTTCGGCCAGGCCCGCACCGTGGAGGGCGGCAAGGACAGCGCCGTCACCTTCGACGACGTGGCGGGGGCGGACGAGGAGAAGCAGGAGCTCCAGGAGCTGGTGGACTTTCTCAAGGAGCCCCAGAAGTTCATCGACCTGGGGGCCCGCATCCCCAAGGGGGTGCTGCTGGTGGGCCCGCCGGGGACGGGCAAGACCCTGCTGGCCAAGGCCGTGGCCGGGGAGGCGGGGGTGAAGTTTCTGTCCATCTCGGGCTCCGACTTTGTGGAGCTGTATGTGGGCGTGGGCGCGTCCCGGGTGCGGGATCTGTTCGACCAGGCCAAGAAGGACAGCCCCGCCATCGTGTTCATCGACGAGATCGACGCCGTGGGCCGCCAGCGGGGCACCGGCCTGGGCGGCGGCCACGACGAGCGGGAGCAGACCCTGAACCAGCTGCTGGTGGAGATGGACGGCTTCTCCGCCAACGAGGGGGTCATCGTGCTGGCGGCCACCAACCGGCAGGACATTCTGGATCCCGCCCTGCTCCGCCCCGGCCGGTTCGACCGGCAGGTGTACGTGGGCCGCCCGGACATGAAGGGCCGGGAGGAGATCCTCCGGGTGCACACCCGGAAGAAGCCCCTGGCGGAGGACGTGGATCTGCGGGAGATCGCCCGGGAAACCACCGGCTTCACCGGGGCGGATCTGGAGAACCTGATGAACGAGTCCGCCCTGCTGGCCGCGCGGAAGGACCAGCGGTTCATCACCCTGGCGGACGTGCAGGAGTCGGTGATCAAGGTGCTGGCGGGCCCCGAGAAGCGCAGCCGGGCCCGGATCGAGGAGGATCGGCGGATCACCGCCTATCACGAGGCGGGCCACGCCGTGGTAAGCCACGCCCTGCCCACCCAGGATCCGGTGCAGCAGATCACCATCGTCCCCCGGGGCAGCGCCGCGGGCATGACCATCAACCGGCCCCAGGAGGATCGGGATCACGTGACCCAGCTGCGGCTGGAGGAGACGCTGGCCACCCTCCTGGGGGGCCGCTGCGCCGAGGAGACCGCCCTGGGCTTCGTGTGCACCGGCGCGGTGAGCGACCTGGAGCGGGCCACCTCCATTGCCCGGGACATGGTGACGAAATACGGCATGAGCGGGCGGCTGGGCCACACCGCCTTCGGCGGGGGCCACGACGAGGTGTTCATCGGCCGCTCCATGGCCCAGGCCAAGCCCTACTCCGAGGAGACCGCCGCCCTCATCGACCGGGAGGTGAAGGCCCTGCTGGACGGGGCCTACGAGAAGTGCCGGGAAATATTGCGGCGGGATCGGGACAAATTAGAGACGGTGGCCCAATTCCTGCTGAAGCACGAGAGCATGGACGCCGCCCAGTTCCAGCTGGTGTACGACGATCCGGCGGCGCTGGAGGCGTCCCCGGAGGCGGGGGAAGGCCTGAGCCATGGAAAGGGACAATCGGATGGATGATAAGTTAGACGGGCTGCTCCCCCAGGGGGACGCCGCCCCGGAGGAGGGGCAGGATCCCGCCGGCGGCAGGGCCAAGCGGGACGGCTCCGCCAGCCGGGATCTGTACCTGAACGTGCGGGTGCTGGTGGGGATGATGGCGGTGTTTGTGCTGCTGTTTACCTTTGTGGCCCGGGTGATCGTGGTCAGCGGCCCGTCCATGGAGAGCACCCTGTGGGAGCGGGATCTGATCTTCGTCTGGGCCCTGGGCTACGAGCCCAGGCAGGGGGACATCGTGGTGCTCACCCAGGAGCACTACCAGGAGGACTCCATCATCAAGCGGGTCATCGCCACCGGCGGCCAGCGGGTGGACATCGACTACAACACCGGCACGGTGTACGTGGACGGTCAGGCCCTTCAGGAGGACTATATCAACGAGCCCATGCGCCTGCCCGGCTGGGGGGAGGGGGTCAACCATGTGGAGGTGCCCGAGGGGTGCATCTTCGTCATGGGGGACAACCGGAACCACTCCGCCGACAGCCGCCATCCCGACATCGGGATCGTGGACGCCCGGTGCGTCATCGGCCGGGGGCTGGCGGTGCTGTTCCCCTTCAACCACTGGCAGGGATTATGAGGTGGAAGCGATGAAAAACAGCGTATCCGGGCGGACGTCCTGGCTGATCTCCGTGGGGGCGGCGGCGCTGGCCGCGGCCCTGCTGCGGCGGTGGCAGCTGGCCTCCGCCTTTGAGCCGGACACCGGCCTGGCCACACCGGGGGCCCAGGCCAGCGTGATCCTGATGTGCCTGCTGGTGATGGCGGGGTCGTGGCTGATCCTGCTGGCCATGGGCCGGGCGGGGGGGCCGGATCCGGCCCGCCGCTGGGACATGGTGTTCGTGACCCGGGGAGATCCGGTGTTCCCCGCCCTGGCGGTGGGGGCGGCGGTGCTGGCGGCGCTGGCGGTGCCGGTGCTGTTCGTGGTGGGGGTGGATCAGTTCCAGATCTACCAGATGGCCCGGGAGGCCGGCGCCCAGCCCCCCAGCAACAACGGGATGCTCACCCTGGCCACGGCGGCGGGGGCGCTGCTGGCGGCCCTGGGCCTGCTGCAGATGGGCCGGGACGGGCTGCGCCCCGGCAGGCGGGGCAAGGGAGGCTTTTCCGCCGCCCTGCCCGGGGTGGCGGGCTGCGTGTGGCTGATGGAGAGCTTCCGGGCCCACGCCGCCAACCCCGTCCAGTGGGACTACGCCCCCCAGCTCATCGCCATTGTGGTGGGCATGGGGTTCTATATGGACTTCGCCGGTATGTCCGCCGGGGCCCCCCGGCCCCGCCGCCTGCTGTGGATGGCGGGCATGACCGTGATCCTGTCCGCGCCGCCGCTGGTCACCGTGCTGGCGGAGCTGTCCGCTCGGACAGCCGCGGGGGGCTCCCTGCTGGCCGCCGAGACCGGGGACGCGCTGCTGCTGCTGTCCCAGCTGCTGGCGGCGGCGGGGGTGCTGTGGCGGCTGCCCCCCTATTTGGAGCGTTTAGACCGGCCCGGCCCGGACAGATCAGGCGGCCTGGAGGAAGCAAGCATAGAGGAGGAAACCACCGATGAATGAGAAAAAGAGCTACTATATCACCACGCCCATCTACTACCCCTCGGGCAAGCTGCACATCGGCCACGCCTACTGCACCGTGGCCACCGACGCCATGGCCCGGTACAAGCGGCTGTGCGGCTGCGACGTGATGTTCCTCACCGGCACCGACGAGCACGGCCAGAAGATCGAGGACAAGGCCAGGGAGGCCGGCGTCACCCCCCAGGAATTCGTGGACAACATCGTGGCCGCCCCCGGCGGCGTGCTGGATCTGTGGAAGCTGATGAACATCAGCTACGACCGGTTCATCCGCACCACCGATGATTACCATGTGGAATCCATCCAGAAAATATTCCGGAAAATGTACGACAACGGGGACATCTACAAGGGCTCCTATAAGGGCAAGTACTGTAAGCCCTGCGAGTCCTTCTGGACGGAGTCCCAGCTGGTGGACGGCAAGTGCCCCGACTGCGGCCGGGAGGTGATGGACGCGGAGGAGGAGGCCTACTTCTTCCGGGCGTCCAAGTACGCCGACCGGGTGCGGGAGCTGCTGCTGAACACCGACTTCCTGGAGCCCAGGAGCCGGGTGCACGAGATGGTGAACAACTTCATCGACTGCGAGGGGGGCCTCCAGGATCTGTGCGTGTCCCGCACCTCCTTTACCTGGGGGGTGCCGGTGGATTTCGACCCGGGCCATGTGGTGTACGTGTGGCTGGACGCGCTGTTCAACTATATGACCGCGCTGGGTTATCAAAACAAGAAATATGACGACGTGGAGAACTTCTGGCCCGCCGACGCCCACTTTGTGGGCAAGGAGATCGTCCGGTTCCACGCCATCTACTGGCCTGCCTTCCTCATGAGCATGGGGCTGCCCCTGCCCAAGAAGGTGTACGGCCACGGCTGGCTCAACTTCAACGGGGACAAGATGTCCAAGTCCAAGGGCAACGTGGTGGATCCCCACCTGCTGTCCCAGCGGTATGGGGTGGACGCCCTGCGGTTCTTCCTGCTGCGATCCTTCCCCTTCGGCTCCGACGGCAACTTCACCAACGAGCTGCTGATCCAGACCATCAACAACGACCTGGCCAACGACCTGGGCAACCTGGTGAGCCGCACCACCGCCATGGCGGAGAAGTATTTCGGCGGCACCCTGCCCGGGGACTGCCGGGGGGATGAGGCTCTGGACGGGGAACTGATCGCCCTGGTGAAAGGGCTGCGGGATCGCTATGAGGGGCAGATGGAGAAGTTCCAGTTCCAGAACGCCCTGGAGGAGGTCTTTAAGGTCGTCCAGCGGGCCAACAAGTATATTGACGAGAACGCCCCCTGGGCACTGGCCAAGGACATGGACGCCAACGGCACACGCCTCGCCGCCGTCCTCTACAACCTGCTGGAGGCCGTCCGGGTGTGCACCGTACTGCTGATCCCCTTCATGCCCGAGAGCTGCGAGAAGATCTTCGCCCAGATCGGCGCGGACGAAGGGGCCCGCACCTGGGACAGCGCGGCGCAATGGGGGGTACTGCCCACCACCGTGTCCGTCTCCAAGGGGGAGAACCTGTTCCCCCGCATTGATATGAACAAGGAGCTGAGCGAATTGGACGCCATCATGGAGGAGGCCAAGAAAGCCGCCCTGCCCGCCCTGGAGGTGGAGCCCTTCCTGGAGGAGCAGGTGGACTTCGACACCTTCTGCAAGTCCGACTTCCGGGCCGTCAAGGTGAAGGCCTGCGAGAACGTGAAGAAGTCCGCCAAGCTGCTGCGCTTCACCCTGGACGACGGCACGGGAACGGATCGGCAGATCCTGTCCGGCATCGCCATGTACTACAAGCCGGAGGAGCTGGTGGGCAAGACCCTGGTGGCCATCGTCAACCTGCCTCCCCGGAAAATGATGGGGCTGGACAGCTGCGGTATGCTGATCTCCGCCGTCCACACCGAGCAGGGGGAGGAGCGGCTCCACCTGCTGATGGTGGACGACGCCATCCCCGCCGGGGCCAAGCTGTGCTGACGGGCTGTTATGCCTTTTGGCTATGATGGGATATTCGTTTTAAGCATTTGCATTTCCCCGGCGGCGGGGGTATACTTGGGGGACGGCGGAAGCCGTCCCCCACTGTAAGGAGTGACCCCCATGAAGCATAGACAAGCAAACCGGAGGAGGATTCCCCGTGGATAGCCGCCTGCTGGACATACTGGTGGATTCCTTCCCCAAAATCCTCATCCCCGGGCTGACTGTGACCCTGCCCCTCACCGCCATCGCCTTTTCCATCGCCATGGTGATCGCGGTGGCGGCGGCCCTGGCCCAGTTCGCCCGGGTGCCGGTGATCACCCAGATCTGCCGGCTGTACATCTGGATCTTCCGGGGCACCCCCCTGCTGGTGCAGCTCTTTGTGGTGTTCTTCGGGATGCCCAAGATTGGGATCACCATCGCCCCCTTCCCCGCCGCCGTCATCGTGTTCTCGCTGAACGAGGGGGCCTACTGCGCGGAGACCGTCCGGGCGGCGCTGGAGGCGGTGCCCTCCGGGCAGCTGGAGGCGGGGCTGTGCGCGGGGCTGAGCTACTTGCAGACCATGAGGCGGATCATCCTGCCCCAGGCCATGCGAACCGCCTTCCCGCCCCTGTCCAACTCCCTCATCGCCATGGTGAAGGACACCTCCCTGGCCGCCAACATCACGGTGGTGGAGATGCTCCGGGCCACGGAGCAGATCAACGCCCGGGTGTACGAGCCCCTGGCGCTGTACATCGAGGTGGGGCTGATCTACCTGCTGTTCTCCACCGTGCTGACCTGGCTCCAGCGCATCGGCGAGAAGCGGCTGGGCGCCTACGAGAACCGGGGGGTGTAGCCGATGCTGCTGCGTGTGGAAAACGTCCACAAGTCCTTCGGGGCGCTGGAGGTGCTCCGGGGCGTGGAGCTGTCGGTGGACAAGGGGGACGTGGTGGCCATTCTGGGCCCCAGCGGCTCGGGCAAGACCACCCTGCTGCGGTGCGTCAACTTTCTGGAGCGGGCGGACGGGGGATCCCTCACCTTCGACGGGGAGCGGTTCGACCTGGCCCGTATATCCAAGCGGGACGCGGCCCGGCTGCGGAAAAAGACCGCCTTTGTGTTCCAGAGCTACAACCTGTTCCTCAACAAGACCGCCCTGGAAAACGTGGCCGAGGGGCTGATCGTGGGCCGGAAAATCCCCAAAGTGGAGGCGGTGGACGCCGCCCGCCGGGCCCTGGACAAGGTGGGGATGCTGGACAGGGCGGATCACTATCCCAGCCAGCTGTCCGGCGGGCAGCAGCAGCGGACGGCCATCGCCCGGGCCATCGCCGCCCAGCCGGAGATCGTCTACTTCGACGAGCCCACCTCCGCCCTGGATCCGGAGCTGACGGGGGAGGTGCTGGCCGTCATGCGGCAGCTGGCGGAGGAGGGGATGACCATGCTGGTGGTGACCCACGAGCTGGGCTTCGCCCGCACCGTGTCCAGCCAGGTGGTGTTCATGGAGGGCGGCGTGGTGGTGGAGGCCGGGCCGTCCCGGCAGATCTTTGAGGCGCCCAGGCAGACCCGCACCAGGGCCTTCCTGCAAACCGATCAAGCGTAAGGAGTTTTTGCCATGAAGTTCAAACGTTTCGCCGCGGCGGTGTCCGCTGTGGCGGTTGTTGTGCTGGGCCTGCTGCTGCTGACGGGCTGCGCCCCCAAGGGGGAGGACAAGGGGGGCGACCTGCTGGCCCGCATCCAGGCCAAGGGGGAGATCACCGTGGCCCTGGAGGGCACCTGGGCCCCCTGGGGCTACCACGACGAGGCCGGGGATCTGGTGGGCTACGACGTGGAGGTGGCCCGGCTCATCGGGGAGAAACTGGGGGTGAAGGTGACCTTCGTGGAGGGCGAGTTCACCGGATTGCTGGCGGGGCTGGAGACCGGACGGTACGACGTGATCATCAACGGCGTGGACATCGACGACAACCGGCGGGAGAAGTACGACTTCACCGTGCCCTACGCCTACAACCGCACGGTGGTGGTTGTCCGGGCGGACGATACCTCCATCCAGTCCATGGAGGATCTGGACGGCAAGTCCACCGCCAACACCCTGAACAGCACCTATTCCAAGGTGGCGGAGGGCTACGGGGCCACCGTCACCCCGGTGGACGACTTCATCCAGACCATCGAGCTGCTGACCTCGGGGCGGATTGACGCCACCCTCAACGCCGAGGTGAGCTACAACGACTACCTTGTCCAGCACCCGGAGGCCCCCATCAAGGTGGCCTGCGTGGATCCCGCCGTCACCCAGACGGCCATCCCCCTGCGGAAGGGGGCGGACAGCGACGCCCTGCGGGCAGAGCTGGACAGGATCCTGGGGGAGCTGGCGGCGGACGGCGCCCTCACCGAGCTGTCCGAGCAGTATTTCGGCCTGGACATTTCCAAGGGGGAGTGACATGGATCCGCTGACGCTGGAGACTGTGGCCCTGTCCGCGGACGGACGGGCGCTGGTGATACTGGATCAGACTCTGCTGCCGGGGGAGGTCAAATACCTGTCCCTGACGGAGACGGACGAGATTGTGGAGGCCATCCGCGCCCTGCGGGTGCGGGGGGCCCCGGCCATCGGGGTGGCGGCGGCCTATGGGCTGTACCTGGCCGCCCTGGAGCTGGAGACAGAGGACAGGGAGGAATTCCTGTCCTCCCTGCGGACGGCGGCGGACAAGCTCAACGCCTCCCGGCCCACCGCCGTCAACCTGTCCTGGGCGCTGGCGCGGATGCTGGGGACGGCGGAGCAGAACCGGGCCCTGCCCGTGGCCGAGCTGAAGGCCCTGCTGCGCCGGGAGGCGGACGCCATCCGGGAGGAGGACATCGCCATCAGCCGGGCCATCGGGCGGCTGGGGTTTGGCCTGCTGCGGCCCGGGGACGGCATCCTCACCCACTGCAACGCCGGAACGCTGGCCACCGCCAAGTACGGCACCGCCCTGGCCCCCATTTACGCCGCCCTGGAGGCGGGGTGGGACGATCTGCGGGTGTACTGCGACGAGACGCGGCCCCTGTTGCAGGGGGCGCGGCTCACCGCCTTTGAGCTGCAAGCCGCCGGGGTGGACACCACCCTGATCTGCGACAACATGGCCTCCGCCACCATGGCAAAGGGCAAGGTGGACATCGTGTTCGTGGGCTGCGACCGGGTGTGCGCCAACGGGGACTTCGCCAACAAGATCGGCACCAGCGGCGTGGCTATCCTGGCCCGGCACTACGGCATCCCTTTCTATGTGTGCGCCCCCTCGTCCACCATCGACATGAGCTTATCGTGCGGGGAGGAGATCCCCATCGAGGAGCGCCCGCCGGAGGAGGTCACCGAGCTGTGGTACGCCCACCGGATGGCCCCGGAGGGGGTGAAGGTGGACAACCCCGCCTTCGACGTGACGGATCACAAGCTGGTGACCGGGTTTATCACCGAGAAGGGGATCGCCTATCCGCCCTTTAACAAGGCGTTTCGGGCGTTTGGGTTTTGACAGGGGCGGCTGGCCGGTCATCTTACACAGACAGGAGCTTTTCCATGAGAGAATACTTGAAGGGCTGCGTCACGCCCTACTATGAGACGGACAACGAGCTGCTGCTGCTGGGGGACACCCTCGCCCTGCTGAGCAAACTCCAGCCCGGCTGCGTGGATCTGGTGTTTGCCGACCCGCCCTACTTCCTGAGCAACGGCGGGATCACCTGCCAGGGGGGCAAAATGGCGTCGGTGGACAAGGGGGACTGGGACAAGGCCCCCACCCCGGCGCAAAAGCACAGCTTCAACCGGCGGTGGATCCGGCGGTGCCGGCGGGCTCTCTCCGATAACGGCACCATCTGGATCAGCGGCACCCTCCACAATATCTACAGCATCGGCATGGCGCTGGAGCAGGAGGGGTTCAAGATCCTCAACAATATTACCTGGGAAAAGACCAACCCGCCCCCCAATCTGGCCTGCCGGTGCTTTACCCACAGCACGGAGACGGTGATCTGGGCCCGGAAGGACGAAAAAGGGGCAAAGCACCTGTTCAACTACGAGCTGATGAAGGAGCGCAACGGCGGCAAGCAGATGAAGGACGTGTGGACGGGCCCCCTCACCCCGCCGGGAGAGAAGCGGCAGGGGCGGCACCCCACCCAAAAACCGCTGTACCTGCTGGAGCGGATCCTGGAGGCAGCCAGCCTGCCCGGGGCTCTGGTGCTGGATCCCTTCTGCGGCAGCTCGTCCACCGGGGTGGCGGCCAAGGCCCTGGGGCGGCGGTATATCGGCATCGACAGCGAGGAAACGTATCTGGAGCTGTCCCGGCGGCGGCTGGAGGAGCGGATCGCGGGGGCGTGAAAAAAGGGGTTCGGACGAGGTCTCGTCCGAACCCTTTTGCTTACCATTTGTTCTCCACCTTTTCCGCAAAGCCCATCAGATCCTTGACCTCCAGCCGCGTCCCGTCGTCCAGCACCGCCGTGCCGGTGAACCGGCCGAACACCTGGTGCTGATCGCTCTTGATCAGCTTCACGTCGGTGCAGGACGCCCGGTCGATGACCGGGACGAACTCCATCTCAAACCGGCCGTCGTCGCTGGTCATGTTCCACGCCCGCATCCAGCACTCCTTGCCGTTTCGCAGGGGGATGCCGAAGTCCACCCGGGACAGCTTGTGGGCCTTGCCCTTGTAAAAGAGCATGTTCTCCGTGGCGGCGGAGGTGTCCCCGAAGCCGTACCCGATGTTGAAGCCGAAGTCCGCCCCGTCCACCAGGCCGGAGGCGGAGCCCCAGTACCAGGTGTTGTGGTACGTCCACACGCCCCGGCCCCAGTCCAGCACGGCGAAGGAGTCCGGCCGGTTGAACAGGTACAGATCGTCCCCGATCCGCACCGTCCCCTGGGCCCGCATACAGTTGATCTTCTGGTTGAAGTAGAAATGCCCCGGCTTGGGGAAGGGGGTGCAGATCACCATGGACTCCTCCGGCTCGTCCGTCAGGGTGAGGTGGACGTCGATGGGCTCCTGCCCCCGGAACCGGTCCATATGGGCGGTGAGGTTGCGCTGGCCGTCCGCCGCCTGGAACAGCAGGGCGTGGCGCTTGCCGGAGCTGGCCGTGATCCCCGCCGCCGACGTGGACGGCAGGCCGGTGCGGCCCATGGGGAAGGGGGACATGGGGCTCCTGGTGATCTCCCAGGGCCTGCTCTCAAAGGAGAGGAAGGAGATGGAGTCCAGCCCCATATAGCTGTTGTCCGCCACGGTGAGGGCCACGCCGTAGCGGTCGTTGCCGATGTAGTAGTAGTCCCACTCCTTCAGGCGGGTGAGGCCGCCCCGCACCTTCCTCCGGTCATACACCGGCAGCAGCCGTTTGGCATACCCCGGTTGGGTGAGATTCCCCTGTTGATCCAGCAGGGGGATGGCCTGCGTGATCTCGACCTGCATCAGAGCACCTCCTAAAGAATCAAAGTCCCGTCAAATCGAAGGCGGGGATACACTCCTCCCCGGCGGAGGACAGCTCCTGGACATAGCCCGCCAGCCCCAGGTTTTCCATGTATTCCCGGGCGGCGCGCAGCTCGGAGGGGCGCAGGGAGCGGCGCAGCTCCGGGAAGCCGTCCAGCGCCCCCACCGGGGTGTACTGGGCCATGAGGGAGAACAGCACCGCCCCGGCCGGGAAGGTTTCCGCCACCCAGTCCATCACCCGTTTGGCCTCCTTGACCTGTCCGGGCAGGATCAGGTGCCGGATCAGCACGCCGCTTTTCAGCAGGTTTCCCTCAAAGCGGACGGGGCCCCGCTGGCGGTACATCTCCAATATGGCGGCCTGGGCGGCCTGGGGGTAGTCCGCTGCCCCGGAGTATTTCTCCGCGATGGCGGGGGTCACGTATTTCAGGTCGGGCAGGTACACGTCCACCTTGCCCTCCAGAGCGCGCAGCGTCTCCGCCCGCTCGTAGCCGCCGCTGTTCCACACCACGGGCAGGCCGCCGGGGACGGGCCGCTCCAGCACCCGGGCCAGGGCGTGGGTGAAGTGGGTGGGGGTGACCAGCTCGAGGCAGGCGGCCCCCTGATCCGCCAGCCGCTGGAAGGCGGCGTACAGCCCGTCGTCGGTCAGGGGCCTGCCGAAGCCCTCCCGGCTGATGGAGGCGTTCTGGCAGAACACGCAGCCCAGGGTGCAGCCGGAGAAAAACACCGTCCCCGCCCCGGTTTCCCCGGAAATACAGGGCTCCTCCCACAGGTGGAGGGCCGCCCGGGCGCACACGGGCCGGTCGGGCATTTGGCAGAAGCCCTCCCCATGGGCCTCGTCCCGGAGGGCTCCGCATTGACGGGGGCAGAGGGAGCAGATCATAGGGCCTTCTTCCAGTCCGGGCCCAGATTCCCTTCCTTCCAGTGGCGGCGGCACAGGCCGATGTAGCAGTCGTTGGCGCCTAACACCACCTGCTCGCCCTCCTTGAGCACCGTGCCGTGCTCGTCAAACCGGGCGTTGCAGGTGGCCTTCCGGCCGCACCAGCAGATGGTTTTGACCTCCTCGATGATGTCCGCCCAGGCCAGCAGGGCCTCCGAGCCGGGGAACAGGTGGCCGCTGAAGTCCGCCCGCAGGCCGTAGCAGATCACCGGCACGTTCAGCCCGTCCACCAGCTCGGTGAGGAAGTGCACCTGCTCCCGGGTGAGAAACTGGGCCTCGTCCACGATGACGCACTGCCAGCCTTTGATCTCGTCGGGGGGCATCTGCTCCAGCTCCTCGAACCAGACGCAGGGGTAGCGCAGCCCCATCCGGGAGTTCACCACCCGCTCCCCCTCCCGCTGATCCAGGGCGGGCTTCACCATCAGGGCCCGCTGGCCCCGCTCCTCGTAGTTGTACCGCACCATCAGCGCGTTGGCCGACTTGCTGGAGCCCATCACGCCGTAGCGGAAATACAGCTTTGCCATGTCAATCCATCCTCGTCTCTTTGAGTTGTTCCCGGGCCAGTTCCAGCGCCCGGGCGAAGGCGTTGGGGACGGCGTAGGTCTGTTCCAGCTCCCCCCGCCCCGCCCACACCCAGCCGGGGGGCAGCTTGTCCGACTCCGTTCGGACGATCCGCAGAGTCATGTGCCACTCCACGTGGGTGAAGATGTGTTTAGCCTGCCCCCCGTACTCCTCCCACAGCGGGGCGATCCCCCACTCCGGGGGCAGGGGGCCCTCCCCCAGCGCATGGGGGAACTCCCACAGCCCCGCCAGCAGCCCCTTGTCCGGGCGGCGGCGCAGGGCCACGCTGTCCCCCAAAAAGATGAGCCACACCGTCCGCTCCTCCACCCGCCGGGGCTTTTTCGGGGCCTTGACGGGCAGATCCCCCACCCGATCCTGGGCCAGGGCGGCGCAGAAGCCCTTTGCCGGGCACCGTTCGCACAGGGGCGCGCCGTTGGGCAGGCACACCGTGGCCCCCAGCTCCATGAGGGCCTGGTTGAACGTCCCCGGCGCGTGCAGGGGGATCGTCTCCCGGATGGCCTGGGTCACCTTTTTCTTCATCTGGGGGCTGGCGATGTCTCCATCGTCCCCGCAGATACGGGCGTACACCCGCAGCACGTTGCCGTCCACGGCGGGGACGGCCTGCCCGAAGGCGATGGAGCAGATGGCCCCGGCGGTGTAGTCCCCCACCCCGGGCAGAGCCCGCACCGCCCCGTAGTCCGACGGGAACACGCCGCCGTACTCATACACGATCACCTGGGCGGCTTTTTGCAGGTTCCGGGCCCGGTTGTAGTAGCCCAGCCCCTGCCACAGCTTCAGCAGCCGATCCTCGGGCAGCGCGGCCAGGGCGGGCACGTTGGGGGCCTCCGCCAGAAAGCGGCGGTAGTAGTCCAGCACCGCCGCCACCCTTGTCTGCTGGAGCATGATCTCCGACAGCCACACGTGGTAGGGGGTGGGGTCGTCCCGCCAGGGCAGGGCGCGGGCGTTGTCCCGGAACCACTCCAGCAGGGGGAGGGGCAGCTTGTCCAATGGGTTCACGGCGGGCCTCCTTGGGTTGTTTGAACCCAGTGTACCATATTTGGCCGGGGGTTTCAACGGCGGAATGGATGGGCGAAAAAAAGAATGACAGGGCCGGGGGTTGGGTGTATAATGGGGGAAAAGAATGAAGCGACCCTTTGTGGAGAACGGGCGCGACGTAAGGAGGACTTGCCATGAGAGCGGTTGTGACCCGGGTGAAGAACGCCCGGGTGGAGATTGAGGACAAGGTCAACGGGGCCATCGACCAGGGCTTCCTGGTGCTGCTGGGCGTGGGCCCGGAGGACACGGAGGCCCAGGCGGACAAGCTGGCGGACAAGGTGTGCGGCCTGCGGGTGTTCGACGACGAGAACGGCAAGATGAATCTGAACCTGGCGGCGGTGGGCGGAGCCCTGCTGGTGGTGAGCCAGTTCACCCTGTACGCCGACACCTCCTCCCGGCGGCCGGGGTTCTCCCACGCGGCCAAGCCGGATCTGGCCATCCCGCTGTACCAGCGGTTTATGGCCGCCTGCCGGGACAAGGGTTTCCAGGTGGAGCACGGCGAGTTCGGGGCGGAGATGCAGGTGTTCTCCCAGAACGACGGGCCCATTACGATTTTACTTGAGGTATAATATGGCGGAGATAAAACAATTAGACCCCCACGTAGCCGACCTGATCGCCGCCGGCGAGGTGGTGGAGCGGCCCGCCAGCGTGGTGAAGGAGCTGCTGGAAAACGCCATCGACGCGGGGGCGTCCGCCGTCACGGTGGAGATCGCCCACGGGGGGATGTCGCTGATCCGGGTCACCGACGACGGCTGCGGCATCCCGGTGGCCCAGGCCCCCACCGCCTTCCTGCGCCACGCCACCTCCAAGATCTCCAGCGAGCGGGACTTGGAGGCCATCGGCACCCTGGGCTTCCGGGGGGAGGCGCTGGCGGCCATCTCCGCCGTGTCCCGGATGGAGCTGCTGACCCGGACGGAGGACGAGGCGCTGGGAACCGCCCTCACCGTGGTGGCGGGGGAGGTAACAGGACAGGAGGAGGCCGGCTGCCCCAAGGGCGCCACCATGACGGTGCGGGAGCTGTTCTACAACACCCCCGCCCGGCTGAAGTTCATGAAGAAGGACGCGGCGGAGGGGGCGGCGGTGTTTGCCGTGGTGCAGCGGGCGGCCCTGTCCCACCCGGAGCTGTCGGTGAAGTTTCTCCGGGACGGGAAGCAGGAGCTGCTCACCCCCGGGGACGGCCAGCTGAAAAGCGCCGTCTACGCCGTCATGGGCCGGGACATCGCCCTGGGCTTCCTGCCGGTGCAGGGCAGCGGGGAGGGCGGACTGTCCGCCGAGGGCTTCGCCTCCCTGCCCACCTGCTGCCGGGGCACCCGGGGCTACCAGCACTTTTTCGTCAACGGGCGGTACATCAAGAGCCGGATCATGACGGCGGCGGTGGAGGAGGCCTACAAAAACCAGAAGATGGTGGGAAAATTCCCCGGCTGCGTCATCCACCTGACGGTGAAACCCAGCGAGGTGGACGTGAACGTCCACCCCACCAAGACCGAGGTGAAGTTCCAGCGGGAGCAGGCGGTGTTTACCGCCGTGTACGGCGCGGTGCTGTCCGCCCTGGACAGGGATCACACCCGGCCCCAGGCCAGCCTGCCGGGGGTGCGGCCCACGGACACCGTCACCCCCAACCAGACCAGCCTGCCCCTCCACGACGTGGCCGGGGGGCCGAACGGAACCCAGTTTATGCCCGCCTTCCGGTTCCGGCCCGCCGGGGCCATGGCCCCGGGGAGGCAGCCGGAGCCCCCGTCGGCGCCCGCCCGGCTGGAGGGAAAGCCCCCCGCGGCGGAGCGGAAACAGTCCCCCTTCCGCTGGGTGGAGCCCCTGCCGGAACAGGAGCCGGATCAGAAGCGTCCGGCCCCGGTCAGGGCGGAGCCGCCCGCCCCGCCCCGGCGGGACGAGGGGCCGGAGCCCGCGCCCCAGCTCGTCCGGACGCAAAAGCCAAAGCCCGCCCCGCCGCGGGAGGAACCGCCCATCCCCGCCCGGTTGGAGCAGGAGGAGCCCGCCCCCGCCCCGGCGGAGGAGGAAAAAGCGGAACCCGCGCCCGCTCCGGAACAGCCCGCCCAGCCCGCGCCCCAGGAGGAACCCTGGATCGTCCGGGGAGAGCTGTTCCATACCTACATCCTGGTGGAGCAGGGGGACAAGGTTTTGCTCATTGACAAGCACGCCGCCCATGAGCGGGCCAACTTCGACCGGCTCAAGGCGGCGGATTACCGGCCCATGGTGCAGGAGCTGCTCACTCCGGTGACCTTCTCCCTGCCGCCGGAGGAACGGCAGATCCTGCTGGAGCAGGGGGAGCTGCTGGCCCGGTTCGGCTTCGAGGTGGAGGAGTTCGGATCCAACGCCCTGGCAGTGCGGGCGGCGCCGGACTACCTGGAGACGGGGGACATCGAGCCCGCCCTGGGGGAGCTGGCCCGCCGCCTGCGGCTGACGGGGACGGCGGATCCCGCCGCCGCCCGGGACGAGCTGCTCCACACCATGGCCTGCAAGGCGGCCATCAAGGGCGGCTGGCGCACCGGGGGGTCGGAGCTGGAGGAGGTGGCCCGGCTGGTGATGAGCGGGGCGGTGAAGTACTGCCCCCACGGCAGGCCGGTGGCCATCGAGCTGACGAAGAAACAGCTGGAAAAGCAGTTCAAGCGGGCATAGGAGGACGACATGGACGAGCTGATCTGTGTGCCCCTGACCCGGGAAAACTTCGGGCCCCGCTCCCTGGACAAATTTATCCGCCGCCAGCACGTCCGGCAGTGCTGGCGGCGGGAGGGCGGGGCGCTGGTGCTGCGCCCGGTGGAGTATGTGGAGGACTGGGACGCCCCCCAGCGCCGGGGGGTGGCCGGGTCGGTGCTGGCGGCGGTGAGCGCCGGAGGCGCGGCCTTCGGGGCCCTGGCCGGGGGAGAGACGGTGGGCTTTGCCGTCCTGTCCGGCAAGCCCCTGGGCAGCCGGGGGCAGTACGCGGATCTGACCCTGTTCTATGTGTCGGAGCCCTTCCGGGGCCGGGGCGTGGGCGGGACGCTGTTCCGCATGGCCTGCGCCCACGCGAAAAAGGCGGGGGCGGAAAAGCTGTACATCTCCGCCCACTCCGCCGCCGAGGTGATGGCGGTCTATCGGGCCCTGGGCTGCGTGGAGGCGGAGGAGCCGGATCCCCGCCACATGGCGGAGGAGCCCTGGGACGTGCAGCTGGAATTCCGGCTGTGAGGGAACGGCGTCATCCCTTTTTCCGCTCCTGCCACACCCGGGCCAGGATGTCCTTGAGCACCAGCATGGCGTCCAGCTCGCTGTAGCCGTAGTCCCCCTTGAGCCCGTCCAGCAGCTGGGCCAGCCCCTGGGCGTAGGGGGCGGCGTCCACCTGCTCCCGGTAGGCCAGCAGGATGGGGTACTTCTTCCCCCAGGCGCGGTTCCAGTCCACCTTGTCCGCCACCGCGTCGGGGGTGCGGTCGATGGCCCGCTGAATCTCCTGCACGTCCAGGTCGAAGTCGATAAGCTCGTCCAGCGACAGGCCATACAGCAGGGCCAGCCGCTTGGACTGGCGGATGTCGGGCAGGCTCTCGCCCGTTTCCCTTAGTTAAAGATATTGTTGGGTATCTCAAGATGTGTCATTCGATTTTGCCGATAAAGCGGTAGAAGATTTCCACTTCCTGTTCCCGG
>SFVC01000050.1:0-5000 GCA_004560375.1 bacterium
GTGTTGCGTTGTACTTTCCCTCCATTGTGGTTGGTCAGTCATGCTGAAATCCATGTTTCTATGACCTGACCACCAGAGCATTTGCCCCAGGCAGCCATTTGTTCTCTTTGGACTTTGTCTCAGTCTATGCAGAGAGAGATTTTCATTTCCACTTTCCTAGGATCGACTGTATCCTTCTCTCCCTTCCTAAGCTTCTGGGCTTTGCTTGTCTGCTTTTGACAGACCGTCTCCGTCGGTAAGGGTGGCAGGTAAACCGACTCCTGCGTTGTCGTTCTCCGAGAGCTTGCCCGGTTTCGTTTTTGCCAGTCCCCGCCTACCCTCCCACCCTCCCTCTCTCCCTCCCTCCTCCAGCTCCGTGCAGGGAGGTGGGGTGGGGGTGGGGGAGAGAAGAGAAGGTGGAGGGGAACCTGAGATCTCTCTCGCTAGTGCCACCCTCACCGCGCCGGCTTCTCTCTGGAATTCCCAAGCCCAGGAAGGGACATGCTTGGGGGAGCGAGCGCGGCTCCTTCTAGGCAACAGCGAGAACCTCTTCCCAGCTCCTTCCCCGCCGCCGCCGCCGCCGCCGCCGCCGCCGCCGCCGACGCCCCCCTCTTTCCATCTGCTGCCATCACGCCACGCAGTGCCTTGCCAGGAGGCAGCTCCGCGAGGCAAGCTTCGCGGTCGTGCAGGACGCCTGGCGCCTCGGCCCCGGGAAGAGCTCGGGCATTTGGGTGGCCGGCGCTGTGTCGTTGTGTCGCCGCCGGCCGGCCGGCCTTCCGGATCTGTCCCGGTGACGTTGGTGGCGGTTGTCGCGTGCCATCTAGTGTCCGCTTTTATATCGTCCCTTCCCTCTGCAGCTTTGGGGACCTTCGCGAGGGATGTGACTCAGCCATCCGGCCTGAGTCAGAGTTCCGGGAGGCTGGCGACACTGGCGGCGACAGCTCCGGTGGCTCAGAGGCCTGGGAGTGTCCCTCTCTCACCGGAGATTGGGCGTGCAGGCCTGTGAGGGAGTGACTGTCACCGCGCTCCCCAGGCGGGTTCTGGGGCCGCCTGGCCGGGTCGACCAGCATCCGCTCTTGCCGCTCCGGCCCCGGGGACCGACCAGGCCTGGGCCGGGCCGCCTCCCTAGCGAGGGGAGAGGGTGTGCGGCGCCCGGGACTGCCTGTGCTCGGGTGGCCTGGCCTTGTCCCGGGTCGCCCTTTGGAGCGTGAATGACTCCCGCCTGCGGTCCCTCCAGCCTCTCATCCCCGAAGTGAGGAGCGGCCCGGGTTGTGCGCTGAGGGCGTTGGAGGGCGCGACAGGCTCGGTGGCCGGCACGCTTGTTTCCCGGTCGTCATGCCGGCATGGGCCCCTCCCCGCCTGCCCCCCGACTGATGGCTACCGCCGGCCCGTGCGGAGTCGTACTCACGAGGTCTAGACCGGCACAAGACGTGAGGGGTGGAGCGGAAAGGGTGGCTCGGGCCCCGGCGCCTTCCTTCGCGGGGTCCGTTCGTCGGAGGCGCCTCCGTGGAAACATTTTTTTTTCCAAGTCCTGATGGATCCGGAGACGGTGGACGGTACCCCGCCGGCCCCCTGCTCCCGGGTGTGGCCGGGAAGGGTGCACCTGGGCCTGAGGCGTGCCCATGTAGGGTCCCGGTCGTTGGACAAGACTTCGTTTCCCACGCTCTCATTTCCCGCCCCCCGCCCTCGGAGTGTTTCCCTGTCGGTCGGTCGATCGGTCGGGAGGTGGGGACCGGCCTGAGCTGGATGGTGTGTCCTGGATTTTGGGGGAGCCAAGTCCCCGTCTGGAGCTCCGGACAGACCGATACCTGCCCGCGTGGGCAAGCCGGGAAGGGCTTCCCCGGCTGGCCGGCCGGCTCCACCTCCTTCATGTCCCTGTCCCTTCCCTGCGGTCACGCTCCCCGGGTCGACCAGATGGCTCTGAGAGCGCTGGGTCTGGCGACTCTAGGGCAGGGCTGGGGGACAAGTGTCCGGATGGGGGTTCCGGGGATACCCCCACGTCCTGTGGGTGGGCCCCGCTGCTGGGCATGGACATTTTTCGCGGCCGAAATACGCCTTTTCTGTCACCAGGTAGATGCTGACACGATCCTCTTCAGCGCCTGTCGCTGGAGACCTTGGGCCTCTGGATGCACGTGGGGGGCTTTGGGCTTTCGGCTGCTGTCCAAGGCCTGACCCTGCCCTTTGCACCCCGCGTGGGGGCCGCTCGCCTGGGCCTGTGCGCCGGCTCTCACTTGTGCATCCAGCTGGCCCGTGCTGCGGTGTCTCCTCCGGTCTCTGGCTGACCCGAGGGCGGCAGGGCGCGTGGCCCTGTGGGGTCTTCTACCCTGTGTGCCTCCCTGCTGCGGGCACCCGGCGGCTCGGCTGGGACAACCCCACCCTGTTGGCTCCGTGCCACGTGTCAGGCGTTCTCCCTCCCGGGGTTGTCAGCCGCTGTCTCTCCCCTGAGAGAGGAAGGGGAGGAGGAGGAGGGGGTGCCGGTGAAGCTGAAGCAGGCCCCCGTGGTGATTGTCTTTGCTGGCCCTCCCTCCCCTCTTCTGGGCTCTTCCCTGGCTCTGCCAGGACTGATCGATGTGGTGATGTGGCGCTCTCCTGGGCTTGGGCTTAAGCCGCGCCAGATGAGGGACGGCCGCTCATGGTGAGCTGGGCCGCGCCTCTCATTCTGTCGCGGGCCCCTCGCTGCTCCTCCCCCACCTGCGGGTGGTGTGGGGGAAGGCAGGGGTGCGGCCTCCAGCCTGACCTCTGGTCTCCCGCCCTGCTGCCTTCGGGTGTCAGTCAGGGGGGGGGGCCTGGGTCCTTTGGGACGCAGCAGGCATTCTCGCTTTGCCGCCTTGGCGTGTGCCTTGCGAGCGGTCCCTCCCCAAAGTGGGGGGGAGGCCTCCCTCGCTGCCATGCTTCGCATCCCTGCGGGTGCGTGAGCGTGCCTCCCCTGGTCCTCTGTGGTGCCCCTGGAGTACTCCGGGTTGCCTGTCAGATGCCCGAGGCCGAGCGGTGGTGTCGTTTTCCTCTCCCAGCGGTGAGTCCCCTCGGGTCCCCACTGTGGTGGTGGCGTGCCCCACGAGCAGCTTCCTAAAGCTCAGGGGAGGGGGTCGAGACGGTAAGGCAGGGGAAGCTTGTGTCCCCTCCCCGGGAGGGGCTCAGGTGGACCCCTTGTCATGGGTCTCCCTCACTGTGTGCCAGTGAGGGCAGCCCTTGGCCCTTGAGCGGCACGCCCCATGCTTCTCCCTTGACCGGGAAGGCTGCATGTGGTCGTGAGAGCGACCGCGGTGGGCCGGGAGATGTGAAGGGGGGGTCCCCGTCTGGCTTTCCGGACGTGGCATCCCTCCACCCACGTGGAAAAGTCTGAAAGGCAAGCCTGGTGGCAGCACAGACTCTTGCCCTCCCGGCTCTGACCGTGGACGCTCACATGGGCTGTGTGCTTTACCCATACCGCAGACCCCCCCCCCTTCTGACTTCCCACTTTTTGGGAGTGTTCCCACTCCCGTGGGTCCCCGAAGGGGCGAGCGATGGTGTGGGGGGCACGACGCGCCCTCGGTGAGAAAGCCTTCTCTAGCGATCTGAGAGGGGGGCCTTGGGGTACCTGGACCCCCCAGCCGCCGCCCCTCTGAAGTGTGCAAGGCAGTAGCTGCCGGTGCTACTTGCCACAGCGTGTGGGCAAGAGCCGCCCTCGCGCGAGGGGTGCGCTGGCCCCCGCGGTGGGGGCCAAGCGCTGCTCTTTTGCCTAATGCGGCCTGTACCTCCCCCCTCCGAGTTGGGGGAGGGTCACGCCGGGCCGGGCCGGGTTTTGGCATCCAGCGCCGGGCTGTGTGCTGCGTGGGCACGTGGTGCCCCTCCCCTTGGAAGGGGAAGTGGAGGAGGGGGATGCGCCCCGTCCCCCGGCGGCCTCTGCCCCTGCCTCCCCCGCTGCGAGCCGCCTGTCGGTTCTTCCCGCACTCGCCTGGGGTCGCAGCTGGTGGTGTGGAGGTGGTGAGCGAGCATGGTTCGGGCCGCCTCGCTCAGGAGCGTTTCCCCCAGGCGTCAGGCCCTGGAGGGTGGACTAGGTGAAGGACGGATGAGATGAGGGTGGAAAGATGGACGGATGGGTGAGATGAGGCGGACGAGCCCCCCCCCCCCACGTGGCAGGGGGGGGGAAGCCTTTGCACATGGGTCCCTGGTGGTGGGGCCGGGTCGTGGAGTGCTCTGGGGCGACTGAGGCCGCCTGGTGTCCCAGGTGTCATGGGACTGCCCTCGTGTGTGTGGTGGTGTGACCCCGTGCTGGTTTGCCTGGCGTGCCTGGGTCCTTTCTCCTCTCCCTGGGCAGGCACCCGCGTCCCTGCCTCACAGCCCTTGCCCCGTGTGCATTGCCGCCCTTCCCCGGTGCTGCCGGCCCTCCCCCTGCCCCGAACAGGTGACCGCCCTGCCTTGCCTGTGCCATGTCTCTCTCCCTCCCGCCCCCGTGTCAACCGGGGACCTGAAATGGCCTCACCTCGTGTGGGTGTCACCCCCTGGCCGCCGTGGCCGGGCGGGTGTCCCTGGGTGATGTGCTTCTCGGGTGTCCCCCTGTGCGCGGGGGGGTGGGGGAAGAGGGTTGGGCATGGCGGGTGCGTGTGGGGTGTGGGGGGTGGTCGTCGGTAGGTGCCTTGGGAGACTTGTTTCCACGGGGCCGGCTGTGGCTCGTCGGTGTCGTCGGTGGCGGTCGTGGGGCCCCCGCGAGGGGGGGGCCCCCAGGGGTTGAGGGGGAGGCCAGTCGGCGTCCTGGGTGTTGCGGCGGGACCGCCGTTGTGCTGGAGGCCTCTGGCGGTGAGACCCCGTGTCGTGCCCTGGCAGCCGACTCGCATCTGGTTTTTGGGGATGGTCCCCGTGGCCCCCCCCCCACCTCGTTGGAGGCCTGCGGCCGCCCCCTCCGCCACCGTCCCTTTGTGGCATCTCTCTCGATGCCGGCCGCTCCCACGTTCGCCCTCCTCGCTCCCGCTCGTCTGTCTGACCTCCCGTCTGTCTGGTCCCCATCTGCCGACCCCCGGACCGGCGTCCTGGTGCGTCTCGCT
>SFVC01000026.1 GCA_004560375.1 bacterium
GAAATGCGCCCATCGCTGGAGCGGGCACAGCCCAGAGACTGTTCGTTTCAACGCGTCCCTGACAGGAGAAACCCCTCCGATTCCCAAAGAAATCGGAGGGGTTCGTTTTTGCCTTACTTCATTGCGCCTGGATTGAGGACTTCAATTTTATCCACAAAATACATAAACATGAAGGATGCCCACTTACTTGTCCCTACATTTAAGCTAAACCTGGGGGCCTGTTCCCATTTGGCCCCTATCTTATCATTCCTATGATCCCGTTCAATGATGTCGGGCGGCCCTTCATTTCCGTTCACCGGCTGGGTCAGATGTTGTATAAAGCTGCCAAGTTTGCCTTCGCCCTGCTTTCGCATGACAAACTTTACCACGACTCGTTCGTCCGCGCCATCCCTGTCCATATAACCCGAGGTAACCTGCTCAAAATCGCCAATATGGGCGCCAATTGGCAGGATGGTTCCTGTGTGGCCTCTAAATTTCCCTGTGAATTCATTATAAATGTCATTGATTTTCTTAATTGGGGATTTCTCATCCCCCATCGCCGGCGTATTGCCAACCGTGGTGTCATCGTATATCGCGTCTACTTTGCTCTTAAAATGATCAATATATTCCTTTAAATATGTATACTCCACCGGCCTCATGGCCCTGTAAAGGACGATGTTCTTCCCCGCGTCCTGGCCGGGCACTGGGGCGGGTTGGGGGGCCAAATAATACGCGCGGCTATCATGATACAGCTGCGCTTCGCTGCTCCCCGTGTAAACCGCGGCCTTAAGCTCGTTTACAAATACGCTTTTATAGGCGTCAACCAAACCCGCTCCCTTAAACTCGTCCCGATAGTGCTCAAGAAAGATTTCCGGGGATTCGGTCAGCGACCCATTCGGCAGCTTCCACTGATTTCGCGGGGTCGCGGCCCGATGGGCTTTAGCCCCCCCCCCGCGGGGGAGTTCCCCCGCGAATTTGACCTGCGCCAGTTCCCGATAAAGCTGGAACAGATCCCGCAGCCTGGGAAAATCTTCCTTGATCTGCTCAACGATCTGCGTTACAGCAGAATCCATCCCTATTGTGCTGGTTCTTACTTCCGTTGCGCCAGGGGCCCGGCATCTCTCCGTACGCAATCTGCTGAAGCAGATCCGCTTCAAAATGTTCCAGCTGCTCTCCTTAATACTGCTGATATCCGGGAAATAGCTGCCAAAATCGTCCGCAGAGAAACAATCTACATTGGGATCCAGCGGGCCGTATTTTGCCAATTGGGCCACGCCGGAAACGGCGCTCCCAGCCGCCCCGGGGCTGATGCCGGAACGGGCGCCGCCCTGGTACTGGGCGGGCCTTCTCCCCATGATATCCGCTTCCCGCTCCAAGGCCGGGTCGTCATTCACCGCGGCGCCCATGCTCCGCGTGGTGGGCGGAACCCGCCCCTGCAGCTGCTGGGCGGCGTGCCATGCCTCGTGGGGAAGGTGCTGTTCCTGCCCGGAGGCAATATGGATCTCCGTTCCGCGGGCGTAGGCCCAGGCCTGAAGCTGCGCGGGCTCCGGCGAGTTGTAATGCACCCGGATGGAATCCAGGCTTACCCCCGACAGGGACTCCACGCCGGATTTCAGCCGTTCCGGAAGCCCGGTGCGGTTTGGCTTGCCTTGTACCGCGGGTCTAACGGAAGTTTTTCTGTCATGAGCAAACATATTCGCCTCCCCTTTCCCCCCTGCCCGATTCTGCCAGGCACTTCGGCAGGGCCTTATTGCTCTTTTCCAGCTCAAGGCGCAACGCGTTGACGACGCTGGCGGCGTCCACCTTTTCCCGTCCGGCGCCCAGAATATCCACCACGGCCCCCCGGACAGCGGCCAGAATCCGCGCCGGACTCAGCGCAGCCTGGGCCAGCTTCGCATAGGGCAGCTCCTCGGCGCACCGCTCCGGCGGCAGGGCCTGACGCCACAGCGTTTCCCGCAGGGCGGCGTCCGGCAGGCTGAAGCACACGATATAGTGCAGCCGCCGTAAAAACGCATCGTCAAAGCTGCCCAGCAGGTTGGTGGACAAAATGGCGATCCCGTCATACTGCTCGATCTCCTGCAGGAGATAGGACGTGGAAAGGTTGGCATATTTATCGTGCCCTGTGGATATCTGGGCCCGCTTCCCAAACAGGGCATCCGCCTCGTCAAACAGCAGGACACAGTGATTTTCCCTGGCGCTGCGGAAAAGCCGTCCCAAATGCTTTTCCGTCTCGCCCACATATTTGTCCATGATCCGGGACAAGTCCGCCCGCAGCAGCGGCATTCCCAGCCTGTGGGCAATCGCGCAGGCCGCCATGGTCTTTCCGGTGCCGGAGGGGCCGTGGAATACCGCGGTGACCCCCTCCCGCTGCCGGGGCAGACGCAGAACCTCTTTTGCCCCGGCTAACTCTTGATCCGTTTCCGCCAAAACCGCCAGGGGAATGTGATACCGGCGGCACAGCCGCTCCAGTGATCGAAAGGCCGTCTTCGCAGAATCCGGAGCGGCGCAGATTGGGGCGCCCAGAAGGGTGGCCAACGCCGCCGCCTCCCGCAGGGTATGCTCCTGTTCAAAAAGGGAGCGGTCGGAAAGATCCCGCACATCGGCATATACCACCGTCCCACAGACGCGGCGCAAAAGGGTTTTCCGCCCGGAGCCTGGTGGGGCGCACAGATACAATACGTTTCCCGTTCCTTGGAGATACCAGTCCTGAACCTGTTTGAATTCCTCTGCATAAAGCGGCAGCCACGGTTCGGGATGTTCCATCAGGGGCGTGCAGCCGGGAATCTCCGCCATGGCCAGGCCCGTCAGAAACGCCAGTATGGTACGGCATAAAATCAAAGGCCGTTCCAGCGAATAGGCGGCCGGTTCGGCGGGGGCGAGCAGCAGCCCGCATAGTCCGTTTTCCCCCGCCAGCTCCGCCAGCGTCTCGCAGCCGCTGGGACAGATGGGGGAGATCAGCTGAAGGCCGTACTCGATTGTGGGCAGCGCCAGCGCGTATCTCCTGCGGAAGGCGCTTCGCAGCCCGCCGTCCAGCTCCATGGCCAGCGCCGCCATGGCCAGAAGAAAGTCCCGATCCACAAGGCGGAATTGCAGCCGGAGAAAGGGCGGGGCCAGCCGAGCTTCGCCGGAGGCCTGCTCCCGGGTCAGGATAGCCTGCCATTGCCGCCGGCACAGCCCTTCGTCCACGTCCTGTGCGGACAGGGCCTGGAACAGCGCCAGATAGTCCAGGATGCACTTTGAATTGTCCGCGTAGCCCTCCACGGCATTCGCCTCCCATCAGCGCAGATCCCCGTCTCCCGGTCACTCCAGAACCAGATCGCCATCCTCCGGGCCGTCCAGCTCCGCAGACGGCGGGTCGGTAATCCGTACGTCGCTGTCCAGGCAGCTGTGACCATCCAGTTCCGCCCCCTCCTCCAGCCGGACGACCGCATAGGGGACGCCCAAGGGGATAAAATCGTGTAAAACTGCGTTCAGCCTTGACAGCGCCTGCTTTGACGCATCGGATGGAAACAGCAGGGTCACGCCGGCCCGCCCCGGGCCATAGAGCCGGGCGCAGTCGTCCCGCTCCTGGGCGGATTGCAGATTGTCCCATTGAAACCGCTCCACGATCTCACAGCCTTGTCCGGTCACAAGCTCCGCCAGCAGCAAAAGCCCTTTCTTTGTGCCCCGGAGGCGGTTCAGTTCCGCCGCGGCGGCCAGCAGCGCTTGATCCGGCAGCCCCATTCCCATCCAGGAGGATGCGCCCAGCCAGCGGTGCAGCTCCGGCAGAGGATCGGGGCCGAGGGGATCCAGCCGCTCCGGAAATGCGGACAGCTCCCGGTTCAGATCCATGTAGAGGGACTGGTAAACGCCCAGGAGTTTTCGCAAAGTGCCGTCCCCCTGCATGACGGAGGGGAGCAGGCTGTCAATAGACAGGCCGGGAAAGGCCAGCTCATAGGCTTGGAGCGCCGCCCCCGGCTCTACGGTGAAGCGGAGGAACAGTCCCTGTACGCCATAGAGGATCAGATCCGATGCCGTCCGCTCCAATACCGGCTCCAGACGGTCTATGGCGCCGGCCGATTCTTCGTCCGTGGCGTAAACCTTTACCAGAACCGGCTCGGAGACCGTCAGGGAAAGCCGCATCCACTCCATCCCGGCCCGCAGACCGCGGTACCGGCGGGAGCAATAAATGCCGTTTTGCAGCTGCCCGCAGCGGGTAAGCTCCCGGTCGGATCTGTACCGGCGGATCGCCTGCTCCATCCTGTTCCCCCTCCTATTTCTCCGTCAGTTGAAACCGCTCCAGATAGGGGAGCGTATCCGCGTCCAGCCTGATCCCACCCTCCTGGGTGCGCCGCCCGCCGCCGGACAGCGCACGCAGTTCCAGCCCGCGCACCGCCCCCACGCCGGGAACGGCGCCCAGGGCGGCAAACAGCGCCGTATAAGACACGTCCGCGCCAAAATCCAGTGGCCCTGTTACGCCGTCCGTATGCTGAATCGCCGCCGTCCGCAGCGGATGCTCCGCCGCCGGGCCATAAGACCGGATATGAACCCGCACTTCAATGGGGCAGTAGCGGGGTGAACGCACCTCCAGCGGTACGCCGATCAGCCGGAAACGCTCCAGCCAGCCGCCGCCTTGGGGAAGAAAAAAACGCAGCCGCCGGGTTCCCACCCAATCCTGGGGCAATCGGCATTGGGGCTCCACTTGGATGCAGCGGCTCCGGGTGCGGCGCTGCTCCAGCAGGACGGGGTGCAGCGCCACGGCGGAAATCCGCGGCTCCCCCTCCGGCGCCCCGTTGATCAGCATGCGCAGCCGGCTGGACGCCACAGGCGGCGTCAGCGCCACATACCCGCTTTGCAGCAGGCCGCAGGTACCGTCTACGCAAGGAACATCCTGCCACCCGCCGCCATCCCACGCCTGGGCGGAAAGGAGGACGGGGGGCGGCGTTTCCCCGTCCGGCGGGGTGCGTCCCGGCTCCGGCTGCAGCTCCAGCCAAAGCCGGGCGGAGGCGTCGGGCGGGAGGGGGGCGTCAAGGCTGAGCCCCAGCCCGGCGGGCGTGCCGGGGGCGACGACCAGCGGCCCGTCCTTCCGCAGCGCCGTGCGGTGATCGCCCTGTATCAGTAAGGCTTCCTGTACCTGACGCGCTCCGTTTTCCGGCGCATCCATTACCTCAAAGGGGACGCCGTCTATTTCAAAGCGCAGTCCGGGCCAGGGCAGGCCGCCCCCCACCGGAACCGCCAACAGGCGGGCCGGTGTCAATGGCCGGGGCGATTCCCCCAGCAGCTTCAGGTAAGCCAGATAGTGCCGCTCCCGCAGGGTGTTGATCTCCCGATTTTGTACGGTTGAGAGATACGACGCCAGCTCCAGCAGCGCCACCGCCGGATCGCTGGGAATTGCGTCGCTCCAGCCGGGGATCAGCTGGGCCATGCGGCCGCAGGCGCGGGCATAGAGCTCCTGACGGCTGGTGGTATCCAGATTTAAGGAGTACAAAGCAATCCCTCCTGTTGGAGCAGATGAACCGTATGGACGCCGGACAGCGGCAGGGCATAGGGATCGTCTACCTGCCCACAGTCCAGCTCCCGGCCGTCCGGCGCGGCAGCGGTCAAAAGCAGCTTGACGATGGTAAGATTTGGGAAGGCGGCCTGGAGGTAGTTGCGTGTTTCCATCTCGGCGGGCAGGCGTCCGATCTGCCACCCGTTTCCGTGGAAATGCCCCTCGGCGGGATTCAAAAACCGCTCCAACGCGTCCTCAACCATGCGCCGGACGGCCTCCACGGGAAGGTTCTCCGCCGGGCGCAGCCAGACCATGGCGCCCACCGGATAAAATACCGGCTCCCGCACCACAAGGTTCAGGCCTAAGGCGGGCAGGGCGCTGGTGCGCTCCAGCAGGCGGCAGATCGTCTCTTTCCGCAGGGCGAAAGCCGCCTCATGGCAGGATACGTCCCGCATCAGGGCGGCCACATAGAGGATGTCGCCCTCCCGCACGCAGCGGGTGCGGAGCACATCCCGCAGCTGGGTGCAAACCAGCTGATCCACATCTGCGGCGGAGACGCACCGGCCCTGATGGTGCCGGAGCGCCCGGGCGCGGCGCAGAAAAGCCGGCCGCCCCTCCGCTCCCGACCCGCCAAAGCCCTCCGTCAGCGTGACGGCCCGAAGCGTTCCACCTCTGAGCGGGGACAGCGGTTCTCCCTTTCCGCACTGCCCGCCGTTTTCCGTCCGCAGCAGTACAGCGCCGCAAACCAGCTCCCGCAGGCAGGGGAAGCGCCGCCCCTGGGCCAGACGCCCGCTGTCGTCACGCAGGCAGAGCCACCAGCGGCGCAGCCCAAACCGGGTGCTCATGACGCCCTGTATGCCGCTTATGGTGAGCATACCGCCGCATGGCAACGCCGGGGCAGCCAGCCGCTGTTCTCCGAGCGCCCGATCCTCCAGCGCAGCCACAGGCCGGACTGTCCCCCCACCTCGCAGGGGGCGGCGTCCTCTGGCCAGGGGAACCGCGCCTCCATCTGCGCCGCGCCCTTTTCCTGAACGGCAAAGAGTTTGGTGTATCCTTCCGTGCCGGGTATGGGAATCCATGCCCGGTCGTTCCAGTATTCCCACAGCACCTGATCGGCCCGCACATCCCGGACTGGGGGCGGCGGGACGGGAAGGCGGCGCATAATGGGGCGGTACGCCGGCTCCTGTTCCATACCGGGCAGCAGATCCACCCGCTCCCGGATGGACAGGGCAAAACGGATGGTGAGCTGAGCGCCCCGCAGAGCCAGCGCGTCCGGGCAGGAGATGCAGCAGGCGCGCCAGACCTCCGGCACGTCCCCAAAGGGCAGCCAGTGCGTCCCGGTACAGGGGCCCTCTCCGCTCCATGCCAGCTCCGGGGGTAGTTCCCGCCGTTCGGTGCGGACGGTGACAGGGCCAAGCGGATCCGCCGGCAAGCCGGCAGGGGGCAGATTGGCCCGCAGCGCCACACCCTCCGGCGCCGCGAGAAGGTGAAAGCGCAGGCTGTGCCCCGCCCGCTCCGGGGGGGGGAGAGCGGAACCATGCCGCCCGAGGACTGCACCAGCTGCCAGCGGACGGGGGCGCCGCCGCTGAACAGGGCCAGCAGCCGGGGAGACGCCTGGGGCAGCATCAGCTCAACCTGGCAGCCATGCCGGGAAGAAAAGGCGTCCGGGTGGGAAAACTGCACCTCCGGGCCGGGCAGTCCCGCCTGCTGAAGGTCAAAAAGCCGGACGGGCCGCTCAGGGGCCGGGGGTGGAAGGGGGATCACGTTCCCCCCTCCGGTGAGAAACTGCTCCCTCAGCCGGGCCGGCTCCGCCTGGGCGTCCTCCGCCGTCTGCCAGAGCCGCGCGCCGTCGCCGGACAGATAAAGCTCTTTCCCTTCACGGACGGGGCCGCCGTCCGGGCTGGTCAGAGAGGCATAGGCGTACATGGGATCCGCGTCCAGCGGATTCCGTGCCCAGCCTTGCAGAAAGGCAAGCTCCTGCTTTTGGGGCAGGCGGGCAAGGCGCGTCCAGGAGTCCTCGATCAGCTCCGCCGCGGCGCGCAGGACGGCGGCCTCCGGTTCTTCCCGTTCCAGGCCGTACCGCCATTGGGGCAGGTAAGAGCGGAGATAGGCGTGATAAGCGTCCCAAAATGAATCCAAAATGCGTCCCCCCGTTCTCCGCGCCCCTCAGCCTGTTTGGAGACTGACCGGTTGGCTGGCGGTTACGCCGGATCGGCGCACCTCATAGGAGACAGTTGCGATCAACTGTCCCTCCTCCGGCCTGTGGTCAAATTCCACCCGGATGTTCCAGATCCGCGGTTCCCAGGTCTGGAGCGCGGCAATCACTCCCTGACGGATCAGGTTGCAGGTGGTGGTATCCATCGTCTCAAAGGCATAGAGATCCAGACGGGTGCCGAACTTGGGGCGGAATGGGCGCTCTCCCTGCCGGGTCGTCAAAATCAAATGGACGGACTGTTTAATTTCCTCCAGCTCGGTCAAAGACCGGAACCGCCCCAAGCCGGAGTCCAGCCGGCAGGGGAAGGCCATTGCCGCCATAGAAGCGCCCCCTTTTGATCAATTGAGTTTAATCATGCCGCCCTTGACCTGGGTGATGCCGCTGGAGGTCAAGTCCAGCTGGCTCTTGCCCTCCACCGTTGCACCCATATCGGCGGCCAGCTCCGCGTTTTTTCCTTTGATGGTCACCTTATTTGCCGCGCTGATGATGACGTCCCGGCCGCTCATATCCAGCGTCCCCTTTGCCTCAACGGTGATATTCCCGCCGCTGTCAAAAGAAATCAAGGCCCCGCCGCAGGAGATTGTCAGCTCCTTTCCCGCATTCAGCTGGATGGAATCGCTTTCCATATCCAGCCGCAAAACCGGCGTCTCCTGTTCCGGGGCGCAGATTGCGATGATCCGGGAGCTGTCCTCCATGTTCAGTTCCAAGCCGCCTGCCGTGTGAATGGTAACAGCAGTCTGATCCTCGGTATCGTCCAAGGTGACGCGGTGGCCGGAACGGGTCAAAAACTGCTTGATGTCATTCTGCTCCGTCCAGCACGCGCCGGTCTGCGCGTCCTCGCCCGGACGGTGGACGTGGACGATTCTTGGCTCCCCGCCTGGGTGGCTGGGGAGCTCCACCTCCACCACGTCTCCGATCTCCGGCAGCCAGTAGACCCCGGACATACTCTGCTCCACCCGGGCATACACGGATCCGATTTCCTCAGCATAGGCGCCTATGGACACCTCTACCAGGCCTTTGTCCTGATCCGCCGGATAGGAAAGTACCTTGCCCCGCAAAATCTCACGCTCTGCCATCGGTCAGTCCTCCGCCTCAAACCAGGTTTCAAAGCCTGTCTTGTCCAGACTGTGCCGGACGGTATGGACATAATAGGCTCCATTCAGCGGCTGACTGAAGCCGGTCAGCTCCACAAACCGCCCGGGCCGCAGCTCGGGCAGGCCCACGCCATGCCCGGCCAGGCCGCCCGATTGCCGCTGCCGCCGTTCCATCCTGGCTTTGGAGAGGTACTGGGCCTGCGCCATGGTTCGCACAAAGGGCTCCGGCTGGCGGAAGGCGCCGGAGAGGACGCCGCCCATTTGATCCGACCCAAAGCCGCCGTCCGTTTCACGGGCCTGACGGGAATAGATCCGCTCACCCATATCGTCCGTCCCGCTGACCGCTATGGCGGCGCACTGTCCGGCCAGCGTCCGGCGGCGCCTCAGGCTCATGAGGCCGTTGGGGCCGTCAAAGGTCAGCACAGCGCCGCGCTCCGGCCGGGGCTTTCCAAAATACAGTTCATCCGCAAAGGCGTAGAACTCATAGCACAGAAAATCCGCCGCCGCGCACAGGATGTGATAATCGGAAGCGCCCGGGCGCAGGGTGGGCAGATCCCAGTCCTCGGGCGGGGGGTCTATGATCCGCCTGGAGGCCAGATCCTGACAGCAGTCCTGGCTGAGCATATCGCTGATCATCTGGGAAAAGGCCCGCTGGCTCCCGGCGCCGGCGCAGGAGGTCAGCATCAGCCGCCCCCGCACATCCAGGCAGATCGCCTCCATGTGCATAGTCGGGCCATCCAGCGGATCGCTCCACACCACATCATAGAGAAAACCGCAGAACACCTCGGTCATACAGTCCCCGTAGCCGAGGGAAAAGGAGCACGCCGCGCCGGGCTGGAACGCGTCCAGCCACGCCGCGCCATGGCTCCGCTCCGGGTTCAGGGCGGCCTCCAGCGCCAGCACGCCCGCCTGCCGGGTGCAGGTCAGCTCGCACTCCACCCGCAGCAGGCGGGCGTCGTCGCCGATGTCCAGGGCTTTGCCGCCCACCTGTAACGCATAGCTGGGTTCGCGCATGGCCCCATAGGTCTGATAAAGGGCGGAAAATTTCATAATCCTGTGCTCCCTCTCTATTGAAACAGCCAGGAGAGATCGGACAAAAAGAGCGCGTCATCCTGCTGTGAAGAATCCGCCCCTGACGCCGCAGGCAGAAACGCCCGCACGCGGTTGACGTCAGGCCGAACGTCGTGAAATACAAGGTCGTTGAGATAGGAATGAAAAAACAGCCGAACCACCAGGGTTGACCCCTGCTCCGCCGCAAGGGGAGATTGCTGCGTATTGGGTGTCTGGATATTGCCGCTGCCGTTCCGATCCTGCACATTCTTCTGCGTTTCCTGACTGATGCTGGCGGAGTATTCCAGGGTGTTGGGATTAAACTGCACATAAAAAACGTCTGTGGGCGAGTCCGGGTCAAAGATCCGCGCTTTTTGATAGATGCTCATGGATTACATTCCTCCCCGGCGCAAGGATTCCAACCGGCTCTGACGGCCCAGGGCATCGGCCACACCGCGCACCAAAACCCGAAAATCACGATCTGTCAAACGAAGGCCGTGCTCCACCGGCGGCGGCTCCGGCCGCCTTTTCTCCGGTTCACGCCGCTCCTCCGGCTCCGGCGGCTGCATGGGGGATGGAACCGGCTTTGCCGCCGGCAGGCGGCAAAGCTCCTCCGGCACATCCAGTTCCCGGCGGGCATACCGGTGCACAAGGCCGCCGGTTTCATCCCGCCAAATATGCCGGACAGACCGCCGGAAAATCATATTTTGTAAACTGAGTGTGTCCAGCCGGTTGACAATATGACGGTAAAACCGGCGCAGGGTGTCCAGCGTCCGGCGGCGGCCCAGCACGGTTTGCACCAGCTCCGGGAGGCGGGCGCTGAGACTGTGCCGGCGGTTGGCCAGGCGGGCGACGCTACTGTACCGTGACGTACAGGAATTCGTATTGAAGGTCAAACTTGTCGATAAGGAGTGTGTTTTGCTGCGCATCCAGCTCACCGGCTTCCCATTTCTTGACTACCAGGCCCGTCACCGTGTAAAATTTTCCCGTCGGCCACAGCCCCTCCGGGGAGCGCACCTCAATCCGCATGGGCGGCGACAGCCGCTCGCCGGCGAGGTAAAAGGGGAAATACTCCCCCGCGTAGGCGCCGCGCTCCATATGCAGGGCGCCGGGATTCCGCACAGGGCCGCGCAGCACATGAACGCGGTCATTGACGCCGCCTTCCTGATAAATGGTGGTTTCGGTCTCCCTGCTCAGACCGGACACCCTGGAAAACCCAAACTCCAGCGTACCCAGCCAGACGTGGAAGGTATAGGAGGCCAGTGGATCCATGAGGCGCACGCTCCTTTGCAGTCAAACGTCGAACAGGTTTTTCTCCTGGCTGTTGGCCTCCCGATTGATCCGGCTGATCTCCCGGCAGAACGCTTCCCGCTCCAGGTGCGGCAGGCCGAGTACGTCTTCCAAGCCCCAGTGGAAATAGTACGAGATGAACGAGAGCTGGCGGTACAGCTCCCTGGGCGGCCGGAGGTTCATCCCGCCCCCTGAAAATTTATGGTGTCTGTGAAGGTCTCCCCGCAGTGGGACAGGCTACCTGGATTTGGGGCTTTTCCGCCTTGTTGACGGTATCGTACATATCCTGCAAAAACTCCAGGTCGGCGACGAACAGGCCCTCGATGATCTCCGGCGTCACCTCCGGCAGGGTGACCACCTTGCTAAGAAGGAGCACATTCAGATAGCGCTCATCCGCCTTGACTCTGGGATCGCGCAGTGCGCCCAGCTCGTCGCCGGCGGTGGCCAGCCGCATCCGTCCTTCACGGTGGAGCGTGCCCTCTCCGTCCACATAGCCTTTGGGGAGCCGGAATGGATATAACGTCTGCAATTCCATCTGTCATCCCCCTTTATTTGGTGCGCGTAATGCCTTCGGTCACCAGCTCCAGGCTCTCAATGGCGATCTCGTTGCTGGTGGCGTTGAAGTCGGGGGCGGTATACTTGGTGGGCCACGCCTTTTCCAGCTGCCAGGAGGCCACTTCGTTCATCTCGTCGTCCATCAGGGTGATCACCACCGTTTTCCGCGTGGCCTTGCCGTCCTGGATCTCCTTGATCCAGTTCCAGAACACCTGGGATTCGGTGGTGCCCCGCTTCAGGGTCACGTTGGAATACTTCAGGATACCGGGCTGCTTGTCCGGGGTCTTGCCCGCCATGTTGCCCTCCCGGTACTCGATGGGGTCAGCCGTGATGTCGGGCGCGGACACCTCGGAAAAGCCGGCCTCCTCGGACTGATCGATCAAGACCTTGTAGTTATACTTTTTGAACGGGTATATGATCTCTGCCATGTTAGGCTCCCTCCTCGGCGATTAAGTGGCGGACTGGGTGATCTGCGCGATGCGGAAAATGACAAATTCCGCGGGGCGCACCGGCGCTACGCCGATTTCGCAGATCAGCCGTCCATTGAGAATATCGTCCTGGGTCATGGTGGCGGGGCCCACGTCCACATAGTAGGCCTGCTCCGGCGTGGAACCGGCCAGCGCGCCGAGGCGCCGCTGGGTCTCCAAAAACAGCGCGATCGTTCCGCGCACCCGGGACCACAGGCCCTCGTCGTTGGGTTCAAAGACCACCCAGCCGGTGTTGGCGCGGATGGACTCCTCCAGGAAGATGAACAGGCGGCGGACATTGACGTACTTCCAGTTTCCGTCGCTGGAGCAGGTGCGCGCCCCCCAGACCCGGATGCCCTGGCCGGGGATGGCCCGGATCAGGTTGACACCGTTGGGATTGAGCTTGCCCTGTTCGGCGGCGTTGTAATTGACGGACAATCCGGTACAGCCCTGTACGATCTCATTGGCGGGGGCTTTGAACACCCCCCGATGAATGTCGGTGCGGGCATAGATGCCGCACACGGAGCCGGAGGGCGGCAGGAAGGTTGGACGCCGCAGCAGCGGGTCGTAGACCTGCACCCAGGGGGCGTAGAGGGCGGCATAGGAGGTGTCATAGGCGCTTGCGGTGGCGGTTCAGTTCGTCCACCGCGGTACAGTCCAAAGGCGCGTCCAGCACGGCGAACCGGCTGGTGAGCCCCTCGCAGTGGGCGATCAGCTTGGCCTGCACATTGGCGTCGGTGACGCCGGGCACCGCCAGGATGGACACATCGGTGATCTCCTGGAACGCTTCGATGCCGGAGCGCTTGCCGGGGCCCAGGTCGGCGCCGTTGAAGGTGCCCGCGTTCACATTGTCCATGGTGCCGTTCAGGCCGCCGCTCAGCTCGATGCGAAGGCGTTCCGCCTCCGGGGCCCCGCCCAGCAGCACCAGGGGATCGTCCGCAACCTCCGGCAGGTTGAGCGTCATGGCGGCCATGTTGGATTTCTCCAGCGCCGCCATGAGATAGTCGGGGGCCGTGGGGTTGAGGGAGCAGCCGGGATAGCTCTCCTCCTGTCCGCCGCAGCGGATCACCATATCCACGCCGCACGCCTCCAGCGTGCGGGCAGGAACCAGGGCGGTATCCACCGCGTCCTCCGGAAGCGTCTCATGGAAGGCGGCCAAAGAGCCGTTTAAGGCGGTGATCTTGTAATAGGCCGTGGAATCCTCCCCGCGATAGCGGATCAAATCGCCCACCCGGAACCCGGCGGCGTTTTTCAGGCGGTACTGTGTTCCGTTCACTCCGTCCTGGGTGGCCAGGATCTGGGTTCTGGCCCGGACGCTCCGGGTGAAAAACACCTGCATGGTATTCGCCCAGGCGCCGGGATCCTGGGCCCGCACCATGACAGGGCCTTCCGCGCTTTTGGCGCAGACGGCGTCCTCGGGGGCGGCGCGCATGACGTAGCAGGTGCTGCCCCCGTTGGTAAAGAACTGCTCCACCGCGTTGGGCAGGTAGCGATACGTCCCGTATTCCAGCTCCGAGAGATACCCGCCGAACCGGCGCTGATAGTCCACAAAACTGGTCAGCAGCACAGGCCGGCCCGTAACCGGCCCTTTTTCCGCCAGACCGATAAACCCGGCGGTGCTTGTTCCGACGCCCTCCATTGCCTTGACACCGGAATCAAATTCCTCCACATAGACGCCCGGAGATAAATATTCAGCCATATCAAAATACCCTCTTTCCTGTTTTGATAGCGTTATAGCTGTACGCTGGTTTGGCCGGCAAACTGCACGGAGATCTGCCCGCCCCACGCGCACATCAGCTTGCTGCCGTCGCTGATTGCCTGCCGCCCGCCCACGAGCACGCTGGGCGCGGGATTTAGCCACGGCCCGGTGGGAACCGGGACGCAAGGCATGGGGGTCAGCGCCCCCATAGCCGCCGCGGTGGCGGAGGCCACCGTCGGGTTGCTCAGGCTCTGCCACAGGGCGGTTTTTTCCTGCTCGGCAAGCCCGTGGAACCCCACCTTCACCTTCTGGCCGTCCACCTCCAGCGGCCCCATGCTGTGCACCGCGCGTATGGCCGCCTCCAAAAGCACCATTTCGTCCAGCGCGCCCATGCTGTCAAAGGGCGCCTTCCGGTTGGCGTAGAGCAGAAAGTGAAGGGCCAGCAGCCGATCCGGGTGGCGGCGCGTGTCCTCGTCCACCCGGACGGAGGAGGGTGGGCCGTAGGGGCGCACCTCCTCGATGTCGTGGAGGAACACACCAAAGCGGTAATCGGTCTCCGCACCTGGATGGGTCAGCTTGATATCGTCCTCCTGATTGAGCACCACCGGCACCAGCTCCCCCCGCAGGCGCGCCAGCAGCAGATTGCCGAGCTGTTCAAAAACCGGATCCTGACTCATGAACCATCCCCCCATCGCGCCGTCTGATACCACAGCTGCATATCCTTATGTGCCTTTCGCACCGTCATCGTCTCCACCCCGGCGGATTCGGCCCAAAACTCGTCAATGAGCTTGTTGTCTTCTTCCGAGGGCGAAGGGGTAAAGCGCCAGACAAACTGCCCGGACTGGCGGACGCAGGCGCCCTGGGCCGACCCGCTCAGCGCGAAGTCGCTGAACCATTCCCGCCAGCCGGGGCGGTGCCGCCCGGCGGCCTCAGCATCCTGTTCCGGCTGGGCGGCGCAGGGGAGGGGCAGCCCATAGGACAAAACTTGCGTGATGAGGATGGAGCGCTTGTCCGTATCCGGCGAGAGCAGCTCATCCTCGTAAACCGGGGGCCGGGACGGCGCGGCGGTCTGGTTCTGCACACTGCCCGTTCCGCCGGACTCCGTCTCCATGGCTGGGGAAACCCCTGGTTCCCCGGCCCCCGCGGCGGGTTCCGGAGCGGGGCGGTTCAGTGCGTCTAAAAGCTCCTGCCGCTCCTGCCGGGCCGTTTCCTCCGCCTGTGCGGGCGACGCCAGCGCGACGGGGCTTTCCGTGATAAACATCAGGTTAAAATAGGGGTAGACAAAGGCTGTGATCCCTTCCCAGGAATAGAGCGCCCAGTGCGGGGTGAACGCCGCCTCCACCTCTGCCAGGGACAGGCCCAGAAAGGTTTCCGCACGGGGCCGCTCACCGCAGACCTGACCGGTGTACAGGATCTGCCCACTGGGATGATAGATCGTACCCTGGCCGGTCAGGGCGCCGTATACAAAGGAGCCTGCCGCGCTGGGAACCCCAAGGAGGGTATTGTAAAGGACGCCCTGCCCATGGTAGAGCCCGCGCCAAAACTGTCCCTCATAGCGCAGCTTCCCGCCGGGGGTATAGTCCCGCCCCTCCCCATGGAGCAGTCCCGCGGAAAAGGCGCCCTCCCGGAGCAGGACCCCCGCCGGATCGTATTCGCGGCCCTCGCCCTCCAAAAGGTCGCGGGAAAATATGCCGTCCCGCAGCAGCGTGCCGTCCGCGTAAAATTGCTGGGCCGGCCCCTCCAGAAGTCCTCTGGAAAATTGCCCTTCGCTGACAACCCCGGAGTCGGGGTCTATTCTGCGGCCATAGCCCTCGTAGAGGTTTCCGGCCATCTCCCCCGTGTAAACCATCGCGTTGGATTGGTAGACTTTTGCATCGGGGCCTTCGTAGACGCCGTCGATCAGCGGGCCGTCGTACAACAGCTCTCCGGCTTCGTTAAACACTTTTCCCCGGCCCGTATACGCCCCCGCGGCCACCTGGCCCACATAGCGCACGCGGTTATCCTCATCCAGCACCTGCACCAGGCCGGACAGTCCGGCCAGCTCAGGATCGTTGTAGCGATAGGCGGGAAGCCGGCGTTCCTCCTCCCGGAACAGCTGAACCGGAAGGCCGAACAGGATAAGGACTGCGGCAGACACCGCGATGATGGCCGGCGGAACCAGCCACTTTTGCACATAGACCGGGCCGATATGCCAATAGTCCTCCGGCCCCCGGCCCCGCCGCTCTTTCCCGGAACTACTCATAACCGGATCCCTCCCAGTCGAACAGGAGCCCGGTGTCCGCCTGCCGGAACGCGCGGTCGCGCAGGGTTTCGCAGCGGAACAGATACCAGCGGGCGGCCATATCCTCCGGCATCAGCCGCAACACCTTCGCGAACAACCGCATGGCGGGGGTGAACTCCCCCTGGCGGAACAGCCCCAGGGCATCCTCCCATAGGCGGGCGGACGTGCGCCACCGGCTTTGCCAGTCGGACGGACGGCAGGCGGGGTCTTCATAGATCTCCATCGTGCCGTCCCACCCCAGCGGCCGCAGATCCGCCCGTCCGGCGCGGCCGGTCTGCACCAGCGGCGCGCCGAAGTCCAGCACCCGCTCCAGCACGGCCTGATTCCGGCGCAGCTCTTTGGATACCGCGAAGGGATAGATCAGCCGCTCACATCCGAATACGCCCAGCTCCACCGTTTTCTCTAAAACAGCGGCCATCGCCGGCGTCCGGGCCTGCTCCAGCCGCTCCAGGCAGTCCAGGGCACAGTCCCGCGCCAGCTCCGCCCGGGGGAACAGCGCGGTCAGGGCGCGCAGACCCTCGTCATAGTCCACCAGCATACCGCCAGACTGCGATACCGGCTTTGCCGCCAGCCCGGCCAGCTGGTTCAGACTGACCCAGCTCACCGAGAACTCTCTGGGAATGAGAATGAGCAGGCCGCCCTCCACCGTGGTGTGATCTCCGGCATTGAGCTGGGTTACGCTTTGCCTGTGCAGCATACTCAGCAGACAATCCGGCACAAGGCGCGCATATGCGTCATTGATGCTTTGCAGCTCGTTAAACTGTATTTTTGTCTGGATGGACAGCTGGTTGAACACCCGCCCCACCTCGTAGAGCTCCGTATGGGGCATACCGTCCAGCCGCATCTGCCCTCCGCTGCCGCCGGTGTAAAACTCCTCCAGCCCCCGCTGTATTTCGTCCAGCGGCCTGAGCAGGCGCAGCGTAATCCAAACCAGCGCAAAAAACAGAATCGGGCAGGCGGCTAAAATCGGGAGCAGTCGCTGAAAAAACTCCGCCCGGCCGGACAGCATAACCTCCTCGTTTTGGGACACCGCCACGCAGCCGGTATGGCCGCCGGTGGAAAAGGTCTGCGCGTACAGGTACTGGTAACTGGTATCGGTTTGGATACGCTTCAATATGGCTTGCCCTTGCCGGAGGACCTGGGAGATGACGGACACATATTCCCTGGATTTTACATCTTCCAGCAGATACCCTTCCGGAATTGCGCTGTCGGAGAGGATCACCGGGCCGTACCCGGTATCCCAATACACGCCCGCGTCGTACTCTTTCCCGTACCCCCCCATGGCCATGCCGACCTGACGCTCCATCCGGCCGACGGCGGTATCTACCGATTCACTGTCGGCGCGATCTCCGGTTGTGAGGGAGGCCGCCAAACTTCCGCCAATCAGGCGGAGCTTTTGATAGGCCTCCTCCCGGATGGTTTCCTGAAACGAGCGGTACTGCACCGCGGTGACGCTTGTGAGGAGAATGACCGCCACCACGGCCTCGCACAGTAAAAGACGGACGGACAGGCGGGGGGAGCGCAGAATCAGATAAACCGCCTCCACAAGGGCGGAGAGAAGCGCCCAACACACAAGGGCCGCCAGCCAGCCATGCTGGCAGATCATCGGCAGGGCCAGCAGTCCAAGGCGCAGCGTTCCCACGCTCCAGTCCTCCCCGTCGACGACGGCGCCATGCTCCGCGGCGCACAGGCCCACGATCCGGATGGCGCCGTCCGGGTTCAGGTAGGTGGTGTAAACCTTCAGCTCCCGGTACTGGAAGCCCGAGCTGCCGATCTCATGCCCGCCTTCCCGCCGGCGAATGGACGTTCCATCCGGCAGAAGCTCAAAAATGTCCCCGCTGACGCTGTCGGAGAGAAAGCAGCGCGTCCCGCAGGTGGAGATATGCAGCGGCGTATGAGACACACCCGCCAGCAGATCCCGCTGCCAGACGCCGTCCAGGTACTGCCCGACGGCTTTGTCCCGGCTGACCCAAATGTAGTGCGCGTCCTCCACATACTTGAGAAACAGGATGCGTTCACCCGGCAGGATCTCCTCAAATCGGGCGCGGCCTGTGGCGCTGTCCCAGTGGGCCAGATGCCCCCGGCCCTGTTTGTCCACCCCGGCCAGCTTGATGGAAAGGGCGCCGTCCGCGCCGGGGACGAGATAGATCTCCCGCCATTCAACCCCCGATGGAGCGCCATGCAGGGTTGTCAGCTCGGTCAGAACCTTTGTCCGCATCACCGCGTTGTTCAGGGAGAGGGAAACCAGCCGCTGGAGAGCCGCTCCGTCCTTTTCATAAGAGAGGATGGCGTAGACCGTTTCACCGTCTGACTCCAGGTACTGAAACGCCTGTCCGCTTTTTGTGTCCGCGTAGTTGAGCAGCGTTCCGGCATGGTCGATTCGGATCAGGCTGTTGCGGTTGCCGTTGGAGAGCACCATGAGCAGGGAATCCTCCAAGGCCAGCATGGAGTAGATATTGCCGTCCAGGGAGGGCATATAGGCGTCGGACTGCCATAGGCTGTATCCAAGACCCAGGGCCAGCGCGCAGATCAAAACGATCCCCTCCCGGAGCAGCAGGCGGCGTCGCTGACGCAGCCATGCGGACATGGTTTGTCTCATTCACCTCCCTCCTTGCTTCGTAAATCCTGGTCGCCGACTTGGGGCATTCCCGGCCAGATGGCGTCCTTTCCGCCGTTGCGCTGACGGTATGCCGACACAAGGGACAGGAGCGCGGCGATCAGGAGCACGGCGGCCAGTATACGCAGAATATGGCTGCCATAGCGGGACAGCCTGCGGTGAACCCGCAGCAGACAGGAGCGCAAAACCGACCTGATACGGGGCAGGTCGTCCGGGATGGCGGCCACATCCCGCTGGAGCTGTCCCCAGCTGGCGTAGTCCCGCTCTTTTTGCCGGCGGCGCAGCAGCCGAAGCTCCTCCGGCAGCTGCCGGAACAGCCCCTTCCCCGATTGTGGCGTCAGCACTTCGCAGATCACCGCGGCTACGGCGCAGACGGCCTCCCGTTCCCCGATGCCAGGTTCCCAGTCCCTCAGATCCGGGAGATATTGCAGGTGTGCGGATGTGCCGTCAATGGCCAGATTTTCCGTATTGGCGGAGAGCGCCGTGAAACAGGGGGGCAGTTTCCGCTTCATCTCCACCTGCTGTTCCAGCAGGGACAGGCAGACGTCCCGCCGCTGTCCAAGGGAGGGCGCTCGCTCGTAAAGCCATTGACGCAGCGAAATTCCCTCGTACCAGGGCAGCAGCAGCTCCAAAGCGCCGTTTTCCAAGCGAACCGGGATGCACTGATCCAGCGCGTCCAGGATCTCACGCTGGCAGGTTTCGGATTTGATGCAGAGCTTCACCCGGTACGTACCGTCCGGCTCCCGGCAGAGCTCCCCGCGGCCGGTTTGGCTCTCACGGGCCAGCCGGATCGTTTGCAGGCGGTCAAAGGGCGCCATCCGCATATTCGGCGACCTCCATGTGCGCCCACACAATGACAAAAGCGTTCACCCTTGTCTCCGGCATATCCTTGACCTGGGCGCAAATCTGATACAAACCGTCCTTCTGGGGGGCGGTATAGATACCGTTAGGCGTAATCAGGCCGGACTGCTTATCGGGGATCAGGAAGTCGCAGGGCGAGCCTGCCCCTCCCGCAAACACGGGCATGAAGTTGACGGTGGCACCGGGTTCTGTGTGGATCACGTCCGGCTCCAGCCGCAGCAGGGTTCCGGCCGGAAGGCTGTGGGCGATCTGCTCCTGCGTGCGCCAGGCAAACCAGCGCAGCCGGAGGGAGGTCTGGCGCAGTTCGCCTTTCAGCCGGATAGCCAGTTCAAACGTCCCTTTTTCCGGGTGAATCCGCACACCCCGGTCAAAGCCGCAGTCATAAGTGCCGCTGGCCTGGGAGAACAGGGATGCGTCGCCCAGCAGAAGATCGGTATAATTCCTGTCAATGCCCACCGCAGGATAGAGATTCTCAATGCCAAACTCCACAAACACTGTGCCCGGGCCAAGTTCATGGGCGATTTCGTCTGAACAGAGAATATTTCCCTCCTGCAGGTGCAGTCCGGCGGTGAGCGTAACGATACCGGTGGCCATGCGCCTGTGATCTTCCGAAGGAGCCTCGGCTGGCGGGGGATTGGCGGCGGTGTTCTCCCGGCCCCCCGCTTCAGGGGCGGCCGGGAAAAAGGCTCCGCAATACCGCAGCCGCTCTTTTAAATAAGGGAGCACCGCCCGGCGGTTCCTGGACAAGGGGAAAATACTGTCCAGCAAAACCTGATCCCCATAGCGGAGCAGCCGCACTCCGGCGATGGGAACGCCTTCATCCGAATCGCTGTTCCACAGATCCTGCGGGTCTTGGGCAAGCAGGCGGGTTTCCAAAGCGGCAAGCGGATCGCCGGCGGTGACCGGAAATTCCTCCTGAAAACGATGCCGCGCCCGCAGCGGAACACCCCGTTTTTCCAGCAAAAACCCACGTTCAGGCAAAGACAGCAGAACAGCCTGCGCGGTAGTATCAAGAGCGCCGGTCAAGACAAGCTCCGTTTCGCCCGGTTCCAGCCGCAGGGTCTGGTCAAAGCAAAGCGGCCGGTCGCCATTTGCCGGCCTCCATCCGGGCAGCTCCGGGAAATAATGCAGCCCGATCTCCAAGCGTTCCGGGCAAAAGCTCTCGATCTTCAATTTGAGCTGAACCAGTCCCCGGGCCGGCAGGATTCTGGGGATCACCTGCCGGATACGCAGGTCGGTATCCTCAAACAAAACCACATCGGAAAATAACGCCCGATCTCCGGCAGCCTCCGGCAGAGTCCGCAGATCGGTCAGCCGGAAGGAAAAGCGCTCCCGCGCCACGGCGTATTCCCGCACCTCCTCCCCCTCACCGGATACAAACATGGGCTCGGTCAATTCCTCGCGGTAGGTCAGCCAGAGGATGGCGGTTTCGCCACACAGGGCGTCGAAGCCCTGCAGCGTTCGAATACGGCAGATGGCCGGCTCGTCCACAATCAGCCAGCGCCCGCGCCCATCCACGGCAAAGCCGGGAGACACCAGCAGAGAGTCCCCGTCGATGCGCTGGGCCTCCAGCCCGAGGGCCACGCCGGTTCCCCAATCCCAACGGCTGAGAAATGCCAGTTTTTTCTCAGCGTACTCCTGATCCCGGATAAAGTCAACGGCACGCATACGTTTGTGGGGGAAATAGCGGTTTTTGGAGAAGGGGTATGGCTGCGGCGTCATGGAAGGAACCTCCTTGCGTAGAAATCGGGAGCATGATCCATATTACAATGATCTGCCGTGCCAAAGCACGGCCGTTCGATGGGGAAAAGGATGGTTTATTGCCGTTCTCTCGCGCGTTTGCTTATCGAAGGCCGGGGAGTACTATGTTTATGGTACAAGCATTAAAAAATACCGGTATTCCGGCATCAAATTTTAGATCCCATTGCCGGGCCGCCGGCAGACCCCGCCGCTCACCAGCCTGTCAGAACGCTTGCCATGCAGGAAAAGACCTGGGAAGATGTGGAAGTGCGCCTGTGAGGGGACAGTAGGCAAACCGGAAGGGCGCACAGCGGCATTTTTTTGCGGGACTCAAACGAGGCTGTCATGCTCCACGTTTTCCCCGAAAACGGCCTGCTTTTTTGGGGATGTACCCTGAAACAGGGGGCTAAATTGCCGGCTACTTGCCGATCACTGAACAGATGCCCCAAAGAGATTTCTGATCTTGTACTGATGTTTGCTGATTTTGTCACTTGCAAAAAATGCAATACTGTGATATCATACTTGCATCACTTTAGTACAGTGCTATTTTAATGTCCTAATGTGATAGAATCAGAAAGGATGCGGATATAGAATGAAAAAGACCATCTCTATGCTGCTGGCGGCGCTGATGCTGTTCAGTCTGGCCGCCTGCGGCGGCGACAAGCCCGGCGCCTCCAACGCCCCCGGCCAGGGCGGTGACGGCGGCAAGTACCTGAATGTCATGCTGTCCACCAACGTCATGTCCCTGGACACCAATCTGGCCACCGACGGCGACTCCTTCGAGGTCATCGCCGACTGCATCGACGGCCTGATGCAGATGGACGCCGACGGCGCGGCCGTCCCCGCCATCGCCGAGAAGTACGACCTGTCCGACGACGGCCTGACCTACACCTTCCACCTGCGGGACGCCAAGTGGGCCAACGGCGACCCCGTCACCGCCAACGACTTCGTGTTCGCCTGGCGGCTGGGCGCCAAGACCAACACTGAGTACAACTATATGTTCTGCGACGGCGTGGGCAACGTGAAGAACGCCGACGCCATCGCCGCCGGCGAGGCCGAGCCCGAGACCCTGGGCATCAGCGCCCCGGACGACAAGACCGTAGTGGTGGAGCTCACCGCCCCTGTCTCCTACTTCCCCTCCCTGATGTACTTCCCCGCCTTCTACCCCATCAATGAGAAGTTCTACTCCGGCCTGGAGGCGGGCACCTACGGCACCAGCCCCGAGACCTACCTGTCCAACGGCGCCTTCGTGCTGGAGAGCTACACCCCCGGCACCGCCAGCCTGTCCCTGAAGAAGAACGATACCTACTGGGACGCCGGCCGTGTGAAGCTGGCCGGCATCAACTACCAGGTGGTGGGTTCCTCCGACAACGCCCTCACCGCGTTTAAGAGCAACACCCTGGATCTGGTGACCATCAACGGCAGCCAGGTGGCCTCCGCCGAGGAGGACTCCGCCCTGTCCAGCAAGCTGAAGGTCACCGGCGCCGGCTATATGTGGTACCTCACCTTCAGCCAGACCGACAAGAACGCCCAGGGCGGTATGCTGGCCAACGCCAACCTGCGTCTGGCCATCTCCAACGCCATCGACCGGGAGAGCCTGGTGGACAACTACGTGATGGACGGCTCCCTGGCCACCTACACCGCCGTGCCTCCCCAGTTCGCCGCCAGCGCCACCTCCGGCGAGGATTTCTCCGCCGACCAGAAGAAGTTTGCCGACTACTGCTCCTTCGACGTGGCCAAGGCCCAGGGATACCTTGAGACCGCCAAGTCCGAGCTGGGCGTGGACAGCTTCGAGTTCACCGTGATCTACGGCAACAACGAGGGCGACGAGGTGGCCAAGGTGGCCCAGGCCATCAAGAGCCAGGTGGAGGAGAACCTCCCCGGCGTGACCCTGAACCTCCAGCCCATGACCAAGGCCGAGCGTCTGGACAAGATGCAGAACGACAACTACGACGTGGCGCTCACCCGCTGGGGCCCCGACTATGCCGACCCCATGACCTACATGGGGATGTGGGTGACCAACAACGCCAACAACTACGGCTTCTGGAGCAATGCCGAGTATGACCAGATCATCAAAGACTGCACCACCGGCGCCTACGTCTCCGACTATGACGCCCGCTGGGCCGCCCTGTACGAGGGCGAGGAGCTGGTGATGAAGGAGGCCGTTATCGCCCCCCTGTACACCAAGTCCAATGCCAACCTCATCGCCGACGGCGTGTCCGGCATCGAGTTCCACCCCGTCGCCCTGAACCGGGTTTATAAGTCCGTCACCCTGGGCTGACACAAAACAGGTTGTATTTGTGGGGAGCGGCCCTTTTTGAGAGCCGCTCCCCGCTCTTTTCGCCGCGGCCGGTCAGAATTGCCGTAGGGGAGGGCCTTGGCCCGCCCGGGAGGTTCTGCGCTCCTCGCCGGGAAGGGAGGGGCAAGCCCCTCCCCTACTGTGATTTTTACGGCGGCAGACACAGACCATACTTAGAGTTATGTGGGGTAATGCTTATGGTGAAATATACCTTGAAACGGGTGGGGCTGGCCCTGCTCACCCTGTTTCTCATCGTGTTCCTGCTCTTTGTGCTGGTGCGAATCATGCCCGGCAACCCCTTCCCCTCAGAGCGGATGAGCGCGGAGGCCATTGCGGCCAAACGGGCGGAGATGGGGCTGGACGACCCCATCCTGATCCAGTTCGGGCGATATCTGTCCAACCTTCTGCGGGGGGACTTCGGCAAGGGCACCTCCCTCTACAACGGCGCACCCATCAAGACGGTGCTGGCCACCGCCATCTCCAATTCCTTCCGCATCGGCGGCATCGCCATCCTCATCGGCACGGCGGTGGGGCTGCTGCTGGGCATCACCGCCGCCCTGAACAGGGGAAGGTTCCTAGATCACTTCTGCACCGTGTTCTCCATCATCGGCGTGTGCGTGCCGTCCTATGTGTTCCTCATCTTCCTGCAGTACTTCTTCTCCTTCCGGATCCCCTTCTTCCCCTACTTCTTTGACCCCAACCGGTTCCTGTTCTCCTCCGTGCTCCCGTCCCTGTCCCTGAGCCTCTTCACCATGTCTACGGTGGCCCGGTTCACCCGCAACGAGATGGTGGAAGTGATGGACAGCGATTACGTCCGGCTGGCGGAGAGCAAGGGGCTGTACGGCTCCGCCCTGGTGCGCCGCCACGTGCTTCGCAACGCCCTGGTGCCCATCGTGACGGTGCTGGCCCCCCTGGTGGTGGATCTGCTCACCGGAGCCCTGGTGGTGGAGAAGATCTACGGCATCAACGGCATTGGCAAGCTGATGGTGGACGCCATCGCCGGCGAAGGCGTGGACTACAACTACGTGCTGGCCCTGGGCATCCTCTACTCCGCGCTGTACATCGGGATCATGCTGGTGGTAGACCTGCTCTACGGCCTGCTGGATCCCCGCATCCGGGTTTCCGCAAAGGAGGGTGGATCATGAACAACACGCCATATGTGCCCACCAAGGAGGATTTTCAGTTCCTCCCCCAGCGGGATATCACCACCGACCAGAACTTCGCCTCCCAGGGCTACTGGAAGGGTGTGGCCATCAGCTTCTTCAAGAACAAGCGGGCGGTGACAGGACTTGTCATCGTGGTGCTCATCATGTTTTTCGCCATCTTCGGCCCCATGATGAACGCCTACAGCTACAAGGACATCATCTCCGTCACCAGCGCCGAGGGCAAGCAGATCGTGGCCAAGGGCATCGGCCCCCAGATCTCCGGCGTTTTCCAGGGCAGCGGCCAGAACACCGAGCTGTTCGCGGATCACACCTTCCTGTTCGGCACCGACGACGTGGGCCGGGATCTGTGGACACGCACCTGGGACGGTGCCCGCATCTCCCTCATCATCGCCTTTGTCACCATCGTCATCGACATGATCATCGGTATGAGCTACGGCCTGATCTCCGGCTTCTTCGGCGGCATGGTGGACAACATCATGCAGCGGATCGTGGAGATCGCCAACTCCGTGCCCCGGCTGGTCATCGTGTCCGTGCTGGCCATCTTCATGCCCAAGGGGATGTTCCTGGTGATCGTGGCCCTGCTGCTCACCGAGTGGATCGGCATGAGCAAGATCAGCCGCGCCGAAATGCTCAAGCTCAAGGAGCAGGAGTACGTGCTGGCCAGCCGCACCCTGGGGGCGGGCAGTTTCCACATCATCTTCCGCCAGATCCTGCCCAACACCATCGGCCCCATCATCACCCAGATGATGTTCTCCATCCCCACCGCCATCTTCACCGAGGCGTTCCTCAGTTTCGTGGGCGTGGGCATCGTGCTGCCCGAGTGCTCCATCGGCTCCCTCATTGAGGCGGGCTTCAACAACATCACCACCCTGCCCTATCAGATCATGCCTCCCATCATCGTGCTGGCCCTGCTGATGCTGGGCTTCAACTTCATCGGCGACGGCTTCCGGGAGGCTCTGGCCCCCAAGCTGGAAGACATGTAAGGAGGGGAGAACCATGGCAAACAAAACGATTTTGGAGATCAAGGACCTGGACATCTCCTTCCGCACCAACGCCGGCGTCATCCACGCCATCCGGGGGGTCAACCTGCTCTTGAAAAAGGGCGAGACCGTGGCCATTGTGGGCGAGTCCGGCTCCGGCAAGTCGGTGACCATGAAGGCCGCCTGCGGCCTGCTGGACAGCAACGCCACCATCAACAGCGGCCAGGTGCTGTACACCTATGCCGAGGGGCTGGAGCCCGAGCAGACCGTGGATCTGCTGCAGCTGCCCAAGAAGCAGCTGAGAAAGACCATCAACGGCAACCGCATCGCCATGGTGTTCCAGGATCCCATGACCTCCCTGGATCCCACCATGCAGATCGGCAAGCAGATCATGGAGGGGATGATCCTCTACCGGGGGATGTCCAAGGCGGACGCCTGGAAGCGCTCGGTGGAGCTGCTGGAGCTGGTGGGCATCACCGACGCGGAGAAGCGGATGAAGAACTATCCCCACCAGCTGTCCGGCGGAATGCGCCAGCGGGTGGTGATCGCCATCGCCCTGTCCGGCAGCCCCGACATCCTCATCTGCGACGAGCCCACCACCGCCCTGGACGTGACCATCCAGGCCAAAATCCTGGAGCTCATCAAGGAGGTGCAGGATCGGCTGGGCCTGTCCGTCATCTACATCACCCACGATCTGGGCGTGGTGGCCAAGGTGGCCGACTACGTCAACGTGATGTACGCCGGTAAGATTGTGGAGGTGGGCAAGGTGGACGAGATCTTCTACGAGCCCGCCCACCCCTACACCTGGGGCCTGCTGTCCGCCATGCCGGATCTGGACACCGACGACGACCGGCTCTACTCCATCCCCGGCAGCCCCCCCAACCTGCTCCACGAGCCAAAGGGCGACGCCTTTACCCCCCGCAACGCCTTCGCCATGCGGATTGACGAGAAGGAGGCGCCGCCGCTGTTCAAAATTTCCGACACCCACTACGCCGCCACCTGGCTGCTCCATCCGGACGCGCCCAAGGTGGAGCTGCCCGAGGGGCTGCGCGCCCGGCTGGAGCGGGCCAAAAAGGAGGCGGAAAAATACCTATGAGCGAAGCGTTATTAAAGGTGGAGGGGCTGAAGCAGCACTTCCCCGTCTCCCGGAAGTTCTCCGTCAAGGCGGTGAACGGGGTGTCCTTTGAGATCTACCCCGGCGAGACCTACGGCCTGGTGGGGGAGTCCGGTTCCGGCAAAACCACCATCGGCCGCAGCGTCATCCGCCTCTACGACCCCACGGCGGGCTCCATCACCTTTGAGGGGAAGGAGATCTCCGGCTCCCTGGATAAGGACACCCGGGCCATGCTCCGCCGGGATATGCAGATGATCTTCCAGGATCCCATGTCCTCCCTGAACCCCCGGAAGAAGGTGGGGGACATCATCGGCGAGGGGCTGGACATCCACAAGCGCTGTTCCGGCGCCGAGGAGCGCCGGGAGGCGGTGGGGGCCATGCTGAAAAAGGTGGGGCTGTCCCCCGCCCACGCCGAGCGCTACCCCCACCAGTTCTCCGGCGGCCAGCGCCAGCGGGTGGGCATCGCCCGGGCCCTCATCATGAACCCCAAGCTCATCATCGCCGACGAGTGCATCTCCGCCCTGGACGTGTCCATCCAGGCCCAGGTGGTCAACCTGATGAAGGACATCCAGGAGGAAACCAAGTGCGCCTACCTGTTCATCGCCCACGACCTCAGCATGGTGAAGTACATCTCCGACCGCATCGGGGTGCTCCACCTGGGCTACCTGGTGGAGACGGGCACCACGGAGGAGATCTTCTCCAACCCCATCCACCCCTACACCCGCAGCCTGCTGTCCGCCGTTCCCCACCCCAATCCCGAGGTGGAGAAGCGGCGCAAGTCGGTGGCCTACGACAAGAACGCCGCCGGCGTGGACTATGAGAAGGGTGTGGAGCACTCTGTGGGGGGCACCCACACGGTGCTGGCCACCCCGGAGGAGCTGGAGCGGTGGCAGCGGGAGGGGTCTGCCATCTGAATCAGACAAGAAAATCCCCGTTTTCCGGCTGTTGTGCCGGAAACGGGGATTTGTCTTTGTCCACCGCCGATCCGGGGGATCGGGGGATCGGGCTGTGGGGCGCTCCTCAGGATCCCGGGCCCGACGGGGACTCGTCGGGGGAGGGGAGGGCGTCCCCCCGGGCGGCCCGCCACCGGGCGATGGCTTCTAAAAAGGCGGCCCCGTACCGCTGGGCCTTCACCGCCCCCACGCCGGACACCTCCAGGAACTCCTCCGGGGTGGCGGGCTGCCGGGCGGCCATGTCCAGCAGGGCGGCGTTGGAGAACACCACATAGGCGGGCACGCCCCCCGCCGCGGCCAGACGAGTGCGTAGGGCCCGCAGCGCCTCCAGCAGCTCCGGATCCGCCGAGGCGGGGAGGGGGGCGGCCTCCGGGCGGGGGCGGCGCTCCTCCGGCCGGGCCTTGGGGCCCGCGAAGGTCACCCGCTCCCCGTGGAACAGCACCTGGCGGGCCCGGGGCGTGGTGCGGAGGACAGGGTAGTCCGCGCCGTCCGAAAAGAGATAGCCCTGCTCCATGAGGCTGTCGATATAGGCGTGGAGCTGGGCCCGATCCACGTCCTTCATGATCCCGTAAGTGGGCAGCTTGTCCAGCCCCAGCTGGAGCACCCGCTGCTCCCGGCTGCCCCGGAGGAGCTGGATGATCAGGGCCGTCCCCAGCCCGGAGCGGTACTGCCGCTCCACCCGGGTGACGGCGGACAGGATCTTCTGGGACTCCACGGTGATGTCCCGCCGCTCCAGCTCCCCCGTGCAGTTGGAGCATTTGCCGCAGGAGTCCGGGGCCTCCTCCCCGAAGTACCGCAGCAGATAGGCCCGCAGACAACCGCTGGTCTTGCAGTAGGCGGTCATCCGATCCAGCCGCCGGAGATCCTGCAGGCGAAGCTGCTCCCGCGACTCTGGTTCCAGCGCCTCGTTTTCGGCGGTGTTGTTAATGAGGAACTTGGCGGTGCGGACATCCTGCTCCGAGAACAGCAGGGCACAATGGGCGTAGGCCCCGTCCCGGCCCGCCCGGCCCGCCTCCTGGTAGTAGCTCTCCACGTCCTTGGGCATATTGTAGTGCACCACATAGCCCACGTTGGATTTGTCGATGCCCATGCCGAAGGCGTTGGTGGCCACCATCACCCGGGCCCGGTCGTAGACGAAATCCTCCTGGTTTTGCCGCCGCTCGCTATCGGACAGCCCGGCGTGGTAGCGGGTGGCGGCCACCCCCTCCGCCGTCAGGGCGGTGCAGACGGACTCCACCGTCTTCCGGGTGGCGCAGTAGACGATGCCGCTCTGGTTGGGGCGCTGGGCGATAAACTGCTTTAAGTACGCCTCCTTGCTCCGGGGGCGGACGGTCTCAAAAAACAGATTGGGCCGGTCGAAGCCGGTGGTGAGGGACAGGGGATCCCTCAGCGGGAGCAGCCGGCAGATGTCCTCCTTCACCTGATCGGTGGCGGTGGCGGTGAAGGCCCCCACCACGGGGCGGCGGGGGAGCTGCTCCAGAAACCCGGGGATCTTCAGATAGCTGGGCCGGAAGTCCTGCCCCCACTGGGAGACGCAGTGGGCCTCGTCCACCGCCAGCAGGGGGATGGGCGTCTCCCGGGCCAGGGAGAGAAAGGCGGGGGCGGTCAGCCGCTCCGGCGCCACATACAGCAGCTTGCACGCCCCTCTGCGGGCCCGCCGCAAAACGTCCCGGTACTCCTCCTGGGAGAGGGTGGAGTTGAGGAAGGCGGCGGAGATGCCCGCCTGCTCCAGGGCGGCCACCTGATCCTTCATCAGGGAGATCAAGGGGGAGATCACCAGCGTGAGCCCCGGCAGCAACAGGGCGGGGAGCTGGTAGCACACCGATTTGCCCGCCCCGGTGGGCATAACCCCCAGCACGTCCCGGCCGGCCAGCAGGGCGTCCACCAGCGCCTCCTGCCCGGGGCGGAACCGGCCGTGGCCGAAATACCGCTTCAGGGCCTCGTATTTGTCCATGACCATTCCCCCGTCCAGCTTGATAGGGCCATTATACTACACTGCTCCAGACAGGACAAGGGCCGAAGGCCCGCCGTCCTCCGGGCCCCAAACCAAAATAGGAAGACTTTCCACAAGGATGCGCCGCAGGCGAAGCCAAGGCGCAGCGCCCTTCCGCCGCCCGCAGGGCGGCCCATCCGCGAGCCCAGCGCAGCGGGTCGCGGATGGAAGCGAAAAAATTCCCACCAGAGCGCAGTTTTCGCCGCAGGCGGAAACGGAGCGGTGGTGGGAATTTCTGAGCTGGCACCCCGAACTGGATTCGAACCAGCGGCCTTCCGCTTAGGAGTACGGCATATAGGCTATTAAGCGGTTTCGGCTGTTTTTTATAAACCCTATCAATCCATTGGGACACAATGGATTGATAGGATTTAATTCTTTTTCGCACCTTATCGTTTTTGGCTGGTTTTCAGCAGTATTCTTGCGTCTGTAGGCAGAAATGTTGGCACCCAGGCTAATGGGTGCATTAGCCCGCTTAGTGCAGAATCCTTCCTCAGTCGTCCGAATCACAAGGTTCTACTTAACTAGGCCAATCTCCACAAGCGCACCGCTATACACCGCTTGCTTTTCCCGTGGAAAGACACTACATCTGTTATGTTATGGCTTGAAAATATTTACTATCGGAATGTCAACAGTTTGATTTGAGATAACATCGATGCTTTTTGTTTGCGCATCAAGCATTTGCTGAAAAACCCAGTTTCCTAACGCTTCAGGAAACGCGCCAGTTCCTCCCGTAGTATCTATACTGGCATCTTGATAGTCACTAGTAATCTTTGCTAATTCAGAAATTAGATCATGGAGATTTTTGAGATTGAGCGTGTTGTTATCTATTATAACTTTTTCGTCCTCATCAATCGTGAGCCTGTCCCCAGCCTGAGATATTTGAATATTCTCATATGGGAAAGGCCCGTCTAGAACTTTTTTGATTGAGAATCTACGTGCAAATCGTTTCAATCCATTGAGCGTTATAATCCAATCTCTATCTATGGGTGTTCTATCGTTAATAATAGCAATGATTTCTTGTTTT
>SFVC01000007.1 GCA_004560375.1 bacterium
AATGGTTCGGATATGCGCTCAATGGTACGCCCGAAGGGACTCGAACCCCCAACATTCAGAACCGGAATCTGACGCTCTATCCAATTGAACTACGGGCGCATACCTTAGTGTGCTTACGTAGTATACCAGATAATCCTCAATTTGTAAAGTGTAATTTTGCAGAAACTTTGCAGAATTTTTCTCGTTCCTTCTCACGGATCAGCAATTCTCTCGGAGGAACGGCGGATCAACCTTTGCATCCAGCAGGAGTCCATACTTCTGCGGCCGCCGGTATGCGTTGCCATGGACCTCACACGCCCGGTAGCGGCGAAGCTGATCCAAATCCAGTCCCGCCAGGTAGATCCCCTCTGCCCCGCCCGCCTGCAAAATGCAGGTGTCCCGGGAGCCGTCCGCCTCCGGCAGGTATGCCACGCCGTCGAAGACACTGGATCCGCCGTTGCAGTCGGGCACTGAGTCCGGGTAGTTGCAGGTGGCAATGGCCAGCATATTCTCATAGGCCCTGGCCCTCAGCTGGGAGAGGCGGTTGATCTCCATGGGGCAGGCATTGGGGACAAGGATCAGCTCCGCGCCCTGGAGCATCAGGATCCGGGCGCTCTCAGGGAACTCCCGGTCGAAACAGATCATGGCCCCAACCTTTACCGGGCCGCAGCGGGTGTCCAGTGCGGCGGTATAAAATCCCTCCCCCGGCATGAGGTTGCGCTCCACATCAAAGTCACAGGTATGAACCTTCGCGTAGGCGATCTGCCGCCGGCCGAATCGGTCGAACAGTACCATCGAATTCCGGGCCCCGCCCTCATATGCCTCCAAAAAGGTGATCCCGATAGCCATACCCAGCTCTCTGGCCAGCAGGCCGAAGGCATTGACAAACTTACCATCGATGGAAACCGCCTCCGCCTTCCACTGGTCAACCGGACGGCCATAGATGTTGTAGCCGTTGCTCCACATCTCGGGGAACAGCGCGATGTCCGCCCCCAGGGCTCTTGCCCTCCGGCAGGCTGCCGTCCCCTTTTCCAGATTCCCCTCCAGCGTGCCGCAGGGCGCAAGCTGCAGCAGCGCTATGTTCAGCGTTTTCATCAAGCTCCCCCTCGCGGATAAGCGATCCCTTCGGCCTTACATCCAGCTTTCCGCATTCATTTTAGCACTGCCGCTTTTGCGTGTCAATGCGCGGCGGGCTGCGGAGATCAGAATGAGGGCCTCCACCTTTCTCAGACGCTTCTCAAACCTCCCCAAGTGTTTTTATCTCCACCCTCCTTTTTTTGTTAAAATTTCGTCTTGCGGTTTGACCGCCGGGATGCTATAGTACACTTCGCTCATTTTATGTCAAACCTGCGAGGTGTCATTATGCAAATCCTGATCCAGCTCTCCCTCTCCCTGGTGGGTGGTCTGCTCCTGTCCCGGCTGGCCAAAAAGCTCAACCTCCCCGCCGTCACCGCGTATCTTGTCACCGGCCTGCTGCTGGGCCCCTACTGTATCGGCGCGCTGAATCTGTTCCAGCTTGGCTTCAACTCCGCCGAGGAGGTGGCCTCCCTGGACATTGTATCCCAGGTAGCTCTGGGCTTCATCGCCTTTACCATCGGGAACGAATTTCGGCTGGAGCAGCTCAAAAGCATGGGCAAGCAGGCCATCACCGTGGGCATTCTCCAGGCGGTGGTCACCACCATCCTGGTGGACGCCGCCCTTATTGTCCTGCATTTTATCAACCCCGCGCTGATTTCCATCTCCTCCGCCATCACTCTGGGCGCCATCGCCGCCGCCACCGCCCCCGCCGCCACCCTGATGGTGGTGCGGCAGTACAAAGCGGACGGCCCCCTCACCCGGCTCCTTCTGCTGGTGGTGGCCATTGACGACGCGGTGGGCCTGATGCTGTTCTCCGCCTCCTTCGGGGTGGCCTCCGCCCTGGAGAGCGGCGCCATCAGCATCCTCACCGTGCTGGTGGAGCCGGTGATCGAGATCGTTCTGTCCCTGGCTCTGGGCGCTCTGGCGGGCTGGGTGCTGTTCTGGGTGGAGAAGTTCTTCCACTCCCGCAGCAAGCGTCTGTCCATCTCCATCGGCTTTGTGCTGCTCACCGTGGGGCTGTCCATGGCGGAGTTTGAAGTGGGCGGCGTCCACTTTGGCTTCAGCCTGCTGCTGGTGTGCATGATGACCGGCACCATCTTCTGCAACATCTGCGACTTCTCCGAGGAGCTGGTGGGCCGGGTGGACGGCTGGACGGCCCCCCTGTTTGTCCTGTTCTTCGTGCTGTCCGGCGCGGAGCTGAACCTGAGCATCCTGGCCAATCCGGCGGTGCTGCTCATCGGTGTGGTGTACATCGCGTTCCGCTCCCTGGGCAAGTATGCGGGGGCCTACGGCAGCTGTGCCCTCACCCACTGCAGCGACAACATCAAAAAGCACCTGGGCATCACCCTGCTGCCCCAGGCGGGGGTGGCGCTGGGCATGGCCCTCACCGCCCAGCAGCTGTCCGACGGCGCCATGGTACGCAGCGTGGTGCTGTTCTCCGTGCTGGTGTACGAGCTGGTGGGCCCGGCGCTGACCAAGCGCTCCCTCATCGCCGCGGGCGAGATTCAGACGGAGGGCAAAACCAACGCCCGGAAAAAGAACGAGCCCCGCAAGCCCGTCAACCTCAATGGATAGCGAAAGCAGGCGGATCCGGCTGGATCCGCCCGCTTTTTCTATGCGTTCGCTCAGGGTAGCAGCTCTACCGTCACTCCGTCCGGGGCCGGTTCTCGAAAGACGGTGCGCCACTGGATGCTCTCAGGCGGCGCGAACCGCAGGGCGGAACAGGCCGACCGTAGCTGGGGCGGGTCGGAGTCCAGCCAGCCCCTGCCGCAGGCCACCAAGATGGACGTGGGCCCATCTGATCCGCCGATGATCCCGATGGAGCAGGCCGCGGAACCGTCCGCTCCCCCGGTGGTGTCCAGCGGCTTGGGCCTGGGCCGATCCCCATGCTCCACGTCCTGAACGGACAGCGCCTCCCGGGACAGCTCCGGCTCCACGGTGTAGGTCATAAAGGTGCAGTGGGTGGGATAGTCCCAGCCCTCCGAATCCGGCAGATCGGACATATCCACCTCCTGGGCCTCATACGCCACCACCCGCAAGGTGTGAATTTGACCGGTGACGGGGTTAGCCAGCTCCACCCTGTCCCCCGGGCCGGACACGGTGAACCGGGGCCCGGGCACGGGCTTGGGCCGCGCCTCCAGCACCAGAGAGAGCGTCCGGACGGCAGGCTCCCGTCGGGTGGCCCAAGGGAAGGACTGCCGCCAGAACATCCAGCAGCGGTCGGTGGACAGCCCATAGCGCTCCAGCAGCCACAGGCCCTCGTCATACTGCCGCTCGGGCATTGTTTCGCTCTCCAGCCAGTTCGGGACGCAGCCCGGCGGCGTCCAGCCGAAACCGCGGCCGCGCTGTGCCCGGATCTCCCGGCCGTTCACCACCGACCGAATCTCGAAGTCCAGATTCATGGGGTTGTCCACGGACTGCTGCTCCCGCTCCTCCGGGGTGAGCTTCCGCCCTTCCCGCAGCCGGGGGCCCCACTTTTCCCAGAAGGCCCCCATCCGGGCTGGGTCGATTTCCACGCACAGATCCACCACCAGCCCCTTCCCGCAGGCGTATACCGCCGGGACGTGGCAGAGACTGCCCTGCCAGGAGAAAGCCCTGCCCACCGGGATCTCCGTCCCCGGTCTGCCCTGACCCCCACGATCCCAGAAGCCGCCCTCATAGTAGACCTTCCATTCCGGGCGCTCTGGGGGAGTGGCGGGCTCCTCCTCCCCTGTCAGCTCATAATATTCTTCGCTAAAACGCAGCTCGCCGCCGTCAAAGGAGGCCTGCACCTCCTTGATATACCCGTAAGGGTCGTCCATCGGCATGAGGGAAAGGGCCTGGGCCAGCCCGTCCAGCACGGCCCGCTGTTCCGCATTGGGCGGATAGGTCTCCAGGAAGGCGTCAAACTCCCCCCGATTCCACATCCACGCCTGCTCGATGGCGTCCACGCCACCGCAGGCCAGCACCAGCCGCAGGAAGTCCTCAAAGCTCCGGGCCAGCGGGTGGACATAGTGTCCTCGGGAATTCATGGGGCTGACGGAAAACACCATGTCCCCAAAGCCCTCCACAAAGCAGCAGTGGATGCCGTCCACCCCCGCCCAGCCGATGACCTCCGCCCCCACGGGGTCGCAGAAGTAGCCACCCTCGGTGTCCCCCCGCTCCAGACTCAGCCGGGAAAAGTCCATGTCCAGCCCGCAATATTTCTCGTACAGCGTCATGGTCATTCCTCCTGTAAAGGACAGGCCCGCCCACGGTACGGGCGGGCCTGTCCTTTGTATTTACCGCAGGGCGATCTCGTGGCGCTTGGGCCCGGTGGACACAATGGCGATGGGCGCCCCGATCCGCTCCTCCAGGAACTCCACATAGGCCCGGGCGTTGGCGGGCAGAGCGTCATAGTCCGTGATCCCCCGGATGTCCGCCTTCCAGCCGGGCAGCGTCTCAAACACGGGCTTGGCCCGCAGAAGCCGGGGGGTGGTGGGGAACACGTCCGTCACCTGGCCGTCGATCTCATAGCCCACGCACACCTTGATCTCGTCCAGATAGCCCAGCACGTCCAGGCAGGTCAGGGCCACCTGGGTGGCCCCCTGCACCATGCAGCCGTATTTGGTGGCCACCGCGTCGAACCAGCCCACCCGGCGGGGCCGGCCCGTGGTGGCGCCAAACTCGCCCTTGTCGCCCCCCCGGCGGCGCAGCTCGTCCCCCTCGGGGCCGGTAAGCTCGCTGACAAAGGGCTCGGTGCTGGATCCCACGCTGGAGGAGTAGGCCTTGGTGACGCAGATCACGTCTTCAATGGCGGTGGGGGGCACCGGGGCCCCCACACAGCCGTAGCCCGCCAGGGTGTGGGAGGAGGTGGTCATGGGGACAATGCCCAGATCCGGATCCTTCATGGAGCCCAGCTGCCCCTCCAGCAGGACGGTCTTCCCCTCCTTCAGCGCTTGGTGGAGGAAGCCCGCCGCGTCCCCCACATAGGGCCGGATCAGCTCCCGGTAGCCCAGAAGCTGGTCGTACAGCGCCTTCACGTCCAGGGGAGGCTTATGGTACAGGTGCTCGAACAGGACGTTTTTCAACTCCACCGCCCGGCTCAGCCGATCCCACAGGCGCTCCTCGTCAAAGAGGTCGCACACCTGTATGCCCGTCTTGGCGTACTTGTCGGAGTAGAAGGGGGCGATACCGCTCTTGGTGGAGCCGTACGCCCTGCCCCCCAGCCGCTCCTCCTCGTACCCGTCCTGGAGGACGTGGTAGGGCATGAGCAGCTGGGCCCGTTCGGATACGATCAGTTTGGGGGCAGGCACCCCCTGGGCCTCGATGCTGTTCAGTTCGTCCACCAGCTTGGCGGCGTCCAGCGCCACCCCGTTGCCAATCACGTTGGTGATATGGGGATAGAAGCTGCCGGAGGGCAGAATGTGCAACGCGAAGCGCCCATAGTCGTTGATGATGGTGTGGCCCGCATTGGCCCCGCCCTGGAAACGCACCACCACGTCGGAGGTCTCCGCCAGCAGGTCGGTGATCTTGCCCTTGCCCTCGTCGCCCCAGTTTGCCCCTACAATCGCTTTTACCATGCTTGATCCCTCCGCGCCGGGATTCGCAGCGGCAGCGCCGTCTGCCTTTTCCGGCGCATTGCGGGCCGAACACCGGCCCAACAGATTTATTATAATGTAGTTCCCCCCGGTTCGCAACCCCTTTTCACCCGGATTGTCAAATATTCGGGCAAAATTCCGCCCCACGACATCAAAGCAACGCACCTGACAAAAAGGGCCGGGCCCTTCGGCCCGGCCCCCCCGGCGCGCTCACTGCCCGCCGTTGAACTCGTCGTAAAACCGTTCGTGAATGACCTGCACCGCCCGATCCGCGTCGCTGATGTGCACCAGCACCGACACCTTGATCTCGCTGGTGGAGATCATGTTGATGTTGATCCCCGCGTTGAACAGGGCCTCGAACATGGCGGCGGCCACGCCGGGGTTGTTGATCATCCCCGCCCCCACGATGGACACCTTGGCGATGTTGTCCGACACGTCGATGTGGTCGAAGTGGATGCGATCCCGGTTATCCTCCAGCAGCTTGCGGGCCAATTCCATGTCGCCCTTGGCCACGGTGAAGCTGATGTCTTTGGTCTCGCTGCGCCCGATGGACTGGAGAATAATGTCCACGTTCACGTTGTTCTTGGCCAGCAGGGAGAAGATCTTAAAGGCGATGCCCGGGGTGTCCTCCAGGCCCACCAGGGCCAGACGGGCCACGTTTTTGTCCTTGGCGACGCCGCTGATGTGGGATTTTTCCATGGTCTTGACGACCTCCTTCACTTTTGTACCGGGCTTCCCGGAGAAGCTGGACAGCACTTCCAGATTCACGCCATACCGCTTGGCCATTTCCACCGAGCGGTTGTGGAGCACCTGGGCGCCCAGCGTGGCCAGCTCCAGCATCTCGTCATAGGTGATCTCGTCCAGCTTGTGGGCGCCGGGCACCAGCCGGGGGTCGGCGGTGTACACGCCGTCCACATCGGTGTAGATCTGGCACAGGTCGGCGTTCAGCGCCGCGGCGATGGCCACCGCCGAGGTGTCCGATCCCCCCCGGCCCAGGGTGGTGATGTCGTCATACTTGTTCAGCCCCTGGAATCCGGTGACGATGACGATCCGCCGCTTGTCCAGCTCCGCCCGGATGCGCTCCCCCTGCACCCGCTTGATGCGGGCGTTGCCGTAGCCGGAGTTGGTGCGGAAGCCCGCCTGCCACCCCGTCAGGGACACCACCGGGAAGCCCATGCCCTCGATGGCCATGGCGCACAGGGCGCAGGAGATCTGCTCCCCGGTGGACAACAGCATATCCAGTTCCCGCTTGGAGGCGGCGGGGTTGATCTCCGCCGCCTTCTCGATGAGGTCGTCGGTGGTGTCCCCCTGGGCGGAGAGCACCGCCACCACCCGGTTCCCCTTTTGGTAAGTATCGGTGATGATGCGGGCCACGTTGCGGATTTTGTCTGCGTCCGCCACCGATGACCCGCCGAATTTCTGTACGATCAATGCCATAGTTCCATTCATCCTCTCATGGAGATTTCTATCGACACTCCATTTTATGCGGTACAGCCAAATCAGTCCAGCACCCGGATCACCGAACGGCACTCCAGCCCCGCCAGCGCCTGTTCCAGCTCCCCCTGGGTGAGGGGCGATCCGGTGAGGCAGGCGGACTCGTCCCCGCCGCCCTCCCGGCGGGCCAGCAGCTTGCACCCCGGCAGGGCGGAGCGCAGGGCATCCACCGGGGCCTTGGCCCGGACATACCAGCGGCTGGCCAGCGCATCCGTGCCGCAGGCGGCGTCCTCTCCCCCGGGCTCCCAGGACAGGGCCTTGCGGTGTCCCATGTTCCGGGCCACGTCGATGACGTCCGCCACCACGGCGGAGGCGGTGGGCAGCTTGCCCGCCCCCCGGCCGTAGAACATCACGTCGCCGATGGCGTCCCCCCGGACGGAGATGGCGTTGAACACGTCCTCCACCCCGGCCAGCGGGTTGGCCTGATCCACCAGATGGGGGGCCACGTAGGCGCACACCTTCCCATCCTCCCGCCGGATGGCCCGGCCCAGCAGCTTGATCTTCTTGCCGGCGCTCTCCGCGTAGTCCACGTCCGCCAGCGTCACCCCGGCAATGCCCTGGGTGGGCACCTGCTCCGGGTAGATGTGCCGCCCGAAGGCGATGGCCGCCAGGATGCAGATCTTCCGGCAGGCGTCGTGGCCGTCCACGTCGGCGGAGGGATCCCGCTCCGCGTAGCCCTTCTCCTGGGCCTCCGCCAGGGCGGCGTCAAAGCTCAGCCCCGCCCGGATCATCCGGGTGAGGATATAGTTGGTGGTGCCGTTCAAAATGCCGTAGATCTCCAGGATCTCGTTGGCGGCCAGGCACTGGCTCAGGGGCCGGATGATGGGGATGCCGCCCCCCACGCTGGCCTCAAAGAGGTAGCACACGCCCTTTTCCCGGGCCAGCTGGTTCAGCTCATAGCCATGGGTAGCCACCAGCTCCTTGTTGGAGGTCACCACGCTCTTGCCCGCCGCCAGCGCCCGGCGGGTGAAGTCCAGGGCCACCCCGGCCCCGCCGATGGTCTCCACCACGATGTCCACCTCGGGGTCGTTTTCGATCACCGCGAAGTCCTTCACAAACCGATCCGCGAAGGGGCTGTCCGGAAAATCCCGCACGTCCAGGATATACTTCAGCCGGATCAGGCCGTCCGCCTTGCGCTCAATGCTGCTCTCATGCCCGGTGAGCACCTCCGCCACGCCGGAGCCCACGGTGCCGAAGCCTAAAATCGCCACATTTACCATACTATCTGTCATTCCTTTAACACATTCTTCCGGGACAAAACGCCCCGTCCAGCACACCGCCCGTCGCCGTCGGAACACCTTCCGCGTTCCGCCCAGTTCCGTCAGCGGGCTTCAAGCTCGCGGGTCTAAGACCCTTTTCGGTTCCTTTTTCTCCAGAGAAAAAGGAACTAACCTGCCGGGATCTCGCAGCGGATCACCTCGGGCCGCGCCCGCAGCTCCTCCAGCAGCTCCTCCAGGCCCCCGGACAACCCGCTGGTCTCCATCCCCACCGTCACCGCCGCCGCGCCGCCGCCGGGGATGGCCTGGTTGATGGTCAGCACGTTACCCCCCCGATCCGCCAGCAGGTTCAGCACGCAGGACAGCGCCCCCGGTTGGTTCCGCAGGAGGATCTGGATGGTGACAATCCGCCCGTGAAGCATATCCTGAAAAGGCCGGATGGCGTCCTTGTACTTGTAGAACGCGCTGCGGCTGATGCCGGTGCGGCGGGTGGCGGCGTTTACCGTCCGCTCCTCCCCCGTCTCCAGCAGCCGCTTGGCCTCCGCCACCTTCAGGTAGATCTCCGGCAACACGGCGGCCTCCACCACAAAATATCTGGGCCCGCGATCCTGCTCCATCCTGCCCTCTCCTCTCCCCATCTGTCTTTGTACCGTGGTCTATTGTACCACACAGGCGGACGGGGCGCAATTCCAATTCTCCCCGCAAATTTGCCAAACCTTCTCCTCCCCCGCCGCCATTCTTCGGCACAATCATGGGATCTTCCGCCTTGGAGCGCAAAACGCCGCCCGCCGGGCACCCGGCGGGCGGCGCATTTGTCGTACTATAACCTGTTACGAATCCCCCGCCGGAACATAGGGATCCAACGGCGGAGTCTCAGGCGGCGGTTCCGGGGTGGGATCCACCGGCGGGAAGGTAGGCTCCATGGTGGCCGGCGGTTGGGTGGGATCCACATAGGGCTCGGTGGGCATCGGCGGGTCGGACGTGCCCGGCTCCGGCGACGCGCTGGGATCCACCGGCGGATCGCTCTCCAGCCCCTCCTCGGTGTGGACGTCACAGGGGCCGGCCCCCTCCGCCCACTTCTCATAGGTGCTCAGCAGGGTGCTGGTGTCCCCCACGGATACCGCGGGCACCTCCACCTCCCGCTGGAAGTTCACGTAGGCCACGGTCTTGACGCTCTCCTCCGGGCAGAAAGGCCCCGCCAGATGGTAATACCCGCTGGGGGTGCCGTCCTCCTTCAGGATGGGGCTGTCTACGCATACCTGGAAGGTCACGTGGCAGTCACAGCGCTCGGCAGGCACATCCTCCCGCAGCAGGCGGAGGGACTGCACCCGGTTGCCCCGGGGGTCGCTGGCGCAGTTGTCCCCCGCCTGTTTGCCGCAATCCTTGCAGATCGAAGTGGTGACCAGCTCACCGGGCACGGGGAAGGGCGCGTTCTCCTTCCCCTCATGCACCAGCGCCATCACCTTCTGCCACAGGTTTACTGAGGGGTTGACATAGTTGCTGTTGATCTGCTCGTTGTAGGGGTAGCCCGTCCACACCGCCGCGGTGTAATAGGAGGTGTAGCCGCAGAACCAATAGTTGAACACATCGTTGGTGGTGCCCGTCTTGCCCGCCACGGTCTGGCCGGAGATCCGGGCCCTGCCGGCGGTGCCTATGGGGGAGGTCACCGCGTTGGACAGGTTGGCGTTGATATAGTAGGCCGTCCGCTCGCTGATGATGAGCTCCGGGGTGGTGCGGTGGTCGATGATGGTCTTGCCCGAGGCGTCCTTGATCTCCAGCACGGTGGTGGCGGGGTTAAAGGCGCCGTTCCGGGGGAAGGTGGCGAAGGCCGCCGCCATCTCAAAGGTGGTCACCCCTCGGGTCAGGCCACCCATGGCCAGGGGGCTGCGGTCGATGTCGGAGTGGGCCTCCCCCCGGCTGTCCACGTAGTTGGACACCAGGGAGGTGATGCCGTACTTCTGCTCCAGGAAGTCAAAGGACGCCTGGGGGGTCACCATCTCCAGCACCCGCACCGCCACGGTGTTCAGCGATTCGGTCAGCCCGTCCCAGACGGTAGTCAGCCCGTCGTACTGCGGGAAGACGTTGTAGGGCCACACCTTGCCGTTGAGCAGCTGGGGGCTGTCGTCCACCACGGAGGCGGGGGTGATGAGCCCCATCTCGATGGCGGGGGAGTAGACGGACAGGGGCTTGATGGACGACCCGGGCTGCCGCAGCGAGTGGACGGCGGGGTTCAGCCCCAGATCCACCTCCTTCTCCATGGTGTTGCCGATGGCCACCACGTAGCCGGTGGAGTTGTCCACCACCGTGATGGCGGACATGAGCCGCTGGCCGCTGCGCCGGGACACCTGATCCAGGTTGGCCCGGTCGTTGTAAACCGTGTCCACCGCCGCCTGAACCTCCGGATCGTAGGGCACGTAGATGGACAGACCGCCGCTGAACACCAGGTGGTTGGCCGCTTCCTCGTTGATGTGCTGCTCCTCCATCAGCGCCTCCACCGCATCGTCGATGACCGCCTCCACATACCAGGAATAGCGGGGGGTGGCCTTGGATTTGGTCTCCGGCTCGTCCGGGTTGTCCGTCCCGGTCTGGGCGTCCCGGGTGAACACCAGGGGCTGGGCGATGGCCGCGTCCCGCTCCGCCGTGGTAATATACGCCTTGTTGTCCCGGGCCTCGTCCGGCTTGGCCATCTCCCTCAGGATCATCTCCTGTCGGGCCTTATTATACTCCCGGTTGGTCCACACCTCGCCGTCGTCAAAAGTGTGCCCGCCGCAGGTCTCGCACGTGCCGGGTTTCTCGTTCAGATAGTAGTCCCCGCAGGATTTGCAGGTGTACCGCACCACGTCCACCACGCCGTAGGGGGCGTAGAGGGACGGGTTGTTGGTGATCCCCGCCAGGCTGGCGCACTCAGCCAGGTTCAGATCCCACACGTCCTTGCCGAAATAGTACCGGGCCGCCGCCTGCACGCCGTAGCAGCGATTGCCCATGTAAATCCGATTGAAATAGACAGTGAGGATATCCTCCTTGCTGTAGTTGTCCTCCAGATCCAGGGCGGTGAAGATCTCCGTGATCTTCCGGGTGACGGTGACGTCGTCGTACTTGGTCAGGTTCTTGATCAACTGCTGGGTGATGGTGGAGCCGCCCTGGATATTGCCGCCGGTGAACATCCGCAGCACGCCGTTGGCGGTGCGCTTCCAGTCCACGCCGTGGTGCTGGTAGAACCGCTTGTCCTCAATGGCCACAAAGGCGTTGATCAGATCCTCCGGGATGTCCTTGTATTCGACGATCACCCGGTTCTCCTTGCCCACCAGGGTCTGAAGCTCCCGCCACTGGCCGGTGGTCTTGTCCTCATAATAGATGATGGAGTTTTCGTTCAGGGTGTAGGCGGACAGGTCGATATGGGCGTTGGGCATCACCACCGTCTTGACATAGACGGCGGCGTAGCAAAGCAGCAGCGATCCGGTGATGAGGCCGATCAGCAGCAGCGTGCCGATCACCTGGAGCACCCGGATCAGGATGGTCACGCCCAGTGGCCGACGGCGCTTGCGGGCCACTTTGCTGATGGGGCGCGTCTCCTCGCCGCGATCCCGGGACGGTTCCCGGCGCGGCGCGCCCTGCGTTCTGTTTGTCTCCGGCATGATTGAGATCCCTCCGATGTAGTCAAGCCGCCCGCAGGCGGTCCGGATTCCTCTCTCTCCCGCCGCGGCCGGCGGCCCGGCGGATTTGAGTATTATACCATAGTTCATCCAATTTGTCCACCCTGCCCGTAACCACCTGATTCGACAGGATTTTCCCGGGATTTTTTTGCATACCCCTTGCTTTTTTTCGCCGCACCCGTTACAATAGGGCACGGAAGCAATCCGCGCCCATCAAAGGAGGACGGCAAACTATGAGCGAGGAATACGGCCCCGATTTCGTCTCGGTCACCGACGACGAGGGCAATGAATTTGAACTGGAGCATCTGGGCACCCTGGAATACAAGGACGGCGAGTACATGGCCTTCGTGCCCGCCGACATGGACGAGGACGACGAGGACTTCGGCCTGATTCTGCTTCGGGTCATCGAGCAGGACGGCGAGCAGCTGCTGGCCGACATCGACGACGAGCAGGAACTCAACGAGGTTTATGAAAAATTTATGGAGGAACTGTTCGCCGACGAGGACGAGGAGGCGTAAGGTTTCGTTCACTGCTCACGACGGCTCGGACGCACCGCACCTACGCCTCGCCTGTTCGCGACGGCTCGGACGCATTTCCCCTGCCGGGTTCTAACTACGTGTCCGCCCTTTTAAAACCCACATTTTTTAAACGGGACGCCCCCTCGCGCCGTGGCTCGCAGGCCTCCCGGCCCTCTCCGGAGGTGTCTGGACGTTGGAAGCGGTAAAGCGGCGCGGAGGCGACCCACCTGCATTGCTGTGCAGGTTTTTAACGGGGCGGCACGGCCATGGCGGGGGTTCGACCTCATCAGGCGGGAGGGCCTCGGTCCTCCCGCCTTTTTCAGATATTTTTCAGAGATCGATTTTTTTCTTGCAACCTCCGTCCCGCCATGCTATAATATTTGCATTGTGCACATCGTTGATGTGCCTTATGATTGACTGAGAGGATTGATCCTACTATGAGCGCATCTCGAGAGAAAAAGCAGCGGCAAAGTGCCGGCCCCTCTGAAAAGGCCCTTCAGGCCCAGCAGCAACAGGCCGCCCGCAAGCGCAAGACCATCGTCTACACCGTGGTGGGCGTGGTGATTGCGGGCCTGGTGGCCGCGCTGCTGATCTGGAACTCCGGCTTCTTCCAGGCCCGGGCCACCGCCGCCACCGTGGGGGATACCACCCTGTCCGCCGCGGAGCTGAGCTATTACTATTATAACGCCCGCCAGCCCTATGCCATGTATGGCTCCTATATGGGCTTTGACACCTCCAAGCCCGACGACGAGCAGACCTATACGGGGGATGAGAACAAGACCTTCCGCGACTTCTTCCTGGAGACCGCCCTCTCCTCCGCCCAGCGGGACATGGCCCTGGCGGCGGAGGCCCTGAAGAGCGGCCATACCGAGGCCGAGATCAAGGAGGACGTGGACGCCCAGATCAGCTCCTTCAAGGCCCAGGGCGCCTCCTACGGCTATGGCTATTCCGCCTTCCTCAAGGCCAACTTCGGCCCCTATATGAACGCGGGGGTCTTCAAGCAGATCGTCACCCGGTCTCTGCTGGCCCAGATCGTCCAGAACGAAAAGAGCGAGGCCCTGTCCAACGGCTACACCACAGAGGATCTGGAGGCCTACTACGGCGAGGACGACCACGCCGACACCTACGACACCTTCGAGTATTCCTACCTCTACTTCACCCCCAAGACGGTGGAGACCAAGGACGAGGACGGCAACGACATTGACGAGGAGAAGGTCAACGCCGAGAAGGAGCTGGCCCTGGCCGAGGCCAAGACCAAGGCGGACGAGGCCCTGAAGGCCCTCAAGGACGGCGGCAAGCTGGCCGACGTGGCCAAGAAGTACGAGCTGGCGGAGTCCAACATCGCCGACCACACCACCACCGTGGGCACCGGCGCCATCCCCTCCGCCATCAAGGAGGAGCTGCTGAAGCTGAAGGACGGCGAGTTCAAGCTGGTGGAAAACGGCGAGAGCGGCTACTACGTCATCACCTTCCACGGTCGGGAGCGGGCGGAAGATCCCACCCAGGACGTGCGGCACATCCTGGCCCTGGCCGAGCACACCACCGATGACGACGGCAAGCTGGTGGCCCCCACCGACGAGGCCTGGGCCGCCGCCAAGGAGAAGATCGACGCCATCGTGGCCGAGTATGAGAGCGGCGACAAGAGCGAGGACTCCTTCGCCAAGCTGGCCAACGAGAAGTCTGACGACGGCGACGGCACCACCGGCGGCCTGTACACCAAGATCGACCCCACCAGCAGGTATGTGCCTGAGTTCCTGGACTGGATCTTTGAGGACGGCCGCAAGCCCGGCGACACCGGCGTGGTGCAGCACTCCGCCGAGGAGGGCGCTACCAGCGGCTACTACGGCTACCACTTCATGTACCTGGTGGGCGACAACGAGGCCAAGTGGGCGCGGGACGTGCGAAGCGCCCTGACCGAGCAGGATCTGAACGCCTGGATGGAGGAGCTGGACAAGGGCTTTGAGCCCTCCCTGGCCGCCGGCGCCAACAATCTGGGCCGCTGATTGAATCAAAAAACGCGAGGGCCGGACAGCTTGTCTGGCCCTCGTTCTCTTAGGAGCGTGATCTGCATGGACGAACAGTTTATCCGCACCTGGATGCTGCTGGGCGGCGACGCTATGGAGCGGCTGCAAGCCGCCCATGTGGCGGTGTTCGGTCTGGGGGGCGTGGGGAGCTGGTGCGCCGAGGCCCTGTGCCGCTCCGGCGTGGGCGAGCTGACCCTGGTGGATCAGGACACCGTCGGTCTCAGCAACCTGAACCGGCAGGCCGCCGCCCTCCACTCCACCGTGGGTATGGACAAAACCCGGGCCACCGCCCAACGGCTGGCCGATATTGCCCCGGGCTGCGTCCTTCACCCCATCGCCGCCCGGTATGAGGCAGCCCATCGGGAGGACTTTTTCCAGACCCGATACGACTACCTGGTGGATGCCATCGACCTGGTGAGCTGCAAGCTGGATCTCATCGAGACTGCCCATGCCCGAGGTATCCCCTCCATCTCCGCCCTGGGCACCGGCAACAAGCGGGACGCTCAGCTCCTTCGCATCGCCGATCTCTCCCAGACCGAGGGCTGCCCCCTGGCCCGGGTGGTGCGGAAGGAGCTGCGGAAACGGGGCATCCCCCACCACAAGGTGGTCTTTTCCCCGGAACTGCCCTTCTCCGCCCAAGAAGGCGCCGAGGCCCCGCCCCCGGGCCGGCGCTCTGTCCCCGCCAGCGCCATGTGGGTGCCGGCGGCGGCAGGGCTGCTGCTGGCCCAGGCGGTCATTCTGGATCTTGCTACTTTTTCTCGAGAGGAAAAGTAACCAAAAGGGTCTTAGACCCGCGAGCTTGAAGCCGTTACCAGCGTATCTAAACACTGTAACCTTCTGCGTCGGCAACGAACGTCAGGCAGTCATAGGAGGCGCGGGGCGAATCTTTTCCCAGGCTTTCCTGACCACCCACGCCCCCAGCAGGCCGCACAGGGATCCTACAACCGCCCCCGCCAGTACGTCGCTGGGGAAGTGCACCCCCACGTACAGCCTGGACAGGCCCATCACCACCGCCATACCTATGGCCGTGATCTTCATCCACCTCTTCGGTGCAGACCTGCACACCGCCAGGGCGAAGGCGAAGGCGGCGTTAGTGTGTCCTGACGGGAAAGAGTTGGGGTCGTGCTCCGGCACCAGGTTGACAAAGTTCTCGATCACCAGCCAGGGCCGGGCCCGGGCCACCAGGGGCTTGATGGTGAAGTTCACCACCACCAGCCCGATCAGCATGGCGCACAGCGCGGAGAACCCCGCCTTCCGCGTCTGCTTGAACAGCAGCAGCACCAGGCCCAGCACGATAAACAGCATCCCGGTGTTGCCCAGTTGGGTATACAGCTTCATAAACGGATCCAGCAGGGCGCAGCGCACATTCTGGGCGATCCACACCAGCACCCGCTCGTCCATCTGTTGGATGAATTCCGGCATCCTTGTCCCTCCCCGCCTTGACCCGAGGGCCAAAGCTATGTATAATGAATGCGTCCACTTTAATATTAACCCATGGCCTGCCCCATGGCAAGCCCTTTTGGAGGTCAAATATGAAAGTCATCCATCTGATCAGCGGCGGGGACACCGGCGGGGCCAAAACCCACATCCACACCCTGCTCCAGCGGCTGAACCGGCACATCCAGGCAGACATGGTTTGCTTCACGGGCGGGCCCTTCACCCAGGAGGCCCGGGCGCTGGGCATCCATACCGACGTGCTCACCGGAAGCCCTCCTGCCGTGCTGAAGGCCCTCCGGGACAAGATCCGCCAGGGGGGCTACGACCTGATCCACTGTCACGGCTCCCGGGGCAACCTGATGGGGGCCCTGCTGAAGCGCTCCACCGGCCTGCCCCTGGTCACCACCGTCCACTCCGATCCTAAGATCGACTACATGGGCCGCCCCCTGGCCGCCCTCACCTTCGGCACCCTCAACGGCTGGGCTCTGCGGCGTATCCCCAACCACATCGGCGTGTCCCAGCCCATGGTGGATCTGCTCATCGACCGGGGCTACGACCCCCAGGCCGTGTTTGACATACCCAACGGCCTGGATTTCTCCAACCCCACCTCCAAGCTGACCCGGGCGGAGTACCTGACCTCCCTGGGGCTGGACTGGCCCCAGGACGCTGTGATCGCCGGCATCGCCGCCCGCCTGAACCCGGTGAAGGACATCGCCACCCTGCTGCGGGGCTTCGCCCTGGCCCATCGGGAGCAACCCAGCCTGCGCCTCATCATCGCCGGGGAGGGGGAGGAGGACTCCGCGCTCCGCCAGCTGGCTCAAGAGCTGGGGGTGGCGGACGCGGTGTGCTTCGCCGGCTGGGTGGAGGACACCGACAGCTTCTACCACGCCATCGACATCAACACCCTCACCTCCCTGTCCGAGGGCTTCCCCTACTCCCTGCCCGAGGGGGCCCGGTTCGCCCTGCCCACCGTGGCCACCAACGTGGGGGGCGTGCCCGCCCTCATCAAGCACAACGTCACCGGCCTGCTGTTCCAGCCCCGGGATCGCGAAACCCTGGGCCGCCATCTGGCGGATCTGGCCGCCAACTCCGCCCTGCGCCGCCGGCTGGGGGACAAGCTGCTGGAAAGGGCCCGGGAGGAGTACTCCATCGAGCACACCGTCCGGCGGCAGCTGGAGATCTATGAGACCATCCTCCGCCGGAGGGATCGGGCCGGCGGTCGCAAGCGGGACGGTGTGATCCTCTGCGGGGCCTACGGCCAGAACAACGCCGGGGACGAGGCGGTGCTGAAGGCGCTGGTGGCGGAACTGCGCTCCATCGACCCGGATATGCCCCTGTGGGTCATGACCCGGAAGCCCAGGGCCACCCGGCGGATCCACCGGGTGGGGGCTATCTACACTTTCCACTTCCCCGCCTTCTGCCGCCGTATGTCCAAGTCCGTGCTGTACGCCAACGGCGGCGGCTCCCTGATCCAGGACGTGACCAGCCACCGCTCCCTGTGGTTTTATCTGTTTACCCTGGCCGCCGCCAAGCGGCTGGGCTGCCGGGTGATGATGTATGGCTGCGGCATCGGCCCCATCCAGTCCCCCCGGAACCGGAAGCGGGCGGGCCGGATCATCAACCGGAACGTGGACGCCATCACCCTGCGGGATTGCGCCTCCCTGGACGAGCTGGCCGCCCTGGGGGTGGATCGGCCCCGGATCCAGGTGGCCGCCGATCCCGCCGTCTCCCTGCCCGCCGCCCCGGCGGAGGAGGCGGAGGCCGTGCTGGAGCAGGCGGGCCTGCGCCCCCAGGAGGGCCAGCGGTATCTGGGCGTCACCGTCCGGCCCTGGCCCGGCTTTGAGGACAAGCTGTCCGCCTTTGCCCAGGCCATCGACTACGCCTATGAGGTGCACGGCCTGCTGCCCGTCTTTCTCCCCATCGAGGGCAGGCTGGACGTGGCGGCGGCAAAGCAGGTGGCCGCCCGGCTCCAAAAGGCCCCCGCCACCGTCCTGCCCCCCTGCGCCAGCTCCGAGCTGACCAGCGCCCTGTCCGCCCGAATGGACGTGGCATTGTCCATGCGGCTCCACGCGCTGATCTTCGCCGCCGCCCGGGGGGTGCCCCTGGTGGGGGTGGTGTACGATCCCAAAGTCAGCGCCTTCCTGGAGCGGGTGGAACAGGATCTCTTCGTTCCCCTGGAGGATCTCACCGCCCAGGGGCTGTGCGCCCTGCTGGACGCCGCCGAGGCCCGCACCCGGGATCGGGCCGCCCTGTCCGCCAAAACCGCCCGCCTGGTGGAGCTGGAGCAGATCAACCGGGAGCAGGCCGCCCAGCTTTTGGAGGGAAACACCCCATGAAACAGATTTTATGCCTCTCTTACACCCCCTGGCGGGCCCGGCCCAACCGCACCCAGCAGCTGCTGGCCCGGCTGGGCGACGCGAAGATTCTCTTTATCGAGCCCCCGCCCCCCAAGGGCGCCCCCAAACCGGAGCAGGGCCGCCGGGTGCGGAGCCACATCACCGCCTATACCCTGCCCGTCCCCCTGCCCGGGCCCAGGGAGCAGTCCATGTTCGCCCGCAGGCGGCTGGATCGGGCCACGGACTTCCTCCAGACGCTCATGTCCAAACATCACTTCCAGGAGCCCGTGCTGTGGTGCACCGCCCCCGTCCACGCCCAGTTCCTGGATCGGCTGGCCTACCGGGGGGCGGTATACGACTGCCACCGCTTCTGGGACGAGTCCTTTCTGGAGCTGGAGAGCGACCTCACCCGCCACGCCGAGGTGGTGTTCGCCGCCTCTTTTGGGCTGATCAAGCGGCTGTCCCCCTGCAATGACAACATCGCTCTGCTGCCCAACGGGGTGAATCCCCTGCTGTTCACCCAAGGGGAGCACCCCCTCCCCCCCGCCCTGGGGGGTCTCCCCGGCCGGGTGATCTTCGGGCGGGCGGGAGGCGTCACCGGCAAGGTGGATCTGGATCCCCTGCTCTACGTTGCCCGCCGCCGCCCGGAGTGGACGTTCGTTCTCATGGGCCGGGCCACCAAACCCGCGGCCCAGCGGCTTCAAGGTCAGGACAACATCATCCTCACCGGGCCGGTGAACTCCCTGGAGATGCCCGACTGCCTGTGCCGGTGCGATGTACTGTTCGACCTGCCCCGGCTGGATCGGCTGGGCAGCGACGTGGTGCCCATCTCCATCTATGAGTACTTCGCCGCCGGAAAGCCGGTGGTCGCCGTCACCGATCCAAACGTGCCAGACCCCTACCCCCAGCTCATCCACACCGCCTACGACGGGGCCGGTTTCCTCCGGGCCTGTAAGGAGGCGCTGGAGGAGGATCCCAGCCTGTGCGCCCAGCGGCGGGCCTTCGCCCAGCAGTCCTCCTGGGCCGGGCGGGCGGCCCAGGTGGCCTCCATTTTCGAGGCCGTGGGCCTGTTTTGATGGTTTCGCCATGGTTCGCCCCTCCCGCTCCCGGCGGATTGTATAAGCCTACGAAAATCCGCCGGCCTCTTGATTTTTCAAGAGTTTTTCGTTAAAATAGCAGTGAATTTCTGGGATCGAGGTGCTTGACCATGGGGCGTTCCGTCCGTGTCCGTCCGGCTGTCCACCGCCGCGGCACCCTTGTGCCCAAATCTGCCCGCCCATCCCAAAACAGGCCCGCCCGCACCAGCGCGGCGGCCTGTTTTATTTTTCACAAGGAGGGTTTACCGTGAAAAAAGTCGCCGTGATCATGGGCTCCGACTCCGACTGGCCGGTAGTCAAGGGGGCCTGTGCCCAACTGGAGGAGTTCGGCATTCCCTATGAGGCCCACATACTCAGCGCCCACCGCACCCCCGCCGCCGCCGCGGACTTTGCCAAAAACGCCAGGGCCAACGGCTTCGGCGTGCTGATCTGTGCCGCGGGCATGGCCGCCCATCTGGCGGGGGCCTTCGCCGGCAACTCCACCCTGCCCGTCATCGGCATCCCCATGAGGGGTGGGGCCATGGACGGGCTGGACGCCCTGCTGGCCACCGTCCAGATGCCCAGCGGCATCCCCGTGGCGACGGTCGCCATCAACGGGGCCAAAAACGCCGCCGTGCTGGCCGCTCAGATCCTGGCTGTGTCCGACGACGGGCTGGCCGCCAAGCTGGACGGGGCCCGGGAGAGGATGGCGGCCCAGATCGCTGAGAAGGAGGCCAAATTACAGGTGGAATTAAATCAAGCATGATTTGATTCCACCTGTAGGGGAGGGGCTTGCCCCTCCCGTGGGACAGGGAGCAGATCGGCACGGCGGGAGGGGCAAGCCCCTCCCCTACACAATATGATTTCACAATATCATTTATGGAGGAATTCATCATGGAAAACAAACTGGTTTACACCGGCAAGACCAAGAACGTCTACGCCCTGGACAACGGCAACTACCTGCTGAAGTTCAAGGACGACTGCACCGGCAAGGACGGCGTGTTCGACCCCGGCGAGAACTCCGTGGGCCTGACCATCGAGGGCGTGGGCGACGTGAACCTGCGTATGTCCATCTACTTCTTTGAGAAGATCAACGCCGCCGGCATCCGCACCCACTACGTCTCCGCCGATCTGGCCGACACCACCATGGAGGTGCTGCCCGCCAAGGTGTTCGGCAAGGGGCTGGAGGTCATCTGCCGCCACAAGGCGGTTGGCTCCTTCATCCGCCGGTACGGCGAGTATATCCAGGAGGGCGCCGACCTGCCCGCCTATGTGGAGACCACCTTCAAGAACGACGAGAAGGGCGACCCCCTGGTGACCAAGGACGGCCTGGTGGCCCTGGGCGTCATGACCGAGGCGCAGTACGACGACATCAAGGACATGACCCAGAAGATCACCCAGATCGTGGCTGACGACCTGAAAGCCAAGGGACTGGTGCTCTACGACATCAAGTTCGAGTACGGCTACGACGCCGACGGCAGGGTGATGCTCATCGACGAGATCGCCTCCGGCAATATGCGGGTGTACAAGGACGGGCAGTATATCGACCCCATGACCCTGTCCAAGCTGTTCTTCGCCTGAGGCGCGGGAGGAAACGGCATCCATGGGCGGATTTTTCGGCGCGATCTCCAAGCGCGATGTAACCCTTGACATCTTTTTCGGCGTGGACTACCACTCCCACCTGGGCACACGCCGGGGCGGCATGATCCTCTACGATGAGCAGGACGGCTTCCAGCGGCAGATCCACTCCATTGAAAACACCCCCTTCCGCACCAAATTTGAGAAGGATCTCCAAAAGTTCCACGGCTGCGCCGGCATCGGCTGTATCAGCGACACCGATCCCCAGCCCCTGCTGGTGCGCTCCCATCTGGGGGTGTACGCCATCTCCACCGTGGGCATCCTCAACAACGCCGAGGAGCTGGTGGACGACTACTTCAACGGCCACACCCGGCAGTTTATGGCCATGAGCTCCGGCAAGGTCAACTCCACCGAGCTCACCGCCGCCCTCATCAACCAGAAGGACACCCTGGTGGAGGGCATCCGGTATGCCCAGGAGGTCATCGACGGCTCGTCCACTATCCTCATCCTTACCCCCGAGGGCATCGTGGCCGCCCGGGATCGGCTGGGCCGCCTGCCGGTGCTCATCGGCCAAAACAGCGAGGGCTGCTGCGTGTCTTTCGAGTCCTTCGCCTGCACCAAGCTGGGCTACGACAATGCCTACGAACTGGGCCCCGGGGAGATCGTGCGCCTCACCGCCGGCGGCTTCGAGACCCTGGCCCCCGCCGGGGACAAGATGCGGATCTGCGCCTTTTTGTGGACGTACTACGGCTACCCCAACTCCAACTACGAGGGGATGAACGTGGAGGTCATGCGCTGCCGCAACGGCGAGATCATGGCCCGGGCGGAAAAAGCACGGGGCTCCCTGCCCGACGTGGACTGGGTGGCCGGGGTGCCCGATTCCGGCGTACCCCACGCCATCGGCTACGCCAACGCCAGCGGTAAACCCTTTGCCCGCCCCTTTGTGAAGTATACCCCCACCTGGCCCCGATCCTTCATGCCCGCCAGCCAGGCCGTCCGGGAGCAGGTGGCCAAGATGAAGCAGATCCCCGTCCCCGAGCTGATCCAGGGCAGAAAGCTGCTCTTTGTGGACGACTCCATCGTCCGGGGCACCCAGCTGCGGGAGACGGTGGAGTTCCTCTACGGCGCGGGGGCCAGGGAGGTGCATATGCGCTCCGCCTGTCCCCCCATCATGTACGGCTGCAAGTACCTGAACTTCTCCCGGAGCAACTCCTCTATGGAGCTGCTGGCCCGGAAAACCGTCCAGGAGCTGGAGGGGGACGAGGGCCAAAAGCACCTGGAGGAATACGCCGACTCCAGCACGGAGCGGGGCCAGTGTCTGCTCAAGTCCATCTGCGAGAAGCTGGGCTTTGACTCGCTGGGCTACCAGTCCCTGGACGGCCTGCTGGAGGCCGTCGGCATCGACCGGGACAAGGTGTGCACCTACTGCTGGACCGGAAAGGAATAATCCTTTACAATATATTCGGAGGTTCAATATGGAAAACTCCCATTCCGCATCCTATGCCGCCGCCGGGGTGGACGTCACCGCCGGCTATGAGGCGGTTCGGCGCATCAAGCCCATGGTGGAGTCCACCTATATCCCCGGTGTGATGGGCACGCTGGGAGGCTTTGGCGGTATGTTTGCCCCCGATCTCACCGGGATGAAGAAGCCGGTGCTGGTATCCGGCACCGACGGGGTGGGCACCAAGCTGAAGATCGCCTTTTTGATGGACAAGCACGACACCGTGGGCATCGACTGCGTGGCCATGTGCGTCAACGACATCGTGTGCGGCGGGGCCGCTCCTCTGTTTTTCCTGGATTATATCGCCTGCGGCAAAAACGAGCCCGGGCGTATCGCCCAGATCGTGGCGGGCATCACCGAAGGCTGCCGTCAGGCCCAGTGTGCCCTGGTGGGGGGCGAGACAGCGGAAATGCCCGGTTTTTACCCGGTGGATGAGTACGATCTGGCGGGCTTTTCCGTGGGGATCGTGGACGAGGAGAAGATCATCGACGGCAAAAAGCTGGCCCAAGGGGACGCGCTTCTCGGCCTGGCCTCCTCCGGCGTCCACTCCAATGGGTTCTCCCTGGTACGCAAGGTGCTCCACATTGAGCACGCCGACCTCCACACCCCCCTGGACGAGCTGGGGGGCCGCGGGCTGGGCGAGACGCTGCTCACCCCCACCAGGATCTACGTCAAGGCGGTGAAAGCCCTGCTGGCCGCCGGGGTGAACATCCACGCCGTCAGCCACATTACCGGCGGCGGCTTCTATGAAAACGTGCCCCGGATGATGACGAACGGGCTCACCGCCCGGATCCAACTGGGCGCCTTCCCTTGCCCGCCCATCTTCGGCCTCATTCAACGTATGGGGAGCATCCCGGAGCGAGATATGTACAATACCTTCAACATGGGCATCGGCATGGTGCTGGCGGTTCCCGAGGCCCAGGCGGAGCAGGCCCTGTCCCTCCTGAAGGAGGCCGGGGAGGAGGCCTATCGGATTGGCCAGGTCATCCCCGGCGACGGAGGCGTGGAGCTGGTATGAGCGTCAAGCGCATCGCCGTGCTGGTGTCCGGCGGGGGCACCAACCTCCAGGCCCTCATCGACGCCCAGGCCCGGGGGGAGATCGTCAACGGGGAAATCGCCGCCGTCATCGCCTCCAAGCCCGGGGCCTATGCCCTGGAGCGGGCCGCCAGGGCGGGCATACCCGGCTATGTGGTGGCCCGGAAGGACTACGCCAGCAATCAGGCCATGACCCTCGCCCTGGTGGACAAGCTCAAGTCGCTGGACATCGACCTGGTGGTGCTGGCGGGGTTCATGGTGATTCTCACCGGGGAAATGGTGAGCGCCTACCCCAACGCCATCCTGAACGTCCACCCCGCCCTCATCCCCTCCTTCTGCGGGGAGGGGTACTATGGCCTCCACGTCCATGAGCGGGCGCTGGAATACGGGGTGAAGGTGTCCGGCGCCACCGTCCATTTCGTCAGCGAGGAGTGCGACGGCGGGCCCATCGTGCTGCAAAAGGCGGTGGCCGTGGAGGAGAACGACACCCCGGAGAGCCTTCAGCGCCGGATCATGGAGCAGGCGGAGTGGGTGATTCTGCCCCGGGCGGTGTCCCTGTTCTGCCAGGGACGCTTGAAGGTGGAGGGCCGGACAGTCCGGATCTTGAAGCCGCTGAATTTATCAAAGGAGTGTCTGCAATGATCGACATCACCGAGTATTTACAGAATAACCCCTACCCTGGCCGGGGCATTCTGCTGGGCCGCTCCGCTGACAACAAGTGCGCCGTCATCGCCTATTTCATCATGGGCCGCAGCGAGAACAGCCGCAACCGGATCTTCGAGGAGACGGAGGACGGCATCCGCACCCGGGCCTTCGACGAGAGCAAGATGACCGACCCCTCCCTCATCATCTACCACCCGGTGCGGCGGATGGAAAACGGCCTGACCATCGTCACCAACGGCGACCAGACCGACACCATCCGGGACAACCTCCTGGCCGGCCACTGCTACCGCCACGCCCTGAACACCCGCACCTTCGAGCCGGACGGCCCCAACTACACCCCTCGGATCTCCGGCGTGGTGAAGCCGGACGGGGCCTACAACCTGTCCATCCTCAAGAGCCTGGACGGCGATCCCTCCTGCGCCTGCCGGTATTTCTATGAGTACTCTGACCCCAAGGCCGGGATGGGCCACTTCATCCACACCTACGAGGGGGACGGCAGCCCCCTGCCCTCCTTTGAGGGCGAGCCCCGGCGGGTGTCCATCACCGCCCCCGACGCGGAGACGCTGGCGGAGGAGCTGTGGCTGGCGCTGAACGAGGACAACAAGGTGTCGCTGTTCGTGCGGTATATCGACCTGGCCACCGGAGAGGACGAGACGTCCATCATCAACAAGCACTGGGAGGTATAAATATGACCGAACTGGAATTGAAATACGGCTGCAACCCCAACCAGAAGCCCGCCCGCATCTTCATGAACGGGGACACAGACCTCCCCCTCACCGTCCTCAACGGCAAGCCGGGGTACATCAACTTCATGGACGCGCTGAACTCCTGGCAGCTGGTGAAGGCGCTGAAGGCCGCCACCGGCCTGCCCGCCGCCGCCTCCTTCAAGCACGTCTCCCCCGCCGGGGCCGCCCTGGGCCTGCCCCTCACCGACGTGGAGCGGCAGATCTACTTCGCCCCCCAGGGGGAGCTGTCCCCCATCGCCTGCGCCTACATCCGGGCCCGTGGGGCCGACCGGCTGTGCTCCTACGGCGACTGGGCGGCCCTCAGCGACACCTGCGACGCCGACACCGCCCGTTATCTGGCCCTGGAGGTGTCCGACGGCGTTATCGCCCCGGACTACACCGACGAGGCCCTGGCCATTCTCAAGACCAAGCGCAAGGGCGGCTACAACGTGGTGCAGATTGACCCGGACTATACCCCCGCTCCCGTGGAGCGCCGGAGCATCTTCGGCATCGTCTTCGAGCAGGGCTACAACGACCTAGCCATTGACGAGAAGCTGCTGGAGAACATCGTCACCGCCAACAAGGAGCTGCCCCAGGCGGCCAAGCATGACATGATCCTCTCCCTCATCACGCTGAAGTACACCCAGTCCAACTCGGTGTGCTACGTGAAGGACGGTATGACCATCGGCGTGGGCGCGGGCCAGCAGAGCCGGATCCACTGCACCCGGCTGGCCGGGAACAAGGCGGACACCTGGTGGTTGCGGCAGCACCCGAAGGTGCTGGGCCTCCAGTTTGTGGACGGCATCCGCCGCCCGGATCGGGACAACGCCATCGACATCTACATCTCCGACGAGCACGACGACGTGCTGGCCGACGGCGTGTGGCAGAATACTTTTAAGGTGCGCCCCGAGGTGCTCACCGAGGCGGAGAAAAAGGAGTGGATCGCCCGGCAGTCCGGGGTGACCGTGGGCTCCGACGCCTTCTTCCCCTTCGGGGACAACGTGGAGCGGGCTTTCAAGTCCGGTGTGAAGTATATTGCCCAGCCCGGCGGCTCCATCCGGGACGACCACGTCATCGCCACCGCTGACAAGCATGATATGGTGATGGCGTTTACCGGGATTCGGCTGTTCCACCATTGAGGTCAAGGGCCTTCTTCTTTTTCTTGAAAGAAAAAGAAGAAGCAAGAAAAAGAACTTGAAGCTGCTTTGACTTACGGTCAGGAGGTTTTTATGAGGGTTTTAGTGGTTGGATCCGGTGGCAGAGAGCACGCCATCTGCTGGAAATTAAAGCAGTCCCCCAAGGTGACGGAGCTGTTCTGCGCCCCGGGCAACGCGGGCATCGCCCAGATCGCCCAGTGCGTGGGCGTGAAGGCCACCGATATGGACGGCATGGTGAAGTGGGCCAGGGAAAACGCCATGGACTTCGTGGTGGTGGCCCCCGACGACCCCCTGGCCTTGGGTATGGTGGACGCCCTGGAGGGGGCGGGCATCCCCGCCTTCGGCCCTCGGGCCAACGCCGCCGTCATTGAGGCCAGCAAGGCGTTCTCCAAGGAACTGATGAAAAAGTACCACATCCCAACTGCAAAGTATGAAACCTTTACAGATATGGGCAAGGCCCTGGCCTACATTGAGGAGCAGGGCGCGCCCATCGTGGTGAAGGCGGACGGCCTCGCCCTGGGCAAGGGCGTGGTGGTGGCCGCCACCGTGGACGAGGCCAAGACCGCCGCCCGGGAGATGATGGAGGGCAAAAAGTTTGGTGAATCCGGCTCCACGGTGGTGATCGAGGAGTGCATGACCGGCCCGGAGGTGACGGTGCTGGCCTTCGCTGACGGCGAGCACGTGTCCACCATGCCCGCCAGCCAGGATCACAAGCGGGCCTATGACGGCAACCGGGGCCCCAACACCGGCGGCATGGGGGCCATCTCTCCCCCGCTCCAGTACACGCCCGAGATGGCCCGGCGGTGCATGGACGAGATCTTCCTGCCCACCATTGCCGCCCTGAGGGCGGAGGGCCGGCCCTTCCAGGGTGTGATCTACTTCGGCCTGATGCTCACCCCCGACGGCCCCAAGGTGGTGGAATACAACGCCCGGTTCGGTGACCCGGAGTGCCAGGCGGTGCTGTCCCTGCTGGACAGCGATCTGATGGATATCTTCCTCGCCTGCCGGGAGGGCGCCCTGGACAAGCTGGACATCCGGTGGAAGGACAAGGCGGCATGCTGCCTGGTGCTGGCCTCCGGGGGCTACCCGCTGGACTACAAAAAGGGCTATCCCATCTCCGGGCTGGAGGAGGCGGGGAAATCCGCTGTGGTGTTCCACGCCGGCACCGCTGAGCAGGACGGGCAGATCGTCACCAACGGCGGGCGGGTGCTGGGGGTCACCGCTTTGGGAGATACCCTGGATCAGGCCATCGACAACGCCTACGCCGCCGCAAGGCCTATTTCCTTTACAGATATGCACTTCCGCACCGACATTGGCCGCGCCTTCTGAGGATTCGCGCAGAAAAGCGCCCCGTCCTATTGGACAGGGCGCTTTTTATCTGTGGAGAAAAACCCCGCCTGCACGGCCCCTTTCCCACACTGGGGCCGGCCATCAAGCCGCCCAGTCTTTCCCCTCAATGGTTCAGCAGCTTTGCCACGGCGGTGCGGTGCACCACCATGGCGCTCTTGGGGCAAAATTCCTGGCAGCAGAAACAGCGGATGCACGTTTTCCGGTCGATCCGGGGCCGTTTGTTCACCATGGTGATGGCGTCCGCCGGGCACACGTCCCGGCACTCGCCGCACCCCACGCACTTCTCCCCCTCCAGCCGGGGCCGTTGGGCCAGCAAACGCTCCAGCACCGCGCCCCCGGCCCGGCCCAACAGGCTCTTGCCGTTGCCCCGGAACAGGTGGCTCTCCACCTCCCTCGCCAGCTGGAAGTCCGGAAGGGCAAAGGCGGCGGGGTCGCCCTCCACCGTCAGCTCCTCCAAACCGGACGGGATCAGCCCCCGCTCCCTGGCGGCCGCCAGGGTGGGCGCCCCTTCCGGGCTCAGGCCGATGAGCTTCGCGCACAGCAGATCCGCCTTGTGCGGGCTCTCCGAGGCCACCAGCGCCCCCATGTGCCGGGGCGTGCCGCCGCTGGGGCCGTTGCCCTCCATACAATCCACCGCATCCACGATGGTGAGCCGGGGCTTGAAATACTCGTCCAGATCCACGATCATTCGGGCAAAGTCCATGGGGTCGGGGAAGCGGAAGTGATACTCCGGCTTCACCGTCCCCGGTATGGCCCCGAATAGATTCTTGGCCCCGCAGGTCATGGCCATCATGCCGTGGGTTTTCAGCTTGCACAGGTCGATGATGGCGTCCGCCCCGTCCAGCCACCCCGTATAGCGGAAGCTGCGGCACACCTTTCCCTCCGGGTAAACCGCCTCCCGCTCCGAGAAGTCCTGGTTGAGCCTGCCGCCGTACCGCTCCACCGCCTTCATCCCGCACGCGGCGTACACCCGGTTGACAAAGGCGGCGTTATACAGCCCGCCGGGGCTGTCTCCCACCACAACCTCCGCCCCCCGCGACCTCAGCAGCTCCGTCAGGGCACACAGCACTGCGGGGTGAGTGGTGGCCGCCTGCTCCGGCTTCGCGGCGGTGAGCAGGTTCACCTTCACCGCGATCCGCATACCCGGCCCCACCCAGTCCAGCCCACCCAGCGGGGCCAGCGCCCCTTCCAGAGCGGCCCGCACCGTCCCGTGCTCATAGTCCCCGCAGGGGGTGATCACCACATCCGGCCTCATGTCGCTTTTCCTCCTCTCACAAAAAAGGCTGCCGCATCTGCGGCAGCCTTTTCCGATGGTTCAATTACTCGCCGTCCACCTCGGGCTCGTCCCCGTCCTCAGCGGGGGCCCCCTCCAGCAGGGCGCGGATGGACAGGGAGACCTTCTTGTTCTCCTCATCAATGGCGATGATCCTGGCGTCCACCACATCGCCCTCGGCCACCACGTCGCCGGGCTTCTCCACCCGGTGATCCGCCAGCTGGGAGATGTGGATCAGGCCGTCCACGCCGGGGACGATCTCGGCAAAGGCGCCGAAGGTCATCAGCTTCACAATCCGCACGGGGGCGGTGTCGCCCACGGAATATTTGCCGGTGAACACCGTCCAGGGCTCCTGGCTGTGATCCTTCATACCCAGGGAGATCTTCTTCTTCTCCGGGTCAAAGGAGATGACGTACACCTCCACGGGGTCGCCCACGGACACCACCTCGGCGGGGGTCTTGATCCGGGACCAGGACAGCTCGGAGATGTGCACCATGCCGTCCACACCGCCGATGTCCACAAAGGCGCCATAGGAGGTCAGGCTCTTGACGGTGCCGCTGTAGTGCTTGCCCACCTCAATATTGTTCCAGATCTCGGCGGCGGCGGCGGCCCGGGCCTCGGCAGCCACGGCGCGGATGGAGCCCACCACCCGGCGGCGGGCACGGTTCACCTCGGTGATACGCAATTGCACCTTCGTCTTGACCATCTCGGACAGGTCGGCCCCACGGGGCTTGCCGGACTGGGAGGCGGGGATGAACACCCGAATGCCCTTGACGCTGGCCACCAGGCCGCCCTTGTTCTCCTCGGTGATGACGCCCTCCAGAACGTCCTTGTTCTCCACGGCGTTCTCGATGATCTCCCAGTTCTTGTCGGCGTCCAGGCGCTTCTTGGACAGCTTCACCACGCAGTCCCGGTCGCTGACCAGCATGACGATGGCCTGGATCTCGTCGCCCACCTTGACCAGATCCTCCACCTTCACATCGGGGTCGTCGCTGAATTCGGACAGGGGGATGGTACCGGGATACTTGACGCCCAGTTCCACCTGAATCTCGGTGGGCGTGATAGCCGCAACCGTACCAGTGACCCGATCCCCCGTATTCAAAATTTTGAACGACTCCTCCAGCATCTCCGCGAAGGACTGTTCAATCTCCATAATTTCGTCGCTCATTTTGTTGTAGACCTCCTTTATTATCCACCCCGGCGTGGATGCGCCGGCGGTGATTCCAAGCGTGCCGACCTGGCGGAACCGTTCCCGGTCAATGCCTGTTCCCCGCTCCGTCTGTTCTACCACCGGACATCGGCCGGCACACAGCTGGGCCAGCCTCCTGGTGTTGGAGCTTTTGGGATCCCCAATGACGATCATCGCGTCGCATTGAGCGGCCAGTTCCATCGCCTCAGATTGACGCCTGGACGTAGCACCACATATTGTATCAAAAAATTCTGCGTTTGTACACACTTTTTTTGCGTTTTCCACGGTTTTTTTCCAGCCCGCCTCAATGGCCGTGGTTTGAGAGACAAATGTTAGCGGCTGGGCGTACAGTTCCGGGGTTTTTGACAAAATATTGTCCAATTCCTCCCAGTCCAGCGCCGCAAATCCCCGGGACGTACAGCCCAGAATGCCCACGATCTCCGGGTGTCCGGCCTCTCCGATGACCACAGGGATCCGCCCCCGGGCCTCCGCCTCCCGGACGATGGCGTGGATGCGGGTGACATTGGGGCAGGTGGCGTCGATCACCCGGCAGCCCCGGGCCGCCAGCGCCTCAAACACCCCGTCCGGCTCCCCGTGGGCCCGGATGAGCACCGTGGAACCCTCTGGGGCCTCCTCCGGGTTGTGGATGGTGGCCGCCCCCATGTCCTCCAGGCGGCGGATCACGTGATCGTTGTGGGTCAGGTGGCCCAGCAGGTACACCGACCCCTCCGCCGCCGCCTGCTCCGCCAGCTCCACCGCCCGGCGCACGCCGTAGCAGAAGCCCGCCGTCTTTGCCAGCCGGACGTTCATACTGCCTGCCCCTCCAGGGCCCGTATGCGCTCCATCAGGTCGTCCGCGATGCGCTGGTAGTCCTCCGGGGTGGGCTTGCGGCCCTCAAACTCCGGGCGGTAGGCCTCGCCGAATACAATGGTGGTTCTACGGAAGCGTCGCTTCTTCCGGGGGATGTAGATGGGCACGATGGGCGCGCCGGTGCGGGTGGCGAACATGGCCGCGCCGGTGCGGGCCTCGGAGTCCTCCCCTTCCTTCACCCGGGTGCCCTGGGGAAACATCAGCAGCTTCTCGTCTCCCCGGAGAATACGCATGGCCTCCTTCAGCGCCCCCACGTCGGCCTTGCCCCGCTTGACGCCGAAGATACCCGCCTTTTTCAGCAGGAAGCCGATGACGGGCCAATTCATGATCTCCTCTTTCGCCATCACATGAACCTGCCGCCGCCAGCCCAGGCAGCACACCACGTACAGCGGATCCCCCAGGGTGCTGTGGTTGCCGCACAGCAGCGCCGCCCCCTCGGGCACGTGCTCCAGCCCCACCGCCTTCCAGGGGTGGAGCAGCTTCATATAGATCCAGACCAGCGGATAGAGCACCGCGTATACCTTATTCATGGGCCTCTCCCCCCGTCAGGTTCAAATGGGTTCGGGCCAGCTCCAGCAGCAGCCGGAGGCTGCCCTCCAGATCCAGCTCGGTGGTATCGGCCAGCACCGCGTCGTCCGCCTGCCGCAGGGGGGCGGCCTCCCGCTGGCTGTCCCTCCGATCCCGCTCCAGCACCTCGGCCAGCACCTGGTCGAAGTCCGCCTGCTGGCCCCGCTCCCGCAGCTCCCGGCAGCGGCGCTCCGCCCGGGCCTCCGGCGCGGCGGTGAGGTAGATCTTCAGATCGGCCCCGGGCAGCACCACCGTGCCGATGTCCCGGCCGTCCATGATCACGTCGTGCTCCCGAGCGGCCCTGCGCTGCATCTCCATCAGGAAGTCCCGCACCGCCGGGATGGCCGCCGCCTTGGAGGCGGCGGCGGACACCTCGTTGCGCCGGATGGCCCCCGTCACGTCCTCCCCGTCCAGGAACATATGCTGGAGGCCGTTCTCACCATATGCCATGGTGATGGACAGATCCGGCAGCAGCGCCGCCACCCCGCCGGCGTCGGCGGGGTCAATGCCCCGCTCCAGCGCCGCCAGCCCCACGGTGCGGTAGATAGCCCCGGTGTCCACATACAGGAAGCCCAGCTCCTGGGCCAACGCCTTGGCCAGGGTGGATTTTCCCGCCCCGGAGGGGCCGTCGATGGCAATGCTGCGGTAACTCATGGCACAACGCCCTTTCTATTGTCCGATTGTTCGCTCCGCCGCGGCCAGCCCCGCGGCGTGGCCGGTGGCCCAGGCGATTTGCAGGTTAAAGCCGCCGGTGTAGCCGTCCACGTCCAGCACCTCCCCGGCAAAATACAGCCCCGCCGCCCGTTTGGACTCCATGGTTTTGGGATCCACCTCCCCCACCGCCACGCCGCCGGAGGTGATCACCGCCTCCTCCACCGGCCGGGGGCCGGACAGGGGGACAGCGAAGTCCTTCAGGGTCTCCAGCAGCGCCCTGCGCTGCTCCTTTCGCAGGTCGTGGGCCTTGGTGTCGCCGGGCACGCCGGTGCGCTCCACCAGCACGGGGATCAGGCTGCGGGGAACCAGCCCCCCCAGCACGTTGGCAAAGTCCTGATTGGCCCGCGCCCCAAAGTCCCGCAGCAGCCGGGCGTCCAGCGTGCCCTCGTCCAGGGCGGGCTTGAGGTCGATGTGGGCGGTATACCGGCCTTTGGCAAAGTTTAGATGGGCGGAGGCGGACAGCACCAGCGGCCCGGACAGCCCGAAGTGGGTGAACAGCAGCTCCCCCTGCTCCCGGAACAAGGTTTTGCCCTTTGGATCCTTCACCCGCAGCCCCACGTTCCGCAACGACAGCCCCTGGAGCCGGGCACAGCAGGGATCCTCCGACTCCAGCGGCACCAGGGAGCCCCGGATGGGGGTTATGGTGTGCCCCACGGAGCGCGCCAGCCCGTAGCCCTCCCCGGTGGAGCCGGTGCGGGGGTAGGACGCCCCGCCGGTGGCCAGCACCACCGCCCCAAAGCCGGACAGCGGCCCGCTCCCCTCCGTGGTAACGCCGGTCAGCCGCCCGTCCTCCAACCTCAGGCCCGTCAGCCTGTCCTGACGGATTTCCACGCCCAGCCGGCGCAGCTCGAAGAACAGCGCATCCACAACGTCCGCCGCCCGGTCGGACACGGGGAACACCCGGTTGCCCCGCTCCGTTTTCAGCGGCACGCCTAACTCCTCAAAAAAGGCCATGGCGTCCTGGGGGGAGAAGCGGCTGAAGGCGCTGTACAAAAACCGCCCGTTCCGGGGGATGGAGGAGAGCAGCTCCTCCCGGCCGCAGTTGTTGGTGACGTTGCAGCGGCCCTTGCCGGTGATGTACAGCTTCCGACCCACCTTCTCGTTGGGCTCCAGCAGCAGCACGTCCGCCCCGGCCCGGGCGGCGGTGATGGAGGCCATCATACCCGCCGCGCCGCCTCCGGCCACCATCACCTTACTGCTGCGTCCCATACTCCACCTTTTCGTAGACCTGATATTCGTCCCAGATCTGCTCCAGCCGCTGGAAGGTGGCGGTGACCTCGTCGGTCTTCTTCCGCCCCACCGCCACGATCAGCGCGTTGATCACCGACAGGGGGGCCACCAGCGAGTCGGCAAAGGAGACCATGTCGCTCTTGGCCAGCAGCCGGTAGTTGGCCGTGTCGTACAGGGGGGACAGCTCGCTGTCAGTGATGGCCACCACCGTGGCCCCCTGATCCCGGGCGAACTCCAGGGCCCGCACGGAGCGGGTGGAGTACCGGGGGAAGCTGATGCCAATCACCACGTCCCCCTCCCCCACCCGGAGCAGCTGCTCGAACATATCGCTGGCCAGGCTGGCCTGCACCTGGCACACGTTGTCAAAGATCAGCTTGAAATAGAAGGTGAGGAAGTCGGCCAGCGCCGTGGACGAGCGCGCCCCCAAAATGTAAATTTTCCGGGCCTTCACAATGGCCTCCACCGCGGCGGTGAAGTCCTCCCGGCTCAGCTCCGCCAGCGACATCCGCAGCTTCTCAATGTCCCCCTGCACCACCTTCTCCAGCACGTCCTGGGTGCCCAGCCGGTCGTAGGACACCTCGATGCGCTGCACGGTGGTGAGCTTGGAACGGATCATCTCCTGCATGGCCTTCTGCATGGCGGGATAGCCGTCATAGCCCAGCTCGGCGGCAAAGCGCACCACGGTGGACTCGCTGATCTTCACCGTCTGGCCCAGCTTGGCCGCCGTCATGAAGGCGGCCTTGTCGTAGTTTTCCAGGATGTAGCGTCCAATGAGCTTCTGCCCCTTGGAGAAGCTGCCCATCCTGCTCTGAATGGTGCTCAAAATATCACGGCTCATAGCGTGTACCCTACCCTGCTCGTTTTCTCTTTCCCCCGGCGAAATGACGGCAAGCCGCGCCGCGTTTCGCCAGTGCACCTATCATAACGGTTCGCGCCGAAAAAAGCAAGTGGTTTTGCACGTTTTCCCGCTCAAACTTGCAAACTCTCCCGTTCCTCCGCCGTCAGGGGCCGCCATCTGCCCGGCCGCAAATCCCCCAGCGTCAGGCTTCCCTCCCGCACCCGGAGCAGCCGATCCACCCGCAGCCCCGCCGCGGCACACATACGGCGCACCTGCCGGTTTTTGCCCTGGTGGATCACCACGGTGAGGGTGTTTTTCCCGGTGCGCTCCACCCGGTCGGCGGTGAGCACCTCCCCGCCGTCCTCCACCGGGGCGGACAGGATGGGCAGCGCCCGGGCCACGTCCCCCGTCACCCGGACATGGTATTCCTTCTCCACCCCGTGGGAGGGGTGGGTGAGCCGCTGGGTCAGCGCTCCGTCGTCGGTGAGCAGCAGCAGGCCCTCCGAGTCCATGTCCAGCCGTCCCACCGGCCACACCCGGACGGGGCAGTCTGCCACCAGCTGGGCCGCCGTCCTGCGCCCCTTCTCGTCGGACAGGGTGGTGACATAGCCCCGGGGCTTGTGGAGCATGATGTACGTGTGGGGGTTGGGCACGGGCAGCGGCGCACCGTCCACCTCGATCCAATCGCAGTCCGGATCGGCCTTGTCCCCCAGCGCCGCCGGCCGGCCGTTTACCGTCACCCGGCCAGCCAGGATGTACTCCTCCGCCCGGCGGCGGGAGCAGATCCCCGCCGCCGACAGCAGCTTTTGCAGCCGTTCCTCCATGCCGCCCGCTCCTCTCCATGCCGCGCTTACGCAGTTCGCCCGCCCAGCAGCGCCCGCAGCTTCTCCAAAAATGTCAACGGCTCCCGCACGTCCAGCCCCGCGCCGCTCTGGCTCACCAGCGGCATCTCGGCGATGATCTCCCCGCCCAGCCGCCAGCGGATCGTCCCCAGCCGCACCCCCGGGGGCAGAAGGGCGGAGGCGCTTTGCAGCAGCTCCACCTCCTGCACCGGCTTCTCCCCCTCCTTCAGGGGATAGCCCAGCTCCCCTTGGGTCACCACCGGCATGGTGGGGATCAGGCTGCCCTCCACCGCCACCGCGCCCGCTGCCTCCCCCGCCCCGCACAGCACCTGCCGGGGGTAGGTCTGGAAGCCGTAGTCCAGCAGCTTCCGGTGGTCGTTCCAGTCGTCCCCGTCGTTGAGGGTGACACAGATCAGGGTCTGGCCGTTCCGGGTGGCGGCGGACACCAGGGTGCGGCCCGCCTTTTCGGTGAACCCGGTTTTCATGCCCACACAGCCCTCGTAGCGGTGGAGCAGCTTGTTGTGGTTCACAAACGTCCTTGTTCCGATGGTGATGGATCCGGTGGCGCAGATCTCCGCCACCGTCTCATTCTTCAGGCACGCCCGGGCCAGCAGCGCCATGTCGTAGGGGGTGGAGTGGTGGTTCTCATGATCCAGTCCGCTGGGGTTGGCGAAGGAGCTGTCCTTCATCCCCAGCTCCGCCGCCTTCTCGTTCATCAGGGCCGCGAACTCCGCCTCGCTGCCCGCCGTGTGGCAGGCGATTACCATGGCCGCGTCGTTCCCCGACTGGAGCAACAAGCCGTACAGCAGGCCCCGCAGCGTGATCTCCTCCCCCGCCTTCAGGTAGATGGACGAGCCCTCGCTGCCCAGCCACTCCCCCTTGACGGCGATCACCTCGTCCAGATCCCCGGCCCGCTCCACCGCCACCAGCGCCGTCATCAGCTTGGTGGTGCTGGCGATGAGCCGGGGGGTGTGGGCGTCGTGCTCATACAGCACCCGGCCGCTCTCGGCGTCCATCAGGACGGCGCCCGCGGCCCGGTCGCCCACCGCGTAGGCCGGGGGGATCAGCAGGATCGCCACGGCCAGCGCCCACAGCAGCCCAGTCATTTTCCTCATAAAAGGTCACTCCCATCCGAATTTGATCAGATGGGAGTAGTATGGCCTTTGAAAACCGTCCTTATCCCGCGGGGTTACAGGGGCTGATCCCCCGCCTCCCCGGCGGTCTTCTTGTCGATATAGCCGGTGACCTTCTCAAACATCTCGGGCACCAGATCCACCACCCGGCTCACCGTATCTCCCGGCGGGGGCGCCACGGGCAGCAGCCGCACCGAACCGTCCTTCACAATGAGGAACGCAATGGGCATTACATTCACCCCGGCCCCCGCGCCGCCGCCGAAGTTCTTGGCCACGTTCTGGGTCTTGCCGAAGTCGGAGCCGCCGGTGGCGAAGCCGAAGGACAGCTTGGACACCGGGATCAGGGTCACCCCGTCCTGGGTGACGATGGGCTGGCCCACCACGGTGTTGGCGTCCACCATCTCCCGGATCTTGTTCATGGTGGTCTGAAGCACTTCATTGATGGGATGGTTGGTTTCACTCATGACTCATAGCCTCCTGTTTTGTTCTGGTGGGTTTCCCGCTTCTGATCCAGGTGATCAGCACCTTTACGCCATAGTGTACGCCCAGCGTCACAATCTGCCCCACGGTCAGGGTGAGGGCCGCCGTCAGCTCCACCCCGGGCTGGGCGCGGCCATAGTCCAGGCCCACCTGGAAGGAATGGCGCTTTACCTTGAAATTATTGTCCAAAATGGGCCAGATCATTCCCAGCGCGGCGTTGGCCTGCCCGTAACCCAGGGCGATGGCGGCGGGGTCACTGCCGCCCCAGATGAGCTGGAGCTCCAGGTCGTCGATGCGGATCTTCCGCTTCAGCGCCCCACAGGCCTGTCCCGCCACCGGCAAAAGCTGCATCAGCCGGGACAGGGTGCCGGGCTGGCCCTCCTTGGGCTCCTTCTTGTGCTGTTCCGCCACGGCGGGCGGCTCTTTTTGCTTTTTTTCCTTTTTGGGCTTCTTTTTTTTCGGCCTGGCGGGCAGCATCTGGAGCTTCAACGGCCCCGCCAGCACCCAGACGAACAGCCCCTCGGCCCCATAGCGCACCCGCCCCCCCAGCCGGATCAGGGAGAGCAGCCACAGCACCGCCAGGACGATCAGCAGCACCTTGAGGAACGTCATTCCGACCCCTCCCCCTCCGGCGGCGGGGCCTCCTCCGGCTCCTCTGCCTCCGCCTGCTGGAGGCGCTGGAGGGCGGATTCCAGCTGCATGGTGAGCTGGGCCTCCTCCTGGGTGGCGGAGGGCAGCTCGGGCAGATCGTCCAGCGACGCCAGCCCGAAGGAGCGCAGGAAGGTTTTTGTCGTCTTAAACTGCATGGGCCGCCCCGGCACCGACAACCGCCCCGCCTCGCAGATCAGCTCCCGCTCCAGCAGCAGGCCCACGGTGTAGGAGCTGTCCACCCCCCGGATCTGCTCGATGTAGGCCCGGGTCACCGGCTGGAAGTAGGCGATGATGGCCAGCACCTCCAGGGCGGGCTGGGACAGCTTGGCCGGCCTGCGGTTTTCCAGGGTCTTGCGGATATAGGCCGCCTGCTCCGGCGCGGAGCACATCTGCCAGCTGGCCTCCAGCCGCACCAGCCGGATGCCCCGGCGCTCATAGCTGTAGTAGTCCGCCAGCCGCTGGCAGACGCTGTCCACCGTGTCCCGATCCTGCCCCAGGGTCAGGCAGATCCGCTCCACGGGCACCGGATCCCCGGCGGCAAAGAGGATGCCCTCGATGGCGCTCTCCAGCTCTTTTAAGTCCATGCCCGGGCCTCCATTCTTTAATAGCTTTCGACCGTCACGTCGATCTCTCCCGGCCCGTCGTCCACGGTGCTGGTGACGGTGCAGTCCTCCGCCGTCCCCGCCAGGTGGATCCGGTTGGCCTTGCACAGCTCCAGGATGGCCAGGAACGTGGCCACCACCTCGGAGCGGCTGCGGCTGGTCTTGAACAGCGCCCGGAACCGGGCCACGCCGAACTGCACCAGCCTGTCCAGAATGGAGCGGGCCTTGTCCGCCACCGGGTAGGGCTCCCGGCCCACGATGCCCTCGAAGGCGGCGGCGGGGGGCGGCAGCCTGCTGTCCGTCCGGGCCAGCACCGAGCGGATGGCGGACAGCAAGTCCCCCCGGTCGTGGACGTAGCGGTAGGTGTTGTCCGCCTTCACCGGCTCGGGGGGCTTGGCCAGGTAGTCCCGGCCGAACTCGTACCGCCCGGACAGCGGCCCGGTGACGTCCTTGATCTTCACGTAGGTCTCCTGGGATTTGTGCTCCTCCAGGGCGGCCATCAGCTCCTCCATCTCGCTCATGGCCACCTCGTCGTCGATGGACAGCAGCATCCTTGTTTTAATGTACACCAGATGGGCGGCCATGGTGACGAACTCGCTGGCCACCTCCAGGTTCAGCTTTTCCCGCCGGGCCATCCAGTCCAGGTACTGATCCAGCAGGTCGGAGATCACGATGTCCCGGATCTCGATTTTGTTCTTGCTCAGCAGGTGGAGGATCAGATCCAGGGGGCCGTCGAAGTCCTCCATGTCCTCCTGCTTGGCCTTCACCACCTTGTCCAGGTGGTAGATGGGGGCTTCCATGGCGCCCCTCCCTTCTATAATAGGGATATTATAGCAAATTTTTTCGCAGAAAACAAGAGCAGACCGTTTTTGCTTTACAGCTCTTTGCGCATGCAGTCAGGTCCGCATTCAATGTATCCATGTTTGGGATAAAATTGTTTTGACTCAAAATACTCTTTTCCACCCAAATGCACGATGGAGTACCGATACCCAGCCTTTTTCATCTGTTCTTCAGCCGTTTTAAGCAGTTCAGTTCCTATACCCTGCCGCTTCAGGTTCCACTTAATATAAAACCGATGCAGTTTGGCGGTATTTTGATCATACTTGTTATAACCGATACACCCGATAACTCTATTGTCCTCATTGAGCGCCAGCCAAAACATCTCCCCTCGTGACAGGTAATATCTTTGAACATCCAATAAATCCTCATTCAAACGCGGCACACGTCCCAGAGCATTTTTGGCCTCCAGAACCATAAAAATCATATCGTCTCGATAGCGGTCCTCATATTGAATGATTTTCATTTTAGTAGCCCTCACCCGTTCAGCTTCTCCAGCGCCGCCTTGGCCGCCATCTGCTCGGCCTCCTTCTTCGTCCGGCCCGCCCCCGCGCCGATGACCTTCCCGTCCACCGACGCCTCCATCTCGAAGCTGCGGCAGTGGTCGGGGCCGCTCTCCCGCACCAGGCGGTAGCTCACCGCCGCCCCCGGCGTGCGCTGCACCAGCTCCTGGAGGGCGGTCTTGTAGTCCCGGTCGGCGGCCTTCTCCTGCTCCTTGTCCAGAATCAGCTTCCGGATGATGGGCCGCACCGCCTCCATCCCCCCGTCCAGGTAGACGGCGGCCAGCATGGCCTCGGTGGCGTCCGCCAGGATGGAGGGCCGCTCCCGGCCGCCCCCGGCGTCCTCCCCCTTGCCCAGGCGCAGGCAGCGGCCCAGCCCCAGCGCCTTGGCCACCTCGTGGAGGCTCCCCTCGCACACCAGGGCCGCCCGGGTGCGGGTCAGCTCCCCCTCGGGCATATCCGGGTGCTCGTGGAACAGGCAGTCCGCCACCACCACGCCCAGCACCGAGTCCCCCAAAAACTCCAGCCGCTCGTTGCTGGTCAACCCCTGGCCCCGGTGCTCGTTGGCGTAGGAGCTGTGGGTCATGGCGTGCTCCAGCAGCCCCCGATCCCGAAACCGGTAGCCCAATTTTTCCTCCAGCCTGTCCATGCTCGTCCCTCCATCCGCGGATCACAGAAAAAGCCCCGCCTCAGCGGGACTTTTTCACGGTCTTCCCAATGCTCAGAGATCCAGATGATCCTGCATATACTTATACAAGTCGCCCACGGTGACGATGGCCTCGATCTCCTCGGCCTCCATCTCCTCCATGCCGAACTCCTCCTCCAGCGCCATGGACAGATCCACCAGATCCACGGAATCGGCCCCCAGGTCGTCCACAAAGGCGGTATCGCCGTTGACGGTGTCCGGCTCCACGCCGAACTGGTCGGCGATCAACTTGCAAAGTTTTTCAAACATAATTTCAGCAGCTCCTTTATGTGGCTTTGAACACATACATAATAGGGGCTTTGGCCCTCTGTGTCAAGTGGCTTTTGACATTTTTTTGGGAACGTCTGAAAACCGCCTTTAGTCCCCGCCCTTTGCCGCCGGCTTCACCGGCAGGCGCATATGTTCGATATTCTCCGTGATATCCTCGATCATGCCGGAGCGGGTGAATTCCACCGCCTGCCGGATGGCGTTCTTCATGGCGGTGCCGTTGGACGAGCCGTGGGCCTTGATCACCGGCTTTGCGATGCCCACCAGCGCCGTCCCCCCCACCTCGTTGGAGTCCAGCAGCTTCTTAAAGTCCCGCACGCCGTCCTTCACCAGCAGGGCGGCGATCTTGCTGCGGAGGTTCCGCAGGAACATCTTCTTGATCTCCTTGGCCAGGAACAGCCCCGTGCCCTCCATGGCCTTCAGGAAGATGTTGCCGGAGTAGCCGTCGGCGACAATCACGTCCACAGCCCCCTCCACCGCCTCCCGGGCCTCCACGTTGCCCACGAAGTTGATCCGGCCCTCGTCCCCCGCCTTCTTCAGCAGGACATACGCCTCCTGCTGGAGGGCGGTGCCCTTGGAGGGCTCCGCGCCGATGTTCAGCAGGCCCACCCGGGGCTCCGGGCGGCCCAGCACCTGCTCGGCGTAGTAGCTGCCCATAAAGGCGAACTGCAGCAGAAACTCCGGCGTGCCCTCGGCGGTGGCCCCGCAGTCCACCAACACGGCCCCGCCGCCCCCCGTGGGCACCACCGGGGCCATGGCCGCCCGGCGGATGCCCTTGATCCGCTTTACCAGCAGGGTGGCCCCCGCCAGCAGCGCCCCGGTGGAGCCGGCGGACACAAAGGCGTCCCCCTCGCCGTTCTTCACCAGGTTCAGCCCCACCGTCAGGGACGAGTCCTTCTTCTCCTTGAACGCCGTGGCGGGGTTGTCGCACATCTCCACCACCTGATCCGCGTGGGTGATGGACAGGCCCGGGGGCAGCTCGTCCACCCCTTCCGCGTGGAGCGCCTTGAGGATCTCCTCCCCGCGGCCCACCAGCACCACCTCCACGCCGTACTCCTTGATCGCCTGTAAAGCCCCCTGCACCGGGGCCTGGGGGGCGTTGTCCCCGCCCATGGCGTCCACGATAATCCGCATACCGTCGGCCTCCTTATAATCTCTCTTTCAGTCCGTCGATGACGGCCAGCGCCCGCCGGGACAGGGCGGCGTTCTTCTCCCGCTTGCCCTTCACCTTATGATCCAGCGGGGGCATGATCCCGAAGTTCACGTTCATGGGCTGGAAATCCGCGATTCCATCCCGGCTCACGTACAGCGCCAGCGCGCCGGTGGCCGTCTCCTGGGGAAAGTCCAGCGGCGCCCGGCCCAGCAGCCGCCGGGCCAGCTCCACCCCCGCCAGAAAGCCCGACGCGGTGGACTCCACATAGCCCTCCACCCCGGTGATCTGGCCCGCGAAGGTGACGCGCTCCTTCCCCCGCACCCGGTAGTACCGATCCAGCAACCGGGGCGAGTTCAAATAGGTGTTGCGGTGCATCACCCCGTAGCGCACGTACTCCGCATGGGCCAGCGCCGGGATCATGGAAAACACCCGCTTCTGCTCCCCCCACTTCAAATGGGTCTGGAAGCCCACCAGATTGTACAGCGTCCCGGCGGCGTTGTCCCGCCGCAGCTGCACCACCGCATAGGGCTCCCGCCCGGTTTTCGGGTCGGGCAGGCCCTTGGGCTTCAGGGGCCCAAAGGCCAGCGTCTGCTCCCCCCGCCGGGCCATGACCTCCACCGGCATACAGCCCTCAAACACGTTTTTGTCCTCGAAGCCGTGTACCTCCGCCTCCTGAGCGGCGCACAGCTCCTTCCAGAAGGCCAGGTACTCCTCCTCGGACAGGGCGCAGTTGATGTAATCCGCCGTCCCCTTGTCGTACCGGGAGGCGAACCAGGCGTGCCCCATGTCGATGCTGTCAAAGGTGACGATGGGGGCCGCCGCGTCGTAGAAGTTCAGGTAACTGTTCTCCGGCAGCAGCCCCGCGATGGCGTCGGATAAGGCGTCCGAGGTCAGCGGCCCGGAGGCGATCACCACCTCCCCCTCGGGGATGGACGTGACCTCCCCCTCCACCACGGTGATGTGGGGGTGGGTGCGGATGGCGTCCGTGACGGCGGCGGAGAAGCCCTCCCGGTCTACCGCCAGCGCGCCGCCCGCCTCCACCCGGGTCTGGTCGGCGCAGCGCAGGATCAGCGAGCCGCACCGGCGCAGCTCCTCCTTCAGCAGCCCCGCGGCGTTCTCCAGCTGGTCGGAGCGCAGGGAGTTGGAGCACACCAGCTCGGCGAAGCCGGGTCGGTGGTGGGCGGGGGTCATTTTTTCCGGCTTCATCTCCCGGAGGGTGACGGCAATCCCCCGCTGGGCAAGCTGCCACGCGGCCTCGCACCCGGCAAGGCCCGCGCCGATGACGGTGACATTTGTGGACATTACATTCTCTCCCTGTGGTCGGAGCGGCCCACCAGATAGTCGATGGACACGTCATAAAAGTCGGCAAGGGCAATCAAAGCATTGATGGTCGGTGCGGTTTTTTCAGTTTCATAATACTGGTATCCCCTAATTTTCACGCCCATCAAATCCGCCAACTGCTGTTGCGGAACTTTCCGCTCTTTCCGCAATGCTTTCATTCGTTCGCCGTACATTTTTAATTTCCCCTCTTGACATGACCTAATTTTGCGTGTATTATAAAAACACGCAAAATTAAGTCGCTTTGGAGTTGATACTTATGACTGACGCAATGGACGCACTCTACCTCTATGCCCAGGAACATCTGTTTCATATACTTCTTGCCCAGGAGAGCAGCTACTACGTCCGCCTCCACCGCGAGGATCAATATGAACAGCGTCTCCGCGCCGCTCTTGACGAAGCCGGACAGAAAATCCTGGACGATCTGATCCGGACAAAGGTTGACCTGGCCCTCTCCGGCGAACGGGCCGCCTTCCGCGCCGGGTTCCAGATCGCCATGGAATTGGGGCCGTGACACGCCCGTAGGGGAGGGGGCGATGGTTCCCGGTGGGAACCGTCCATCGCCGACCGAGCCGAAGGCGAGACCCTTGCCCCTCCCGCCGTCCCAAATTTCTGCCACGCATAGGGGTGCGGTAGAATCACAGACGGCGGTGACCCTACACACGGGAGGGGCAAGCCCCTCCCCTACACATCCTTCTTTACAGCCTTTCTCGTTGTTGTCTCTTTGGCAGTCGTGGTCTTTTTCGTGGTGGTTTTCTTGGCGGCCGTCGTCTTTTTTGCCGTGGTTTTCTTGGCCGTGGACGCGGTTTTCTTGGCCGCCGTCTTTTTCGCGGCGGGCTTCTTTTCCGCGCCCTCGCCCTCGCCAGCGGCGTCGGTTTTCTTCTTGTACCCGCCCCGCTTGTCCTCCGGGGTGAAGTTGGAGCACTCCGGATTGATGCAGAAGGGCCGCTTGAACCCCCGGCCGGACAGCTTGAACATGGTCTGCCCGCACACCGGGCAGTTGTCCTTGACGGGCACGTCCCAGGTCATGAAGTCACACTTTTTCCGCTCGTCCTTGCTGTTCAGGTGCTCGCAGCAGGAATAGGTGTACTGCTTGCCCGACTTCTTGCTCACGCCGGTGCGCTTCACCAGGCGGCTGCCGCACTTGGGGCACTTCCCGGGCAGCTCCACCACCAGCGGCTTGGTGAAGGTGCACTCCGGCCAGCCGGGGCAGGCCAGGAACCGCCCAAACCGCCCGGACTTGATCACCATCTGTCGGCCGCACAGGTCGCACACCTCCTCGGACACCTCGTCGGGCACCTTGATGCGCTCGCCGTCCAGCTCGGTCTCCGCCTTTTTCAGCTCGGCCTCAAAATCGCCGTAGAACTCGGCCATGACCTGCTTCCACTGTACCTCGCCGGTCTCCACCTTGTCCAGGCGGCTCTCCATCTGGGCGGTGAAGTCGGCGTCCACGATGTCGGGGAATTTGTCCTTCATCAGCCCGGTGACAACCTCGCCCAGCGGCGTGGGGCGCAGGTACTTGCCCTCCTTCACCACATACTCCCGGCTGGTGATGGTGGAGATGGTGGGGGCGTAGGTGGACGGGCGGCCCACCCCCCGCTCCTCCAGCGCCTTGATGAGGGTGGCCTCGGTGTACCGGGCGGGGGGCTGGGTGAAGTGCTGGGCGGGGGCGAGGCCGTTGAGGCGCAGCGCCTCCCCCTCCTTCAGATCGGGGAGGGGGGACTGGGGGGCCTCCTCGTCCTCGTCCCGGCTCTCCTCATATACGGCGGTGAAGCCGGAGAACTTGATGGACGAGTGGCTGGCCCGGAAGCGGTAGCCCGCGGACTCCACCTCGATGGACACGCTGTCGTACACCGCCCCCGCCATCTGGCAGGCCAGAAAGCGGCTCCAGATGAGCTTGTAGAGGCGGTACTGCTCGGAGGTGAGGCTCTTTTTCACATACTCCGGCGTCAGGTTCACATCGGAGGGCCGGATGGCCTCGTGGGCGTCCTGGGCGTTGCCCTTGGCCTTGAAGCGCCGGGTTTTCTCCGGGTAATACTGCTTGCCGTACCGGGAGAGGATGAAGGTTTTCGCCGCCGCCAGCGCCTCCTCGGACAGGCGCAGGGAGTCGGTACGCATATAGGTGATGAGGCCCACGGTGCCCACCCCCTCCACGTCCACCCCCTCGTAGAGCTGCTGGGCGATAGACATAGTGCGCCGGGGGGTCATGTTCAGCTTCCGGGACGCCTCCTGCTGGAGGGTGGAGGTGATGAAGGGGGGCGCGGGGGCCCGGTTCTTGTCCTGCCGCTTCACGTTCGTCACCATGAAGGGCGCGCCCCGCACCGCGGCGGTGACGGCCTTCACCTCGTCCTCGCTGGACAGCTCCATCCGCTTGTCTTTCCCGTAGAACTCCGCCTTGAACTGCCCCAAATTGGGGGCGATCCGGGCCAGATCCGCGGTGAGCGACCAGTATTCCTTGGGCACGAAGGCGCGGATCTCCTCCTCCCGCTCCACGGCCAGCCGGGTGGCCACCGACTGCACCCGCCCCGCCGACAGCCCCCGGCGGATCTTCTTCCACAGCAGGGGGGACAGCTCGTAGCCCACGATCCGATCCAGCACCCGCCGGGCCTGCTGGGCGTCCACCAGATCCTGATCGATGTCCCGGGGGTTGGCGATGGACTCCTGCACCACCTTCTGGGTGATCTCATTGAAGGTCACCCGGCAGGTCTTTTCCTTGGGCACCTCCAGCACGCTTTGCAGGTGCCAGGAGATGGCCTCCCCCTCCCGGTCAGGGTCGGTGGCCAGGTAGACCTTGTCGCTGGCCTTGGCGGCCTTCCGCAGATCCCGGATCACGTCCGCCTTGTCCTTGATGTTCTGGTACTCCGGCTCGAAGGTGGCCACGTCCACCCCCAGGGTGCTCTTGGGCAGATCCCGTATGTGCCCCATGGAGGCCTTGACCTCAAAGCCGGGGCCCAGGTATTTCCCGATGGTTTTCGCCTTGGCGGGCGACTCCACAATCACCAAATTCGTCTTTGCCATATCCAAACCTTACTCCATTTTCAATTTCACGGCGGCCCGGAACCGCTTGCCGCCCACGCCGATCACCAGCTGATCCACCTCCAGCAGGGTCAGGGCGGACAGCACCCGCCGGACGGGGATCTGGGTGCGCTCCACCAGATCGTCCGTCCCCAGCGGGCCGTCCTCCAGGGCCAGCAGCACCTCCCGCTGATCGTCGGTCAGCCTATCCTTACAGTCGACCCACCGGAGATATTCCACCTTTTCTCCGGCAGGGGCCTCTTTTTTCCGCTCGGTTGGGGCCTTGGAGGCCGCCGGCTCCGCCGGGGGCTCCTCCGGCTCGGGCAGGCGCTGCTCCGCCGCGTACCGGCTCAGGGGATCCGCCCGCAGGATCTTGCCCGGGAACCGCTGTTCAAATTCACACAAAACGTCGTCCGCGCTGAGGATCAGCTTGGCGCAGCTCAGCTGGATCAGCCGGTTGGTGCCTTCGCTCATGGGCGCGTCGATGGGGCCGGGGACGGCGAATACCTCCCGGTTCTGATCCAGGGCGTGGCCCACGGTCAGCAGGGTGCCGCCGGCCCGGGCGCTCTCCACGGCGATGACGCCCACCGACAGGCCGCTGAGGATCCGGTTGCGGACGGGGAAATGGCTGCCCCGGTGCTCCGTCCCCGGCGGGTACTCGGAGAACAGCGCCCCCACCGCCGCCACGTCCTCATACAGCTCCCGGTGGAACCAGGGGTAGATCCGATCCAGCCCGCCGGCGATGACGGACACCACCGGCCCGCCCGTCTTCAGCGCGCCCCGCACCGCGGCGGCGTCGATGCCCTCCGCCATGCCGGACACGATGAGCGCGCCCCGGCGGCTCAGCTCCCCGGACAGCCGGGAGGCCGCGTCAATGCCGTAGGGGGTGGCCTTCCGGGCGCCCACCATGGCGATGGCCACCTCCTCGTCAAAGGCGAACTGCTTTCCCTTCCAGTACAGCACCAGGGGCGGCTGGGCGATGGCCTTCAGCCGCTCCGGGTAGGTGGCGTCCTGGAGGGTGAGCAGGCGGATGCCCAGCCGGTCGCAGTCCCCCAGGATCCGATCCGCCCCGTCCAGCGACTTGTTCATCAGGGAGCGGACAGCCTCCCCGCTCAGCCCGCCCAGGGTCTCAAAGGCCTCCCGGTCGGCGGCGTGTATCTGCTCCGGGCTGCCGAACCGCTCCAGCAGCCGCACGGTGGCCTGTCCCCGGATCCCCCGGCGCCGGGTGAGCCAGATCCAATGCTTCAGGTTTGACATGGCGTCCTTCCTCTCCCTGTTTTCTCCTCAATCGTCCCGGGCCATCTCCCACAGCGCCACCGACGCCGCCACCGCGGCGTTCAGCGACTCGCACCTGGGAGACATGGGGATTTTGATGGTCTTTTCGCACAGCGCCAGGGCGGCGTCCGACACCCCCCGGCCCTCGCTGCCGACGATCACCGCCGCCCGCCCCAGGGGCACCCGGCGCACGTCCTCCGTGTCCTCCCGCAGGGCGGCGGCGTACAGCGGGATTCCCGCCCGGGCCAGCCCCTCCGCCGCCCGCTCCAGCGGGCACTCGTACGCCGGCAGGCGGAACACCGCCCCCATGGTGGCCCGCACCGTCTTGGGGTTCCAGGGGTCGGCGCAGCCATTGCACAGGATCAGCCCGTCCGCCCCGAAGGCGTCGGCGGTGCGCCAGACCGTGCCCACGTTGCCGGGATCCTGCACCCCGTCCAGCACCAGCCACCGCCGCCCCTTCAGCTCCTCCGGCAGAGCCAGGGGCCTCCCCCGGCACACAAACACGATCCCCTGGGGGCTCTCGGTGTCGGCGATGGAGGCCAGCAGGCTGTCCGCCACCTCCACCGTCCGCACCCCGGGGGGCAGCTCCGGCAGGGGCACGCCGGGGGCGGCGATCACCGCCTCCAGCTCCGCCCCCCAGCGCAGGGCCTCCCCCAGCAGCTTGGGGCCCTCGGCGGCGAAGGCCCCCTCCTCCCGGCGGAAGGAGCGGCGGCTGTTCAGCTTCCGCACCCGGGCCAGCAGAGGGTTGGCCCGGCTGGTGATCACGTCCCGCTCCAAGGCCGGCGGCCCCCTTTCAGCTCAATGTGCAAAAGCATACCGGCACGGATTGCCGGTATGCTTTTGGGACAGGTTCTCAATCTAACGGCTTCATGGTGGGGAACAGCAGCACTTCCCGGATGGAGTCGTTGTTGGTCAGCAGCATCACGCAGCGATCGATGCCGATGCCCATGCCGCCCGTGGGGGGCAGACCGTACTCCAGGGCGGTGATGAAATCCTCGTCCATCATGCCCGCCTCGTCGTCCCCTTTGGCCCGGAGCTCCACCTGCTTCTGGAACCGCTGGCGCTGATCGATGGGGTCGTTGAGCTCGGAGAAGGCGTTGCACATCTCGCTGCGGCAAATGAACAGCTCGAACCGCTCGGTGAGCCGGGGATCCTTGGGGGATCGCTTGGACAGCGGGGACACGTCCACCGGGTGCATGGTGATGAAGGTGGGTTGGATGAGCTTTTCCTCCACCTTCTGGTCGAAGCACTCATACAGGGCGTTGCCCCAGGTCTTGTCCGCCGTCTCAGGCAGCTCCACGCCGATGGACTTGGCGGCGGCCACCGCCTCCTCGTCCGAGCTGATGGCCATGAAGTCCAGGCCTGTATGCTGCTTCACCGCCTCGTGCATGGGCAGGCGGGGCCAGCCCGGGGTCAGGTCGATCTGCTCCCCCTGCCACTCCAACTGATAGGTGCCCAGGATCTTCTGGGCAGCGGAGGACAGCAGATCCTCCATCAGATCCATCATGTCGTTGAAGTCGGCATAGGCCTGGTACAGCTCGATGGTGGTGAACTCCGGGTTGTGCCGGTTGTCCATCCCCTCGTTGCGGAAGATGCGGCCGAGCTCATACACCCGCTCCAGCCCGCCCACGATGAGCCGCTTCAGCGGCAGCTCGGTGGCGATGCGCAGATACATATCAATGTCCAGGGTGTTGTGGTGGGTGATGAAGGGCCGGGCGGTGGCCCCGCCGGAGATGGTGTTGAGCACCGGCGTCTCCACCTCCATGTAGCCCCGTGCGTCCATGAAGTCCCGGACGTACTTGATGAACTGGGAGCGGATGACGAAGTTCCGCTTCACGTCCGGGTTGACGATGAGATCCACATACCGCTGGCGGCAGCGGGTCTCCACGTCGGTGAGGCCGTGGAACTTCTCCGGCAGGGGCAGCAGGGACTTGGACAGCAGGGTGATGGTCTTGGCCTTGATGGAGATCTCCCCCCGCTTGGTGCGGAACACCTCCCCCTCCACGCCCACGATGTCGCCGATGTCGTACTTCTTGAAGGCGGCCAGGGCCTCCTCCCCCACGTCGTCGATGCGGACGTAGAGCTGGATCCGGCCAGCGCCGTCCTGGAGGTCGGAGAACACGGCCTTGCCCATGCCCCGCTTGCTCATCAGGCGGCCCGCCAGCCGGACGGTCTGGCCTTCCATCGCGTCAAACTGATCCTTCACCTCATCGCTGTGGTGGGTCACGTCGAACCGGGTGATCTGGAAGGGATCCTGCCCCCGGCCCTGGAGCTCCGCCAGTTTATCCCGGCGTATGCGAAGCAGCTCGGACAGGGAGGGCTCCTCCTGGACGGGCTGGTTGTTGGTCTGATCGGCCATTGGTATTCTCTCCTTTTATCTGCGCGCCACCCTCACCGCTGGATGGCGACGACCTCGTATTCGATATTACCCGCGGGGGCCTCCACCACCGCCACCTCGCCGATGGCCTTGCCCAGCAGGGCCCTGCCGAAGGGGGACTCCTCGGAGATCCGCCCGTTCATGGGATCCGCCTCCTGGGAGCCCACCACCTGATAGGTCTCCTCTTCGCCGGTGATCACGTCCTTCACGGTGATCCGGCTGCCCATACGCACGGTGTTGGGGTCGGTGGCGTGCTCCTCGATCACCACGCAGTTGGCCAGGATGTTCTCCAGCTCGGCGATGCGGGAGTAGAGCTTGCCCTGTTCGTTTTTCGCCTCGTCGTACTCGCTGTTCTCCGACAGATCGCCAAAGGAACGGGCCTCCTTGATCTGATCGGCCACCTCTTTTTCCCGGACGGTTTTCAGGTAGGTCAGCTCGCTTTTCAGTTCCTCCAGGCGCTCCGCGCTCAGTTTGTACTCTTTGGCCATCTCGGTTCCATCCTTTCTTCCGCCCGTTTTCCCGGCCCGGATCCCCCTTCCGGCGGAAACGGCACGGTGTTTCTATGGAATTATAGATACTTTGCGGCCTTTTGTCAAGGGGTTCCAGCCGCCGTGGCGTCCAAAAGGATCCGCCTGGTCTCGTCGCCGGCGTTTTGCGCCTGTCCTCCGGAGCCCTGGGGCCGCTCGTCGCTCACCGCGTTCAACGCCATCAGCGCCAGATTGCTTCGCATCAGGTCGAACAAGGAGGCCAGAATGGCCAGCTCGTCCGCCGTCTTGCCCTGTCCGATCCACACGGACAGGGCCGCGGCCACGGCCACCAGGTTGGCCCCCTGGCCCTGGGGCACGCCGGAATTCCGGCACGGCATGACGGATCACCCCCTTTACCCCAGTATATGCGATGCCGGAAGGGCGTCGCACAAAAACCGCGGAGTTCTTCCGTGCCAATTGCCGGCGAGGCGGCGGGAGTTCCCCTCCACGCCGTCCTGCCGGCGCCGTTTGCTGACCGGGATGACCACGCCGTTGCCCAGCCGGGCCTCATAGCGCACCAGTTCGGCCACATGGGCCAGGTTGATCAAAAAGCTGTTGTGGCGCCGGCAAAAGTGCCATGCGGGCAGCTTGGAGGCCAGCTCGGTCAGAGAACCGTTCCAGCCCTCTTTGCCGTCCTTTAGGTGGAGAAACACCCGGTGCAGAGCGGCCTCCACGGCGTAGATATCCTGATAGGCCAGGGAGAGGTGTTTGCTGCCTGCCTTCAGATACAGCCTGGCGTCCTGATACCGGCGGCGGTAGTCCTCCCGGATCAGCTCCGCCGGCCTTCAGCCGCGCCAACAGCGGCGAAGCTGTCAAAACGTGGGATTTCCAATCAGAGGGATTTTTTACCCATTTAGTCGAAGCGGCTTTTCTCCGGGAGGGCCCTTTTGTATAATGGGCCTGTCAACAAAAGCCCGCCCGGTGGGCAGCCTCTTGCGTGAAATGGGCTTTTTTTGTGTGAATTGCTTCTTTCCTGGGTTAGGGCCGTGGTATCATAAAGGAGAGACTTTTGACGATATGCCCCGATCCATCGAATCCATCGGCGAAAGTCTGTCCGGTGCTGACGCCGCGCCCTTCCGCCGGCCGGGCGGCAGATCCACCGCATAAAATGTCAGGAGGTTTTTGTATGAAAAAGCGTATCTTGTCCCTGCTGCTGTGCACGAGTCTGCTGGCGTCCACCCTGAGCGCCACCGCCCTGGCCGCCGACAGCGCCGCTCCGTCCGGCCCCCAGGGGGAGCCCACCCTCTATCTCAACGGCGAGAAGATGGCGGCCGCCGAGGAGGGGAGCACCCTCACCTTTGAAAACGGCGGCACGGCCACCTTGACCACCGCGGGTGAGAACGAAACCGGGGGCACGGACTATGCCCTGACCCTGGAAAACGTTCGAGCCACCAAGTCCGTGCATCAGGACATCGGCGGCGAGCTCCGGGCCGCCGGACTCTACTTCCTGGGCAGCGGCCAGACCTCGGGTACGGAGAAGCGGGACACCCTGTCCATCACCTTGAAGGGTACAAACTTCATCCTCGCCCAGGGGGAGGCTGACGACGCCTCCGCCACCGCCCTGGTCAGCGTCGGATCCGTCTCCATCTCCGGGGAGGGCTCCCTGAACCTGATTGCCATGCCCGCAGAGGGGGCTGAGACCTCCTGCAGCGGGACGTTCATCATCGGCGATGTGAGCGTTGGTTCCACAGTATACTGCTCCGTGCAAACGGGCCGGGCCCTCCTTCTGAGCGGCGACGTCACCTTTGCCGACGGCGCCACCCTGCGTTGGCCCACCGAGCTGACCCTGACGGAATCGGGCATGAAGGTGCTGATGAACGGCGAGGCCGCCGCCGATATGATGGTGGTAGCCGCCCCCACCGACTCCGTCAACCGCAGCGTGGCGGTGTTCAACCTGTGGCGGGTCAAGGGCTCTCCCGCCCCCGAGGGGGCGTATCCCTTCACCGATGAGCCCATGGGCGGCTTCATGCGGGACGCCATCCACTGGGCCGGTTCCACCGGCCTGGCCAAGGGCTACGGCGACGGCACATTTGGCTGCAACGACCCCATCACCAACGAGCAGTTCGCCGTCCTGTTCTACCGTCTCATCGGCAGCCCCGCCGTGGAGGGCGACTTCCCCTCCGACTACCCCTATGCCGGCAGCGTCAGCTCCTGGGCCCGGGACGCGATGCTCCGGGCCGTGTCCCAGAGCTGGAAGGTGGATCCCAAGGGCATCCTCACCCACGCTGAGATGGATCGCCTGGTGGCGGTTCTGAGCCGGAGAGACTGACCGGGCAAACGCGGCATCCCGTGATGACAGAGCGGAGGCGTTTCCTCCGCTCTGTTTGCGATAAAATCGCGGATATTCCACTTTCCAAAACGGTTTTTTTGTGATAAAATGTCCGCGATGTCTCATCAGCTAACGGAGGACAACCTGACATGTCGATGATCGGCCTTACCAACGAAAATATTGATCTGGCGGCGGCGCGGACGGAGGAATTCCTGAGCGAATGCGGCTTGAACGGAAAGGATCGCCTGCGTCTGCGCCTGACCATTGAGGAGACCCTGCTGAAATACCAGGAGGCCCTGGGGCCGGATGGAACCTTTTCCATCCGCTGCGTCAGGCGGCTGGGCCGCAGCCGCGTTGAGCTGGCCTTCCCCGGCGAGCGGATCGACCCCGCCCTCTCCCAGGAGGAGACGGACAGCGAGGTTCTGCGGGGCCTGCTGGCGGGGATGGGCGCGGCGCCCAGCTGGCAGTACAAAAACGGGGTCAATCTGGTCAGCTTTACCCCGCCGAGGAAAAAACCCTCCCAGGTATTGACGCTGCTGGCGTCCATCCTTCTGGCGGTGGTGTGCGGGCTGCTGGGCCTGCTGCTGCCCGAGGAGGCCCGGATCTTCCTGTCCCAGGATCTGGTGTCCCCGCTGTTCAACACCTTTATGGGGCTGCTCACCGCTGTGGCCGGGCCGATGATCTTTCTGTCGGTGACCTGGGGGATCTACAGCATCGGGGATACCGCCACCCTGGGCCGCATCGGCAGCAAAATGATCGGGCGGTTTTTGGTGATCTCCCTGCTGGTGGGCGTGGGAATGCTGGGGCTGTTTCTGCCCTTTTTCTCCCTGTCGGGTTCGGGAAGCGCCTCCTTTAATTTCCGGGAGCTGCTGGAGATGGTGCTGGATATTGTGCCCGGCAATTTCTTCACCCCCTTTACCGAAGGCAATCCCCTGCAGATCATCTTTGTGGCGGTGCTCATCGGACTGGCCCTTCTGGTGCTGGGGAGCAAGACTACCGTGGCCGCGTCCTTCATCGAGCAGAGCAACTACATCGTCCAGCTGATTATGGAGGGGATCAGCGCCCTGGTTCCCCTGTTCGTCTTTGGCAGCATCTTCACCATGATCCTCAACAAGAACTTTGCCGCCCTGGCGGGGGCCTACAAGTGGCCTTTGCTGGTGCTGCTGGGGGAGGCGGTGCTGGTGGCGGTCTATCTGCTGGCCGTCTCCATCCGCAAGAAGGTGGGGGTAGGGACGCTGGCGAAAAAGCTGTTCCCCACCTTCCTCATCTGTCTGTCCACCGCCTCCTCCTCCGCCGCGTTCTCCACCAATGTGGAGACCTGCGAACAGAGCCTGGGCATCGACAGGCGGATCGTCAACTTCGGCATTCCCCTGGGCCAGGTGGTATTCATGCCCGGCGCCATCGCGCTGTTTCTGGCGGCGGGGCTGTGCATGGGCGAGCTCTACCAGGTGGAGATGTCTCCCGGCTGGCTGGCGTCGGCGCTGCTCATCGCGGTGGTGCTGGCGGTGGCGGCCCCGCCGGTGCCCGGAGGCGCGCTGACGTGCTACACCATGCTCTTTACCCAACTCAACGTTCCCTCTGAGGCCATCACCATCGCCATCACCCTGAATATCATCATGGACTTTGTGGCCACGGCGGTAAACGTTCTGTGCCTTCAGACCGAGCTGGTGGAGCTGGCGGGAGGCCTGGATATGCTGGATGTGGAAGCATTAAGACAGCGCAAGTAAACGCTTGATTTGAGAGGAGATCATCACGATGACCATTACCAAGAATCTGGACGGCACTACCCTGACCCTGGCCCTGGAGGGCCGGCTGGACACCACCACCGCCCCCCAGCTGGAGACGGAGGTGAAAGCCTCCCTGGCGGGCGTCACGGATCTGATCCTGGACTTCACCGCCTTGGAGTATATCTCCTCCGCCGGACTGCGGGTGGTGCTCTCCGCCCAAAAGGCCATGAACAAGCAGGGGCGCATGGTGGTTCGGGGCGTCAACGAGTATGTGATGGAGGTTCTGGAAGTCACCGGCTTTTCCGACATCCTGACCATCGAATAAGCCATGGCCTATCTGCGTCTGGCCCTGGCGGCCGCCTGCCCGGCGGTTGTCACGGCGGTTTTATATCTCTGGAACGGAAAAATCGCCCCGGCAGTTCGAAAGAGCTGGGGACGGCAGATCCTGTTTGGGCTGATCTTCGGCGCGGTGGCGGTGATCGGCTCCGAGTTCGGCGTGCCCATCGACGGCGCCATCATCAACGTCCGGGACGCGGCGCCGCTGTGCGCGGGGCTGATCTTCGGCCCCCCGGCGGGGATCATCGCCGGGGTGATCGGCGGCCTGGAGCGGTGGTTTGCCGTGCTTTGGGGCGCGGGAACCTACACCCGCCTGGCCTGTAGTGTGTCCACCGCCCTGGCGGGGTGCTTCGCCGCCGTTTTGCGTAAGTGGATGTTTGACAACAAGACCCCCTCCTGGCAATACGGCTTCGCCATCGGCGTGATCACAGAAGTGTTCCATATGCTGATGGTCTTTTTCACCAATATGGCCGACGTGCGGGTGGCCTTTGGCTTTGTGCGCCTTTGCGCGGGGCCCATGATCCTGGCCAACGGCTGCGCGGTGATGTGCGCGGTGGCCCTGGTGACCCTGCTGAGCCGGCGGGAGCGCAAAAGCCTGTGTGGGGAGCACCGCCAGCTGACCCAGACCTTCTCCAGATGGCTGTCGGCGGTGGTGTTGGTGGCCTTTTGCGCCACCAGCGTGTTCACCTGGTTTTTGCAAACCAGCTGGGCGGAGGACAGCAACCGCCAGCTCCTCACGCTCAATCTGGACGACGTCAAGCAGGACATTCTGGACGCCTCGGACGCCAACCTGCTGGAGCTGACCCGGGGCGTAGCCGCCGATTTGGACGCCGCCAAAACGGTCAACGGCGGCACTCTGGCCGCCATCTGCCGCAAGCCGGGCAACGACTTTTCCGAGATCAATGTGGTGGACGAGAACGGGATCATCATGAGCTCCACCACCCTGTCCTACCGCGGCTTCGATATGGCCTCCGGGGAGCAGTCCAGCGAATTTCTGGCGCTTCTGGACGGCGTCCAGGAGTATGTGCAGAGTTATCAGCCCGTGTCCAAGGACGGCAAGACCTATATGAAATACGCCGCCGTGGCGCTGGAGCGGGGCGGTTTTGTCCAGGTGGGGTATAACGCCGCGCGCTTTCGCCGGGACATTGACCAGCGGGTGGTGGGAGCCGCCAAAAACCGCCATGTGGGGGAGAACGGCTACCTCATCATTGCCGCCGAGGACTGGACCATCGTCAGCGGCCCCCGGGGGGACGAGGGGGAGAACCTGTCCGCCGCCGGCATCTGGCTGGATACAGACGCCACGGCGGAATACGCCCGGTTTGAATGCACGGCCTATGGGGAGCGGTGCTACGGTATGTACACCGTCACCGAGGGCTATTACATCGTAGCCGTCACCCCGGCCCGGGACGTGGTGTTCTCCCGGGATCTGTCCGTGTTCATCACCATTTTTATGGAGATCCTGGTTTTTGCCGCGCTGTTCGTGCTGGTGTATCTCCTCATTAAAAAGCTGGTGGTGGAAAATATTCACGAGATCAACCACAGCCTGCGGGAGATCACCGGGGGCAATCTGAACGTGTCGGTGAACGTTCGCACCAACGAGGAATTCGTCTCCCTGTCCGACGATATCAACTCCACCGTCCTCACCCTGAAAGGCTATATCGCCCAGGCGGCGGCCCGGCTGGACAAGGAGCTGGAGGTGGCCAAGGTCATCCAGTCCTCCACCCTGCCCAGCGTCTTCCCGCCCTATCCCCAGCGGACGGACTTTGATATCTTCGCCCAGATGGACACCGCCCGGGAGGTAGGGGGCGACTTTTACGACTTCTATCTGCTGGACAACGACCGCCTGGCCTTTTTGATCGCCGATGTGTCGGGCAAGGGCATCACCGCGGCCATGTTTATGATGAAGGCCAAGACCATCCTCAAAAGCTATGCGGAGAAGGAGCGCGACGTGGCCGCCATCCTCACCCACGCCAACCAGGCGCTGTGCGAGGGGAACGACGCGGAGATGTTCGTCACCTGCTGGATGGGCATCCTGCGCTTTTCCACCCACACCGTCTCCTTTGCCAACGCCGGACACAATCCGCCCCTGATCCGCCGCCGGGGCGGGCAGTTTGAATACTTCAAGTCCAGACCCGGCTTTGTCCTGGGGGGCATGGAGGGGATCCGCTACCGCTCCGGGGAGCTGACGCTGGAGCCGGGGGACGAGATCTTCCTCTATACCGACGGGGTCACCGAGGCCAATGACAGAGAAAACGCCCTCTATGGCGAGGATCGGCTGCTGGCGGTGCTGAACGCCCTGGAGGACGCGGACGCCCAGACCGTCTGCCGCCGGGTTAAGGCGGACGTGGACGCCTTCGTGGGAGACGCCGACCAGTTTGACGACATCACCATGCTCCACCTGCGCTTACTGCCCCAAACCATGCTGGAGCTGCCCCCCGAGCTGGCCCAGCTGGAGCGGGCCACCGCCTTTGTGGAGGATACCCTGCGCGCTAACGGAGTGGACGGGAAAACGGTGGTGAAGATGAACATCGCCGTGGACGAGATCTTCTCCAACATCGCCCGGTACAGCGGGGCGGACAGGGCGCGGCTGGAATGCGCCGTAACCCCGGATCGCGTGACGGTGCGGTTTGTGGATAACGGCAAGCCCTATGACCCCACCCAGCAGGCCGAGCCGGACGTCACCCTGTCCGCCGAGGAGCGGGGCATTGGGGGGCTTGGCATCCTCATGGTGAAGAAGTCCATGGACGGCGTGGAATACACCTACGAGAACGGTCAAAATATCCTGACCCTTTGGAAAAATCGTTGAGAAGGGAGACTGTGCCCATGAAACATCGCGGATGGCTGTGCCTCGCCCTGGCGTTGACCCTCCTCTGCGTCCCCGTCCAGGCGGCGGGGCCGGCGGAGGAGCTCTATGCCCGGGCGGTAGAGGACGCCAAGACCATAGAGCCGGAGGAGCTACTGCCCCTCAAGACCACCCTGACTCGGGACGATCCCTATGCCCAGTGGAACCAGCAGGGGGATCAAGTGCTGGTATGCACCTGGAACGACACCCCGGAGGACTATCCGGACGGGGCCGACGTCACCGTGGGGGAGGAGGCGGTGTGGGTGTTCTCCGGGCCGGAGTTTGAGGCGTGGTACGCCGCCAACGCCGGCGGCGTGGAGGACTGGGAGCTGCGGCTGTGCCAGCTTCTGGGCCTGCCCCCCGACACGGGATACACCCACTTCACCACCCTGTGGGCCGCCCCGGAGGATCTGCTGCGCCCCGCCTTTGACCCGGACGTGACCGCCAGCACCATGACGGAGGAGCTGACTGGGGAGGACTGGTACCAGACCTGGTTTGAGAGCAACGCCGCCGCGTCCTACGGCGAGGACGGCTACCCCTGGACCCGGCTGGGCTATACCTACGACTGGGCGGACAACGGCACGGAATACGGCCTGACCGAGTTTATTCTGCCCACCGGGGCCAAGGCCACGGTGGAGCGCACCGTCACCACCCTGGCCTATCTGGACTCCCTTGAGACGGCCCAGTCCAACCAGGCCGCCGCCCAGAGCGAGCTGGACGAGCTGAACGGGAAGCGGCTGGGGGTGCCCACCGGGTCGGTCTTTGACCGGGTGGCGCTGGATCGTCTGCCCGACGCCCAGATGTCCTACTTCAACGCCCAGCCGGACATTGTCACGGCCCTGCTGGCGGGAAAGATAGACGCCATGATCACCGACGAGCCCATGGCCCGGGATATCGTGAACCAAACCCCCGGCCTGCGGCTCATTCCGGAGCTGTTCCGAACCGACTCCTATGCCTTTGCCTTTCCCCTGGATCACACCGCGCTGCGGGACGAGGTCAACACCGTGCTGGCGGAACTGAAAAGCGACGGGATCCTGGAGGAAATGGACGCGCGCTGGTTTGGGGAGGACAACGCCGCAAAGGTTCTGCCCGACCTGACCCTGACGGGAGAAAAGGGCGTCATCCGCTTTGCCACGTCCACCTCCTGCGCGCCCTTTGCCTACGTCAAGGACGGGCAGATCGTGGGCTATGACATTGAGGTCGCCGTTCGCATCTGCCACAAGCTGGGCTATTCCCTGGAGATCACCGACATGGACTCCGGGGCGATGGTTCCCGGCATCCAGGCCGGGAAATTCGACATGGGGGGCGCCTGTCTCACCGTCACCGAGGAGCGCAAGCAGTCGGTGCTCTTTTCCGAGGCCGACTACACCGGCGGCATCGTGGCCATTGTCCGCGACCACGAGGAGGCGGGCGGCGGGGGGCTTTGGAGCTATCTGAAAGACGGGTTTTACAAAACCTTTCTCCTTGAGAACCGCTGGAAGCTCTTTGTCCAGGGGCTGGGGGTCACCCTGTTGATCTCGGTGATCTCGGCGGTGCTGGGGACACTGATGGGCTTTGGCCTGTGCATGGCCCGCCGCTCCAGGCACAAATGGCTCAACGGGCCTGTCCGGCTCCTGGTGCGGATCGTGCAGGGCGTCCCGGTGCTGGTGCTGTTGATGATCCTCTACTTCCTGGTGCTGAAGAACCTGAAAAGCGGCGTGGTGGTGGCGGTGGCGGGCTTCTCCATCAACTTCGCCGCCTATGTGTCCGAGATGATGCGTACAGGTATCGAGACGGTGGACGCCGGACAGCTGGAGGCGGCCCAGGCCCTTGGCTTCAGCAGGGCCCGTGCCTTTTGGAAGGTCACCGCGCCCCAGGCCATCCGCACCATCCTGCCGGTCTACCGGGGGGAGTTTATCTCCATGGTGAAGATGACTTCGGTGGTGGGTTACATCACCATTCAGGATCTGACCCGTATGAGCGATATCGTCCGGGGCCTGACCTATGACGCGTTCTTCTCCCTCATCTCCACCGCGATCATCTACTTTGCCCTGGCCAACCTGATGGCTATGAGCTTGTCCGCGCTGGAAAAACGGCTGGATCCCAAGCGGCGCAAGCGGATTGTAAAGGGGGTGTTGATGGCATGATCACCGTCAAGCATCTTCGCAAGGAGTTTGCCAACGCAACGCCTTTGAAAGACGTGAACTGCACCATCGAAAAGGGAGAGGTCATCTCCATCATCGGCCCCTCCGGCACAGGAAAGAGCACCTTCCTGCGCTGCTTGAACCTGCTGGAGACGCCCACCTCCGGGGAGATCGTCATCGATGGGATCCATACCCTGGAGAAAGGCGCACCCATCCAGGAGCTGCGGAAAAAGATGGGCATGGTATTCCAGTCCTTCAACCTCTTTTCCCACCTGATGGTCATTGAGAACATCATGCTGGGGCCGGTGGAGCTGCTGGGCCGGGATCGCCAGGCCGCCTATGACCGGGGTCTGGAGCTGCTGGAGCTGGTGGGCCTGCGGGACAAGGCCCTGAATTATCCCGACGAGCTGTCCGGTGGGCAGAAGCAGCGGGTGGCCATCGCCCGGACACTGGCCATGGATCCGGAGATCGTGCTGTTTGACGAACCCACCTCCGCCCTGGATCCCACCATGGTCTCCGAGGTGCTGGGGGTCATCCGCCGTCTGGCCCAGGAGGGGATGACGATGATGATCGTCACCCACGAGATGAAGTTCGCCCGGGACGTATCCACCCGGATCTTCTATATGGATCAGGGAGAGATCTACGAGGACGGCCCGCCGGATCAGATCTTCGGTGCACCCCGGCGGGAGCGCACCCGGGCCTTTATCCAGAAGGTTCGTACCTACTCCTTTGACATCAAGAGCCGGAGCTTTGACTTCTACGCCCTCATGGCCGGGCTGGAGCACTTTGCCCAGCGATACGCCCTCTCCGCCAAGCAGTCCCACAAATTGCAGCTGGCGGCGGAGGAGCTGGCGGTCAACCAGCTGCTCCCCCGGATAGAGGGCGAGGTCGCCCTGACGCTGACGGCGGGCTGCTCCGAGGAGACCGGGGCGGTGGAGCTCACCGCTGTCTGGCCCTCTGAGGAGCCCTTCCCGGAGCTGTTCGGCCAGGATTGGGAGGAGGACATCTCCCTGCTGCTGCTGCATAAGCTGCTCCAAAGTCACACCCAGACCTGGGAGGCCGGGGAGAACCGCATCCGGTTAGATCTGTAAGGAGGACGACATGATCACGTTTTTGCTTGCCCTTGCCCTGCTTGTGGCGGGCTATTTTACCTATGGAAAGCTCATCGAGCGGGTCTTCCGAGTGGACGACCGGCCCACACCCGCTGTGGCCCATCCCGACGGGGTGGACTTCATCCCCATGAAGACCTGGCGGGTATTCCTGATCCAGCTGTTGAACATCGCCGGGCTTGGCCCCATCTACGGGGCCATCGCCGGGGCCTGTTGGGGGCCGGCGGTGTATCTTTGGATCGTCTTTGGCACCATCCTGGGCGGCGGCGTCCATGACTTCCTCTCCGGCATGATGTCCATGCGGAACGACGGCGCTTCCATCTCCGAGGTGGTGGGGCGGTACATGGGTCGCGCCATCACGCTGCTGATGCGGGTCTTCTCGGTGGTTCTGCTGGTGATGGTGGGGGTAAATTTCGCCGCCGGGCCCGCCGGACTGCTGGCCCGCCTGACCCCGGACTGGCTCAGCCAGAACATCTGGCTGGTGGTCATCATGCTCTACTATCTTGCCGCTACCTTTCTCCCCATCGACAAGATCGTGGGCAAGCTCTATCCTGTCTTTGGCCTGTGCCTCATCGTCATGGCTCTGGGGGTGGGCGGAGCCACCCTCCTGTTCCACGCCTCGGATATGCCTGAGCTGACCCTGCCCGCCCTGACCGCCGCCCACCCGGCGGGAACGCCCAAGTGGGCCATGATGTTCGTCACCGTGGCCTGCGGGGCGGTGTCCGGCTTTCACGCCACCCAGTCCCCCATGATGGCCCGGTGCGTCACCTCCGAGCGGGAGGGCCGCAAGGTGTTCTACGGCGCCATGGTGGCCGAGGGGATCATCGCCCTGGTCTGGGCCGCCGCCGGGGTGACCTTTTACACCGAGCACGGCTCCCTGGCCGCCGGCATGGCAGGGCTTCAGGCCGCCATCAACGCCCAGGGTCAGGGCGGCGTGGTCTTTGACATCTGCACCGGGCTTTTGGGCCCTGTGGGCGGCGTGCTGGCTATGGTGGGCGTCATCGCCTGTCCCATCACCTCCGGGGACACCGCCTTCCGTTCCGCCCGGCTCACCATCGCCGACTGGTTCAAGCTGGATCAGGCCAACGCCAAGAAACGGGCTTTGCTGGCCGTCCCTCTGCTGGCGGTGGGCTTTGTCATCGTCAAGCTCCTGCCTTGGACATACCTGTGGCGCTATTTCTCCTGGTCCAACCAGACCTTGGCCATGATCGTGCTGTGGACAGGGGCGGTGTTTTTACACAAATACGGCTATCCGCCCATTTGCGGCTGGATGGCGGCTCTGCCCGCCGCCTTCATGACCGCCGTCTCCGTGACCTATTTCATTCAGGCGCCTGAGTGCCTGCGCCTGCCCACCGCTGTCGCCTACCCTGTGGGTATCGTGGCCGCCGTGGTCTGCACGGCCCTCTATGCCGTCAGCTGCCGCGGCCGGCGGGAGGGCTCTGCAGTCCAATGTCATTAAGTTAAGCCACAGCCCCCGCTGATAAGGGTCAAATTTCCCGGTCTGACCCTTAACAGCGGGGGCTTATTTACGCTGTTCGATTGCTCCACTTCCCTGTTTTTACAACAAGAGAAAACCATAGCCTCCCCGCCATGCCATTCCTCCCCGGGAAGCTCCGCCAGCAGATCTCAATGACGGCCGCACCACCAACACGGTGATCCACTACTATGCCATCAGCGGCTCCAATCCTTGCACGCCGGTAATACCCAGGCCCGGGGTGTCCGGCAGACGGATGATGGGGCCATCAAACCGTGCGCCGCCCTGCACCGGGTTAAACCGGCCCAGGCTGGGGCCGTCCAGATCCACCAGCCGCACGTTCCGCTTGGCTGCGGCGAACTGGGCCGCCGCCGTGGCGGCCACGCCCCCCTCCAGCATACAGCCCATCATGCAGCCCACACCGTGGGCCTGGGCCAGCCCGCACAGGAGCTCCGCCTGGTACAGGCCCCCGGTTTTCATCAGCTTGAGGTTGATCAGATCCGCCGCCCTGCGCCGGATGATCTCCACCCCGTCCCGGACGGAAAACACGGCCTCGTCCGCCAGAATGTCCGTCAACACCCGGCTGGTGACAAACTCCAGTCCCGCCAGATCCTCCGCCCCCACCGGCTGCTCCACCAGCTCCACATCCAGACCCCGATCCTCCATGGCCCGGATCATACGCACCGCCTCCTTGGGCGTCCAGCCCTGGTTGGCGTCCACCCGCAGACGGGTGCCGGGGGGCACCGCCTCCCGGATGCGGCACAGGCGCTCCAGATCCCCGGCGCTGTCCCGGCCCACCTTCACCTTGAGGATACGGTAGCCCTCTTCCACCGCCCGGCGGCTGTCCTCCACCATGGTCTCCGGCGATCCGGCGCTGATGGTCAGATCCGTTTCCAGAGTATTCCGGAAGCCGCCCAGCAGCTTCCAAAGGGGGCTGCCCAGCTTCTGGCCCCACAGATCGTACAGCGCCATATCTATGGCCGCCTTGGCGCTGGTGTTATGCACCATGGCGGTGTGGACGCGGTGGAGCAGCTCCTCCCGGGCCTCCACGTCCCCGCCGATGAGCTGGGGGCCGATAACCCCCTCCACCGCCCAGGCGATGGAGGGCAAGGTATCCCCGGTGATAACGGCGGTGGCCGGGGCCTCGCCCCAGCCCACGTGACCGGTGTCGGTGTGCATCGCCAGGACAAGGCTCTCCATGGTCTCCACCGTCCGCAGGGCGGTGCGGAAGGGAGTTTTCAGCGGCACCGCCAGCTTGAACAGCTTGATCTCCGTGATCCTCACGGGCATACCTCCTCCAGCGGCCAGACGTAGCAGCGGCAGTCCACCGGCCAGCGGTCAAACTTGTAGACGTAGGGGCGCAGAAAGCGGGCCCCCAGCCCCTCGTATAGTCCCCGGGCCCGGGGGTTGTCCCGCACAACGCAGACGGAAACCCCGTCGCAGCCCATGGCCCGAGCCCGCTCCCAGACGGTGCGGATCAGCGTTCTGCCCACGCCCCTGCCCTGGCAGGCCCCGTCCACATAGAGGGAACTCAGGTTCAGCCAGCCCTGGTGATCCGGGTCGGGCTTACAGCCGGTGACCCCAACCGCCTGCCCATCCAGCTCTGCCACCCAGACCTCCTGGCCCGGCTGGGCCAGGGCCCGCGTCCAGACCCCTTCCCCCTTCTCCTGGCTGAGGGAGGCGAAATACTCCTCCGGCAGAAGCTCCTGGTAGGTATCCCGCAGGGCCTGGAGGTAGATCCGGGCCAACTGGGGCACGTCCCCCGGCTTTGCCTTGCGTACGATCATGCCCACCCCTCCTCCTGCGCCGCCTCCAAGATGGCCTGATGGAAGGCCAGGCGGCAGGGATCCACGTTTTCAGCCTCCTGCCCGGGGCTGGTGAGCCGGTTGGTCAGCAGCACGCCGCCCACCCCCCGCTCCCGGGACAGGTACAGGCTGGTGCCGGTAAAACCGGTGTGCCCGCAGCCCAGGGGGTAGCGGGGGCCGAACTCAAAGCCCAGGCCCCGGCCATAGGGCCCCTCCGTAATGGCCCGGAGGAAGGGGGCCTCCTGGGTATTGAGATAGAACCGCCCCAGCTCCGCCACCCCGACGGAATCGGAAAACAGCCCCGCATGGCCGCTGATGCCGCCAAAGTAATACCAGGCGTTTCCGTCGTTGACCTGGCCCACCACCGGCACCCCCTCCGGCCGGAAGCCGTCGAAGGGAATGTCCCGCTCCCGGCACATCCTGCGCTCGATGGCGTTGCCATAGCAGGAGATGGCCAGCGCCCTGCCGTTCAGCGCCTGCCGCCGGTCAGCCTGGGGGGGCAGATAAGCCAACACAGGGAGATCCAGCGGTTTTCGGACATACTCCTCCACCGCCTCGGGCAGGGTCAGCCCCGACAGCCGCTCCAGGATCTGTCCGGCCAGCATATAGCCCAGGTCACTGTACACCATGGGCGGTCTGCCGTCCTCCCCCTCAAAGGCGATGGCCTGTTCCAGCCGCTCCCAGAAAGAGCCCGTGCCCGCGTACAGGGGATACCAGGCGGGCAGTCCCGAGGTGTGGGTCAGCAGGGAGGCGATGGTGGCTCCAGCCAGCACCCGCCGCAGCCGGACGCTCTCCTCCGGCGCGTCCAGCAGGGGGAGCACCGGCTCGTCCAGATTCAGCTTTCCCTGGCCGCTGAGGCGCAGCAGGGCCGTGGTGACGAAGAGCTTGGTGAGGGAGGCCAGATCGAACACCGTGTTGACCCCCACGCCGCCGCACTCCCCACGCACCCGCACGCCCTGCCGGTCAAAGACGGCGAAGGCCGCCTGGGAAAATAGGCCCTGCTCCTGAAATTCCTCCAGCAGCGTGATGAAGCGTTGATACTGTCCAGGCATATGGAAGCCTCCTTTATTGTCTCAAAAAGCGTTCTACCTGCCGAATGGCCCGACGAGAGTACTCATACAACGGGATGCGAAGAACCGCCTCCGGCAGCCGCTCCAGCTCGAAGGGGTTACGCAGGGTGGCACAGGCCATGGGCAGGCCAAGCTCCGCCAGCGCCTGAAGCAACTCCAACTGCTCCCGGTAGATGGTGGCGTTCAGGCTGCCCGCCACGATGGCGGTGCCCTGGGCCGCCCACCGCAGCAGCTCCTTCCGCTGGGCCTCATCCGGGCGGAGGGGAAGCTCCCTGGCCTCCCCGCCGAAACGGGCGGCCAGCTCCTCCGCCATGGACAGACGGCTCTCCTTGTCCGTCACCAGGGAGAGCTGCTGCCGGACGGGGCTGAGGAACCGGGGCCGGGGGCCCAGCTCCAGCGTAACGCCCTGGGGCTGTACGCCCTGCTCCACCGCCCGGGTGAACAGGCCGTCCGCCAGGGCGGCGCACCGGGCCTGATCCCCATCGCTCCAGGGGGCGGCGGATCCGGCGTACCGGGCCTTGCAGGCCAGGATGCGCTCCACCGCCCCGTCGATGCGCTCCATGGGCAGGGATCCGTCCTCCACCGCCTCCCGCAGGAGCTTCAAGGCGGCGCGCACCTCGGGAACGCTCCGGGAGATGCCCACCTGATCCATCCCGGCCTTCACGCTGCGAAGGGCCCCCTGGGCCACGCCGAAGTGGGCGCGGATGGCGTCCATCTCCATACAGTCGGACACCACCAGCCCCCGGTAGCCCAGCTCCTCCCGGAGCAGGCCGGTGATCACCTGGGGGGACAGGGTGGAGGGCAGGCCATCCTCCCCGGAAAAGGCCACATGGGCCACCATGATAGCCGGCACGTCCTCCTCCATGGCCATGCGGAAGGGGAGCAGCTCCAGGGCGCGCAGCTCCTCCCGCCCCTTGGTCACCAGGGCAAAGTCCAGGTGGGGGTCGGTGGCGGTGTCCCCATGGCCGGGGAAATGCTTACCTACGGACATGACCCCTGCGTCCCGATAGCCCCGGAGGGCCTCCCGGCCCAGGGCGCACACGGTATCCGCGTCCCGCCCCAGGCTTCGCACGCCGATCACCGGGTTATCCAGATTGTTGTTGACGTCCAGCACCGGGGCCAGCACAAAGTTGATGCCCACCCCCCGCAACTGCCGCCCCGTCCACAGGGCCGCGTCATACACCGCCTGGGGGTCTCCCAGAGAGGCCACCGCCATGGCGGAGGGCATCTTCGCCATGCTCTCCGGCAGGCGGGAGACAATGCCCCCCTCCTCGTCGGAGGAGATCAAGGGCGGTATACCCGTCTCCTCCAGGATCAGCTGCCGCAGATCGGCGCACAGCTTGGACAGCTGCGCTCGATCCCGCTGGTTGTACTGGAACAGGATCACATTGCCGATCTTTTCCTCCCGCACCAGGCGAACGAACTCCTCGTCCAGCTCCGGCCCGGGCAGACCGGTGACAATCATCTGGCCCAGCTTTTCCGTCAGGGTCATATCCGCCAGGGATTTCATGGCTTCCATCGTTTTTCCCCCTCAAACTGTCCCCGGGCCGCAGAGCGGCCCGGGGCTGTATGGCATGATTTATTGGCTGATTTTGCCCATCACCACGGGATGGGCTGCGCCGGTGGCCGAGGGCACATTGCCGCACATCCCGTGGATGGCCTCATTGGCCAGGATGGCGAAGGCCACCGCCTCCTTGGCGTCTCCGTCCAGCCCCAGATCCTCGTTCACCGCCACCTGGAGCTCGGGCAGCAGCGCCCGCAGGTGGCCCAGCAGGGTCTGGTTATAGCTCCCACCGCCCCCCGCCACCAGGATGGCGGGCAGGCGGGGCAGCTGATGGCGGACGGCATAGGCGATGGTTTCGGCGGTGTAGCGGGTCACGGTGGCCAGCACCTCCCCCTCCGGGACGGCCAGCTCCCCGGCCTTTCGGTACAGCGCCTCCACAAAGGCCTGATCATACTTCTCCCGCCCGGTGGTCTTGGGGGGAGGCTGGCGCAGGTAGGGATCTTCCATCAGCCAGGCCAGCAGCGGCCCGTTTACCGGGTGGGCCGCCGCCAGGCGCCCCCCCTCGTCAAAGCGCAGCGCCCCGCCGGACAGGCGGCCCACAACCGCGTCGATGAGCACGTTGCCCGGCCCGGTGTCGAACGCGATGACCTGGGACAGGGCGCCGTCCCTGGGCAGAAAGGTGATGTTCCCCATGCCGCCGATGTTTTGCAGCGCCACGTCCTGATCCGGTCGCCGGTAGAGCAGATACTCCGTGTAAGGCACCAAGGGGGCTCCCTGCCCCCCCGCCGCCATGTCCCGCATCCGGAAGTCGGACACCGCCGGCGCGCCCATCCGCTCGCACAGGACGGACACATCCCCAATCTGATAGGTGGCGGCGATCTCCCGGCCCAGGTATTCCTCCCGGCCCGGCTGGTGGTAGACGGTCTGACCGTGGCTGCCGACGAGATCCACGTCGGACAGCTCCACCCCCGCCCGGCGGCACACCGCCACGCAGGCGTCCAGATAGAGCCGGCCCAGCAGCGCGTTCATCCGGCCCAGTTCCCGGCTGCCGCCGAAGGATCCCCCGGCCAGCTCCAGAATCCGGGCCCGCACCACATCGCTGAAGGGAACGCTGACATAGGCCAGTTGTTCCACCTGGGTATCCAGTCCCCAGCCGGTGATGCGGACAAGGGCGGCATCCACGCCGTCGGCGGAGGTGCCGCCCATCAGCCCGATCACCAGCTTGGAGCGCTTATCCATCAGCGCACGCAGGCTCACTCCTTGACACCTCCCAGGGCAATGCCCGCCACAAACTGCTTCTGGAGGAAGCAGTACAGAATGAACGGCACCAGGAAGGTGATGGTGGAGCCGGCCATGACGAGGCCGTGATTCTTTTCAAAGTTGGTGGCCAGCAGGGACAGGGCCACCGGCAGAGTATACCGCGACCGCTCGTTGGTCACCACCAGGGGCCAGATGAAAGAGTTCCAGGTGGCCACAAAAGTGAAGATGGTCAGCGAGATGGTGGCGGGGCGCACCAGGGGGAGCACCACCTTGAAGAAGATGAAGAACTCCGAGCAGCCGTCGATCTGGGCCGCCTCGATGAGTACGTCGGGCACGCTTTTCATGAAGGAGCGCATCATCATCACGCCGAAGGCCCCCGCCATCGGGATCACCAGCGCGGCATAGGTGTTCAGCCAGTTGATCTCCCGCATGATGAGGAACAGGGGGATCAGCGTCACCTGGCTGGGGATCATCATGGTGGCCAGGAGGATCTTGTAGATCAGCTCCTTGTGGGGGATGGGCTTTTTCTCAAAGCCGTACCCCGCCAGGGCGGAGATAAAACATGTCCACAGACAGGCCAGCACGGCCACAATGGCGCTGTTGATAATAGCCTGGGTGTAGTTGTTGCGGATGAGGATGGTTTTGTAGTTTGCAAAATCAAAGCTGATGTCCGACAGCTTGAAGTAGGGCGAGTCGGACTGGGTCAGGCTCATCAGCACCATGTAGATCAGCGGCATGGTGCACAACAGCATAAACGCCACCACGAACACGATGCCCACCCGGGTGGCCATGGAGGTTTTCCGCTTCAGATGGTTCATCGTTTCGCCCCCTTCTTCGGCGTTTTTTCCTTAAAGAACAGATCCTGAATCAGGTTGACAATCAGCACGAACACCAGCAGCACCACCGCCAGGGCACAGGCGTAGCCCATCTTCCAGTCCTTAAAGGCGGCCTGGTAGATGATGTAGGCCAGGGTCATGGTGGACGTGCCCGGCCCGCCGTAGGTGAGCTGATACACCACGTCGAAGATCTGGAAGGACTGGATAATGCTCAGGGTCACCACCATGTAGGTGATGGGCTTGACGCTGGGCACTGTGATGTGCCAAAACCGCTGGAGGGGCGTAGCCCCGTCGCAGGTGGCGGCCTCGTGCTGATCCCTGGGGACGCCCTGCACCCCGGCGTAGTAGATCACCAGGAAATAGCCGATGTTCTTCCAGATCGCCACGATGCACACGCACAGGAAGGCCAGGTTCCCGTCCCCCAGCCAGTTGGGGCCCTTCACCCCAATCTGGCCGAGGGCGGTATTGATCAGCCCATTTCGCATAAAGACGATATCCCAGACGGCGGAGGCCGCGATGCCGGAGACAATGTACGGGATGAACATCACGCTGCGGGCAAAGCCGCCGAACCGGTTTTGCAGCTTCTCCGACAGGAAGGCCGCCAGCCCCAGCGAGATGCACACCTGGGCCGGGACGGTGATGATGACGTACTTCACCGTGTTCACCAGCGCCGCCCGGAATGCCTTGTCGGAAAAGAGCTTGGCATAGTTCTTCCCAAAGACAAATTCCGGCGGGTTGATCATATTGTACTCGGTAAAGCTGTAGTAGATCGCCATGAAGATCGTGACGATGCAGAACAGGGTGATGATGATACAGGCCGGCATGATGTAGGCGATACCGTGGAGCGCCTGCCGCCGCTTTCGCGTCATCAGCGGTCTTTTTCCGGGCAGTGCCCGGGCCTTCTCACCGTTTCTCATTTGGGTTCGCCTCCGTTCCGGTTCCGGCGCCTGGGCCGGGTCTGGCTGGTCAGCTCACAAATTCCTCATACTGCTTCATGGTGTCCTCCAGCACCTGCTGGGGGGTGAGCTGGCCCATGTACATGGCCTGCATATTCTTGAGCAAATAGTCGTAGAACGCGTCGGAGTTGGCAAAGGCGGGCCAGTTGTGGAAGATATCCGCCTGATCCACGTACATGGCTTGGAACCGCTCGTCGTCATAGAACTTGGCGTCCTTGGTGATGGGGCACATGGCGTACATCTGCTCGTGGAAGGCGTCCATCACGGGGGCGCTGAGCATATACTTCAGGGCCGCCACCGCCAGCTCCTTGTTCTTGCTGTTGGAGGCGATGGCCAGAGAGTCCGCCGCGATCCAGGTGGCCTGGACGCCGGTGGGGCCCTTCAGGGCGGGGATGACGGCCCAGTTGATGCCCGCCGCGGTGTTCTTCTTGGCGCTGCCCGTGTCGCCCACGTACATGGCCACCTTGCCCTCCTGGAACAGATCCTTGGGGTTCTCGGTGGCGGTGATGGTGTCGTCAAAGATCCCCTTGTCCAGCAGGCTCTTGAGGAACTCCACCGTCTGCAGGCCGCCGGCGTTGTTGATGGAGGGCTTGCCCTCGGCGTCCAGGAAGCTCTCGCCGGTCTGCCAGTAGTAGGGCAGCCAGCTCACCATCAGCACGCCCTTGCCGCTGCCGCCCCAGTTCTGGAGGAAGGGGGCCACATCGGGCACCTTCTCCTGGATGGCCAGGGAGTACTCGATGAGCTCGTCCCAGGTCTCGGGGGGACGGTCAAAGCCGGCCTGCTTCAGAATGTCCATATTGCAGTACAGCACGCTGGCGTTGCCCACCAGCATGGGGGCGATATACTGCTTGCCCATGATCTGGCCCAGATCCCAGTACAGGTACTGATCCGCCTCGTCGTCAGTGAAGTAGCTGTCCAGCGGCTCAAAGGCGCCGCTCTCCACCAGATCGTAGGGAGTGTCGATGTACACCACGTCGGGCCCCTCGTTGGAGATGAGGCCGGTGGTCACCTTCTGCTTATAGCCGTCCCAGGGCAGGATCTCCACCTCCACGGTGCAGTCATGCTCCTGCTCGAAGGCGTCAAACTGCTGATCCCAGAACATCTGGTCGGTGAGCTCCGCGTCGGATTTGGCGTAGGGGGGGATCCAGACCTTGATGGTCTTGCCGCCTCCCGCATTCTGGGGGCCGCCGCAGCCGGCCAGGATGCCCAGCAGCATGGCCACGCCGAGGATCATGGTGAGCGCTCTTTTCTTCATTTCAGTTCCTCCTCTTAGTTTTGATTGGTATATCCTGTAGAAGGGGCGTCCCCTTTTACATCCAGTTGCGCCGTCACCGCCCGGCGGACGCTGCCCTCCGCCTGCTCCAGCAGACGGTTGGCGGTCTCCACGTCGGTGTCCAGCAGGAGCTTTACCACCGCCGGCTTGGCCTCGCCCCCGGCGTCCAGCAGGGCCTGGGTGGCCTCCTCCCGGGTGCAGCCGGTGCTCTGCATCACAATGTGCTCCGCACGGCACACCAGCTTCTGATTGGTCTGCCGCACGTCCACCATCAGGTTTTGATAGACCTTGCCCACCCCCACCATGCTGGCGGTGGAGATCATGTTCAGGATCATTTTTTCCGCCGTCCCCGCCTTCAGACGGGTGGAGCCGGACAACACCTCCGGGCCGGTGTCCACCTCCACGGCGACATCGGCCAGCAGGGACGCCCGGGCCCCCCGGTTGCAGGAGATAGCCGCCGTGCGGCATCCCACCTCCCGGGCCCGGCGCAGCGCCCCCAGCACATAGGGGGTGCGCCCGCTGGCGGTGAGGCCGATCACGGTGTCCCGGACGGTGAGGCCCACGGCGTCCAGATCCCGGCCGCCCTGCTCCTCGTCGTCCTCGGCCCCTTCCTTGGCCTTGACGAAGGCGCCCTCGCCTCCGGCAATCAGGCCTATCACTTCCTGGTCGGTCACCCCGAAGGTGGGGGGGCACTCCACCGCATCCAGCACGCCCAGCCGGCCGCTGGTGCCCGCGCCGATGTAAATGATCCGTCCCCCCCTGCGGAGGCTTTGGGTGGCAAACTCCACGATCTCCGCCACCTGGGGGAGGGTTTCTGCCACAGCGGCCACCACTCCGGCGTCCTCCCGGTTCATGGTGGCTATGATCTCCGCAGGCGTCATCTCGTCCAGGTTCATGGTGCCCGGGTTTCGCATTTCGGTTCCCAGTCCCAGCAGCTCTATGGGATCCATTGCTCCCCCTCCTTCTTTTCCAGCCGTGTGCTCTGCAGCGCGTCCGCGCTCTTGTTGTAGGTTCGACGGAAATAGGCGATATAAAGGGCGTCGATCACGGCCAGCTGGGCAATCCGGGAGGCCAGCTTGCTCCCCGCGATGTCCGCCTCCGTGGGGCTGACGCACAGGCAGTGGACGCTCCGCCGCCGCAGCGGGGAGTCGGCGGACGAGGTGACGGCGATGATGGGCACCCCGTTCTCCCGCAGAATCTCCGCCGCCTCCACGATGGCCCGGGTTCGGCCGGAGTAGCTGATGAGAATCGCCAGCTCTCCCCGCTTCATGTTCTTGGCCATCACCAGCTGGGCGTCCTGATCCCCATAGACCTGGCACCGCTTGTTCAGCCGGATAAATTTCAGATAGGCGTCCTGGGCCACCAGTTGGGACGCGCCCACACCGAAAAAGGTGACGTATTCCGCTTTGACCAGCAGTTCCACACACTGCTCCAGGGTACGCAGATCCATCAGGTGCCGCGTCTCGTCCAAAAAGGAGATGGTGCGCTGGAAGCTGTTGTCCACCAGCAGCTCCAGGCTGTCCTCCGGCCGGATCTCGAACTCCCCCGCCTGCCGGGAGAGAACCTCCTTTTTCAGCGCCAGCTCGCAGGACAGGCTGCGCTGGTAGTCCTTGTAGTTCTGGAACCCGGTTTTTTTGCACAGCCGGGTCACGGCGGAGGCCGAGACGAAAGAGCGCCGGGCCAGCTCGTGTATGCTCAACTGAACCGCTTCGTCCGGATTTTCCAACACATAGCTCATAATTTCGCGCTCTGCGTTGCTGGCGGAGGTCATGTGCTCTAAAAACCGTGCAATGACGCTATTCATAACTACCCCGTTCCTTCTGGCGCTGTGCTTTTTAGACAAAAGAGCTCATGAAACCATCGCTTGATGTGAGAATTATATCACGGCATAAAATAAAATGTCTATATCACCGGGCAATTATGGTACTTTATTTCAGAAAAAGGAACCGGGCTGTTTTCAGCCCGGTTTCAGCCTGTCGAAACAGATTATTTGAAATAGATGGGGTTTGTCCAGGCCCGTTTGCCCTGCCAGTCCTGGCACTCGCCCCGGATGTAGCCCTCCTGTCCGGTTAGAGGGAATGCGATCTCCTCCACGCACTCCCCCTCCTGGGCCACGCGGGTGATCCCCGCACCCACCCGTCCGTCAAAGACAAGGGTCAGCCGCCGGCAGGGCGTGCAGACCAGACGGGCCACGCCGTTCTCCACCCGCCAGTCCCGGATCTCCGGCCCCTCGGAGGAATAGTACCGCCCGGCCAAAATGGCGCTGGTGATATCCTCGTGGGTGAGCGCCGGGGCCTGTACCATGATAAAGCCCCCAAAGGCGTCCCAGCTCACGGCGTGGGCGTCGTCGGTGGCATCCGCCAGGATATGCCGGCCGGAGCGGAGCATCACGTCCCACCAGGTGGTGTCAAAGCCGGTGGCGCTCTCCTGCTGGGTGCCGTAGTTGAGGATCTCCAGTATGTCGATATCGGGGGTGTTCACAAAGTCCTCCCCGTCCACCCGGGACCAGATGGGGTGGTTGTAGGTGACGATCATCCCGTGATCCTTCAGCAGGCTGGCCATATCCGCCGCCTCCTTTGCCCCATCCCAGCTACCATAGCTGCGGAAGGGGCCGACGACGTCCCCGTGGCGGTAGGGGGGCTCGGTTGCCGCCGCCCGCCGGGCGGCAGGCCCCAGGATACCGTTCATGTGGTGTACCTTTCGGAAGACCCCATCGTTGTCAATATAGGACGCCGCCGCCTCCACTGCGGGGAGTATAAGGAAGCGGTCGTCACCGTATTGGGCCTGATAGTCGGAATAACGGTGGTGGTCGGTGATGGCGATGAAGTCATAGCCTCGATCCCGGTAGCGCCGCACTACCTCCTCCGGAGTGTGCTCCCCGTCTGAATCGGTGGTATGGGTGTGGAGATTGCCTTTGTACCACATCATTGTGTTCCCTCCTGTTTGCTGTCTGGGCCGATGTTTTGTCCGCGGCGATACTGCGCGGCCAACCAATCGGACGCTCCAAAACCACCGCTTGGGGGCATTATACACCTCGTTTGGAGGCTCGTCAATTGATCGATTCTTGAACGCGATGCCGGGGTTGCTCATACTGATTCAAGATATCTCTTTTCCAAATTTGTGCGCCAGAGTGATCGCCGCCGGGTATGCAAGCACAAAAAACACCGTTCCTCAGTCCGGCTTGGACGAATGGAGCGGCGTATAGTTAATGTGTACTTTGTGTGGGTTTGAGTCCCGCCTGTTTGGGCGTTCGGCTTTCAAATAATAGTTTTTGACGACCCCCGGATTCTTTTATCTGAGGGCCGTCAAACCGTTGAAATCACTGGTTTTACGGGCAAAATAGCAGTGTCAACGTGGTAACTTGAAATAAGTTGACCGAAAAGATCCGGCTGTGCCCGGATCCCCGCCGCCCGCAGGGCGGCCCCCCGCCGCGAGCCCAGCCCAGCGGGTCGCGGTGGAAAGCGAAGAAATACCCTGCATAGCGCAGTTTTCGGCGAAACCGGAAACGGAGCGGTGCAAGGTATTTCTGAGCTGTCTTTTGTTGCCGAAAAAGATACAGCCCGGAAAGCCTTGCGGCTCAATGGGTTCGCGGTTTTGCGCATCTTGTATTTTTGTTTTTCTGCGCTTTTTTCAAGCCATTTCCGAACCCCCATATTGACATACTGACAAAGCCATGTGCAAACAGGATAGGAAAAAAGGGCCATGCGTCAGCACAGCCCTCTTTCTTACTTCAGTCTTATGATCTGCTCATATAGCATAGCATACTTTTTCTCGATCACCATGTTGCTGTGGTAGTGGCCGAAGAACCAATACCGGAAGGTACATCTCTGACACACTTCATCGAAGAACTCGGTCAGTGCGTCTTTTTTGAACATTCCTCCGCTGAACACATCCTGTATGCTGGAGGGGCAGCAGTGGCTGATGATGTAATCCACATTCCAGTGGACACGCGCCAGATTTGCTCTGGCTTCCAGATATTCCGCTTCGCTGGGCAGTTCCTCGGCCCACCAGGAACGATGGTTCACACGAAACAGCGCACCGCGCTG
>SFVC01000051.1 GCA_004560375.1 bacterium
CAGTTTTTCCAGCTTCGCCAGAGCGGGGTTGCCGTAGCGGAAGATCCAGTCCACCGCCCGGCGCTCCTCGTCGAACACCATCTCAATGTCCGTGAAGGCAAAGGGCATGGCGTCAAAGCCGCGGTAATGGGCCCGGTATTCCTCCTCCGTGGCGGGAATACCGTCCCGGGTGAAGCCGCTGATCAGGCGCTTCTGCGTTTCCTGAAGCTGGGCGATGATCTGCTTTTTCTTCCGGCGGGTGTAGATCAGGGATTCGCCGTTGTTGAGATTGATGTGGTCGGTGATGTCGTGGATGGTCATGGCGGACACCAGACAGCCCCGGTGGACCTTGATAAATCCGTCGCCCAGAGCTTCCTCCAGCTCGCTGATCTTCATCCGTGTTTCATATACCTTGCCGCCGGAAACGTGGATCTCGGCGGTCCTTTCGATCATCAGGACATAGAGAATGGTGTTGGCGTTCAGCACCAGCTTTTTCCCGTTGGATAGAACGGTTATGTGTTTTCCTCCCTGCAATGCAAATACCTCTTTTTTCGGCAGAACAAGGGTTTTGATTGGTTACTGTGTAACGAATCGATGGGTACCCCTTGAAGATTTTGGTTTGCGTTCACATGCCGTGGCATATGGCTGTAAATGATTATCCCACATTTTCCGGAAAAATTCAACTGCGTTGCCTGCGGGTATCAGGTTTTTCTCGTCGTAAACTCCTGTGCGCCATACGGCATCACGCATTTTCAGCAAAGTGTGGAACGATATATTGCCGACACCGTTTTTCTTTGATGACAGCATTCCACGTCTTGCGCCGCCTCTGAGAAGAAAACTTGATAGATTCTGCGGACAGAGGTATCATTCCGGCGAGGACCAACTCTTGACCACAACACGCACCACAGAGCTATCTTGGACACACGGAAACAACGGGTGCAAGAGGTCACAAGACCATTCGCTTTCCAGACGAAAGGGCTGAAAATAACCGGAAAGCACCACAAATTGCGTTCCCGAATGCGTTCGCATCGCTGAGGTCGTGGGTTCGATCCCCATATCGTCCACCAGCTCAGAAATACCCTGCACGGCTCCGTTTCCGGCTTCGCCGAAAACTGCGCTATGCAGGGTATTTTTTCGCTTCCACCCGCGACCCGCTGCGCTGGGCTCGCGGGTGGGGCCGCCCTGCGGGCGGCTGGGTTCCGGGCTGCGCCCGGATCTTTTTTGTCAACTTATTTCATTGGCAGACTTGCATTTGCAGGTCTGCCTTTTTATGCGGCGACGATCGGTTGGTGGTGGTGGGGGGGATCGCCATGGAGGACTGCGATTTTTGAAAGGGGCAGCGGTTTTTTACAGCTTGAAAAAACTGTAAAAAGCGCTCCGAAGGATTGGCGATATTGATATTGCCAGCACCACGGGAAACGTGTATCATGTGGGCTAACCCTCTGGGAAAGGAGCCTTACCTTGAGCAAGAACGTATCTGGAGTCTCAGAAAAGCAGAGCCCCATGGAACGCCTTTCCGCATTCATCGTGGATAAACGCAAGGCCTTTTACCTGATGTACATCGGTATCGCCATCTTCTGCGTCTTTTCCAGCGGCTGGGTGTCGGTCAATGATGATTTGACCAGCTATTTGCCCGATACCACAGAGACCCGCCAGGGCCTCACCGTGATGGACGAGGAGTTCGTCACCTTCGGCACCAGCCGTATCATGGTGGACAACATCGCCTTCGACCGGGCGGATGCCCTGGCCGAACAGGTTCGGGCCGTGGAGGGCGTCAAAAGCGTGGAGTTTGACGGTAGCCCGAACCACTACACCAACGGCGCCGCCCTGCTGTCCATCACCTACGACGGAACCGCCACCGATGAGATCAGCCTCCAGGCCCTGGAGGAGGTCAAGGCCCTGCTGGAGGGCTACGACGTCTATGTCACCGGGGACACCGGCGACTCCGCCTCCGAGAGCCTGGCCGCCGAGATGCAGGTAGTCATGCTCATCGCCGTGGTGATCATCCTGCTGGTGCTGTTTTTCACCTCCCAGACCTACATGGAGATCCCCGTACTGATTATGACCTTCGGCATGGCGGCCCTGATGAACAAGGGCACCAACTTTCTGTTCGGGGAGATCTCCTTTATCTCCGACTCGGTGGCGGTGGTGCTGCAATTGGCCCTGGCCATCGACTACGCCATCATCCTGTGCCACCGCTATACCGAGGAGCGGGAACGCCTGGAGGCCCGGGAGGCCGTTGTCATCGCCCTGAGCAAGGCCATCCCCGAGATCTCCGGCAGCTCGCTGACCACCATCTCCGGCCTGGGGGCCATGTGTTTCATGCAGTTCGGCATCGGCAAGGATCTGGGCATCATCCTGATGAAGGCCATCGTGCTCAGCCTGCTCAGCGTGTTCACCCTCATGCCGGGGCTGCTCATGAGCTTTTCCAGCCTCATCGACCGCACCCACCACAAAAACTTCGTGCCCCAGATCACCGGCTGGGGCAGGCTGGCGGTCAAGACCCGGTTCGTCATGCCGCCCCTGTTCGTGGTGCTGATCATCGGTGGATTCCTCTTCTCCAACAGGTGCCCCTACGCCTACGGCATGACGGGGCTGACCACCATCCGGCAGAACGACGCCCAGATCGCCCAGCAGAAGGTTGACGACACCTTCGGCTCCGTCAACACCCTGGCCGTGCTGGTACCCCAGGGGGACTACGAGCGGGAGGGGCGTCTTCTGCGGGAGCTGGAGCAGATGGACGAGACGGACACGGTGCTGGGTCTGGCCAACGTGGACGCCATGGACGGCTATGTGCTCACCGACAAGCTCACCCCCCGGCAGTTCGCCGAGATGACCGATTTGGACGTGGAGGTGGCCCGGCTCCTCTACTCCGCCTACGCCGTGGATCAGGAGACCTACGGTCAGGTGGTGTCCGGCGTGGACAACTACGGCGTGCCCCTCATCGATATGTTCCTGTACGTCTACGACATGATGGAGGAGGGCTATGTCTCCCTGGACGCGGATATGACCGCCACCATCGAGGATCTGCACACCCAGCTCACCGACGCCCAGCTCCAATTGAAGGGAGAACATTACAGCCGCCTGGTTTTGCAGCTCAACCTCCCCGAGGAGAGCGAGGAGACCTTCGCCTTTCTGGACACCCTCCACGACACCGTGGCCCGGTACTACTCGGAGGGCTCCCTGCTGGTGGGCAACTCCACCAGCGACTTTGATCTGTCCACCTCCTTCGGCAACGACAACCTGCTCATCAGCATTTTGACCATCGTGTTCGTCATCCTGGTGCTGGTGTTCACCTTCCAATCCGCGGGCCTTCCGGTGCTGCTCATCCTGGTGATCCAGGGTAGCGTGTGGATCAATTTCTCCTTCCCTTACTTACAGCGCCAGCCCCTGTTCTTCCTCAGCTACCTGGTGGTCAGCTCCATCCAGATGGGCGCCAACATCGACTACGCCATCGTCATCGCCAACCGCTATGTGGAGCTGAAGCAGACAATGCCCCTGAAGGATGCGGTGATCGAGTCGCTGAACGAGGCGTTCCCCACCATCGTCACCTCCGGCACCATTTTGGCCTCCGCCGGCATCTCCATCGGCCTGCTGTCCTCCAACCCGGCCATTGCCTCCATCGGCGTGTGCCTGGGCCGGGGCACTTTGATCTCCATTTTTCTGGTGATGGGCATCCTGCCCCAAATTTTGATGCTGGGCGATATCATCATCGAAAAGACCGCCTTCACGTTAAAAGCCCGCCTGCCCATCCAGAGCCAGACCGGCAATCTGCTGGTCAACGGCCACGTCCGGGGCTATGTGTCCGGCATGATCGACGCCGAGTTCAGCGGTGTGCTCCACGGCACCATCAACGCCGCGGTGGCGGCAGGGGCCGTTCGGAGCGCGGACGGGGCGGAAGCCGCCCCGCCTGAGCAGGCGCTGAAGCCACCCCAGCCCCAGGAAGGGGAGGCAGACGAGGGAGAGGAGGGAGAGCGCCATGACTAAGCGAATCAGCCGCAGGCTGCCCGCCCTTTTACTGGCGCTGTGCCTGCTGGCCTGCCTGACCGCGCCCGTGTCTTACGCCGTCCAGGGGTCGGCAAGCGTGATCACCATCTCCAATGAGGAGGAGCTTCGGAGTTTTGCCAAAAACTGCGCCCTGGACACCTGGAGCCAGGGAAAAACCGTCCGCCTCGCCGCCGATCTGGATCTGGCGGGGGCGGAGTTCACCCCCATCCCCACCTTTGGCGGCACCTTCCTGGGCCAGAATCACACCATTTCAGGACTTCGCATCAGCGCCGCCGGTTCCGTCCAGGGCCTGTTCCGATACGTCCAGCCGGCCGGCGTGATTCGGGATCTGACCGTTCAGGGTACCGTGGCCCCCTCCGGCACCCGCTCCACCGTGGGCGGCATCGTGGGGGACAACTCCGGCACCCTGCAGAACTGCGCCTTCCGGGGCGCCGTCCAGGGCGAAGCCATGGTGGGCGGCGTCGCCGGGCGCAACAGCGCCTCCGGACAGATCATCGGGTGTTCCGCCGCCGGGGCCGTCAGCGGGGAAAACGCCACCGGGGGGATCGCGGGCCGCAGCCTGGGTTTGCTGATGAAGTGTGAGAACAGCGCCGGGGTCAACCTGACCCAGACCGAATCCCAGGTGGATCTGATGGACATGGACGCCGCCGCCCTGGAGGAGCGGGCCTCCGCCGACGAGGAGGCCTACCAGCTGCTCAACGGATGCTTTGACACCGGCGGCGTGGTGGGCTGGTCCAGCGGCGTGGTGCAGAGCTGCGCCAACACCGGGGCGGTGGGCTATCCCCACGTGGGCTACAACACCGGCGGCATTGCCGGGCGGCAGAGCGGCTATCTGGCGGGCTGCGTCAACAGCGGAACGGTGAACGGCCGCAAGGACGTGGGCGGCATTGTGGGGCAGGCGGAGCCCTACCTGGTCATCGACCCCGGCGGGGACTCCCTGGAGCGCCTCCGGGGGGAGCTGGACGCTCTGGATCTGCTCATCGACCGGGCGCTCAACAACGCCCAGCGCACCAGCGCCGACGTCACATCCCGCCTGGAGGCTATAGGCGGCTTCACCGACAGCGCCCGGAACAGCGCCCAGAATATGCTCAACCGCATCTCCGATTTTGCGGATGACAACATCGGCTCCATCAACACTGCGGCGGCGGATCTCGTCAACCTGCTGGATCAGATCGCCCCCGCCCTGGACGACCTGTCCGGTGTGGGCGGGCAGTTGGAGGAGTTGTCCCCCCGCCTGGGCGAGGCCATGGAGGCCCTGAAGGGCGCGGTGGATCTCAGCGAGGACGCCATGACCCGGATCAGCGCCTCCGTGGGGGCGATGCAGCAGGCGGGCCGGGATCTGAGCATATCGGCGGATCGCCTCAGCGCCGCGCTGGACGACCTGCTCCGCAAGGTGAAGGACGCGGACGAGGATGAGATCAAGGACGCCATAGCGGGCGTGGAGGACGGGATCACCGAGCTGAGCGGCGCCCTTGACGCCCTGGCCAGGGCGCTCCAGGATCTGGGAGACTCCACCGGGGGCATCACTATCCCGGATTTGAAAAACGAGCAGGAGATCCGGGACGCCCTGTCCGCCGTTGTGGAGGCGCTGGGCAGTACCTTAGACGCCCTGGCCGCCTTCAGCCAATATCTGCCCGACTATGACGATCTGGAAAATGCGGGCGCGGATCTGTCCGCCGCCGCCAGCGCCCTCAAGACGGCGGGCCGGAACGTGGAGGCCGCCCTCACCGACCTTCAGGCCGCGCTGAGCCGATCCGGCCCCCTCGGCGGCAAGCTGGGGGAGGCCCTGGGCAAGCTCCGGGACGTGTCCGATTCCGCCGCGGGCATCGGCACGCTTCTGCGCCGGGCCTTCGACACCGTCAGCGGCGCGGTGAACAGCTTCGCCGCCAAGGCTCCCGCCCAGTTCACCCCCCTGGGGGACGGCTTCCGCCAGGACAGCGGCGGGCTGTTTGACGCCCTGTCCGGCCTGTCCGCCGAGATGGAGGGGCTCAACCTGGCCGTCCAGAGCGGCGGCGACACATTGGCGTCCGACCTGCGGGCCGTCAACAACCAGTTCCACACCGTGTTCGGCGTGCTGCTGGACGCCATGGCCGACCTGAAAAACCTGCCCGGCCAGGGCTTGGACACGGTGTTTGAGGACACCTCGGAGGAGGACGTGGCCGCCCTCCGGGAGGGCAAGGTGGCCGACTGCCGCAACACCGGCGCGGTGGAGGGCGACCGCAACGTGGGCGGCGTCATCGGCGCCATGGCCATTGAATTTGACCTGGATCCGGAGGACGACGCCTCCGACGCTTTCTCCTTCGGCGCCACCTATGAGACCAAGGCGGTGCTCCAGAACTGCGTCAACCTGGGGGGTGTCACCGCCAAAAAGGACTGCGTGGGCGGCGTGGCGGGCCGGATGGATCTGGGCACCGCCCTGGACTGCCAGAACTACGGCCCGGTGGAGAGCGCCGGCGGCGACTACGCGGGCGGCGTGGCGGGCTATGCCGACGCCTCGGTGAGGAGCTGCTGGGCCAAGAGCACCCTGTCCGGCGAGAACTATGTGGGCGGCGTGGCCGGGTGGGCCAGTCGCCTGCGGGACTGCCGGGCCATCGCCACCATTGACCGGGGCGCCGAGTGCCTGGGGGCCATCGCGGGCGGCGTGGAGACGGACGGGGTGCTGTCCGGCTGCTGCTTCGTGGACACCGGCACGGCGGGCGTGGACGGCGTCAGCTACGCCGGGCGGGCGGAGCCCGTCCCCTTTGAGGCCCTGGCGGCGCTGGAGGACGCCCCCGCCCAGTTCACCGCCTTCACCCTCACCCTTGTGGCGGACGGGGAGACGGTGGCGCGGATCCCCTTCCTCTACGGTGAGGATCTGTCCCGCATCCCCCTGCCCGATGTGCCCCAGCGGGAGGGCAGCTATGGCGTGTGGCCGGAGTTCGACTTGTCCGGCACCCAGTCCGATCTCACGCTGGAGGCGGAATACGCCCCCTGGATCACCCTGCTGGCCAGCGGGGAGCAGCGGGGGCAGCTGGCTCTGGCCCTGGCGGAAGGGCAGTTTACCCGGGAGGCGGCCCTCCATGTGGCGGACAGCGCCCGGATCCCGCCCCAAAACGCCGAGGGCTCGGTCACCTGGGACGTATCCCTCACCGGGGGCGAAGCGGGCCGGGACGGCGCGATCCCCCTGCGGCTGCTGAGCCCCGACGGCGGGGACGCCGACGTGTGGCAGTACAAGAACGGCCAGTGGGTGGCGGTGGACGCCCGGCGCAGCGGACAGTATCTGATCCTCTCTATGGAGGGCGACCAGGGCACCTTTTTCCTCCAGCCCAAGGGGGGCGGCGTGTGGAAAATCGCCCTGCCCATCGCGGTCGGGGCGGGGGGACTGGCGGCGCTGCTGACGCTGCTGGGCAGGGCGCGGCGGAAGAAGAGAACAGCTGTCCCGACAAAATAACAAGCTCGGATCGCCGGGGGCGGCCCCCGGGAGACTTTCCGAATGAAACGGCCCTACCCAATCTGGACAAGTTGGTGAGACTTGGCAGATTGGGTAGGGCCGTGGTATTTTAAGTGCCTGTGTGATTTGGGGAAGCTCCCCAGGGAGGGGCCGTCCTCCCGGTAGAGGTCATGGGCCGCCCGCGCCGCCGACGATGGCCAACAACAGGCTTGTCGGGGTTCATTTCATGTTGTTCCGTCCTTTCTCTGATTTGAAATTTCTCCAGAGCGGGGATAGGCAGGGTGGAGAGTACATGCGGCGCTAAGTCGTGGGCGCCGGCAGGGTAGGATTGGTAGTTGTGTCATAGAGATCTCGAATATTGCCATCGTACATCTTTACTTGCGAGGGCAAATTATAGTTATTTGATGTTGCCCCCGCCGGGAATACCAAGAAGATTTCTACACGGGCTCCGCTTCCGTTATCCCCAAATGTGTCTCCAAAATTCTTTGTCTCGTCTTTATGAGAGAAGGTGCCGCTTTTATGCCGAATAATCCTCCACCGCATCCCAGATACGATATTCGAAGAGATGTCTGCGTCCCCGGTTGGCGTAAAGACCGTTACCTTGTTGGTAAGGACATTATCCTCCCCCCAAATCTTGGCCGTGAAGGTTCCCGTGTTCCAGATTTTTTCCACCCAGTCCGCCTTATTGATGACAAGAATATCGTGGATCTCCGTGTAGGAGGCATAGGTGCCGTCCTCATTCCGGGTGATCTCCAGGATGTAGTCTCCGGCGTCATGGGCCGTTCCGTCAGACACGCCGGCGGCGATCTTGGGCTTCAGCTCGAAATGGAAGCCGTCGGTGGGAATGGGATTGCCCTCCGCGTCCGCAAGACCGGCCTTCTGGCTGTAGGTGAGATTGCCTGTGGTGTAGGTGGTATTCCGGTCATAGGCTTCGGTTCGCAGCGTCACGTCAAACAGGCTGCCGCCGCCATCGTTATCCTGCTATACTTTCGAACAGGGCAAATCTGCAAGAATATGCACCCAATATGCACCGGCTGTATGTTTTGGTATCCTCGCCGGAAGCGGCGGTGAT
>SFVC01000008.1 GCA_004560375.1 bacterium
TCCCAGCACATCGGCCAACTCCACGGCTTCGGTGTATCTGAGCGACCCGCGCCGCAGCTTGCCGGACAGGTTGGGGACGCTGCTGCTCCAGCCGTGTTCGTCGGCCAGCAGCTCCACCACCTCCGTCATGGTCATACCCTCCCGGGTGATGTAGGATTTCACTTCGTTGCGGCAGTTTACCGCCTTGCTTCTGCTCATATTTACAATTCCTTTCCCTTTTTGGATTCGCTCTGTGGTATAATAAATGTGCTGAATGGCGCCACTCATTTGCCGCAGAGCGTTGTTTTATCATGGACGGCCATCCGCTGGAATTGCCGCCTGTGTATCCCTGTTCACAAGGGACACCTATCGTTTTTGCTGTTCCGCTTGACTGTTCGTGGTTCGGTGACAGCTCACGCGGAACGGCGTACTGTGTTCACTGTCCGGCGCATCGTAGTTTGATATGGACAGCGGTACAAAAACAGCGGGTTCTTCGCTGTTTTCACATGGTTTGAAAATAGCTGTGGTTTTTTGCCGCTTTTCCCGAATGTCGTTCCTGCCCGGAGGATCGCTCCCAGCGTTCTCGTCCCCGTTGGTGCGCCGGATGCGTCACTTCGCCGGGGGACATATCCCATTCGGACGGTCATTCGATTTTCAAGGTTCAGGTGTTCCTACAAGAACAGTTTAGCGAAAAAATACGCTCTTTCCCGTATATCCAAGAGGTCGGAAAAGAGCACAAAACAGGGTGGATTTCCACGCTTAGAGACAGAAAGAAGGAGGGGTACGCCATGCAGGTGAAACTCACCATACAGGAGCGGTTGAAGGATTTGCGTGTGGAACGGGGCCTGACGCTGGAACAGCTCGCGGAGCAAACCGGGCTTTCCAAGTCCGCCCTCGGCAAATATGAGGCAGATGACTTCAAGGACATCAGCCCGTTCAGCATCATTACGCTGGCAAAGTTCTATGGTGTGTCCACGGACTATCTGCTGGGTATGACAGAAACAAAAAATCACCCAGACACAGAGCTGGACGCTCTGCATCTGAGTGACGATGCCATAGAAGTATTAAAGGCGGGACAGTTCAATCACCGGCTGCTGTCGGAAATGCTTTGCCACAAGGATTTCCAGCGTATGATGCTGGATGCGGAGATTTATGTGGATCGGATCGCAGATATGCGGATCAATGATATGAACGCCATGCTAGAAGCAGTTCGTAAGATGGCTCTGATGAAGCAGGCCGGGCAGGACGATCTTTCCACCCGGACATTGGAACTGGCCCAGGTGCGGGAGGATGATTATTTCGGTCATGTGCTTGCCGACGATCTGAAAGCGATCCTCCGTGACATTCGGGAGGAGCACAGCACCGACACCACAACGGCAGATACGCCCTCCATTGCGGAGGAAGTGCAGGCCCAGTTGAAGGATGCCATGAACTTTGAGGGCAGCGACGCCGAGAAACAGGCAAGGATATTCCTTGCGACATTCGGTATTGATTACGATGCCATTACCAAGGAGCAATTCATCAATCTCATTGAAGTATTAAAACTGTCCAAACACATGAAAAGCCCAACTAACCAGCGCGGCAAGGCGAGGCCATACCAGCCTCATGGGAAAGGAAAACGGAAACGCAAATAAACAGAAAAACACGCCATACTCAGCCTTTGAAGCTGAATATGGCGTGTTTTTTCGTTGACCAATCCCGTCTGACAGATGCTCATTTCGTGTTATTTGGATAACACTGTTTTACGAACACCTGCCATCCGGCAGGCGGCTTTTTTGCCCTCCGGCAAAAAAGCGCCCCCGCGGTCGCAGGGGCGCAAAGGACGCGGTACGCTTTAAGTATGACGGCTCACTCCGCCAGAGCGGCGGTGATGATGGCCATCGAATAGACCTCCAGGGCGTTGCAGCCCCGGGACAGGTCGTTGATGGGGGCGTTCAGGCCCAGCAGAATGGGGCCGTAGGCGTCAAAGTTGCCCAGGCGCTGGGCGATCTTGTAGCCGATGTTGCCGGCGGTGATCTCCGGGAAGATGAAGACGTTGGCATAGCCCGCCACCGGGGAGCCGGGGAACTTCAGCTGGCCCACCGAGGGGTTGACGGCGGCGTCGAACTGCATCTCGCCGTCCACGGGGAAGTCCAGATCCATTTCCTTCAGCCGCTTGGTGACGTTTCGCATCTTGTCCACGCTGGCGCCCTTGCCGGAACCGTTGGTGGAGTAGCTCAGCATGGCCACCTTGGGATCCACCCCGAAAATCCGGGCGCACTTGGCCACCTCCTGGGTGATCTCCACCAGCTCGTCCTCGTTGGGGTCGATGTTGATGGCGCAGTCCCCCATGGCCAGCACCTGGTTGCCGCCGGTGGCGAAGGGCCGCACCAGGATGAAGCAGGAGGACACGATCTTGTTGCCCGGCTTGGTCTTGACAAGCTGGAGGGCGGGGCGCACGGTGTCGGCGGTGGAGTAGGTGGCGCCGCCCAGCAGGCAGTCCGCCTTGCCCATGGCCACCAGCATGGTGCCGAAGTAGTTGGACTTGCTCAGGGCCTCCCGGCATTCGTCGGCGGTCATCTTGCCCTTACGCAGCTCCACCATCTTGTCCACCATCTCGTCCATGCCCTCATAGGTGGCGGGATCCAGGATCTGCACGTCCCGCACGTTGAGGCTCTCCCGCTCGGCGGCAGCCAGAATCTCCGCCCGGTCGCCGATGAGGATGGGGGTGAGGAAGGTGCCGGACAGCAGGCGGGCGGACGCCTCCAGGATGCGGGGGTCGGAGCCCTCGGTGAACACGATAGTCTTGGGGCTTTCCTTCAGCTTTTGAATGAGTTTTCGGAACATAATTGTTACCTCCCAGTCAGGTTTTGCCGGCGGGACACAAACGCCGCTTTGGGACTACTGTACCACCCTTCCCCCCATTTTTCAAGGGGGGATATGAATATTTTTGCAAAATTCGGTATCTTGGAGCAGGCGGGAGGAACCCCCGCCCCGCGCCGGCGTTTCTCCAAAACGGGGCGTCCCCAACCCGGGTCTCTCAAACTTTTGGCCGGCCAAGATGGCAAAACACCCTTTACAAACCGTTTTCCCATGGGTATACTATACCTGCTGTACTTGGGGCGCCCGAGCCCCGCCTATGACGCCGTCCGGATCCGCCGGACGGACCCTATGAGGAATCGCCGGAACGTCCCCCGCCTGCGGATCTGTCCCGCCCTTCCTCGATGAGACTTACAAGAGGGGGAACTAACAACATGACAAATCCGAATTTCGCGCGCACCCTTTCCCTGCTGCGGCAGGAGAAGGGCATCTCCCAGCGGCAGGCCGCCAAGGCCCTGGGCATCTCCCAGGCCCTGCTGTCCCACTATGAGAACGGGGCCCGGGAGCCTGGCCTGGTCTTTGTGGGCAAGGCCTGCGACTTTTATAATGTATCCGCCGACTTTCTGCTGGGCCGAACCCTCAGCCGGGACGGCACCACCATCCTGGACGCGGACACCCTCTACGACGTGTCCGACGAGCGGGACAACGTGCTGCGGGGCTCGGTGCTGGCCACCCTGTCCAAGAAGCTGGTGGTGAACTCGGTGGGCCTGCTGTTCGACCTGCTCAGCCGGCTGGGCAACAAAAACGCCATCCGGGCGGCGGCCAACTACCTGTCCACCACCGTCTACATCCTGTTCCGGCACCTCCACCGGGCGGGGCCCAACGGGGAGGAGGATATCTTCTCCGTGCCCGACGCCTGGTTTGTGGCGGGGCTGCCCCGGTCGGACATGATCATGAGCGAGGCCCAGTACGCCCAGGCCCTGAGCAACCCCGGCAAGGGGGCCCAGTTCCCGCCCATGGATCACGCCTCCATGAAGGAGGCCTACCCGGGCACCTACCAGTCCCTGCTCCAGATCGTCCACACCTGCGGGGAGCGGCTCAACGGGGAGATGGCCGATCATCTGGAAAACGTCAAGTAGGGTGCGCGCCCGTAGCGGAACCCCAAGGAGGGAGGCGGATCGGTGAACGTCCAGAGCCATCTGTTTGTGCTGGCCTACCTGCCTGCCCTGCTCGTTGCGTGGCGGGCGGTCAACGCCCGGGCGGGGAACCGGTGGGCCCGGGTGTGCCTGCTGGGCGCGGGCGCGCTGTTCTGCGGCTGGGGCGCCCCTTTGTCCCTGCTGGTGCTGGCGGGGGAGGGAGCGGTGAGCTACCTGCTGGGCCGCCGGATCGCCGGGGGCGATCCCCATAAAAAGGCCCTGCTGTGGGCAGGGGGGCTGCTGCCGCTGCTGGTGCTGGCCTTCTTCAAATACACCGGCTTCGCCCTGTCCCTCACCCCGCTGGAGGGGCTGTTTACGCCCCCGGCGGGGCTGATGCCCCTGGGGCTGTCCTTCCTCACCTTCCAGCAGATCCTCTGGCTGCGGGACTGCTATGACGGGCAGATCCCGGAGGAGGTCACCCCCCTGGACTACGCCTGCTGCCTCACCTTCTTCGCCACCGCCACCTGCGGGCCCATCACCCGGATCGGGGAACTGGCCCCCCAGCTCCGGAGGCCCGCCCCTTTCTCCTGGGACGGGCTGGCGGCGAGGCTGTACTGCTTTTCCCTGGGGCTGGGCAAGAAGGTGCTCCTGGCGGCCATGTTCGCCAACGGGGCGGACTACGGCTTTGCCAACGCCGCCGCCCTGCCTCCCGCGGACTGCGCGCTGACCATCTTGTGCTATACCCTGCAAATTTATTTCGACTTCTCCGGCTACTGCGACATGGCCCACGGCATGGCGAACATGATGGGCGTAGCCCTGCCGGTGAACTTCAACAGCCCCTACCAGGCCCTGTCGCCGCGGGACTTCTGGAGCCGGTGGCACATCACCCTGTCCCGGTTCTTCCGCCGGTGCGTGTACATTCCCCTGGGGGGAAGCCGGAGGGGGACGACCGTCACCTGCCGGAACCTCCTGATCGTGTTCCTGCTGTCCGGGCTGTGGCACGGGGCTGGGTGGGGCTTCCTGATCTGGGGGGCCCTCCACGGCCTGGCCATGGTGCTCCAGCGACTGCTCAAGGGCAGGGTGACCCTGCCCCGGCCGGTGGCGTGGCTGCTCACCTTCCTGTTTGTCAATCTGGCCTGGGTGTTTTTCCGGGCGGGGACGGCGGGGCAGGCCCTGACCCTCCTGGGCGGGCTATTCGGCCCCGGCTGGGCTCTGCCGTCGCCGGAGTTTGCCGCCGCCCTGCCCCTGACGGCGGCGGGGGAGGCCCTGGCCTTCCTCCAGCGGGTGATCGCCCCAGGGGGGAACCTGTTCCGCTACTGGATCCCGCTGCTGCTCTTGCCGGTGGGGCTGGCGCTGCTGGCCTGCCCCAACCCCACGGCTCAGGCGGAAAACTTCCGGCCCACGACAGGGCGGGCGGCGCTGTGCGCGGCCTGTCTGGCGGCGTCGGTGCTGTTTCTGTCCGGGGTGGATACCTTTATCTATGCTAACTTTTAGGAAGTACCTTGTCAGGACAACGGGAAAGGGGGCGCTCTGTGAAGGCGAAACGGTTTTTCATCGGGGCGCTGCTGGCGGCGGGGACGGCGCTGGCCGCCTGCGCCGGGCTGGTGGCCTGGACGGATCCCCTGCTGTCCGCCGGGACGCTGGAGGAGGGGGACACGGCCCTCTTTGTCAACGAGCGGTACGAGGCGGCGGGGCTGATCCGCCGGCAGGACTACCGCAACCTGGTGATGGGCACGTCGCTGGCGGCCAACTTCCGGGCCTCCTGGTTCACCCAGGGGCTGGGCGGCGGAACGCTGAAGGTCACCTTCCCCGACGGGCGGCTCAGCGAGTTTGACACGGCGCTGGATCTGGCCTGCCGCACCCACGGCGACCCCGAGCGGGTCTACTTCGGCCTGGATCCCAATATCCTGATCCGGGCGGATCAGCGCTCGGAGCTGCCGGACTACCTCTACAACGACAACCCGCTGGACGACATCCAGCTCTACCTCAACGCCGAGAGCCTGGCCCTGGCGGTGAAATCCCTGCTGCAGGGGGAGGAGGCCAAGACCACCCTGGACGAAGCCTACGCCTGGGACAGAACCCACTATTTTTCCCGAGAGACCGCCCTGGCGGGCTACCCCAGGCCGGAGCCCACGGGGCAGCTCCTGCCCGCGGACGCCTTTCTGGACGCCGCCCGGGCCAACGTGGCGGTGATCCGGGGCTGGGCGGCGGCCCACCCGGATACCCAGTTTATCGTGTGGTTCCCGCCCTACAGCGTGCTGTACTGGGATCAGGCCCAACGGCTGGGCCGGACGGAGGCGGTGCTCACCGCCGTGGAGTACGCCTGGGAGGAGCTGCTGAAGTGCGAGAACGTGCAGGTGGTCAGCTTCCTCAACGCCCAGAGATTTACCACCAACCTGGACAACTACGGCGACCACATCCACTGCTCCTCCGCCGTCACCCGTTGGATGGCCGGGGAGTTGATGGCGGGCCGGTGGCGGATCTGGCCCGATGCGTACCACAGCCAGATGGACGAGCTGCGGCAGTTCGTGACCCAGTATGACTACGACGCCATTTTTGCGTGAACCCGGAGGTATGCTATGACAGATCAATCGAAAATCCGGAACTTTTCCATCATCGCCCACATCGATCACGGTAAATCCACCCTGTCGGATCGGATGATTGAGATCTGCGGCGCGGTGGAGCAGCGGCAGATGGCGTCCCAGCTGCTGGACAACATGGATCTGGAGCGGGAGCGGGGCATCACCATCAAGGCCCGGGCCGTCCGCATGGACTACAAGGCCGCCGACGGCCAGACCTACTGCCTGAACCTCATCGACACCCCGGGCCACGTGGACTTCAACTACGAGGTGAGCCGCTCCCTGGCGGCCTGCGAAGGGGCGGTGCTGGTGGTGGACGCCGCCCAGGGGGTGGAGGCCCAGACCCTGGCCAACACCTATCTGGCCCTGGAGCACGACCTGGAGATCCGGCCGGTGCTCAACAAGATCGACCTGCCCGCCGCCGACCCCCAGCGGGTGAAACATGAGATTGAGGACATCATCGGCCTGCCCGCCCTGGACGCGCCGGAGATCTCCGCCAAACAGGGGATCAACATTCCGGCGGTGCTGGAGGACATCGTACACAACATCCCCGCCCCCGCCGGCGACCCGTCCGCCCCCCTGAAGGCTCTGATCTTCGACAGCCAGTACGACCCCTATCTGGGGGTCATCGTCTACTTCCGCGTCATGGAGGGCGCCCTGCGCCCGGGAATGCAGGTGAAGCTCATGGCCTCCGGGGCCCAGTACACCGTGCTGGACTGCGGCTACCTGCGGCCCCTGGGCATGGACAGCGCCCCCGAGCTGTCCGCCGGCGAGGTGGGCTGGTTCACCGCCTCCATCAAAAACGTGAAGGACACCCGGGTGGGCGACACCATCACCGAGGCCGCCCGCCCCACCGCCGAACCCCTCCCCGGCTACCGCCCCGCCCAGGCCATGGTGTACTGCGGCGTATACACCGAGGACGGCTCCAAATACCCCGACCTGCGGGACGCGCTGGAGAAGCTCCAGCTCAACGACGCGTCGCTGTCCTTCGAGCCCGAGTCCTCCGTGGCCCTGGGCTTCGGCTTCCGGTGCGGCTTTTTGGGGATGCTCCACATGGAGATCATCCAGGAGCGGCTGGAGCGGGAGTTTGATCTGGATCTCATCACCACATTACCTTCCGTTATTTATGAGGTGACGAAAACGGACGGGACTGTGGTGCGGGTGGACAACCCCCACAACTACCCCGACCCGGGCTCCATCAAGCAGGCCATGGAGCCCTATGCCGCCGTGGCCATCATCTCCCCGCCGGACTATGTGGGGGCCATCATGCCCCTGTGCCAGGATCGCCGGGGGGAGTACAAGGATATGCAGTATCTGGACACCAATCTGGTGGAGATCCGGTATCTCATGCCGCTGAACGAGATCATCTACGACTTTTTCGACACGCTGAAGGCCAAGACCCGGGGCTACGCCTCCTTGGACTATGAGCTGGACGAATACAGGCCGTCGGATCTGGTGAAAGTAGATCTGCTGCTCAACGGCGACCAGGTGGACGCGCTGTCTTTCATCGCCCACCGGGAGAAGGCGTACAAGCGGGCCCGTCGGATCTGCGAGAAGCTGAAGGAGAACATCCCCCGCCAGATGTTCGAGGTACCCATCCAGGCGGCCATCGGCGGCAAGGTCATCGCCCGGGAGACGCTGAAGGCCCTGCGAAAGGACGTGCTGGCCAAGTGCTACGGCGGCGACATCACCCGGAAGAAGAAGCTGCTGGAGAAGCAGAAGGAAGGCAAAAAGAAAATGCGCTCCCTGGGCACGGTGCAGATGCCTACGGAGGCATTTATGGCCGTCCTCAAGATTGACGACGAGGGGTGAACCCCTCACGCACCCCCGCCCCTGCGGGGGGCTGGCCCCTGGCAAGGGGGTGCCCCCTTCCCTGATCCCCCGGCCCCCCGGGGGGCGCGCCTCCGGCGGGGGTTACTTTCTCTCGCGCGAGAGAAAGTAACCAAAGAGCGCGCATAGGGGGTTCCCCCCTATGTACCCCCTTCTCCCTTGGAGGACATGGTGGGGGAGTGACCGGCGCGTGGGGGCGGGACTGATTTGCTCCCCATTGGTGCTGCCGCCCATGTGCGGTTACGATTCCGGGCGGTTCCCTCGGTTAGCGCCTGGATGGTGCGGTGGATTGACTGGGCGCGGGGAAACCCGCCGGATATAGTGCAGATGTGCCTTTAACACCTGCCGGAGGTAGGCCGACAGGGAGTGGGAAGTGCCTTTTGCCAGTGCGTTCAACTCCTCATAGAGATCCAATGGTACGATTATAGAAATTGTTTTCTTCGGGCCGCTTATCATAAACAATCACCTCACACCCATTTTAACCTGTTTTAGGTTGAAAGTAAATACCCTGTTTCAGGTTAGAGTATAGTCTTGGGTGAGGTGATTGCTTTGTATCCAAGACTGCGAGATCTACGGGAAGATGCCAACTTGAGCCAAGCAAAACTTGCCAAACAGCTTGATATGTCACAAACGGGATATTCTAAATACGAAACCGGGGAAAACGACGTCCCTACCGCGATTCTGATCACCCTGGCCCGGCTCTACAAGACCAGCGTGGATTATCTGCTGGGCCTGACCAACGTGCGGGAACCCTATCCCAGAATACGGGGATAGCGGCAGGGCGGGTGCGCCCGTCCCCCACCGCGTGGGGCACCCCCGCACACCCAGGCGCACAGAATATGGATCCCACCCATAAACAGTACCCACACCACTCAGCGGCAGCGGCGACAGGGGGATCCGCGTCCGTATCCCCACCGCGCCGGAAGGGTAACCACCCATCCCCCGATCTGACAGCCCCCGTAAAAGGGGGATTCTTAAGGGGGAGGCCGACTAAGGACGCGCAGCGTCCGCCGGAGGTCTCCCCCTTAAGCGTGTCTTTGGTTACTTTCTGCACGAGCAGAAAGTAACGCCCCCCGCAGGGGCCCCTGCGGAATCGAAAGGAGAATTTTGAATGCCCAACGCCGAAGCGTTGCAATATTATTCCGCCGCCCTGAAGCAGGGCCAGCGGGAATATAAAAACTGCGTCCATCGGGGACGCTACCCCTATATCCAGTCCCTCCAGCAGGTGCGCCAGAAGCCCCTGTCCCAGGTGGCCCTGGGGGCCATGGAGATCCCCATCTATCTGATCGTGGGCTCCACCCAGGACGCCCGGTGCAACTCCTTCTCCCCCAGCTTTTTCCCCCTGCTGGACTCGGAGTCGGAGTTTGCCCTGAAATGGATCAACCTGTGTTCCGCCCAGCTCAGCGAGGGCATCCACGACCCCATCAAGTGCTATGAGTACCTGGGCCGATTCTATGTGGAGGAGGGCAACAAGCGGGTCAGCGTGCTGAAATCCCTGGGCTCCGCCACCATCCGGGCGGAGGTGATCCGCCTCATGCCCGAGCAGACGGACGACGTCACCGTCAAGATCTATCTGGAGTTCCTGGACTTCTTCCGCTGCTCCAAGTGCTGGGGCGTCCACTTCACCGAGCCGGGGGGCTACGCCGCCCTCCAGGCCGCCTTCGGCCTCCGGAAGGACGAGCCGTGGCCCGAGGAGTTCCAGCGCAAGTTCAAGCGGCACTACTTCTCCTTCCGGGACTGCTTCTACCGTTTAGGGGGCGGCGGGCTGGGGCTCACCGCCGGGGACGCCCTGCTGCGCTGGCTCAGCTTCCACTCCGGGGCGGAGTTCTTGGAGATGGAGGCGGAGGACTACCGCCAGACCCTGTCCGCCGTGTGGAAGGAGCTGTGCGTCTACACCGACGAACAGCCCATCGCCGTCAGCCTGGCCCCCATGGGGGAGGAGAAAAAAGCCGCTTCCAGCCTGCTGTCCTTTGGGCGGAAAACCCTGCGCTGCGCCTTCCTGTTCCAGAAGAACCCCCAGACCAGCGCCTGGACGGCCTCCCACGACAGGGGCCGGGAGTATCTGGAGGAGACGCTGGGGGACAGCGTTTCCGTCTCCTGCTACTACGATGTGGATCCCCAGGGGGCGGACGCGGTGGTGGAGGAGGCGGTGGCCGCCGGGGCGGAGCTCATCTTCACCACCTCCGTCAGCTTGATTGACGCCACCCTGCGGGTGGCGGTGAAGTACCCCAAGGTGCGTTTTTTGAACTGCTCCATCGACCAGCCCTATGTGAACGTGAAGGCCTACTACTGCCGGGTGTACGAGGCCAAGTTCATCACCGGGGCCATCGCCGGGGCGCTGTGCAAGAACGGTCGGATCGGCTATGTGGGCAGCTACCCCATCCTGGGCGTGCCCGCCAGCATCAACGCCTTCGCCCTGGGGGCCTCCCTCACCAACCCGGACGCCCGGATTACCCTGCGCTGGCACTGCCTGCCCGGGGACTATATGGAGGGCTTCCGGCGGCAGGGCATCTGCCTGGTGAGCGACCGGGATCACATCGCGGAGCAGCCCGAGGGGGCCCAGGGCCTGGCCCGTCTGGGGGACGACGGCAAGCTGAAGCTGCTGGCCTCCCCCAGTTGGCTGTGGGGGGAGTTCTACGTGCGGATGGTGCGGGAGTTCCTCCAGGATCCCCGGCGGATCCCCCTGGCGGGGGACAGCGAACGGGCCCTCAACTTCTGGTGGGGGATGAACAGCGGCGTGGTGGATCTGCGGTACAGCGACGATCTGCCCGACGGCGTCCGGGAGCTGGCCCGGATCCTCCAGACCGGCATCCAGGCCGGGGCCATCCAGCCCTTCCAGCGGCGGATCACCGCCCAGGACGGGCAGCTCATCAACGACGGAAGCCGCCCCCTGTCCATGGAGGAGATCCTGAAGATGGACTGGCTGTGCGACCGGGTGGACGGCGCCCTGCCGGCCTATGAGGAGCTGCTCCCCGTGGCCCGGCCCACCGTCCGCCGCCTGGGCGTCCACCGGGAGCAGATCCCGCCGGAGGAGGCGAGCCTTTGAAGCTGCTGGTGATCTCGGACGCCGCCGACCCCGGCCTCTGGGACTATTTTGCCAAGGAGAAGCTGGGCGGGGCGGACGCCATTTTATCCTGTGGGGATCTGCCCGCCAGCTATCTCAGCTTCCTGGTAACCATGGGCAACATCCCCCTGTTCTACGTCCACGGCAACCATGACGGAGCCTATGCCCGGAACCCGCCGGAGGGCTGCGACTGCATTGATGGGGAGATCGTCACCTTCCGGGGCTACCGGATCCTGGGCCTGGGGGGCAGCGTCCGGTACAGCCAGGGCCCCCACCAGTACACAGAGCGGGGGATGCGGCGGCGGATTGCCCGGCTGAGGGCCGGACTGAGCCGGGGCGGGGTGGACATCCTGCTCACCCACGCCCCCGCCCAGGATCTGGGCGACCTGGCGGATCCCTGCCACCGGGGGTTCGCCTGCTTCCGGGAGCTGCTGGATCGCTACCACCCCCTGTACCACTGCTACGGGCACGTCCATTTGCAATATGTCCCCACACAGCCGCGGCTGCGGCAGTATGGGGACACCACGGTGGTGAACGCCTTCGGCAAGTACCTCATCGAGCTGCCTGACCGGGAGGAGGCGCCCCGCCCCTGGTGGAAGCGGCTGGGAAAAGGGTAGAGCGGCCCCACCCGCCGGCCCGGCGCAGCGCTTCGCGGTTGGAAACGAAAAAATTCCCTGCATCGCGCAGGTTCCGGCGAAGCCGGAACGGTCGCAATGCAGGGAATTTCTGAGCTTTCTTGTGTTGACGGGAAAGATGCCCCGGTTAGTCGGAAGCCAGCGTAAACCCATCCACCAATTGCTTCAAGGTGTTCGCCTCGGCGGACAACTCCTCACTGGCGGCGGCGCTCTCCTGGGCGGTGGCGCTGTTGGTCTGCACCACGGAGGAGATCTGGTCGATGCCCTCGGTGACCTGGCCCAGGGCGGCGGTCTGGTTCTCCACGGCCTCCACCACCAAATTCACCTGGGTGGTGACATTGCCCGCCAGCTTGTTGGTCTGCTCCAGAGACTCGGTCACCCGGCTCACCACCTGGCTGCCCTCCGAGACGGACACGATGGAGCTCTCGATCAGATCCTTGGTGGCCTTGGCGGCCTCGTCGGACTTGGAGGCCAGGTTGCGAACCTCGTCGGCCACCACCGCGAAGCCCTTCCCGGCGGTGCCCGCGCGGGCGGCCTCCACGGCCGCGTTCAGCGCCAGGATATTGGTTTGGAACGCGATATTCTCAATGGTCGCGATGATCTTGGAGATCTCCTCCGACGAGGTGGAGATCCGCTCCATGGCGGTATTCAAATCTTTGACATACTCCACACTGGCACTCAGCTGGGCGCCGGTCAACCCCACGATCCTGCCCACTTCCCCCGCGGCGGCCGCGGTCTTTTTCGCGCTGGCGGAAATGTCGTTGACGGTGGCCGCCAGCTCCTCGATGGAGCTGGCCTGATCCATGGAGCCCTGGCTCAGCGTCTGGGCGCCGGTGGACACCTGGCCGCTGGCCGAGGAGACCTGGCCGGCGGCGGAATCGATCTGCCGCATGGTGCCGCTCAGCTCCTGCTTCAGCGTTCGCATGGACAGCAGGATGCTTTGGAATCCACCCACATAGGCGTCCCGGTGGGGAGACTGGATGTCAAAGTTTTTGTTGGCCATTTCATTGAGCAGATAGCCAATATCGTCAATGATGGTGTTCAGCCCCGCCACCATAGCCGCGGTGGAGCGGGTCAGCTCCGCGGTCTCGTCCTGGCCGGTGGCCTGGGGAACGGGGGACTTCAGATCGCCCTCCACCAGCAGCTTCATCCGCTCGGCGCAGGCCCGCATGGGTACGCTGATGTTGCTGGACAGCTTCAGGGCCACCACGATAGACGCGATGATGGAAACCACAACCACCAGCACGCTGATGAGGATGCCGAAGTATGTATTGGCCAGATAGTTGGACTTGGGCGTGGCCACAGCCAGGCTCCAGCCGTCGGTGCCGCCCACGGGGGCATAGGCCAGGAAGCGGGGCCCGTCCTCCGCTTTGATGGAGCCAAAGCCGTTTTTGCCCTGACGCATGGCCGCGTGGAGCTCGGCCCGGCTTTTCAGGGAGGGGTCGCTCTGGGCCTCCCGCTCAATGTTCTGGGTGGTGATGGTGTCCAGCGTGATGTCGGCGATGGTGTCGCCGGACTTGTTGATCATGTAGGCCCGGCAGTTGTCCCCGATCTGGATGGAGGAGACGATATCATTCAGGAAGGTCTCCGGGGGCACAAAGTAGACCACGCCCACGATACCGGCCCCGCGGCTCCCGTCCGCGTAGAGGGGCGCGGCCACCATGATGGATAGCGCCCCGGTGATCTTACTGACCAGCGGCTCAGAGACATAGACATTGCCCTGCATGGCCTGCTTTACGTATTCCCGATCCGAGTAGTCATTGCCGTCGAAAATGCTGATGCCGTCGGCGCCGATGACGTTGCCGCGCTGGAAGCCGTGCATGGACACGCGCTCGTCGATGATGGCGCGCTTTTCCTCCAAGGGCGTATCATCGTCTGACAGCTGCGGAATGCAGCCGGTGTCCATGGCCACATTCTTATAGGCGGTCAGCTCCTGCTCAATGCGCTGCGCCGCCAGCACCGCCGTTTCGCTCATCATCTCGTCCACGGTGGCGACCGTGCTCCGGTAGCTCAGGGCGCTGCTGGCCGCCCCCACCGCGATCAATGCGGTCAGGACGGTTGCCATCAAGCATATTGTAATTTTTTACGAATGCTTTTCATCTCTTTTCACCTCAACATTATTGTTCCGAAGCCGTTTTTCTCCTTATGGGAGCTTATATCCATTATAGGATCTGACCGGTTGGCCTGTCAATAAATTTTCCCAATGGATCTACTTAATTTCACCGCATTCCAAAAAGATGTCATTTGAACCCATTGAAGCAAAATCCCCCTGTTTCATTCCTCCTATTAAAAAATCCTATGTCAAATCTCTGCTTAAGAGATCAAATACAGAATACATGACAGTTTTATTTCCTTGAGCTACTGTTTCTGCACAGCACGAAGGGCTCTCACCTGTGTATTTTGCCACAAAAACGGCAAAACCCGCACATAGTAACCTATGCACAGGTTTTGTCCAATTTGAATTCAGCTGACAATGAGTTTACAAAAAAGATCCGGGCGCAGCCCGGATCCCAGGCCGCCCACAGGGCGGCCTGCCCCAACCGCGAGCCCAGCCCAGCGGGTCGCGGTTGGAAGCGAAGAAATACCCGCCAGAGTGCAGTTTTCGGCGAAGCCGGAAACGGAACGGTGGCGGGTATTTCTGAGCTGGTGCGCGAGGCGGGAGTCGAACCCGCACGCCCTTGCGAGCACTGGCACCTGAAGCCAGCGAGTCTACCAATTCCACCACTCGCGCGAATGGTTTGGCGCTTAACGCATGACCTATCATAGCACGGCCTCCGCCCGTTGTCAACAGTTTTTTTCGCCCTCATCCGCAAAAATAATGATGGCAATCCCACCCCGCCTGTGGTACAATACTTCCATTATTGCCCCACAGTCTACACGAAAATGACGAGGATTCTGTCTATGGAATACGAACCCGTAAAAATCGGCCTTCCCCGGGCCCTGCTCTACGCCCGCTGCCGGGTGCTGTGGCGGGCCTTCTTCCAGGCGCTGGGCGTGGACACCGTCACCAGCCCCCCCACCGACCGGGAGATCCAGGAGCGGGGCTCCGCCCTGGCCATCGACGAGGCCTGCCTCTCCCTGAAGATCTATCTGGGCCACGTCCAGGCCCTGGTGGGCCAGTGCGACTATATCCTGGTGCCCCGGGTGAGCAACTACGGGCGTCACCGCAGTATGTGCACCCGCTTTGAGTCCACCCCCGATCTGGTGCGCGCCGTCTTTCGGGACAGTGATCAGCAGTTTCTCTCCTATGAGATCGACCAGGAGATGGCCGGCAAGTCGGAGGAGGCCGCCTTCCTGGAGCTGGGCCGGGCCCTGGGCCGCCCCCAAAAGGCGGTACGCCGGGCCTACCGTCTGGCGAAAAAGGCGGATCTGGCCCACCACAAGGAGCGGGTGCGGAAGCAGGAGCAGCTCCTCAAGCAGGAGGGGCTGAAGGTACTGCTGGCCGCCCACAGCTATGTGGCGGAGGATGCCTCCATGGGCCGCACCGTCACCGACTACCTGAAAAAGGCGGGGGTGATCCCCCTGCGGGCGGATCTGGTGGATCGGGACGCCGCCCTCAAGCGCAGCCGTGAGCTGTCCCCCACCTGCAAGTGGGAGATCAGCCGGGAGATTTTGGGCGGTATCGTCCTGCTCCGGGATCAGGTGGACGGCATCATCCTCCTCAGCGCCTTCCCCTGCGGCCCCGACGCCATGGTGAACGAGCTCATCACCCGCCGTGTGGCGGGCGTGCCCGTCCTCAACCTGGTGATGGACGCCCAGAGCGGCACCGCCGGGGTGGAGACCCGGCTGGAGAGCTTCATCGACATCATCCGGTTTCAAAGGGGGGAGCTGTAAATGGCGGAGGCAAAGACAAGGAGCGTCTCCTTTCCCCGGTACGCGGAGTACAACTGCGCCTTCAAATACATCGTGGAGCAGGCCCTGGATTGCAAATACGTCATGCCTCCCCCCCTCACCAAGCGCACCATGGATCTGGGCACCAAGTACAGCCCCGACTTCGTGTGCACCCCCTTCAAAACCATGCTGGGCAACCTGATCGAGGCCTTGGAGGCCGGGGCGGACACCCTGATCATGACTCACGGCCTGTGCCGTTTAGGCTACTACGGGGAGCTGCTGGAGCAGATCCTGCGGGATCTGGGCTATCAGTTTGAATTCATCAACCTGTCCGAATACGATATGTCCAAGAAGAAAGAGTATCTCCGCATCGTCCGCCGGTTCAACCCCAAGGTGAACCCCGCCCGGTTCCTGGCCCGGTTCCTGGAGGGGGTGCGTATGGTGGAGTATCTGGACGAGATCACCGCCCTGTACTATCAAAACTGCGGCTTTGACGCCATGGACGGGGCCTACCACCGATCCTATCAAGAGTTCCTCACCGCCCTGTACACCGCCCAGGGCCGCTCCGACATTGAGTCCGCCTACCGGGCGGTACGCCGGGCCTTCTCCTCCACCCGGCTGGACAAGCCCCAGCGGCCCCTGCGGGTGGGCGTCGTGGGGGAGTTCTACACCGTCATGGACAGCTTCTCCAACCTGGAGCTGGAGCGGAAGCTGGCGGACATGGGGGTGGAGGTGCACCGCTGGATGAACGTCACCAACCAGTTCCTGCGGTACGGCAGCGGGCAGAAGAACCTGCGGGTGAAGATCCGGGATCTGTGCCGGTACGACATGGGCCCTACCTCCACCGCCAACATCTGGTACGCCCGGGAGTGCGCCGAGCGGGGCTTTGACGGCATTGTCCACGTGAAGTCCGCCGCCTGCACCCCGGAGATCGACGTGATGCCCGTCCTCCAGAACATCGGGGAGGACTACAAAATCCCGGTGCTCTACCTGACCTATGACGCCCAGACCAGCGACGTGGGGCTCATGACCCGGCTGGAGGCGTTTTACGACATGATCCACATGAGAAAGAAGGTGCTTTGACTTGGAACACGCGTATTTAGGGGTGGATGTGGGCTCCATCTCCACCAAGGGCGTGATCATCGACAAAGAGAACAACATTCTGGCCAGCCAGTATATCTGGACCCAGGGTAACCCCATCGGCGCGGTGAAGGAGCTGGTGGGCCTGCTGGAAAAGCAGTTTGACAAAGCCAAGTATGAGATCGTGGCCACCGGCACCACCGGCTCCGCCCGGAAGCTGGTGGGGGCCATCCTGGGGGCCACCATGGTGAAGAACGAGATCACCGCCCACGCCGTGGGCACCACCGCCTTCTACCCCGACGTGCGTACCATCCTGGAGATCGGGGGGCAGGACTCCAAGATCATCCTGGTGGAGAACGGGGTGGCCGTCGACTACGCCATGAATACCCTGTGCGCCGCGGGCACCGGGGCCTTTCTGTCCAGCCAGGCCAAGCGGCTGGGCATCGAGGTGGAGGAGATGGGGGACTACGCCCTGCGCTCCACCCACCCCACCCAGATCGCCGCCCGGTGCACCGTCTTCGCCGAGTCCGACCTGGTGCACAAGATCCAGATGGGCCACCCCCGGGAGGACATCATCGCCGGCGTTTGCAACGCGGTGGCGGCCAACTACCTGAACAACGTGGGCAAGGGCAAGAAGATCGTCTCCCCGGTGGTGTTCCAGGGAGGCGTCAGCAAGAACAAGGGCGTGGTGGCTGCCTTTGAGCGTACCCTGGGCTGCCCGGTGATCGTGGATCCCAACGGCCACCTGATGGGGGCCATCGGCGCCGCCATTTTGGCCCGCAAGGGCAGCGGGCGGCACGTGTTCGACTTCTCTGTGGAGAACATGGACTTCCGCACCCGGGAGGCGGGCTGCGGCGGCTGTCCCAACCAGTGTGAGATCATCTGCGTCTACCGGGGGGACGAGCTTATCGACTCCTGGGGCAACCGCTGCGAGCGGGGGGCCGCTGTGCGGTGACCGCCTTGACAAGCCGGGGCGGAACGTGGTATTCTATAGTGTAAATCCCGCGAAAAAGGTTGTGACTATCCGCCCCTTGGGGCGGTTTTTCAGGAGGGTTACCCATGCAGGAATTTGAAAAGAGATATGACGGCCTTGCGGTGGAGAAATCCATGCAGGAGTTCTGGCAGGAGAACGAGGTCTACAAATTCACCCCCGACGCCTCCCGGCCCATCTACTCCATTGACACCCCGCCCCCCACCGTCAACGGCAAGCTCCACATCGGCCACATCTTCAGCTACACCCAGGCGGAGATGATCGCCCGCTACCGCCGTATGCGGGGGTTCAACGTGTTCTACCCCTTCGGCTTCGACGACAACGGCCTGCCCTCCGAGCGGCTGGTGGAGCAGGAGAGCGGCGTGAAGGCCAAGGAGCTGCCCCGCAGCGAGTTCTGCGAGAAGTGCGTGGCCACCACCCAGAAGTACGAGGCGGAGTTCAAGGAGCTGTGGCAGTCCATGGGCTTCTCCTGCGACTGGAATTTGCAGTATTCCACCGTCAGCCAGGAGGTACAGGCCCTGTCCCAGAAGTCCTTTATCGAGCTGGCCAAGGCGGGACGGGCCTATATCAAGGAGTCCCCGGTGCTGTGGTGCACCGAGTGCCAGACCTCCATCGCCCAGGCGGAGCTGGAGACAAAGGATCTGGACTCCTCCTTCAACTATATTCCCTTCGTGGGGGAGGAGGGCACCATTGAGATCGCCACCACCCGGCCGGAGCTGCTCTACGGCGTGGTGTGCGTGTTCGTCAACCCCGAGGACGAGCGGTACAAAAAGTACGTGGGCAAGACCGTGAAGGTGCCCCTCTACAACTTCGAGGTGCCCGTCATCGCCGACGACAAGGCCGCCATCGACAAGGGCACCGGCGCGGTGATGTGCGCCACCTTCGGCGACACCACCGATGTGGAGTGGGTGGAGCAGTACGGCCTGCCCTATAAGAAGGTAGTGATGCCCGACGGCCTCATCGCCCCGGAGGTGCCCTTCGTGGGCGGTATGCACGTTAAGAAGGCCCGGAAGGAGATCATCCGCCTGCTGGACGAGGGCGGCCTGCTGCTCAAGACCGAGCCCCTCACCCACACCGTGTCCGTCCACGAGCGGTGCGGCACCTCGGTGGAGATCATCCCCTCCAAGCAGTGGTATATCGACATCCTGTCCATGAAGGACGAGCTGCTGGCCGCCGGGGACAAGATCAACTGGTACCCCGCCTCCATGAAGAACCGCTACGTCAACTGGGTGGAGAACCTGAAGTGGGACTGGTGCATCTCCCGGCAGCGGTACTTCGGCGTGCCCTTCCCCGTGTGGTACTGCAAGAAGTGCGGCAGGGCCCACTTCGCCAACTTGGAGGATCTGCCTGTCAACCCGCTGGAGACCCCCTACAACGGAACGTGTGAGTGCGGCTGCACCGAGTTTATCCCCGAGTCCGCCGTGCTGGACACCTGGGCCACCTCGTCCATCACCCCCCAGATCAACAAAAATTCCGCCGCCAAATACGGCGTGGACGGGGACTTCCTCCCCATGGGTATGCGTACCCAGGCCCACGAGATCATCCGCACCTGGGCCTTCTACACCATCGCCAAGAGCCTGTACCACACCGGGGACATCCCCTGGAAGGACATCATGATCTGCGGCTTCGTGCTGGCCAAGCCCGGCGAGAAGATCAGCAAGTCCAAGGGCAACGCCAAGCTCACCCCCCAGGCGCTGATCGAGACCTACTCCGCCGACGTGATCCGCTACTGGGCGGCCAGCGCCCGGCTGGGCACCGACACCTACTTCGACCAGAAGGAGATGCAGGACGCCTCCAAGCGCACCATCACCAAGGTGTGGAACTCGTCCAAATTTGTGCTGTCCCACCTGTCCGATTTCGACCCGGCTTATGTGCCCAAGGTGGAGGTGCCGCTGGACAAGTGGCTGATTGAGCGCACCAACGAGACCGTCCGGGAGGCGGGCCGCCTGCTGGATCAGTACGAGATCGGCCTGGCCCGGAAGGTCATCGACGACCTGTTCTGGAAGGATCTGTGCGACAACTATATCGAGATCGCCAAGGAGCGGCTGTACGAGCCCGACGTCCACGGCGCGGAGGAGCGGAAATCCGCCCAGGCGGCCATCTACTACTGCCTGCTGAACGTGCTGAAGCTGTACTCCATCTACGTGCCCCACCTGACGGAGTATATCTATCAAAAGGGCCTGCGGGAGTTCGTGGGCACCACCTCCATCCACCAGACCCTGTGGCCCCAGGTGGACAGCGTGGACGAGAAGCTGATCCGCTTCGGCGAGCAGATCAAGGACGCGGTGTCCCTCATGCGGAAATACAAATCGGAGAACAACCTGTCCATGCGCTCCGACGTGGACGAGTTCGTGGTGGAGGGCTCCAAGGAGTTCGAGGACTGGTTCAAGGCCACGGAGAAGGATCTGTACGCCTGCTCCCACGCCAAGACGGTGATTTTTAAGTATACCGAGGAATGACCAAGCGGTGAAAGGGCCTCCCCGGCTGGGGCGGCCCTTTTCTGTCCGGGGTTTCCTTGCCTGAAACAAAATGTATACAGGATGATTTTTTATGCTGCAACGTATTAAACCCATCGCAGCCCGCGCCCTGAGCCTTGCCCTGTGTGTGGTGTTGGCACTGGCCCTGCTGCCCGCCCGGGCCAGCGCGGCGGGGGTCAACCCCGCGCCGTCCTACAATCTGCACGCCCAGCAGTACACCAACGTCCAACGCTGGGCCGAGACGGTGAAGTCCTATTTGTTCGTCAATCCCTCCGGCGGGCTGACCCGGGTGGAGTACATCGACGGCAAGGTCGTCGTGGAGGACTACAACAGCCAGTTCCAGATCCAGTCCAACCGCTCCATCCCCATGGAGCTGCCCATCTGGGGCGGGTTCTTCGCCGGGGAAACCTATAACTTCTTCATCTTCGGCCAGAACAACGAGGAGCAGAGCGATGAAAAAGAGGTCATCCGGGTGGTCAAGTACTCCAAGGACTGGCTGCGGCTGGGCGCGTGCAGCATCAAGGGGGCCAACACCTATCACCCCTTTGAGGCGGGCAGCCTGCGGTGTGCGGAGTACGGCGGGCACCTCTATGTCCACACCTGCCACACCATGTACAACAACAGCCGGGACAAGTCCCACCACCAGGCCAGCATGACCTTCCATGTGGATGAAAGCACGATGGGGTGGGGCGGCTTTTACAGCGTGGGGTTCTCCAACCAGGGCTATATTTATGTGTCCCACTCCTTCAACCAGTTCATCCTCATTGACTCAGAGGGACATATGGTCACCCTGGATCACGGGGACGCCTATCCCCGGGGCATTGCCCTGTTCCGCAACCATGCCGAAGCCGGGCAGGATAACCTGTTCGAGATGATATCCGACAGCCCCTTTGATGAGAACTACGGGAAGTACGGCAATTCGGTTCTGGCCACAAAAATCAGCGGCAGCTCCGGCAAAAACGACACCGGCGTGGCCGTGGGCGGCTTTGTGGAGACCTCCAGCGGCTATATCGTGGCCTATAATTATACCCGCGACTACTCCAACTACCATGCGCCCCGGGAGCTCTGGATGGCCTACGTCCCCAAGGAAAATATAGAGACTGCTTATATACAGCACTGGGGCTTCAACAGCGGCGACTTTACCGACAAGAAGGACGTGAACATCTCCAACCCCCAGTTGGTGTCCACCGGGCTGGACGGGGGATATATGCTGTGGCAGCTGATGGAGCCTTACAGCGAGTGGCATAACTCAGGTTTTGAATCCAACCCCAGCGTGGACAAAAAGGTCTACTATGCCCGGTATCAGCCCACCGGCGGAATCGGCGCCTTCCGGGAGACGATCAAGGTCTCCGCCTGCGACGCCGAGCTGTCCGACTGCCAGCCCATCGTCTGGAACGGCAAGGTGGTGTGGTACGTCACCGGGGAGGGCGCCAACGCCTCTGTCCCCATGTTCTACGTACTGGACGACAACGGCATCACGCCCTACAAGGCCACCGCCGGGGCGGGCGCCCCCGCCACCAACCTGGCCTACCCCAACACCCAGACCGTCCTGCTGGACGGGAAGCCCGTGACCTTCCAGACCTACGCCCTGAAGGACACCCTGGGCAACCTGACCAACTATATCCGCATCCGGGACATCGCCTACTACCTCAACGGCACCAAGGCCCAGTTTGAGGTGGACTGGTTTTATGGGTCGGTGAACCTCATCCCCGGCCAGCCCTACACCCCCAACGGAAGCGAGCTGTCCACGCCGTTTTCCGGAACCCGGACGTATAAAATGGATCAGTCCACCACAGACGTCAACAAGTTCTGGGAGCCAAAGCTGAAGCCCATTGTCCTCTACGATGATAAGGGCGGCGGGTACACCTATTACAAGCTGCGGGAGCTGGGCGAGGTGCTGGGCTTCAACGTGTCCTATATCAACGGGCAGGTGGTGATCAACACCAACGAGCCCTATTCCGACGCGCAATGAGCAAGAGCGCCGTCTCTCGGTGTTGAACACGGGTTTCGACAGCCTTGGGCCGTCCCCCACGGGGGACGGCCCTTTCCGTATGGTGCCGCCCTCCAGCGGGGCGGGCAAAAAAATTTCCCCCGCCGCAACAATCCGCCCCGCCCGGGCGTGTTATAAACAGAAGGGGGTGAGGAACAGGTGGATCACTCCAACCGGTTGGAAGAATTGGTGAACAAGCATGAGCACACCCTGTACCGCGCCGCCCTGGCCATTTTAGGCGATCCCCAGGAGGCGGAGGACGCGGTACAGGACGCCTACCTGCGCTATCTGGAAAAGCGCCCCGACCTTCGGGACGGGGAGCACGAAAAGGCGTGGCTGTTAAAGGTGACGGCCAACCGCTGCAAGAGCATCCTGCGCCAGCGCAAGCGCCACCCGGCGGTGGAGCTGCTGGACGTGTACCCCGCCCCCGACGGGGAGAGCCGGGAGGTGGCGGAGGCGGTGCTGTCCCTGCCCGCCAACCAGCGCACGGCGGTGCACCTGTTCTACTACGAGGGCTACAGCTCGGAGGAGATCGGGGCCATCCTGGGCCAGCGGCCCGGGACGGTGCGCTCCCACCTGAGCCGCGCCCGGGAGGCGCTGAGGAAGTATTTATCTGACAACGAAGGAGGATAATTCCATGAAACAATACAAAAAGTATATGGACAATATCCAAGCATCCGACACCCTCCACCAGCGGCTGCTGGATCTGGAGGCGCCGGCGAAGCGTCCGGCGGCGTGGAAGAAGTACGGCACGGCCGCGGCGGCCCTGGTGCTGGTGGCGGGCGTGGGGGGCTTCGGGGCGTGGGCGGCCCACAACAACAACCTGGAAAAGCCCCTGCCTCCCTATCCCGCCGGCTATCAGGAAAACCGGCCGGAGCTGGGTGGGCCCGACATCGCCGTGGAGGGCCCCGGCGAGAGCCTGGAGCCGGGGATGAAAACCATCGGCGGCTACGAGGTGCGGCAGGGGGAGATGATGGCCTATTATATGCTGCCCTATATCGAGTACGGCATGGCGGACGATATGACCCAGATGGCGCTGGATTGGGACGTGCCTCCCGGCAGCGTGAAGCGGGATCTCACCCAGGCGGACTTTGCCGCCCTGTTCGGCGGGGAGGACGCCCTGTCCGTCCACCTGGGCTGGGGGGGTTACGAGATCACCGGCTGGGCGGCGTGGACGGCGGACGGCTCCTTCTGGGGGGCGTTTATCAACGGCTACAAAGGCCCTCTGGATCACTTTGAGTTCGCCTTCACCGCCGGGGACGTGCTCCCTCCCACCTGCATCGCCTACGGGGAGGACGGCGTGGTCAACCAGATCTGGGATGTGCCCGTCACCGCCTGGGGCCACGACGGCAGGGACGGCTGCGGCCGCCGGGTGGAGCTCCTCCACGACGGGTACGGCTTCCGCTTCGACCTCACCGCCACCGGCGCGGGGCAGGCCGAGGAGCTGGTGAGCCGCGCCACCCGCTTGATCATCGTGGACGGGGTGGCGGCGGACAGCATCACCGCCGACGGCGCGGTGCTGGCCCACCCCTGGGAGGCCGACCCCAACTACAGCGTGGGCGAGCCCAACTGGAACGACGGCGCGGACGAGTACGACAGCGACTGCCCCTACTGCGCGGACGGCACGGTGCACACCCACCCCCACAACCCGGGCCTTCCTGCCGCCGGCCCGGACAGCCCCACCACCGAGGGCTACTCCGGCGGCGCGGATCCCGCTCCCGCCAAGGGCCCGGACGATCCCGCCGCGGGGAACCTCCCCGATGGGGATCCCGCCGCCTATGAGCCCCAGGCGGAGCTCCCCTCCTGAACCAAAGAGAAACGAAACTCCCCCCGGAGCATTGCTCCGGGGGGAGTTTGTCTGCCGGTCAGTCCACCTGCGGCTCATAGGCCACCACGCCCAGCTCCGCCAGCTGGTCGATGCCCTTCTGCACCCAGGGGCGGAAGTCGATGGAGTAGGGCGCCGTGTCGTCCGCGGTGTACTCGCTCTGCGTAGTGTTTCCCACGTCCCTGGAGGCGGCGGGGGCGGGATCCTCCGCCGCAGCGGCGCCGGTGCCGATGCTGACGCCGCCGGCCTGCCCCATCGAGAAGGAGTTGGACTGGTTCCTCATGCAGTTCTCCGCGTGCCAGAACCAGTCGCCGTCCATTTGGAACCACTCCATCCAGCCGAAGTCGTCCACCGTACCGCCCAGCATCAGGTAGCCCTTCTGGCCGGTGGCGGGGTCGGTGCGCTCATAGAGATAGGGGGCGTCCTCGCTGATCTTGTCGGTGATGTCCAGGCGCTGATCGTCCACGGTGAGCCACAGCCGCCCGTTTCCGTCCACCTCGGCGGGGGGGACGGCGTTCAGACGGTCGTAGTAGGCGGTGTCCGTGTTGGGATCCACCGTCACCGACCCGCCGCCGATGAAGTGGTACACCTGGGCGGGCAGGCCCGCCGCGATGGACAGCGCGCAGCCCGCCGCCAGCGCCGCCGCCAGCGCGATGACGCCCGCCTTGGGCAGGCGCCGCTTCCCTGTATCCATATGTTCCATCCTGTTCATGATTTCCTCCTTTTTTGGGTCACTCAGCGCAGCCTGTTCCATCATGTGCCGGTATTCCTTCCGCATTGTCACTCAGCTCCTTTTTCAGCATGGCCCGGGCGCGCTGCATCCGGGTCTGAACGGCGGTACGGGACAGGTGCAGGATGTCCCCGATCTCTCCCTGGTCATAGCCCTCCCAGTAGTAGAGGTGAACCACCGCCCGGTATTTGGGGGGCAGGGCCTGCACCGCCGCCCACACCGCCCGGTCTGGCTCCTCCCGGAAGGGCAGATTCTCGTCCAGTTCCCCCACGTTTCTGCGCCAGAAGGAGCGCAACTGGCTCCGGCACAGGTTGGCGGCGCAGGTGAGCAGCCAGGCCTTTTCCTTCCCGGGCAGCAGGACGGCTTTGCCCTCCGCCAGCTTGAGAAAGACGCTTTGGCACACGTCCTCCCCGTCGGCGCGGCTGCCCAGATAGCTGTACGCCAGCCGGAACACGTCGTCGCCGTATTGGCGGAACAGCTCCGCCAGCTTTTTCTGATCCATGGGCTTGCCCCCTTTCGCCGGCGCAAGCTTCGTATCGCTCACCCTGCCGCCGAACTATGATGATGCGCCGCCTGCTGATGGCGGCGCCCCATTTTGTGGCCACATCTATAAAACGATTTAACACCCGAATTTATCACAACGCAAGCAAAAATTTTTGCCAGGGGGCGCCAACGCATCCCGCCCCCGGCCCCCGCCCGATTTCCCTTGAAATTGACAGAGAAATGCGGTACACTATGAGGAAAGCGCCGCCCCCTTGTCGGAAGCGGCAAACCACCGAGGAGTGTTATACATATGATCACGAAAGAACAGATCGAAGCCTATTTCGCGGACAAAGAAAAGACGCTGGTGGACGCGGTGAGCCGCCTGGTGTCCATCGACAGCGTGGAGGGCGAGCCCGCCCCGGGCGCTCCCTTCGGCCCCGGTCCCGCCGCCGCCCTGGACGAGGCGCTGGCCATCGCCCGGGAGTGGGGCCTGACGGCGGAAAACCATGAGGGCTATGTGGGCACCGCCGATCTGAACGGCGGCGAGGACGCCCTGCACATACTGGGCCACCTGGACGTGGTGGCCCCCGGGGAGGGCTGGAGCATCACCCAGCCCTACACCCCCAAGCTGGTGGACGACCTGCTGTACGGCCGGGGCACCGACGACGACAAGGGGCCGGTGATCGCCTCCTTGCTGGCCATGAAGGCGGTGAAGGATCTGGGCGTGCCGCTGACGAAGAACTGCAAAATGATCATGGGCACCAACGAGGAGAGCGGCTCCGGGGACATCGCCTGGTACTTCGCCCGCCATCCCTTTGCCCCCGCCACCTTCTCCCCCGACTCCGGCTTCCCCGTGATCAACACGGAGAAGGGCACCCTCCGGCCCACCTTCACCAAGAGCTGGCCCGCCCAGAGGGATCTGCCCCGGGTGAACTGGATCCACGGCGGCATCCGGACGAATATCCTGCCCGGGGACGCCTCCGCCGGGGTGGAAGGGCTGACCATGTACGACATCCAGCCCGTGGCCCGGAACGTGACGGCCCGCACGGGGATCAAGTTCACCTTCGTCAACGAGGACGGGGTGACGGTGATCAAGGCCAAGGGGGAGGGCTCCCACGCCGCCTACCCCGAGGGGGGCAACAACGCCATCACCGGGCTCATCGCCCTGCTGTGCGCCCTGCCCCTGGCCGACGGGGGCTGCAAGGACGCCCTCCAGGATCTCAACGCCCTGATCCCCCACGGGGACTACAAGGGCCGGGCCCTGGGCATCGCCCAGGAAGAGCCCATCTCCGGGCCGCTGACCCTGGCCTTCTCCCTGCTGGAGGTGACGGACACCGGGCTGAAGGGCTTCTTCGACAGCCGGGCGCCCCTGTGCGCCACCGAGGAGAACTGCCTCCAGGTGGCCAAGGCCGCCTTTGAGGGCAAGGGCTTCACCTTTGAGGCCGTCCAGGGCGCGCCCCACCATGTCCCGGAGAGCAGCCCCTTCATCCAGATCCTGCTGCGCCGGTACGAGGAGTACACCGGCCTGAAGGGGGAGTGCCTGTCCACCGGCGGCGGCACCTACGTCCACGATATCCCCGGCGGCGTGGCCTTCGGCTGCACCCTGCCCGGCTTCGACACCCACCTCCATGGCGCGGATGAGCGGGTGCGGGTCAGCGATCTGATGCTGTCCGCCAAGCTGTTCACCCATATCATCATTGATATGTGCACGTAAGAAAAAGCCTGCCTTGCGGCAGGCTTTTTTCATTGCCCCGTCTCCTCCGTCATCAGCTCCACCACCGTCCGGGCGTACAGCCGGGCGGCGGTGATGGCCTCCTGGAGGGTGTTTCCGTGGGTGCCCACCTCCACCAGCAGGGTGCCGGTGGACAGGTGCTGGTTGAACCGGGAGCCCCGCAGCACCACCGGCCGGGCCAGGGTGGCCCACTTGCCGGCCAGGGCGTCCTGGATCTCCAGGGCCAGGGCCAGGTTTACCTTCCAGTTGGGGTGCACCTGGCCGCTGGCGTCGCTGCCCAGCACCATCATCACCTGGGCGCAGTTGTCCACCGTCCCCGCCACCACCTTGTAGATGGTGCCGTCGTTGGCCGCCAGCGCATCCCGGTGGACGTCCAGCAGCAGCACGATGGAGGGGTGTTCCTTCAGCGCCGCCGCCACCCCCTCCAGGGAGCGCTTGTAGGCCTCGTTGTAGCTGGGGTAGTCGTAGAGGGTGGTGTCGTGGATCACGCCGATGCCCGCCGCCTCAAACACCGCCGCCATCTCCTCCCCCACCCGCACCATGTTCTGCTCTGTGTTCAGGGTGCGGTGGTCGCCGCTGGGCTCGTACACGTCCTCCCCGTCCATGGTATAGGCCTCGGTGGCGTGGGAGTGGTAGATCAGCACCTTTGGGCCCTCCCCCCGGTTGGACAGCTCCGGCGCGGCCGCCAGCAGCGCCGGCAGATCCAGGGTATAGTCCGTGTGGTTGTAGACGGACAGACTCCCCGACGTGACATACTTGGCGGAGGAGCCCGCCACCATAGTCTTGGCGATGATCCCCTCCGGGGCGGTGGTGGTGGGCGGGAGGTTGGGCTCCTCCTCGCCGTCGTCCGGGTTGGGCTCCAGCTCCTCCGAATCGGGGGTGGCGGCGGGGGCGGGATCGTCCCCGGCCGGGGCGCTCTCCGAGGGGGGCGCCCCCACCCCCAGCAGGGAGGACTGGGCCAGCACCAGCCTGTCCCAACCGGACAGGCCCTCCCCCTGCCGGGAGTCGCCCAGCTCCACCGCCAGCAGGGAGGTGGCCACCTGGGCGCTGTCCGCCAGCCGCAGCAGATCTCCCAGCGCCGCCGCCGGATCCCCCACCAGCCACAGCAGCCACGCCGCCAGGCCCGCCACCAGCGCCGCAGCCGCCAGCCGCAGCCCCCGCAGCAACCCCCGGGTTGTCCTTTTCTTTCGCATCGCAATCACCTCTCTGGATGATATGCGGCGGAGTTGGAAATTATGGCAGCTTTCTTTTTTGTATCTGCCCTGCCCACTTGACAAGCCAGGTTTGTAGAGTTATACTAAACGGGAAAAGTATTACTAATTGGAGGAGTCAGAATGAAACTGAAGTTGCCGCGGGATCAATTTCTCTCCACCGTGCGGGTGGGGGACAAGGGCCAGATCGTCATCCCCAAGGAGGTGCGGGATCTCTTTGAGATCGAGCCGGGAGATAACCTGCTGCTGATGGCGGACAAGAAGAAGGGCATCGCCATTGTGGCCTTCGACGGCATGATCGACTTCATGAACGAGTCTATCCGCCAGGCCCAGCAGGAGCAAAAGAATCAGGAGGAGGAAAAATCATGAACGCCATTCAAATCGCCGGCCTCTCCCGGGACTACGGGAAGCGCCGGGTGGTGGACCGCCTGGAGCTCACCGTGGGGTCGGGGGAGCTGTTTGCCCTGCTGGGGGTGAACGGGGCGGGCAAGTCCACCACCATCAAGATGCTGTGCTGCCTCACCGTGCCCACCGAGGGGGACGCCGCCCTCATGGGCCACAGCGTCCGCACGGACAGCCACCGGGCCAAGGAGGTGCTGGCCGTCTCCCCCCAGGAGACGGCAGTGGCCCCCGGCCTGACGGTGGAGGAAAACCTGGCGCTGATGGCCGGGGTGTACCGCCGCCCCCGGACCCGGGTTGGGGAGGTCATGGATCAGCTGGGCCTGGGCCAGTGGGCCGGGCAGCGGGCCAAAACCCTGTCCGGCGGCTGGCAGCGGCGGCTGTCCATCGCCATGGCCCTGGTGTCCCAGCCGGAGGTGCTGTTTCTGGACGAGCCCACCCTGGGCCTGGACGTACTGGCCCGGCGGGAGCTGTGGGGGGTTATCCGGGGCCTGAAGGGCCGCACCGCCATCGTCCTCACCACCCACTACCTGGAGGAGGCGGAGGCCCTGGCCGACCGCATCGGCATCATGGCGGCGGGCAGACTCCGGGCGGTGGGCACGGCGGAGGAGCTGAAGGCCCTGGCAGGCTGCGAAAATTTTGAGGACGCCTTTGTGGCGCTGGCGGGAGAGGAGGCGGCGTCATGAGGATACTGGCCTTTGCCAAGCGCAACACCAAGGAGCTGCTCCGGGATCCGCTGACCCTGTTTTTCGGGCTGGGTTTCCCCCTGGTGCTGCTGGTGCTGATGAACGTGATCCAGCGCAACGTGCCGGTGGAGATCTTCCGGCTGGAGACCCTGGCCCCGGGTATCGCCCTGTTCGGGCTGACCTTCCTGGCGCTGTTCTCCGGGTTGCTGCTGGCCCGGGATCGCTCCACCGCCTTCCTGTCCCGGCTGGCGGCGTCGCCCATGACGGCGGCGGATTTTCTGCTGGGCTACCTGCTGCCCCTGCTGCCCATGGCGGTGGGGCAAAGCGTCATCTGTCTGGCGGCGGCGGTGGTGCTGGGTCTGCCCCTGAGCTGGAATCTGCCGGCGGTGGTGCTGTCCCTCATCCCCTCGGCCCTGTTGTTCATCGCCCTGGGCCTGCTGTGCGGCACCCTGTTCAACGACAAACAGGTGGGCGGTATGTGCGGCGCCCTGCTCACCAACGTGACGGCCTGGCTGGCGGGGATCTGGTTCGACCTGTCCCTGCTGGGCGGGGGATTCCGGACGTTTGCCTATCTGCTGCCCTTTGCCCACGGGGCGGACGGGGCCCGGGCGGCGCTGGCCGGGGACTGGGCCGCCCTGCCGGGGCATCTGCTGTGGGTATCCGTCTGGGCGGCGGCGGTGATGGCCCTGGCGGTGTGGCTGTTCCGCCAAAAAATGGTGGAGCGGTAAATGCCTATTTTCGTGCCCTTCTTTCCTTGTTCAGCCCTTGAATTCCAGGTTCCGCTGTGGTACAATACCCAATATCCGAAACAGCAGGACGGGCCTGCCCCTGGGGCCATGCTGTGGGAAAAAGGAAAGGTGAGGATTCCCAATGGGCTTTTTCAGCAGCACACAGAGGACGGACACCCAGATCCCCATTGCCATGGAGGGCGAAAAGCCCCAGGAGAGCCTGCCCCCGCCCCAGAAGGTGGCCAGCACTCTGATCACTCAGGGCATCACCTTTAAGGGCGTCATCGAGGGGGAGGGCGTGGTTCAGGTGGAAGGCGTGGTGGAGGGTGAGTTCCGCATGGTGGGCGCGGTCATCGTGGCCGACACCGGCCTGGTTCGCGGCCCCATCTCCGCCGACGTGGTTCGGGTGGCCGGCAAAGTCGAGGGCAACGTCACCGCCCGGGAGCATATGCGCCTGGAGCAGACGGGCTCCCTCATCGGCGACGTGGCCACCGCCTCCCTGGTGGTGGAGGACGGCGGCTGCCTTAACGGCCGCTCCACCATGACCAAGGGCCCCGCCCCGGAGCCCGAGCTGGCCGATGTGACCGTCACCGACGACCTCCAATTCGGCCCCGCCTACGACATCGAGGGCGAGTAACCCCGGCATTGCATAAAAAAGGCCCGGTTTCTTTGGAAACCGGGCCTTTTTTATGGTTTTATTCTGCGGAGATCATATAATAGTACACCGGCTGGCCCCCGGCCAGCAGGGTGATCTCGGCGTTGGGGCAGGCCGCCCGGAAGATCTCCAGGGCCTCGTTGGCCTGCTCCTCGGACACGTCCTCGCCGTAGAAAATGTTGATAAACTCCGCGTCCTGCTGCAGATCCGACTTGGCCAGCCGCTCCAGCAGGGCGTTGATGGACTGATCGGTGCCGAACAGCTGGCCCTCCGCCAGGGCCATGTAGTCCCCCTCGTGGATCTGGAAGCCGTCAAAATCGGAGTTCCGGGCGGCGTAGGTGATCTCGGAGGTTCGCACGTTTTGCCGGGCCTCCTCCATAGCGGCGGCGTTGCTCTCGGCGTCCCCGTCGGGATCCAGCACCAGCATGGCGGCGATGCCCTGGGGCACGGTGCGGGTGGGCACCACCACGATCTCCTTGCCCTCGATGAGGCCCACGCACTGCTGGGCGGCCATGATGATGTTCTTATTGTTGGGCAGGACGAACACCGTCTCGGCGGGGGTGCGGGCGATCTCCCGCAGGATGTCCTCGGTGGAGGGGTTCATGGTCTGACCGCCGGAGATGACGCCGTCCACCCCCAGATCCTTGAACACGGAGGCCATGCCCGCCCCGGCGCTGACGGCCACCACGCCGAACTTCTTCTCCGGCGGGGCGATGGCCCCTTCCCCGCTCTCCTGGGCCTCCAGCTCCGCCTCGATCTGCTCCAGATCGTCGGTGCTCTGGGCCTGCTTGCCCGCGGCCAGCTCCTGGGCCTGGGTACGCATATTCTCGATCTTGGCCAGCTCCAGGGTGCCGTACTTCTGGGCCTCGCTCAGCGCCGCCCCGGGGATATCGGTGTGGACGTGAACCTTGAAGGCCTCGTCGTCCTCGCCGATGACCAGGCTGTCGCCGATGCTGTTCAGATAGGCCCGGAAAGGCTCAATGGATTTGTCCGTGGTTTTGCGGACGATGAATACCGTGTCGAAGGTGAAGGTGATGTCCTCCTCGGACAGAGCGGCGAAGTCGGCGGACTCCTTCACGTCCTGGGCCTCCTCCGCCCCCTCCGGGGCGGCGATCCCCCGCAGCTCGTCCAGCATCCCCTGGAGAATCACCAGGAAGCCTTTGCCGCCGGCGTCCACCACTCCGGCCTTTTTCAACACCGGGTTCTGGTTCACCGTGTCCGCCAGGGCGATCTGCCCCTCCGCGATGGCGGCTTCCAGCACCGCCTCCACGCTGTTCTGGCTGTGGGCGGTCTCCGCCGCCTTCACGCTGGCCAGCCGGGACACCGTGAGGATGGTGCCCTCGGCGGGCTTCATCACCGCCTTGTAGGCGGCGGACACGCCCTCGCTGAGGGCGGCGGCGAACACCGCGCCGTCGGCGGTCTCCCGCTCCTTCAGCCCCTTGGAGATCCCCCGGAACAGCAGGGACAAAATCACGCCGGAGTTCCCCCGGGCCCCCCGCAGCAGGGCGGAGGCGTTGGTGGCGGCGGCCTGCCCGATGGACTGGGCGGGCTTCTTTTTGGCCTCGGCGGCGGCGGTTCCGATGGTGAGGGACATATTGGTGCCGGTATCCCCGTCGGGGACGGGGAACACATTCAGCTCGTTGATGGCCTGCTTCTGGGCGTTGATGGAGGCGGAGGCGTGAATCACCATGCGCTGAAACAGCGCGCCGTCAATGATATCTACCATATCAGAATCATCCTTTCTGTCTGGTCTGGACGGCTCAGCCGATCACCATGGAATCCACGCAGACGTTGACGCCGCGCACCTCCACGCCGGTGAGACGGTGGACATTATACTGAACCTCGCTCTGGATGGAGCGGCCCACCGCCACCAGATTCACGCCATTGTCCACAATGATGTGCAGGTCGATGGTGATGGATTGATCGTCGTTGTAGGTGATCTTCACGCCTTTGGACATGGACTCCCGCCGCAGCAGGTGCACCAGTCCGTCGGTCTTGGATCGAAACGCCATACCCTTCACCCCATAGCAGCTGGTGGCCACCGCGCCGGTGAGATTGGAAAACACGTCGCTGGTGAGCTGGATGCGGCCCTTTTCCGTTTGTATCTTCATGGGAACCTTCCTTTCTTGGAGCGGATTTGGTTCGGTTGATCTGGTTTCATACGTTTTTATATTGTATTCTATTTTGGCTGAAAATACAAGTGTTTCCTTGGAAAAGGGCAGCCGTCTTTTTTGCCGGAACCGGGCAATTTTGACAAAAAGCGTCCGGCGGCAAAGCCGCCGGACGCTTTTTGAGCTTGATTGGGAAATCCTTACTTCAGGTTGAAGAAGGCGGCCTTCCCCAGGTACTGGGCGGCGTCGCCCAGCTCCTCCTCGATGCGGAGCAGCTGGTTGTACTTGGCCACCCGGTCGGTGCGGCTGGGGGCGCCGGTCTTGATCTGGCCGGCGTTCACGCCCACCACGATGTCGGCGATGGTGGCGTCCTCGGTCTCGCCGGAGCGGTGGGACACCACGGCGGTGTAGCCGTGCCGGTTGGCCAGCTGGATGGCGTCCAGGGTCTCGGTGAGGGTGCCGATCTGGTTGACCTTGATGAGGATGGAGTTGGCGATGCCGTTGTCCAGGCCCATCTGGAGGCGCTCGGTGTTGGTGACGAACAGGTCGTCGCCCACCAGCTGCACCTTGCCGCCCAGGGCCTTGGTGAGCATCTGCCAGCCCTCGATGTCGTCCTCGCCCATGCAGTCCTCCATGGAGATGATGGGATAGTTGTCGGCAAACTTCTTCCACATATTGACCATCTGCTGCTTGGTGTAGGTCTTCTTGGCCTTGGGCAGGTCATAGCAGCCGGTGTCGGCGTTGTACCAGTCGGACACGGCGGCGTCGATGGCGATCATAAAATCCTCGCCGGGCTTGTAGCCGGACTTCTCGATGGCGGCCACGATGCACTTGAAGGCGTCCTCGTCCTTCTTCAGGTTGGGGGCGTAGCCGCCCTCATCGCCCACGCCGGCGGCGGGGGTGCCGTTCTCCTTCAGCACGCTCTTGAGGTTGTGGAACACCTCGGCGCACATCTGGAGGGCCTTCTTCCAGCAGCAGGCACCCACAGGCATGATCATGAACTCCTGAATGTCCACGTTGTTGGTGGCGTGAGCGCCGCCGTTGAGGATGTTCATCATGGGCACGGGCAGGGTCTTGCCGTTCACGCCGCCCACGTAGTTGTACAGGGGCATCCCCAGGCTCTCAGCGGCGGCCTTGGCCACGGCCAGGGAGCAGCCCAGGATGGCGTTGGCGCCCAGGCGGCCCTTGTTGGGGGTGCCGTCCAGCTCGATCATGGCCTTGTCGATGGACACCTGATCCAGGGCGTTCATGCCGATGAGGCACTCGGCCAGCTCGGTGTTCACGTTGTTGACGGCCTTCTCCACGCCCTTGCCCAGGTAGCGGCTCTTGTCGCCGTCCCGCAGCTCGCAGGCCTCATGCACGCCGGTGGAAGCGCCGGAGGGCACGGCGGCGCGGCCCATGGTGCCGTCCTCCAGAACCACCTCCACCTCAACGGTGGGGTTGCCCCGGGAGTCCAGGATCTCGCGGCCGAGGACGTCAACGATCTCAAGCATCTGTTTCATGGGAATCAAGCTCCTTTCAAAATGTCAAAGGGTATAGGTATAAGAGGCATACGCCTCAGAGACCAAGTGGTTGGCTTACTTCACGATGAGGGTCTGCCCGGTCATCTCGGCGGGCTGCTTCATCGCCCGCCGTTCCTGCCTCCCCCGCCTTCGGCGGGGGAGGCAGGATTACTTTACGATGAGGGTCTGCCCGGTCATTTCCTTGGGCTGCTTCAGCCCCATCAGATCCAGCATGGTGGGGGCCAGGTCGGCCAGCCGGCCGTCCCGCAGCGTCACGTCCGCGCCCACCACGCAGCAGGGCACCAGGTTGGTGGTGTGGGCGGTGAAGGGGGACCCGTCCTCCTCCACCATGTGCTCGGCGTTGCCGTGATCGGCGGTGATAAGGGTGACGCCGCCCATTTTGGCGGTGGCCTCCACCACCTGGCCCACGCCGCTGTCCACCGCCTCGGCGGCCTTCACCGCGGCGTCGTACACGCCGGTGTGGCCCACCATGTCGCAGTTGGCGAAGTTGAGTATGACCACATCGTACTTGCCGCTCTCGATGCGTTTGACGGCCTCGGCGGTGACCTCGGGCTGGCTCATGTGGGGCTGGAGGTCGTAGGTGGCCACCTTGGGGGAGGGGATGAGGCACCGATCCTCCCCGGGGAACACGGTCTCCACGCCGCCGTTGAAGAAGAAGGTGACGTGGGCGTACTTCTCCGTCTCGGCAATCCGCAGCTGGGTCATGCCCTGCTGGGCGATATACTCGCCGAAGATGTTGTCCAGGCTCTCCTTGGGGAAGGCGATCACCACGTTGGGCATGGAGGCGTCATAGGACGTGGTGCACACGTAGTTCACGTGGAAGAAGCCCTTTTTCCGCTCAAAGCCGGTGAAGTCGGGATCCACGAAGGCGCGGGTGATCTCCCGGGCCCGGTCAGGCCGGAAGTTCATGAAGATGATGGAGTCCCCGTCCCCGATCTCGGCGTGCTCGGCGGTGATCACCGGGATCACGAACTCGTCCGTCACCCCCGCGTCATAACTGGCCTGCATGGCCCCCACCGGGTCGCCGATGAAGCGGTGCTCGCTCTCGCCGTACACCATGGCCTTGTAGGAGCGCTCCACCCGATCCCAGTTGGTGTCCCGATCCATGGCGTAGTACCGGCCGGAGATGGTGGCGATCTGGGCCCCGTACTGATCGCAGGTCTCCTTCATCTGGGCCACGAAGTCCTTGCCCGAGGTGGGGGGCACGTCCCGGCCGTCCATGAAGCAGTGGACGAAGATCTTGGGGCAGCCCAGGTCGTGAGCCATCTTCACCGCCGCCTGGATGTGGGTAATGTGGCTGTGGACGCCGCCGTTGGACATCAGGCCGTAGATGTGGACGGCCGTCCCGGCGTTTTTCGCCGCCAGCATGGCGTCCTTGTAGGCGGGATTCTCAAAGAAGTCCCCGTCCTGGATGGCCTTGGTGATCTTGGGCAGATCCTGGAACACCACCCGGCCCGCGCCGATGTTGGTGTGGCCCACCTCGCTGTTGCCCATCTGCCCGTCGGGCAGGCCCACGTCCAGCCCGGAGGCGGACAGCTTGCAGCAGGGGTTCTCGGCGAACAGCTTATCCAGATTGGGGGTACGGGCGGCGGCGATGGCGTTATCCCCCGCCTTGGTGGAGGGGGACAGGCCAAAGCCGTCCATGATGATTAAGGTAGTGGGTGTTTTCAATGAAATCACTCCTGATTCGCCGCGTTGATGATGGCCATGAAGTCGTCCGGCTTCAGGGACGCGCCGCCGATGAGGCCGCCGTCGATGTCGGGCTGGGCCAGCAGCTCATGGGCGTTCTTGGCGTTCATGGAGCCGCCGTACTGGATGGTGACGGCCCGGGCCACCCGGGCGCCGTACTGCTTGCGGATGATGGTGCGGATGTGGGTGCACACCTCGCCGGCCTGCTCGGCGGTGGCGGTCTTGCCGGTGCCGATGGCCCAGATGGGCTCGTAAGCCACCACAACCCGGCGCACCTGGCTCTCGTTCAGCCCCGCCAGGGCCACCTTCACCTGATAGGAGATCAGCTCGTTGGTGACGCCCAGCTCCCGCTGCTCCAGGCTCTCGCCCACGCACACGATGGGGCGCAGGCCCGCCTCCAGAGCGGCCTTCACCTTCTTGTTCACGGTGAAATCGGTCTCGTTATAGTACTGCCGGCGCTCGGAGTGGCCGATGATGACGTACTTGGCGCCCACGTCCTTAAGCATCTCCACGGTGACCTCGCCGGTGTAGGCGCCGCTGGCCTCGTAGTGGCAGGTCTCGCCGCCGATGGACACCCGGGTGTCCTTGAACAGGCGCACGGCGCCGGGGATGTTCACCCCGGGGACGCACAGCACCACGTCGCACCACTTGTGGCGGCCCAGCTGGGGCTTGAGGGCCTCGGCGAAGGCCTTGGTCTCGGTGAGGGTCTTGTTCATTTTCCAGTTGCCGGCGATGATGGTCTTACGGTACTTCAGATTCATGATTGGGCTCCTTCCAATAATAGTAAAATGGATGGGTGTTCTCTTAGAATCTCTCTCACTCTCTCAAGCGTCTGAATTAAGCGTCCAGTAAGCAGGCAACACCCGGAAGCTCTTTTCCTTCCATAAACTCCAGGGAGGCGCCGCCGCCGGTGGAGATGTGGCTCATCTTGTCGGCATAGCCCAGCTGCTGCACGGCAGCCGCGCTGTCGCCGCCGCCGATGATGGTGATGGCGGAGGTCTTGGACAAAGCCTCGGCCACGGCCTTGGTGCCCGCGGCGAACTTCTCGAACTCAAACACGCCCATGGGCCCGTTCCAGATCACAGTGCCCGCGTCGGCCACGGCGTCGCAGTACAGCTTCACCGTCTCGGGGCCGATATCCAGGCCCTGCCAGCCGTCGGGGATCTCGCCGGACTTGACCACCTTGCTGTCGGCGTCGGCGGCGAACTTGTCGGCGATGACGGTGTCCACAGGCAGCAGCAGCTTGACGCCCTTGTCCGCGGCCTTCTTCACCATGTCGTTGGCGTAGTCCTCCCAGTCGGCCTCCAGCAGGGAGTCGCCCACCTTGCCGCCCTGGGCGGCGGAGAAGGTGTAGGCCATGCCGCCGCCGATGATGATGGTGTCGGCGATCTCCAGCAGGTTGTTGATGACGCCGATCTTGGAGCTCACCTTGGAGCCGCCCAGAATGGCCACCAGCGGGCGCTTGGGGCTGGCCAGGGCGCCGCCGATGAAGTCCAGCTCCTTCTGGATCAGGAAGCCGGACACGGCGGGCAGGTAATTGGCCACCACGGCGGTGGAGGCGTGGGCGCGGTGCACCGCGCCGAAGGCGTCAGACACATACACGCCGTCCGCCCCGGCCAGATCGGCCATCTTCTTGGCCAGCTCGGGGTCGCCCTTGGTCTCGCCCTTCTCAAACCGGGTGTTCTGCAGCAGCATGATCTCGCCGGGCTTCAGGGCCGCGGCCTTGGCCTGGGCGTCGGGGCCCACCACGTCGTCGGCCAGAATCACGTCCTTGCCCAGCAGCTCGCTCAGCCGCTTGGCCACCGGCTCCATACGCAGCTCGGCCAGGGACTTCTTCCACTTCTCCTCGGTGATGGACGCCTCGTCCTTTCCCTTCTCCAGCTGCTTTTTCTTGTAGCTGTCGAAGGTGGCCACCGGCTTGCCCATGTGGGAGCAGGCGATGACCGCCGCGCCCTGATCCAGCAGGTACTGGATGGTGGGCAGGGCGGCGCGGATGCGCTTGTCATCGGTGATGACGCCGCTGCCGTCCTTGGCCATGGGGACGTTGAAGTCGCAGCGAAGGAGAACCTTCTTGCCCTTCACGTCGATGTCCTTGACCGTCTTCTTGTTGTAGTTCATGGCGAAAACTCCTTTCATTTCTTACAACTTGAAGTTAATTTTGCGTTTTAGAAAATGGGACACGCTCCTGACGGCTCCGCGTCCCGCTTCAGGCCGGGGAATCCCTGCCGGCGCAGAACCTCATAGGTCAGGATGGCCACGGAGTTTGCCAGGTTGAGACTCCTGGCGTCCTCCCGCATGGGGATGCGGATGCAGCGGCTCTCGTGGGCCATGCGGAAGTCCGCCGGCAGGCCGGCGGTCTCCTTGCCGAAGAACAGCCAGCAGTCCTGCCGGAAGTCCGCCCGGGTGTAATCCCGGGGGCCCTTGGTGGTGATCAGCCACAGATCGTCCACGGCGTTCCGGGCGAACAGCTCGTCCAGATTGTCGTACACCTGCAGATCTACCATGGGCCAGTAATCCAGGCCCGCCCGGCGTACCGCCCTGTCGCTGATGTCGAACCCCAGGGGGCGCACCAGGTGGAGGCGGCTGCGGGTGGCGGCGCAGGTGCGGGCGATATTGCCGCAATTCTGCGGGATTTCCGGCTCAACCAATACGATATTTACCATAACATCCTCCCGTAACCACGGACATTATATTCGTTTGCGGCGCAAATAGCAAGAGAAAATGTGGCGAATCTGTCAAAAATTTAACCTTTTTTGCTGGCACTTTGCCGAAGGGCCCCTGTTCCCCGTAAAATTTTCAGGGTAAAGAGGCCCCGTCCCCAAAAAAATAAAAATTTTTCCACCCCCGTGCAACCCTTCCGGCCCTGCCGGGGTATTGCTTACAGAGCGGCCTCCACCCGCCTGTTCGCGGCTTCGGGGAAATGGTTGCCATTTCCCCCGGCCTGTGATACAATGGCGTCAAACGCCGTGCAAGGCGCGGCAGCCCACGCTGTGGGCGGGCATTTTGCCAGCAAAATGCCCCACGATACCCATGGGTACGGGCACAGAGGGAGGACGGCACATGGACACCATGATCATCGGCATCGCCGGGGGCACCGGCTCAGGAAAAACCACGCTCACCAGAAAGCTCCAGGACACCTTCCGGGACGACGTGTCGGTCGTCTACCACGACAACTACTATAAAAAGCACGTGGGGATGACCTACGAGGAGCGGGCGGCCCTGAACTACGACCACCCGGACGCCTTCGACACCGCCCTGATGGTGGCCGACCTGAAGAAGCTGGCCGCCGGGGAGGTCATCCGCTGCCCGGTGTACGACTACACCATCCACAACCGCTCGGAGGAGACGGTGGAGGTGCTCCCCACCAAGGTGGTGATCGTGGAGGGCATCCTCATCTTCGCCGACCCCGCCCTGCGCTCGCTGATGGACGTGAAGATCTTTGTGGATACCGACGCCGATGTGCGGATACTCCGCCGGATCCTCCGGGATGTGAAGGAGCGGGGCCGTTCCCTGGACTCGGTGATCAGCCAGTACCTCACCACCGTCAAGCCCATGCACGAGCAGTTTGTCCAACCCTCCCGCCAGTACGCCGATATCGTGGTGCTGGAGGGGGGCCGCAACCTGGTGGCCCTGGACATGATCGTGCAGCGGGTTCGCAGCCACATCCAGGGGAACGCATAAAAACCCCCGGCGCGGCGCACAATCACAGCGGTGGAGCCTGCGCCGATCCGCGCCGATGAATGCGATCAACTCCCGGGCGAGTTTAACGCCCTGTCTGCATAGCCCCAATTATAACACAAAGGAGAGTATCAACCCCATGAAACGAGTCATTGCCCTGTGCGCCGCTGCCGTGCTGTGCCTGTCCCTGCTGTCCGCCTGCGGCCCCAAGCCCGTCGAGGAAAAAAAGGTGGATCTGGCCGCCTTCGCCCAGACCCTGAAGGAGCAGCATGAGTTCGCCGACTTCGTGGAGCGGCTGGACGTCAGCGACGAGTTTGGCACAACCATGCTGAAAAGCTCCTACCCCGCCCTGGAGGGCATGGATCTGGAGCAGATGGAGATCTACCTGAGCATGGTGTCCTTCAACACCGGCGAGTTTGCCCTGGTTCAGGCCAAGAGCACCGAGGACGCCGCCAAGGTGAAGGAGGCCTTCGAGGCCCGCATCGCCGCCATGACCGAGGAGGGGATGCAGTACCCGGAGACCGTGGAGCTGTGGAGCAAGTCCGCCAAGGTGGCCGCCAACGGCACCTACGTGATGCTGATCTGCCACGCCGACGCGGACGCCATCGTCAGCGAATTTGAGGCGCTGTTCAAATAACCCCCCGCAGACATAAAAAAACAGGAGTGTGTGTGACATAATGAAACGTCTGATTCCTCTGATGCTGGCCCTGGTTCTGGGCCTGTCCCTGCTGTCCGGCTGTGGAAACCCCGGGGCCGATACCACCCTGATCCCCTCCGATCCCCCTGGCGAGACCGCCTCTGTCCCCCCGACGGACAACACCGAGGAACCCACCCTGGCCCTGCCCACCGAGGAGCCCACGGCAGAGCCCACCCCCGAGCCCACCGAGGCTCCGGCCACCAACACCCCGGAGGCCAAGCCCACCCCCAAGCCTACCCCCGCGCCTACTCCTAAGCCCACCCCCGCCCCCACGCCCAAGCCCACCCCGGAGCCCACGCCCGAGCCCCCGGCGGGGGTGGATCTGTCCGCCTTTTACGAGGACGTCACCAGTATGCACGAGTTCGGCCACTTGCAGCTGGCGGACAGCACCCTGCTGGACGGCTATTACCCCGGCCTGTCCTCCATCCCCACGGAGCAGTGCCTGGTTTACGTCTGCCAGGTGACCATGAACAATGGCGAGTTCGGCCTGGTACAGGTGAAGAACAGCGCCGACGCGGCCCGGGTAAAGGCCATCTTCCAGGCCCGCATCGATCAGATGGTGGGCACCGACGACAACCCCGGCGCGGCCTGGTATCCCGGGGCCATCGAGTCCTGGCAAAACAACTCCCGGGTGGTGTCCAACGGCAATTACGTCATGATGGTGGTGCACGAGAATTCCGATCAGATCGTGTCCCAGTTCAACGCGCTGTTTTAAACCGGCACACACAGGAGGAGCGGCACAGCCCGCTCCTCCTGTCCTGAATTCTTCCCGGCGAGGTGAAGGCCCGTGATATTTTCCAGCCCGTTTTTTCTGTTCCTGTATTTCCCCATTGTATTGATTCTATACTACATCTCCCCCCTGCGGTGGCGCAACCTGGTGCTGCTTATCGTCAACCTGATCTTCTACGGCTGGGGTGAGCCGGTATACGTGGTGATCATGTTCGCCTCCATCGCCATCGACTACTCCCACGGGCGGATCGTCACCCGCTGCAAGGCCAAGGGGAACGACCGGGGGGCCCGGATGGCGGTGGCCTCGTCGGTGGTGTTCAACCTGCTGCTGCTGGGCTTCTTCAAGTATTACAACTTCATCGCCGGCAGTCTGGCCGCCGTCGGCGCGGGCTTCCTGCCCGTCATTGAGAGCCTGCCCCTGCCCGGCGGGACATCCATCCCCTTCACCCTGCCCATCGGCATCTCCTTCTACACCTTCCAGACCATGAGCTACACCATCGACGTGTACCGGGGGGACGCCCGCTGCCAGAAGAACATCATCACCTTCGGCACCTTCGTCACCCTGTTCCCCCAGCTCATCGCCGGGCCCATCATCAAGTACAAGGATCTGGACGACCAGCTGGAGCACCGGGATCACACCTTTGAGAAGTTCGCCTCCGGCGTCCAGCGGTTCACCATCGGCGCCTGCAAGAAGGTGCTGCTGGCCAACGCCCTGGGCCCCCTGTGGGACGTGTATCTGGCCACGCCGTCGGCCCAGCTCACCACCCTGGGGGCGTGGCTGGGGATTGTGGCCTTCTCCCTCCAGCTCTATTTCGACTTCTCCGGCTACTCGGACATGGCCATCGGCCTGGGCCGGATGCTGGGCTTCGAGTTTTTGGAGAACTTCAACTATCCCTACATCTCCAAGTCCGCCAGCGAGTTCTGGCGGCGGTGGCACATCTCCCTGGGCAGCTGGTTCCGGGAGTACCTGTACTTCCCCCTGGGCGGCAGCCGGGTGGGGAAGGGGCGCATGGTATTCAACCTTCTGATCGTCTGGGCCGCCACCGGCATCTGGCACGGGGCCAGCTGGAACTTCCTGATCTGGGGCCTGTACTGGTTCGTGTGGATCACGTTGGAAAAGCTGTGGCTGGGCAGGGTGCTGGACAGGGCCCCGGCCTGGGTGTGCCATGTCTACGGCGTGTTCATCGCCATCGTGGGCTGGGCCATTTTCGCGGTGGAGGACTTCTCCGCCATGGGGCCGTACCTGGCCGCCATGTTCGGCTTTGGGGCGGGGGCGCTGGATCCCAACTTCCTGTACTACCTGCGAAACTACCTGCCCATTCTTATCATCGCCATCGTGGCCGCCACGCCGCTGGCCAAAACCCTGTGGCACAGGCTGCCGGAGCGGGCCCGTCAGATCGCCTTCCCGGTACTGATGCTGGCGGGACTGGTGTTCACCACCGCCTACCTGGTGGACGGCACCTACAACCCGTTCCTGTACTTTAGATTTTAAGGAGGTGTAGGCATGAACAAAAAGTATTCCATCTTCATCACCGTGCTGTTCTGCCTGTTCACCTTCGGCTTCGGGGCGGCGCTGATCCTCACCCCCAGCCGGGACTTCTCCGAGCAGGAGAACCGCTTCCTGGCCCAGTTCAAGGCCCCCACAGCGGACACCCTGCGCTCCGGCAAGTTCATGGAGAACTTTGAGAAGTATGTCTCCGACCAGTTCCCCCTGCGGGATCAGTGGATCCAGCTCAAGGCCCGCTCGGAGCGCCTGCTGGGCAAACAGGAGAACAACAAAGTCTATTTCGGCACCGACGGTCAGACCCTGTTCGCCCAGTTCACCCCGCCCACCGACGAGGAGCTTTCCCAGCGGGTGGGCTTCGTGAACAAGCTGGGGGAAAACCTGGACGTGCCGGTGTACTTCTCCCTGGTGCCGGACAAGAGCTGGGCCTGGGCAAGCCTTCTCCCCGCCAACGCCCCCAAGGTGGACGACGGATCCACCATCAGCAGGGCTGAGGCGCTGTGCGGGGACAAGGTGGCGTATATCGACCTGCAGTGGGTTCTGGCCGATGACCGCGGCGCTTTCTACCGCACCGACCACCACTGGACCACCATGGGGGCCCAGAAAGCCGGGCAGACGCTGTTGGAGGGTATGGGCCTGGTTCAGCAGGCGGGAGACTTGAAAGTCCTGGGCTATCAGGGCCTGCCCTACACCGAGGTGAGCGACAGCTTCTACGGCACCACCTATTCCTCCTCCGGGGCGGGCTGGGTGCGCCCGGACAGCATCCACACCGTGATCCCCGAGGGGGGCGCCAGGGGGAACGTCACCGTCACCGGCTACCCCGAGGGCGTACCCATCGAAAGCTCCCTGTACCACCCCGAGAAGCTGGAGGTCAAGGACAAATACGCCTACTTCCTGGGCGGCAACCAGCCCCTGTGCGTCATCAAAAATCCCGACGCGGCGGGCGGTAAGCTGCTGGTAGTCCGGGACTCCTACTCCGACTCCCTGGCCCCCTTCCTGGCGGAGGCGTTCCAGGAGGTGCACCTGTTCGACCTGCGGTACAACAATATGTCCCTGACCCAGTACGTGGCGGACAACGGCATCGACCAGGTGCTGGTGCTCTACTCCGTGGCCAACTTCTCCACGGACATCAACCTGTTCAAGCTGGATCACTAAAGGCAGAAAAATTCCCCGCGGCCTGCGCCGCGGGGAATTTTTTATCCGCCTAAATATGCCTTTTTCACCGCCGCGTTGCGGAGCAGCTCCTGGCCGGTGCCGGTGGCCACGATCTTGCCCGTCTCCAGCACGTAGCCCCGATCCGCCACGGACAGCGCCATCTGGGCGTTCTGCTCCACCAGCAGGATGGTGGTGCCCTTCTCGTGGAGCCGCTTGATGATGTCGAAGATCTGCTCCACCAGGATGGGGGCCAGCCCCATGGACGGCTCGTCCAGCATCAGCAGCTTGGGGCTGGACATCAGCCCCCGGCCCATGGCCAGCATCTGCTGCTCGCCGCCGGACAGGGTGCCCGCGATCTGCTTCCGGCGCTCCTTCAGCCGGGGAAACTGATCGTACACCCGCTCCAGGTTGGGGTCGATGGTGGAGCGGGGCTGGGTGTACGCCCCCATCTCCAGGTTCTCCTCCACCGTCATCTGCAAAAAGATCCGCCGCCCCTCGGGCACGTGGGCCAGGCCCTGCTCCACAATCTTGTGGGCGGGCGTCCCCCCCAGGGGCTTGCCCAGAAACTCAATGGATCCGGTGCGGGAGTGGAGCAGCCCGCACACCGTATTCAGGATGGTGGACTTGCCCGCGCCGTTGGCCCCGATGAGGGTGACCACCTCGCCGGCGTTCACCTCGAAGGACACGCCCTTGATGGCGTGGATGGCGCCGTAGTACACGTTGATATCGTTTACCTTCAGCATCTCAGCCCTCGCCCCCTTCCTGCTGCTTGCCCAGGTAGGCTTCAATCACCGTGGGGTTGGACTGGATCTCCTCCGCGGTGCCCTTGGCGATGATCTGACCGAAGTTCAGCACGCAGATGCCCTCGCAGATGCCCATGACCAGGCTCATGTCGTGCTCAATGAGCATGATGGCGATCTGGAAGGTGTCCCGGATCCTCACGATGTTCTCCATCAGCTCCGCCGTCTCCGACGGGTTCATCCCCGCCGCCGGCTCGTCCAGCAGCAGCAGGGACGGGTTGGTGGCCAGGGCCCGGACGATCTCCAGCCGCCGCTGGGCCCCGTAGGGCAGGGAGCCCGCCTGGTGATCCGCCAGATCCTCCATGTTGAAGATGGACAGCAGCTCCAGCGCCCGCTCATGGGCGGCCTTCTCCTGCCGCCAGTACTTGGGCAGGCGGAGGATGCCGGAGAACATGGAGTATTTCTCCTGGTTGTGCAGGCCGATCTTCACGTTGTCCTCCACGGACAGGTTGTTGAACAGCCGGATGTTCTGGAAGGTGCGGGCGATGCCCATGCGGTTGATCTGGGCGGGGGTCTTGCCGTGGGTGTCCAGGCCGTCCAGCAGGATGGTGCCCCGTGTGGGCTGGTACACCTTGGTGAGCAGGTTGAACACGGTGGTTTTGCCCGCCCCGTTGGGGCCGATGAGGCCGGCGATCTCGGTGCGGCCCACGGTGATGTTGAACTCGTTCACGGCGGTGAGGCCGCCGAAGTCTATCCCTAAGTGGCTGCACTCCAGGATGGGGGTGGTGCCCAGATCCCGCTCCGGGATGATGGACACGCTGGGCACGGGCACCATTTTGCCCTTTTCAAACTGCTTCTTGTCAGCCATGGGATGCCGCCCCCTTTCGCTTCGGGATGATCCGGCCCACCAGCGCCTTGAGCTGGTCGTTGTTGGTCACCAGCATCACCAGTATGAGGATAATGGCGTAGATCAGCATTCGGAAATCGTCGATACCCAGCCCGCGCAGCTGCTCCGGCAGCACGTAGAGCAGGGCGGCGGCGATGATGGAGCCCCGGATGGAGCCCAGCCCCCCCAGCACCACAAACACCAGCACCAGGATGGAGGCGTTAAAGTCGAACTTGGAGGCCACGGTGGACGAGTAGTTCAGCCCGAACAGCGCCCCCGCCGCCCCCGCCAGCGCCGCGGAGGTGACAAAGGCCATCAGCTTATACTTGGTGGTGTTGATGCCCACGCTCTCGGCCGCGATGCGGTTGTCCCGCAGGGCCATGATGGCCCGCCCGGAGCGGCTGTTCACCAGGTTCTGCACCACCACCAGGGTGATCAGGATCAGCACAAACCCGGCGGTAAAGGAGGCCAGCTTGGTGACGCCCACCGCCCCCATGGGGCCCTTGATGATGGTGGTACCGTCCGGCCCCAGGTTGAACCGCTCGGAGCTGGCGGCGATGTGGAGGCCCTTTTCATCCACCCCCACGTACAGCACCATGATGATGTTCTTGATGATCTGCCCGAAGGCCAGGGTGACGATGGCCAGATAGTCCCCCTGCAAGCGCAGCACAGGCACGCCCACGATGACGCCGCCCAGCGCCCCGAACACCGCCCCCACGATCATGGACAGGGCCAGGCGCAGGGGGGCGAAGGGGATCACGTCCGCCAGCAGGAAGGAGGCCACGATGCCGGAGAAGGCCCCCAGGCTCATGAAGCCCGCGTGGCCCAGGGACAGCTCGCCCAAAATGCCCACCGTCAGGTTCAGGGACACCGCCATGACGATGTAGCAGCAGGTGGGCACCAGCAGACTCTGGAGGGAATTGGACACCAGGGTCACCCCCAGCAGCTTCTGCACCACCAGCAGGATCTGGATCAGGACGAAGGCCGCGATGACAATGCCGTAGTTGATAAACCCGCTTCGGGAGGCTTTACTCAGCCGTTTTCCGTTCAATCTCTTTTCCATGGCCGCCTCACACTTTCTCGGGCACGTACTTGCCCATCAGTCCGGCGGGACGCACCAGCAGCACGATGATCAGCACCGCGAACACCACCGCGTCGGACAGGTCGGTGGAGATGTACGCCTTGCCAAAGGTCTCGATGACGCCCAGCAGGATGCCGCCCAGCAGCGCCCCGGGCACCGAGCCGATGCCGCCGAACACGGCGGCGGTGAAGGCCCGGATGCCGGGCATGGAGCCGGTGGTGGGGGACAGCACCGGGTAGGCGGAGCACATCAGCACCCCCGCCAGCGCCGCCAGGGCGGAGCCGATGGCGAAGGTCATGGAGATGGTGGCGTTCACGTCGATGCCCATGAGCTGGGCCGCGCCCTTGTCCTCGGAGCAGGCCCGCATGGCCTTGCCCATCTTGGTCTGGCCGGTGAACAGGGTCAGACCCACCATGACGACGATGCAGCACACCACCGACAGGATGGCCACATAGGAGACGGACAGCTGCCCGGGCACCAGCGTCAGGCTGCCCTCCACGATGGGCCGGAAGGTCTTGGTGGCGGCGCCCCACAGGATCTGGGCGCTGTTTTGCAGCAGGTAGCTGACGCCGATGGCGGTGATCAGCACCGCCAGGGAGGGGGCCGCCCGCAGGGGCTTGTAGGCCAGGCGCTCGATCACCATGCCAAGCACCGTGCACACCACCACCGCCAGCAGCACCCCCACCACCGGGGGCAGGTTGAAGCTGCCCATGGCGAAAAAGCACACATAGGCCCCTACCATGATCACGTCGCCGTGGGCGAAGTTCAGCATCTTGGCGATGCCGTATACCATGGTGTAGCCCAGGGCGATGATGGCGTAGATGCTGCCCAGGCTGATGCCGGTGATCACGTTGTTCAGGAAGGACATTTCTTCACCTCTCTCTATGAAAATGCGACAGGGCCGCGGCGGGGAACCCCCCGCCGCGGCTGATGCTTGCGGATGTTGCGTAGGGGAGGGGCTTGCCCCTCCCGCGTCCTATAACAGGCGCACCCGGAACGGGCGGGAGGGCCAAGGCCCTCCCCTACTGGGCGTCCACGTAGGCGCCGTTTTCCACCTTGAAGATCAGCGGGGACTTGGAGATCTCGCCGGTGTTCTTCCAGGTCATGCCCTTGCCGGTGAGGCCGTCCACCTTGAACTGGCCGCCGCCGAACTTGGCGGACAGGGCGTCGCACAGCGCGGCGCTGTCCATGTCGGCCAGGCCCTCCAGCTCGCAGCAGGCCTCATAGATGGCGTACATACAGTCGTAGCCGTCGGCGGCGAACTGGTTGGGCAGGATGCCGTGGGCCTCCTGGTACTTCTTCACGAAGGACTGGGTGCGCTCGTCCTCGGCGCCGGCGCTGAACGGGGTCATGAGCAGCAGGCCCTCGGCCAGGGACTTGTCAAAGCCCTCCATGTCCAGCATACCGTCCATGCCGTCGCCGCCGATGAACAGGGGCGCGTAGCTCATCTGCTTGGCCTGGGCCAGGATGAGGGAGGCGGGGGTGTAGTAGATGGGCAGGAACACCACGTCCGCCCCGGCGTCCTTGCAGGCGTTGAGCTGCACGGTGTAGTCGGTGGTCTTGTCGTCGGGATAGGTCTGGGTGGCCACCAGCTCCATGCCCAGCTCCTTGGTCTTGGCGATGAAGGCCTCGGCAATGCCGGTGGAATAGGGGTCGCCGTTGTTATAGATAATGCCGTACTTGGTGCCCAGGCCCTTGCTGTTCAGGTACTCCGCCCCGGCGGTGCCCAGATAGGGGTCGGTGAAGCACATCTGGAACACGTTGTCCTTGCCCTTCACCACCTCGGGGGAGGAGGCGGAGGGGGTGAGCTGGAAGTACCGGTCGCTGTAGGTCTCGGCGGCCACGGTGACGCAGGGCGCGGTGGTGGTGGTGCCGTAGATCACCAGGGGCGCGTCCTTGGCCCAGTCCTTCAGGGAGTTGTAGGCGGACACGGCGGTATCGGCCACGCCGGTGTCGTCCTCGTACTTGAAGTCCAGCTTCACGGGGCCGTTCAGGGCGTTGATCTCCTCCACGGCGATCTCCGCGCCCCACTCGGTGGCGGTGCCGTACTGGGCGGCGTCGCCGGTGGTGGGGCCGATGCCGCCCACCTTGATGGTGACCGCGCCGCCGCTGTTGCCGCCGGGAGTATTGCCGTTGGAGCAGCCGGCCAGCAGGCCGAAGCACAGGGCTCCCGCCATGAGCAGGGCCGCAAGGTTCTTCTTCTTCATTCTCGGTTCCTCCTCTATGTCATGCTGACGATCCAGGGAAGCCGCACGCGCGGCCGGAACCGCCGTCCGGTGGCCCGGACGGCTTTTGAGGCTGCACATAGAGCTTCAAACATCGAAGGGGGCACGATTGCGCCCCCCAGATTGTTGACAATTATATACTTGCCTGCCCCGGTTGTCAACCAGCAATTTTGCACAAAGGCAGGCGGATGGACAACGGGGCTGTATGATATTGTGACGGGATTTGTCCCTAAACCACCAGTCCCCCGTTGGGACACACCACCTGCCCCGTGAGGAAGGACGCCTCGTCAGAGGCCAGAAAGGCCGCCGCCGCCGCGGCCTCGGCCGCCGTCCCGATCCGACCCAGAGGGGTCTCGTCCGCCAGGGCGGCCAGATCCGCGGGGGACAGATGGGCGTTCATCTCCGTGTCAATCACCCCGGGGGCCACGCAATTCACCCGGATATTGGAGGGGCCAAGCTCCTTAGCCAGCGCCTTGGTGTAGGCGATCACCGCACCTTTCGTGGCGGAGTAGGCCGCCTCGCAGGAGGCCCCCACCTGCCCCCACATGGAGGAGACGGTGACGATGGAACCCTGTTTCCGCCCCAGCATATGGGGGAGGACGGCCCGGCAGCAGTGGTGCACCCCGTCCACGTTGACGGCGAACAGCCGCCGCCATTCGTCCCCGTCAATTTGACTGATCAGACCCACATGAGACACCCCGGCGGAGCAAAGCAAAATGTCAAGTTGACAGAATTTTTCTAACACATTGTCAACCATTCCCTGCACCTGTGCGGGGTCGGCCACGTCCGCCCGGACGGCCAGGGCGGGCACCCCCAGGCCGGACAGCTCGTCCGCCAGGGCCTGGGCCCGCTCCTCGCTACGGCAGTAGCCTACCGCCACCCCCCAGCCCCGGCGGGCGAACAGGCGGGCGGCGGCGGCCCCGATCCCCCGGGAGCCGCCGGTGATCAGCGCGTATTTCATAGGAATTCCCCCATTCCAAAGGGGGCGGGGACGCACGATCCGCATCCCCGCCCCGTCGTTTCAGTGTTTACCGGAAGTACCGCGCGCCGTTCTAATGCCCGCCCCACCTCCGGCGGGGCGGGCATTTTTGTCCTGCGCTTACCGGAAATACAGCGCCCCGGACTCAAAAATGGGCTGGAGCTTGTCCCCGGGGATGTTTTTCGCCACGAACTGCCCCCGCCGCTCGCTGTGGCCCATCTTGCCGAACACCCGGCCGTCGGGGGAGAAGATCCCCTCGATGGCGCACATGGAGCCGTTGGGGTTGACAGCGCTGTCCATGGAGGGCACGCCGGCGGCGTCCACGTACTGGGTGGCCACCTGGCCGCCGGCGACGAGCTGATCCAGCACGTCCCGGGGGGCCACGAACCGGCCCTCGCCATGGGACACGGGGATGGCGTGGAGGTCGCCCACATGGCTGAGCAGCATCCAGGGGGATTTCACCGAGCACACCCGGGTGGTGACGTACCGGCTCTGGTGCCGGCCGATGAGGTTGTAGGTCAGGGTGGGGCTGTGCTCGTCGGTGGGCCGGATCTCGCCGTAGGGGACGAGGCCCAGCTTCACCAGCGCCTGGAAGCCGTTGCAGATGCCCAGCATCAGCCCGTCCCGGCGCTTGAGCAGGTCATGCACCGCATCCGTCAGCCGGGGGTTGCGGAAGAAGGACACGATGAGCTTGGCGGAGCCCTCCGGCTCGTCGCCGCCGGAGAAGCCGCCGGGGAGGAACACAATCTGCGCGTGCTTGATGGCGTGCTCCAGCTCCAGGGCGGAATCGGCCAGCGCCTGGGGGGTGAGGTTGCGGATCACCACCGTCTCCGCGTCCATCCCCGCCCGCAGGCAGGCCCGCACGCTGTCGTACTCGCAGTTGGTGCCGGGGAACACGGGGATCACCACCCGGGGCCGGGCGATCTCGCCGTCGAACACGGCGGGGGAGCGGCGATCCCAGGTGATGGGCTCCACCGCCTCGGACGTGCCCGCCCGAGTGGGGTAGACCTCCTCCAGCGTCTTTTCGTTGAGGGCCAGCAGCTCGTCGATGGGGGCGGAATCCTCACCCTTGGGGCAGTTGGGCCAGTCCCCGCTGTGGTGCAGCGTGACGGCGGGCTCGTCGGTAGTCACGCCCACCCGGATAACGTTGGGGAGCTCCACATCTCCGGTCAGTTCCGCGATAATGCTGCCCTGGGCGGGGGCGTACCAGCCCAAAGGCACCTCCGGGTCGGCGGCAAAGCCGATCCGATTGCCGAAGGACATGTTCATGATGCCCTCGGCCACGCTGTGCTCCACCGCCCAGGCGGCGCAGACCTTGCCCTCCTGACAGAGCTTGTGGAAGGCATCCCACGCGGACTGATCCTTCGGGCCGCCCGCGAACACATACACCGGGTGCCCCGCCTCCTTAAACTCGGGGGAGAGCACGTCCCCGGCCTTGACGGGGGCGATGGCGAAGGAGATCAGGGTAGGCGGCACGTCCAGATCCAGGAAGGAGCCGGACATGGAGTCCTTGCCGCCGATGGCGGCGCAGCCGTACTTGAGCTGGGCGTCCAGCGCCCCTAAAAGGGCGGCAAAGGGCTTGCCCCAGCGGGCGGGGTCGTCCCGCAGCTTCTCGAAAAATTCCTGCATGGTGAGGTAGGCGTCGTGGTAGTCCGCCCCCGCCGCCACGATCTTGGCCAGGGAGACGGTGACGCTGGCCCGGGCCCCCGCGAAGGGATCGGCGCTCAGCCAGTCCGGGTCGCAGCCCCAGGCCATGACGCTGGCCTGATCCGTCTCCTCCCCCGGCATGGTGGGCAGCAGCGCCGCCATGGCCTGGGCGGGGGTGGTCTGGGTCTTGCCGCCGAAGGGCATCAGCACAGAGCCCGCGCCGATGGATCCGTCGAACCGCTCCACCAGCCCCCGGCGGGAGGCGCATTTCAGGCTGGCCGCCATCTCCCGGAGATTGGAGCACTCATGCCCGATCAGGGGGTGATCCCGCTCCGGAACCAACACCCGGGCCCGCTTCACCGCGCCGTTGGTGTTCAAGAACTCCCGGCTGAGATCGGCGATGACCTGCCCCTTCCATTTCATCACCATCCGGGGGCTCTCCGTCACCACCGCCACCCGGTAGGCCTCCAGGTTCTCCGCCGCCTCGGCCAGCGAGATAAAGAGCTCCTCGTCCTCCGGGGCCACCACCACCGCCATCCGCTCCTGGCTCTCGGAGATGGCCAGCTCGGTGCCGTCCAGCCCGTCGTACTTTTTCCGCACCGCGTCCAGGTCGATGGCCAGCCCGTCGGCCAGCTCGCCGATGGCCACGGACACGCCCCCCGCGCCGAAGTCGTTGCACCGCTTGATCATCCGGGACACGTCCTCCCGGCGGAAGAACCGCTGGAGCTTGCGCTCCTCGGGGGCGTTGCCCTTCTGCACCTCGCTGGCCATCGTCGCCAGCGACTTCTTGTTGTGGCTCTTGGAGGAGCCGGTGGCTCCGCCGATGCCGTCCCGTCCGGTGCGGCCCCCCAGCAGGATCACCACATCCCCGAGGGCGGGGCGCTCCCGGCGGACATGGCTGGCGGGGGCGGCGGCCACCACCGCGCCGCACTCCAGCCGCTTGGCGATGTATCCGGGGTGGTAGAGCTCCGCCACATGGCCGGTGGCTAGGCCGATCTGGTTGCCGTAGGAGGAGTAGCCCGCCGCGGCGGTCTGGGCGATCTTCCGCTGGGGCAGCTTGCCCTCCAGCGTATCCGAGAGGGGAACCGTGGGATCGCCGCCGCCGGTGACCCGCATGGCCTGATGGACGTAGGCCCGGCCGGACAGGGGATCCCGGATGCACCCGCCGATGCAGGTGGCCGCGCCGCCGAAGGGCTCGATCTCGGTGGGGTGGTTGTGGGTCTCGTTTTTGAACATGAGCAGCCAGTCCTGCTCCTCCCCGTCCACGTCGGCGGTGACGTGGATGGAGCAGGCGTTGATCTCCTCGCTCTCGTCCAGCTCGGGCAGCTCCCCCCGCTTTTTCAGCACCTTTGCGCCGATGGTGGCGATGTCCATCAGGGTCTGGGGGCGCTTTTTGGCCTTGTCCGGGCCGTATACCTCCTCCCGGGCGGCCAGATACCGCTCATAGGCCCCCCGCACCCGGGGATCCTGTATCTCCACCTCGTCCAGGTGGGTGGAGAAGGTGGTGTGGCGGCAGTGATCCGACCAGTAGGTGTCCACCACCCGCACCTCGGTGATGGTGGGATCCCGGCGCTCCCAGTCCCGGAAGTAGTTTTGCAGGAACTTCAGATCATCCAGATCCATGGCCAGCCCCAGCTTATCCAGCAGGGCGGCCAGCTCCTCGCCGGACAGCTCGGTGAAACCGTCCAGCGTCTCCACCATGGCGGGAACGGCGTACTCCCGGGCCAGAGTGTCCGGCTTGTCCAGGGACGCCTCCCGGCACTCCACCGGGTTGATGAGGTAGCCCTTGATCTTATCCCGATCCGCCTGGGACAGCGCCCCCTGGGCGGCGTAGAAGTGGTAGATGGTGGCGCAGGCCACCCGGGGCCGCTCCACCCCGGCCATAAGCTGGATGCACTGGGCGGCGGAGTCCGCCCGCTGATCGAACTGCCCCGGCAGGGCCTCCACCGCCAGGGTGTACTCCGGCGGGCGGGCGGTGGTGTCGTCCTCATCCAACACGTCGTCCACCTGGGGCTCGGAGAACACGATGCCCCTGGCCTGCTCAAAGACCGCCCGGGAGACCCCCTCCACGTCATAGCGGTGGAGGATGGACAGATCCTCCAGCTGCCCCACCCCCAGCTGCCCCCGGAGCTGATTCAGCAGGGCGCGGGCCTCCACGTCGAAGCCGGGGCGCTTGCGGGCGTAGCAACGGAATACCTGGTTTACCGTCTCACTCATTGGTGATTCTCTCCTTTTCCCGGAACGGAGCCGGGTCTGTGTATCGGGACAGCGGCCCGTTTCTTTGGGGACTTACCTGCCATATCCCGTGGTGATCCACTGATCCATCTGATAGTAGGGGTTGGCCCGGGTGGGGGTCAGGTTGGCGGCCATCCCCCACCGCATCAGCAGGGATCCCCGCTTGAAGCACACCGGGGCGATGGGCGCGTCCTGGGCGAACTGTTCCCACAGGGCAACCGCGGCCTGGGCGCGCCCATCCCCCCGGGCGGCCTTCCACTGAGCCAGCCGGGCGGACAGCTCCCCGCTGTAGAAGCCGCCGTAGTTCAGCTCCCCCGCCAGCAGGGCGGTGGGGTCGAAGTCCCCGGTGAGGCGCACCTCCCCCAGGTACAGATCAAAGTCCCCCTTCTCCAGCGCGGCGGTGTAGCCGCTCCAGGGCAGGCGGGTTACCGTCACCGTCACCCCCAGCTCCTCCAACGCCCGGGCCAGCCGGTTGGCGATGGCCTGCCGCACGTCGTTGTCGCTGTTCACCAGCAGGGCGACCTCCGCCGGGGCGCGGCCGCTGTACAGCAGGCCGTCCTCCCGTTTGGCATAGCCCGCCTCCTCCAGCAGGGCGGCGGCCTGTTCCAGATCATAGGCCAGAGTGTCCGCGGCGGTACGGCTGTACTCCCCGGACAGGGGGGAGATGGGCAGGCAGGCCCCGTCCCCGTGGCCGGACAGATCCAGCCGCACCGCCTCCTCCCGATCCAGGGCCATGGAGAAGGCCCGCCGCACCAGGGGGGAGCGGCACATCCCGCCGCCGGCCCGGAAGCCCACGTACAGCAGGGCGGTGGTGGGGAAGTCGGTGGCCTCGTAGCTGCTGGAGTAGCCCAGGGCGTAGGGGGAGGTGAAGTCGGTGGTGACGCAGGATACCTCCCCGCTGTCAAAGGCGGCGATCCGGGACGCGGCGTCGGAGGCCGGCGTCAGCGGGATGGCGTCATAGGGCAGGGCGGAGGCGGAGGGGTTGTGGGGATTGGCCCGGAGCAGCAGCTGCTCCCCCGCCTGCTCATAGTGGTAATATCCCGTACCCAGGGGGGCGGCGCCCTCCGGCTGCTCCAGCACGATGGGCACGTCCAGCAGGGCGGGCAGGTTGCCGTTGGGGGCGGACAGGGTGACGATCAGCGCGCCCTCCTCCCCCGCCGCCGCCCCGGTGACCCCCGCCAGCCGGGGGGCGTAGAGGGGGGCGGCCCGGGCGGCGTTCAGCGACGCCGCCCCGTGGGCGGCGGTGAGGGGCGTGCCGTCGGAAAACACCGCCCCGGACTTCAGGGTGAACGTCCAGGTGAGGCCGTCCTCGCTGACAGCGGCGGACTGGGCCAGCACCGGCCGGGGGGTGAAGGTGTTGTCCAGCTCATACAGCCCCTGGTACACCAGCCCCGTCAGCTCCTGGTTCACCTGGCTCTCCCCGGTGATGGGGTGGATGGGGGCGGCGGGATCCCAGCCCAGGCTGAACCGGGCCACGGGCTGGGCGGTGGGGCCGGGGGTGGGCTCCGGCGTATCGGTGGGGGAGGGCAGGGGCTCCGGCTCCCCGCAGCCGGACAGGGCCAGCAGGGCGCACAGGCACAGGGCCAGGAGTGGTCGGGCCCGCCTCATTGCAGCTGAATCACGGCGGCCATGGAGCCCCGGCTGGTGCCCTGGATCCGGTGGCTCCAGAATTTCTCGGGGTGGCAGGCGGTGCACAGGTCGCTGACGGCGATGTGGGCGGGATCCAGTCCGGCCTGCTCCAGCCGCATGGCGTTGATGGCCTTCAGATCCACGGCAAACTTGCCGTTCTCCTTGATGGTAATGTGCTGGAGGACGGCGGTGGACAGTGCGGCGGTCATGGCGTTTGGCACGTCCTCGTGGGTCTCAAAGCAGTCGGGGCCGATGCCCGGGCCGATGGCGGCCAGGATGTCCCCCCGCTCGCTGCCGTACACCGATTCCATCCGCTGGACGGCGGCGGTGGCGATGCCCGCGGCGGTGCCCCGCCAGCCCGCGTGGACGGCGGCGATGACCCGCCGCACCGGGTCGTAGAACAAAATGGGGATGCAGTCGGCGGAGTAGACAACCAGCGCCACCCCGGGCAAGTCGGTCATCAGCCCGTCCGCCTCATACCCCACCTTGTCACAGGGATTGTCATGGAGGTCGGCGGTGGTGACGGTACGCACCGCGCCGCCGTGGATCTGGTTGGTCATGGCCACCTTTCCGGCCTTCACCCCGGCGGCGGCAAAGAAGCGGCGGTAGTTCTCCCGGACGTGGTCGGGATCGTCTCCCCGGCCCACCCCCAGGTTCAGGGATTCCCACATCCCCTCCGACACGCCGCCACGCCGGGTGGAGAAACCGTGGGCAACGCCCCCGGCGGCGGCGATGCCGTCGGACTGGAAATAGACGACGCCGTTTTTGGTCTGCTCGATGATATTCATAGGCGCTCCTTTTACGAATCCTTATGATATTCCGCGCAGGTGCACTTCTTCCACTTCAGGCCGGAACCGCAGGGGCAGGGGTCGTTGCGGCCGATCTTGGCCGCCTTCTTTACCGGCTGGCGCTTCACGCTGCCGTCCGCCCCGCCGGACTCGCCGGTGACCTTGGCCACCCGCTCCCGGCGCAGCTCCTCGTTGGTCTTGATCCGCACGGTGAACAGCCGCCGCAGGGTCTCCTCCTGGATGGCGGTGATCATCTGCTCGAACATATCGAAGCCTTCCCGCTTGTACTCCACCACCGGGTCGGACTGGCCGTAGGCCCGCAGGCCGATGCCCTGGCGCAGCTCGGTCATGGCGTCGATGTGATCCATCCAGTATTCGTCCACCACCCGCAGCAGGATCACCCGCTCCAGCTCCCGCATGGCGGATTTCCCCGGCTCCATCCGGCCCGCCATGGCCTCGTTGATCATGGCCTCCCGCTTGGCGTAATTCTCATGGGCCGTCTCCAGCATCTCAGCGGACAGCTTGTCGGGGGCGGTGTTGGCGGCCTCCGTCTCAAACTTGGAGAGCTGGTCGGGGGTGAACACCGAGCCAGCCAAATGGGCGGTGGCGGCCTTAAAATCCTCCCCGCTGAGGTGGGACTGCTCCCCGGCGTGGCCCGCCACCAGGCCGGTGACGGCGGTGGACAGCATATTCTCAATGGCCCCGTGGATGTCCTCCCCGTCCAGCACCTGGCGGCGCTGCTCGTAGATGACCTTGCGCTGGGTGTTCATCACGTCGTCGTACTCCAGCACGTTTTTCCGGGTCTGGAAGTTCCGGGACTCCACCTGCTTCTGGGCGTTCTCAATGGCGGTGGACAGCATCTTCTGATCCAGGGGGGTGTCCTCGTCCACGCCCAGCCGCTCCATCATGCCCTGGATCCGCTCCGAGCCGAACAGCCGGAGGATGTCGTCCTCCAGGGACAGGAAGAAGCGGCTCTCGCCGGGGTCGCCCTGACGGCCGGCCCGGCCCCGGAGCTGGTTGTCGATCCGCCGGGACTCGTGGCGCTCGGTGCCCAGGATGAACAGGCCGCCGGCCTCCCGCACCCGCTGGGCCTCCTCCTTGATCTCGTCCTTATACTTGGCCTCCGCCTGGGCGAAGGCCTTCCGGGCGTCCAGCACCTCCTGGTTGTCCGTCTCCCCGTGGCCGTCGCACTCCGCCAGCAGCTCGTCGCTCATGCCCTGCTTTCTCAGCTCCGCCTTGGCCATGAACTCCGCGTTTCCGCCCAGCACGATATCGGTACCACGGCCCGCCATGTTGGTGGCCACGGTGACGGCGCCGAACTTGCCCGCCTGGGCCACGATCTCCGCTTCCTTCTCGTGGTGCTTGGCGTTCAGGACGTTGTGGCGTATGCCCGCCTTGGTCAGCAGCTTGCTCACCAGCTCGGAGATCTCGATGGACACGGTGCCCACCAGCACGGGCTGGCCTTTGGCGTGGCACTCCTTGATCTGCTCCACCACGGCCCGATACTTGCCCGCCTGGGTCTTGTACACCACGTCGGGCCGATCCACCCGGGCCAGGGGCCGGTTGGTGGGGATCTCCACGATGTCCAGGTTGTAGATGGTGCCGAACTCCTCCTCCTCGGTCATGGCGGTACCCGTCATGCCGGACAGCTTGTCGTACAGGCGGAAGTAGTTCTGGAAGGTGATGGTGGCCAGGGTCTTGGACTCCCGGGCCACGGTGACGTGCTCCTTGGCCTCGATGGCCTGGTGGAGGCCCTCGTTGTACCGCCGGCCGTACATCAGGCGGCCGGTGAACTCGTCCACGATGATGACCTCGCCGTCCTTCACCACGTAGTCGATGTCCCGCTTCATCACGCCCCGGGCCTTGATGGCCTGGTTGATGTGGTGGGACAGGGTGGTGTTCTCCGGGTCGGACAGGTTCTCGATGTTGAACGTCTGCTCCGCCTTGGCGATGCCCTGGGCGGTGAGGGTGGCGGTGCGGGCCTTCTCGTCCACGATGTAGTCCGCGTCGTCCGACGTGTCCTCCTCCTCCTTGGCGTCCACCGCCTTCACCCGCTTGCACTTGAGCCGGGCCACAAAGTTGTCCGCCAGCTGGTAGAGCTGGGTGGACTGCTCCCCCTGGCCGGAGATGATCAGCGGCGTGCGGGCCTCGTCGATGAGGATGGAGTCCACCTCGTCCACGATGGCGAAGGCGTGGCCCCGCTGCACCAGCTCCGCACTATAGATGGCCATGTTGTCCCGGAGGTAGTCGAAGCCGAACTCGTTGTTGGTGCCGTAGGTGATGTCGGCGTCGTAGGCCCGCTTCTTGTCCGCCTTTTCCACCCCGTGGATCACCAGGCCCACGGTGAGGCCCAGGTAGCGGTACACCTTGCCCATCCACTCCGAGTCGCGCTTGGCCAGGTAGTCGTTGACGGTGATGATGTGCACGCCCTTGCCCGTCAGGCCGTTGAGGTAGGCGGGCAGGGTGGCGACGAGGGTTTTGCCCTCGCCGGTCTTCATCTCGGCGATGCGGCCCTGGTGGAGGATGATGCCGCCGATGAGCTGCACCCGGTAGGGGCGCATCCCCAGCACCCGGTCGGCGGCCTCCCGGCAGGTGGCGAAGGCCTCGGGCAGGATGTCGTCCAGCGTCTCGCCGTTGGCCAGGCGGGCTTTGAACTCATCGGTCTTGGAGCGCAGGTCGTGATCGCTGAGGGCGCGGTACTCGTCCTCCAGCGCCTCGATCTTGTCCACCGTGGCGGTAAGCGCCTTCACCTCCCGCTGGGAGCGGGTGCCGAATACTTTTGAAAACAGACCCATAGCGTTGTGTCCTTTCTATCATGAATGTATAAAAACCCAATTTAACTCGGTAAGTATATCACAAGCGAGGGGAAGAAAAAAGAGGAAATTGTAAATAAACCGCAGGGGCAAACAGGGGATTTTTCTTGCCTTTTGCCCGGAACGGGAGTACAATAGATCCATTGACAAACTGTTGCGGAGGTGTGTCGGACTATGACCCGGGATCAGGCCTTTGAATTTCTGGATCGCGCCGCCCGGGGGATCGCGGAGATGTTCGGATCCTCCTGTGAGACGCTGGTGCACGATATGGGGGTGCCCACCCACCCCATCCTGTCCATCTACAACGGCCACGTGTCCGGCCGGGAGGTGGGCTCCACCATGGACATCATGGGCATCGGCCTGGAGCTGGACGAGCAGGCGGCCACCACCGATCAGGTGAACCTGGCCGCCGTCACCCCCGACGGGCGGCAGACCAAATCCTCCACCTTCCACATGATCGGCGAGGACTACAACCTGGCCCTGGGCATCAACTTCGACTACACCTCCCTGGTGTTCGCCAACCGGATTTTAGCCGACCTCATGAGCGCCCAGGCCGACCTGCGTACCGCCTTGTGGCAGCCCGGGGACTCCCGGCAGCTGGCCGACCTGTTCGACCAGTGCGTGGCCGCCCTGGGCAAGCCGCTGGATGCGCTGTCCAAAGCGGATCGGCTGAAGGTCATCGCCATGCTGCGCCAGCGCAGCGCTTTCTCCTACCGCAAGTCGGTGCCCTATGTGGCGGGGCGCTTAGGCGTGTCCCGGTACACGGTGTACAAATATCTGGACGAGCTGGCGGAGGAGGACGGGCCGGAGGGCGCCCGGTGAGGGAAGCCCTCCCATTCTTGCGTCATCATTTCGCTGGAAATTTCCCCCGGGCTGTGATATACTGGCCTTACCGCCCGCAGGCGGAACGGAAAGGAGCGTGCCCCCAATGGAAAACGAACTGCGCCTGGCCGTCCTCATCGACGCGGACAACGCCCCCCGCACCGCCCTACGGGAAATCATGGCGGAGGTGGCGGTGTACGGCTCAGCCACCATCAAACGCATCTACGGCGACTGGACGGCCCCCAACATGGGCAGCTGGAAGCCCCTGCTGCTGGAGCACGCCATCACCCCCTTCCAGCAGTACAGCTACACCACCGGCAAGAACGCCACCGACTCGGCCATGATCATCGACGCTATGGACATCCTCTACTCCGGCAACTGTGACGGCTTCGTGCTGGTGTCCAGCGACAGCGACTTCACCCGCCTGGCCACCCGGCTGCGGGAGGCGGGAATGAAGGTGTACGGCATGGGGGAGAAAAAGACCCCCAAGCCCTTCATCGTGGCCTGCGACAAATTCGTCTACATCGAGTCCCTGAAGGCGGCGGAAAAGCCCCAGCCCCCCGCCCCCGCCGGCAAGAGCTCCAGGAAGAAGGCCCCCAGCCCGGCGGAGTCCTCCGACCTGTCGGTGCAGGAGCTCATCGCCCAGTCGGTGGAGGATCTGGCGGACGAGGACGGCTACGCCTATTTGGGCGATCTGGGCACCCTGCTGATCAAGAAGCAGCCCGACTTCGACTCCCGGAATTACGGCTTTGCCAAGCTGTCCAAGTTCCTGGCCGCCCTGGAGGGCTTCGAGATCGACGAGCGGCACAACGCCAAGTACCAGGGCACCCAGGTGTTTGTGCGGAACAAGAAATAAACCCGAAAAAACGGCCCCGCAGGCTTATTCCGCCTGCGGGGCCGCGTAGATCTCAAACAGGTTGTGGGGTTGTATGCTCCGGCAGGTCAGCCCCTCGAAGGTGAACTCCACCACCCAGGGCATCAGATCCCGGATCCGCTCAAACTCGGCGTAGCCGAAGGAGCGGTCGTAGTAGTGGATCACCGTGCTCAGCGCCGTGCCGTGGCTGCCGATGGCCACCGACTGATCGGCATGGGTCTCCAGCACGCGCTCCAGCGCCCGGATGTTCCGCTCCTGCACCTCCCGCAGGGTCTCGCCGTCGGACAGCTTGTAGTCAAAATCCGCCCACTGCCTCCGGCAAAAGGCGTCAAAGTCCTCAATCCAGGCCCCGTCCACCCGGCGCTCCCGGAAGTCCGCGTCCAGCTGGATCTCCAGGCCCGCCGCCTGGGCGAACTGGGCCACCGTATCCACCGCCCGCCGGTAGGGGCTGGACAGCACGGCGCCGATCCCCTGCTCCGTCAGGAACCTTGTCACCAGCGCCCTGTCCCGCAGGCCCTCGGGGGAGAGCTCCCGGGTCAGATCGTCATGGTTGCTGTAGTTGGGCCGGGCGTGCCGGACAAAAAACGTCATACAATCACCTCTCCAGACGCTTCATCACCGCGTCCTCCAGCTTATCCCCGTACTTCATGGCCAGCAGGAACACCGCCAGCCCCAGCGCCCCCAGCAGGGCCATCCCCCACCAGGGAATGGACACCGTGGCGCTGCCCACCGCGCAGGACACCAGCAGCCCCCAGGGCCGGCACACCGCCACCAGCAGGAAGAACCGCTTGAAGGAGATGTCGGTGAGCCCCGCCAGAATGCACAGGATGTCGTCGGGGAAGAAGGGGAACAGGAAGGCCAGGGCCAGGAACACGTCCCGCTTCCGGCGGATCACGTCCAGGTACTTGCCGGACACCTTCTCGCCCACAAACTGGCTCACAAAGCCCTGCCCCAGGGCCCGGGCCAGCCCGAACACCACGGCGGAGCCCAGGGCCACCGCCCCCCAGGTCAGCAGGAAGGAGGGCCACAGCCCGAACAGGTAGGCCCCCGCCGCCGCGGTGAGGTTGCTGGGGATGGGGGCGATGACCACCGAGGCCAGCTGGATGCCGAAATAGGCCAGGTGCGACCAGGGGGAGCACCGGGCGATATACTCCCCCAGCTTTTGCTGGGAGCCGGCGGCCTCAAAGAAGCCGGTGGCGTACAGCGCCCACACGCTGCCGCCCAGAATGGCCAGGGTGAGCACCCAGAGGAGAAGTTTCAGGGGCCTGCGTTCCATGGGCGCGCCTTCTTTCCGGAGGAATCGGGTTGGTATGCCCTATATTATAGCAGAGCAGAAGAAAAGCGCAACAAAGGTTCCTCTAAAAATTTCTGAAGATTTCTTTAGGATGGCGCGGGCGGGGAGCGCGGCGGAGTTTGGGCAGATTTCCCCCTTGAATTCCTACCGAACATATGGTATTTTGGGTATATCAGTAGTTCCGGGAGGTGCGCCATGAAAATTTCCACCAAGGGCCGCTACGCCCTGCGCCTGATGGCGGACATCGCCCAGCAGGGCTCGGGGGAGCCGGTGTCCCTCCGGGACGCGGCCCGGCGGCAGGGCCTCAGCGACAAATACCTGGAGCAGATCGTCACCCCTCTGGCCCGGGCGGGGCTGGTGCGGTCGGTGCGGGGAGCCGGGGGCGGCTACCTGCTCACCCGGAGGCCGGAGGAGTACACCGTGGGCGACATCCTCCGCCCCTTAGAGGGGGATCTGGCCCCGGTGGAGTGCGCCACCGACGGCGGCTTCTGCGAGCGCAGCGGGGACTGCCTCACCGTGGGCCTGTGGCGGGACATCCACCGGGCGGTGTCCGCGGTGGTGGACGGCACCACCCTGGCCGACCTGCTGGCGCGGCAGGCAGGAAGCGCGGAGCCGTCGTGAGCAGCGGGCTAAGCGCGGAGCGGAGCAAACTGGCCGGAGCCGCCAAAGGCGGCGCAGGACAGTTTGTGCAGTCGGAGCGCTTAGAACCGCGTCGCGAACAGGCGCAGCGTGACAACAGGCCGGGGAATCGCGGTTGCGCCCGGGCCCGCCCTGTGCTATAATGTTTTTTGAGACTTTTTTACGGGAGAGGAACGGTTCCATGGAAATCAACGGCCAACAGGTACAGGAAGTATATTATTATAGAGATATGGGCCTGTCCGACGCCACCATGAAGGCCCTGGACAAGAAGGGCTTCACCCAGGCCACCCCCATCCAGGGCGGGGCCATCCCCTACTTCATGGAGTGGAAGGACGTGGTGGCCAAGGCCCCCACCGGCACCGGCAAGACCTTCGCCTTCGGCATCCCCATGGTGGAGCACATCGACCCGGACTCCGACGCGGTGCAGGGCCTGATCCTGGCCCCCACCCGGGAGCTGGCCATCCAGATCCGGGACGAGCTGCGGGATCTGTGCGCCTTCCGGGAAGGGGTGCGGACGGTGTGCCTCTACGGCGGCCAGCCCATCGACAAGCAGATCTCCCAGCTCAAGGCCAAGCCCCAGATCGTGGTCGCCACTCCGGGGCGGCTGATGGATCACATGAAGCGGCGCACCGTGCGCTTGGACAAGGTGCAGACCGTGGTGCTGGACGAGGCCGACCGGATGCTGGACATGGGCTTCATCCAGGACGTGACCCGGATTCTGGACAAAATGCCCCACCGCCGCAACTTAGGGTTATTTTCCGCCACCATATCACGGGAAGTTATGGATATCTCCTGGGTGTACCAGCGGGATCCGGCGGAGATCACCGTCCGCCCGGTGGAGGAAAACCGCCCGGATATCCAGCAGTACGCCATCGAGCTCATGGGCCGGGAGCAGAAGCTGGACACCATGTCCGCCCTGCTGACCCACGGCGGCTATGAGCGGGCCATCGCCTTCTGCAACACCAAGAACATGACCGACCGGCTGGCGGGCCTTTTGAAGATGCGGGGCTTCCCCTGCGAGGCCATCCACGGCGACATCCCCCAGAAGGAGCGGGAGCGCACCCTCCAGCGGTTCAAGGAGGGGAAGCTCCAGGTGCTGGTGGCCACCGACGTGGCCGCCCGGGGGCTGGATATCGACGACGTGGACGCGGTGTTCAACTACGACGTGCCCGACGAGCAGGAATACTATATCCACCGGATCGGCCGCACCGGCCGGGCGAAGAAGCACGGCGTGGCCTACACCCTGATGGCCTCCGTCACCGAGTCCGTCAAAATGCGGGACATCGCCCGGAACACCCGGATGGAGATCCAGCTGCTGAAGTACGACAAGGACGGCTGCCTGATGCTGGTGGAGCAGGGGGATCAGCGGTGAATATTCGTGTTTTGGCCGTGGGCGACGTGGTGGGGGAGGCCGGCCTGGACTTCCTCCGCCGCCGGCTGCCCGCCCTGCGGAAGGAGCAGGGCGCCCACTTCACCGTGGTGTGCGGGGAGAACGCCGCCAGCGACGGGCTGCTCCCCGCCCAGGCGGAGGCCATCTTTGCCGCCGGGGCGGATGTGATTACCATGGGCAATCACACCTGGGATAAACGCCAGATCGTAAACTACCTGGAGGAAAACCCCTATATCCTCCGGCCCGCCAACTACCCTCCGCGGGCCCCCGGCCGGGGCTGGGGGGTGTTCGACGGCCCCCAGGGCCTGCGGATTCGGGTGGTGGATCTCATTGGCCGGGTGGAGATGAACCCCAACTTCGACAACCCCTTCACCAAAATGGACGAGATCCTGAAGGCGGGGAGCGCCGATCTGACCCTGGTGGACTTCCACGCCGAGGCCACCAGCGAGAAGGGGGCCATGGCCTGGTATCTGGACGGCCGGGCCCAGGCCCTGTGGGGCACCCACACCCACGTGCCCACCGCCGACTGCCAGGTGCTGCCCCAGGGGCTGGGCTTCGTCACCGACCTGGGGCTGACGGGCCCCAGCCAGTCGGTCATCGGCGTCAAGCCGGAGCAGGCCATCAACCGCTTTTTGGGCGGCCTGCCCCAGCGGTTCCAGCCCGCCCCCGGCCCCTGCCGGATGGGGGCGGTGCTCTTTGAGATCGACGCCGCCGCCAAGCGGTGCGTGGACGTGCGGCGGGTGGATCTGCCCTGAACAGCAAGCAACGAAAAAGCGCGGGCGCTTCCGGAAAAGGGAAGCGCCCGCGTTGTTTCTCTTTGTTCAGCCCATCACGCCGGGGAGCGTGGGGGTCGGCTCCACGGGGACGGTTTCCACGGGCACCGTCTCCGCCGGGGCTGTCTCCACCGGTTCCGTTTCCACAGGCTCGGTTTCCACGGGATCCGTCTCCACGGGGCCGGGATCGGGGTTTTCCCCGATCCCCTTGCCAAAGGGCACAAAGCACAGGTTCATGTCCACGTCCGAGCCGATGCCCGCCACCTTGCCCTTGGAGGAGTACTGCCAGAACTGGAAGTTGTACATACAGGAGGGGCTGTTGGCATACTCGGCGTACCAGAACTGGTACTGGGTGAGCTTGCTCAGATCCATCTTCACGTAGCCGCAGTACTCGTTGAAATACACCATGGGGGTGTAGCCCGCCGCCGCCACCTTTTTGCAGAAGGCGTCGATGCACTGGGTGATGATCCGGGCGTCCACGCCGTAGGCCCGGGACTCGTTGCCGCCCAGGTACTCCCAGTCGCACACCACGGGGTAGGTGATGTGCTCCCGGTAGGGCTCCAGCCGGGCCAGGAAGGCCTCCGCCTCCTCCTCCGCCTCCGCCACGGTGATGGCGTTGGAGAAGTAGTAGGCCCCCACGTCCAGCCCCGCGGCGATGGCGCCCTGCATATTGCCCTCAAACTTGGAGTCCTCCATGAGCACGCCGGAGCCCCAGGCCCGGTTGCCCTCCCGGATGATGGCGAAGTCGATGCCGTCCGCCGCCACCGCCTCCCAGTCGATGATCCCCTTGTGGCCGGACACGTCGATGCCATGGGCGAAATAGCCGCCGGAATAGGAGATCCGGCCCCTGTCGTCCCGGCTGAACTGATCTCGGGTAAAGGGAGAGGCGGGCACCCCCTCCAGCTTATCTATGTAGTAATTGTTAAAGCGGATCATGCCCTTGGTGGGTTCGTTGTGACCAACCCGCCAGACGATGGCCGCCAGCTCCTCCCGGGAGATGGGCTTGTCCGGCTGGAAGGTTCGCACGCCGTCCTCGCTGAGAAAGCCGTCCATGATCCCCTTCTCATACAGCTCCACCACGTAGCCGTCCTCGCAGTCGGCGTAGGGGCTGGGGCCGGAGATATCCGTCAGATCCAGGGCCCGGGCGGTCATGCGGGCCACCGTCAACCGGGTGGGGATCGTGTTCAGATAGGCGGGGTTGAAGGCATACATCAGCCGGTTGTCCAGGGCCAGCTGCACATAGGGCATGGCCCAGTGCTCCCCCGGCTGGGCGGGGGCGGGCGCCTCTACCCCGATGGACAGCAGGATCAGCTTGAACGCCTCCCCGTAGGTGACGTTTCCAAAGGGCTGGAAGGTGCCGTCGGGGTAGCCGTTCACCACCCCCTGCCGGTACAGGTCGGACACGTACTGGTAGGACCAGCGATCCTCGGGCAGATCGGAAAACAGGGGCCCCGGGGCGGCCAGGGCGGTGGTGCTGGACGAGACCGCCAGCAGGACGGCCAGCAGCAGAATGGCAATACGTTTTTTCATGGGTGCTCCTTTTCTCCAGGTGGGGTTGGGGGCCTGCGCCGCGGCCGCGGGCACAGGCTTTTGTCTCGTGCTTTCTATTTTACAGAATTCGACGCATTCTGGCAAGCCCCGGGGAAAATTTAACAACTTTGAAAAATTTGCGAAACACCTCTTGACATAGACCTGGGGCTGTGGTATTCTCGATATGACAATTAAAGTTGTCAAAAGGACAATTATAATTGTCATCCCGACAAGGAAACCTGTCATTAGGAAGGAGGCGCGCCATGCTGAAAAACCGCTTGAAGGAGCGCCGCGCCGCTTTAGGCGTCAACCAGCAGGAGCTGGGGCGGCTGGCCGGGGTGTCCCGGCAGACCATCGGCCTCATTGAGCGGGGGGACTACTCCCCGTCGGTGACGCTGGCCCTCACCCTGGCGAAGATCTGCGGGGTGACGGTGGAGGACATTTTCAGCTTGGAGGAGGAGAACCATGAACAACAATGACAATACGGCCCGGCAGGAGAACCGGAAGGCCCTGCCCAAATTCATCTTGATTGTGATATGCAGCCTGATTGTGGGCGGCGTGCTGGGTATCCTGATGGTGAAGCTGAGCCTGGAAAACTTCCAGGACGCCCTGGACGGGGCGGGGCGGTTCTTCACCGCAAAGGTGGCGCCGTGGCTGATCATCGCCCTGCCCGTGGTGGAGTTTGCCATCTGCCTGCCCATCTATTTCAGCGCGAAAAAGCGGCTTGCCGCCTGGGACGGGGAGGACGAGGCCGTCAGCGATGAGGTGGAAGCCAGGCTGTCGGTTTGCATCTGGCTCACCGGGCTGTGTACGGTGCTGGCGTTCTTTTTGCTGGCGGCCATGTTCGCCGGGTTCGTGGGCAACGCGGGGACGCACTGGATGATGCCCGCCCCTCTGTTCTTCGGCGGGCTGGCGGCCTTCCTGGTGAACCTGTTCGCCCCCATGATCCTCCAGCAGAAGCTGGTGGATCTCACCAAGCGGCTCAACCCGGAGAAAAAGGGCTCGGTGTACGACACCAAGTTCCAGAAGAAATGGTATGAAAGCTGCGACGAGGCGGAGCGGGCCATCATCGGCCAGTGCGCCATGAAGGCGTACCAGGCCATGGTGCGGGTGTGCCTGGGGCTGTGGGTGGTGTTCGCCCTGGGCGGGATGTTCTTCGACTGGGGCTTCCTGCCCGCCCTGGCGGTGTGCGTCGTGTGGGGCGCGGGGCAGTCGGTGTACGCCTGGTGGACATTGAAGCTGGGCAAGTCCGGCGGAAGCGTCTATTGAGCCCAAACAACATCTTGATCAGAAAGAAGGTCAACAAAATGCGGAAGTGTCTCAGGTGCGGCGCAGAGATGCAGGAGGGCTGCACGGTAAAGGTGGAGGGCGCGGGCTACGGCGTGGTGCTGTCCACCGAGGAAAACAAAATTTTCAGCGGGCGGATCGGCAAGCCCAGGGTGGCCATCTGCCCGGAGTGCGGCGAGGTGTCCCTCTACCTGGAGGACGTGTCCAGGCTGAAGGGCTGAGGGTTTCCACACAAAAAGGCGCCCCGGAGCAGTGCTCCGGGGCGCCTTTATGCCGTTTCTTAGTCGGTGACGTAGGGCAGCAGGGCCACGTGACGGGCGCGCTTGATGGCGTCGGTCAGCTGGCGCTGGTGCATGGCGCAGGTGCCGGTGGTGCGGCGGGGCAGGATCTTGGAACGCTCGGACAGATAGCGCTTGAGCTTCTGGGCGTCCTTGTAGTCGATCTGCTCCACCTTGTCCACGCAGAACGCGCACACTTTGCGGCGCTTGCGTCCGCCGCGGGGCTTCGCATTATCCATAGCCATAATTGGCGAGACCTCCTTTATGTGAGATACCCTTGCTTAGAAGGGAAGATCGCCGTCGTCGTCGGCCAGCTCCGCGAACTGGTCGCCTCCGGACGGGATGCCGTAGTCGGCGGCGGGGGCGGGGGCGGCGGGCCGTCCATAGCCTCCGCCCTGCTGTCCTCCGTAGCCGGAATTGCCGTAGCTGCTGTTGTAGTTCCCCTGGCCGTCACCGTCCCGCTTGGAGTCGCCGAAGTAGACGCTGTCCGCCACCACCTCGGCGGAGCGGCGCTTGTTGCCCTCCTTGTCCGTCCAGTCCCGGATCTGGAGGCGGCCCTCCACCACGGCCATGCGGCCCCGGGAGAAGTAGCGGGAGACGAACTCGCCGGTGCCCCGCCAGGCCACCACGTCGATCCAGTCGGTCTGGCGCTCGCCGGTGTTTTTGTCCTTGAAGTCCCGATCCACCGCCAGGGTGAAGGTGGCCACCGGGGTGCCGGACTGGGTGTGGCGCAGCTCGGGGTCACGGGCCAGCCGGCCCATGATTACGATGTGATTGAGCATACTGTTCTCCCTCTCACTCGTCCTTGCTGACAATGATGGAGCGCATGACGCTCACATTGATCCGCATCAGACGATCCAGCTCCGCGGGGAAGGCGGGATCGGCGGAGAAGGTCATCAGCACGTAGTAGCCCTCCTCCAGGTCGTTGATGGGATAGGCGAGGCGGCGCTTGCCCCACTCATCCACCTCGGACACGGAGCCGTGGCCCTCGGCCAGCTCCTTGAAGCGGGCCACCAGCGCGGCGGTCTCCTCCTCGCCCAGGTTGGGGTTGAGGACGTAGAGCACCTCGTAGTTTCCACTGACTTTTGCCATTGTGTTTGCACCTCCTTATGGTCGTTTGGCCTCCGGTCGGGCCGGAGGCAAGGATGGTATGCCGCGGCATACGCCCAAAGCGGCAGACTATGGTATTATACTGCGAATTTTTGCCGCTGTCAAGGCGCATTCCGAGGAAATCTCCAGGAAATCCGGCGAAAACTCCGGTGATCGGAAGGTTTCCCGATTCAGAACCACTGATGAAAAACGAGGGAGACGGCGGCCGCCGTCTCCCTCTCTATGCCGTATCGTTACGCTTTCCAGAGGCTGTGCAGGTTGCAGTAGGCGTACACCGCCTCCACCTCATCCCCCTCGCACAGGGCGAAGCAGACCTCCGGCTTGTCGCCGGGGTGCAGCTGCTTGCGCTGGTTCCCCTGCTTGGTCTGCAGGGAGACCCACTCGATGTAATGCTCCGGCAGCATGGGATGCTCCACAGAGCCCACCTGCACCTTCACCAGGTTGCCCTCCACCTGATACACCGGGATGTGCTTCTCGGTGGCGGCCTCGGTGGTTCCGGGGACGATCTCCGTCATTTTCTGCCCGCAGCACATCACCGGGACGCCGGCGTTTTTCACCATGGCGATGATGTTGCCGCAGTGCTCACAGATATAAAACTTTTGCTCCATGTTCCAAGTCCTCCGTTTGTATAGTTTGGGGCGTGGCGCTTCCTTTGCCCCGGAAATAGCCTACTCCAAATCAGCAAAAAAATCAAGGCCAGGGCGAAAGTTATTTGACGGCCACGGCCTCGATCTCAAACAGGGCCCCCTTAGGCAGGGCCGCCGCCTGGACGCAGGATCGGGCAGGGGGATCAACCGGGAAATAGTTGGCGTAGACGGCGTTGACGGCGGCAAAGTCCCCCATGTCCGCCAGGAACACGGTGGTTTTCACCACATCGCCGCAGGTCATACCGGCGGCGGCCAGCACGGCGGTCAGGTTGTCCAGGGCCTGGGCGGCCTGGGCCTCCACCCCCTCGGGCAGAACTCCGGTGGCGGGGATCAGGCCCAACTGGCCGGAGGTGTACAGGGTGCTGCCCGCCAGCTTGGCATGGCAGTAGGGCCCCACGGCGGCGGGGGCGTTGGGAGCGGTAATGGTCTGGTTCACGGGAGGTTCTCCTTTCCTTTGCGCTTCGTCTCTTTGCGGGGCCTCAGTACCGCCGGATCACCGCCACCACCCGGCCCAGGATGGAGCAGCCCTCCCCGTCGATGGGCTGGTACTCCGGGCTGGAGTTCTCCGGGTAGAGCCAGATGTGGCCGTCCCGCTCCCGGCGGAAGGTTTTCACGGTGGCCTCGTCCTCAAACAGGGCCACCACAATGTCCCCGTTCCGGGCCTGGGGCTGCTGGTGCACCACCACCACGTCGCCGGGAAGGATGCCCGCCTCCAGCATGGACTCGCCCCGGACGGTGAGGGCGAAGTGCTCCCCGGACAGGCCGCCGGTGTCAAAGGTGAGATAGTCCTCAATATGCTCCTGCGCCAGGATGGGGGAACCCGCCGCCACGTAGCCCACCAGGGGCACCTGGTCTTTCCGTCCGGCGGCTTCGCCGCCTACGATGGTGATGGCCCGGGTTTTGCCCTCCGCCTGGGAGATGTAACCCGCCTCCCGCAGCCCCTTCAGGTGGAAGTGAACGGTGGCGGGGGACTTCAGGTTCACCGCCTGGGCGATTTCCCGCACGGAGGGGGGGTAACCGTGCTCGTCCGCGAAGGTGGAGATGAACTCGTAGATCTGCTGCTGCTTGGGGGTCAGTTTACCCATGGCGCAAGCTCCTTCCAAGAAATCGATCCGCCCACCCGGCCTCGGATCTTGACTTGGGCGTATTATACCACAGTTCGTTCGATTTGTCAAACGTTCGTTCTAAATTTTTGGGAGTTTCCGGATGACGGCAAAAAGCCTGCCGCCCGTTGAGGGCGGCAGGCTTTGAACTGGGCAGGGGGGAGGATTTACGCCCGGGCCTTCTCCACGGCGCCGCCGGGCTTCTTGTCACTGCTCTCGGCGGGCACCTCAGCGGGGCCGCCGATGGCGTTCACCGCGTCGGTGATGGTGCGGCCGCCCGCCTCCTTGACGTGCTTGGCCACCTCGTTCTTGTTCTTGGGGCTGCGGTTGATGATCCCCGGGCCCTGGACGCAGCCGCCCACGCAGGCCATGCCCTCGATGAAGTTCTCCGGCAGCACCCCCTTGGACATCTTCAGCAGGGCCATCTTGCACTCCTCGATGCCGCTGCAGGCCACGGTTTTGGCCTCCACAGAGCTGCCCCGCTCCTTGAGGCCCTGGGCCACCGCCGCCGCCACGCCGCCCCCGGCGGCAAACCCCCGGCCATAGCCGCTGGCGTGATCCAGGGGGATCTCCTTCATCTTGGACACGTCGATGTCCTTGGCGGACAGCATGGAGTACAGCTCCTCGAAGGTAAGTACCAGATCCACGCTGGCCCGGGTGCGGCCCAGGTGGAACTCCCGCTTCTTGGCCACGCAGGGGCCGATGAACACCACCCGGGCCAGGGGATCCCGATCCTTGATGCTCCGGCCCAGCATCACCATGGGGGAGGGGGTGGTGGACACCAGGGGCACCTGATCCGGCATATGCCGCTCCACAAAGGCCACGAAGGCGGGGCAGCAGGAGGAGGTCATGGGGCCGCCCCCCCGCTCCTCGAACTCGGCGGCCTCCGCCTGGGCGGTGAGGTCGGCGCCCAGGGCCACCTCCTGCACGTCGTAGAAGCCCAGCTCCTTCAGGGCGGCGGCCATCTGGCCGGGGGTGCAGTCGAACTGTCCCACGAAGGAGGGGGCCAGAATGGCGTAGACGTGGAGGCCCCACTTGTCCGCCCCCAGCAGCATCTGGATCACGTCCACAATGTACGATTTGTCCATCACCGCGCCGAAGGGACACTGGATCACGCACTGGCCGCAGGAGATGCACTTGTTCACGTCGATATTGGCCTTCCGGTCGGGGCCCATGGAAATGGCTCCCACCGGGCACCCCCGCTCACAGGGGCGCACGTTCTTGGTAATGGCCCCGTAGGGGCAGGCGGCGATGCACTTGCCGCACAGCACGCACTTGGAGTGGTCGATGACGGAGCGGTGGTTCTCAATGCGGATGGCCCCCTTGGGGCATACCTCCACGCAGCGGTGGGCGATACAGCCCCGGCAGGACGGGCCCACGCTGATCTCGGTGACGGGGCACTCGTCGCAGGCGATGGGCAGCACCTCCACCAGGGCGGGGTTGGCCCGGTCGCCGCCCATGGCCATCTTCACCCGGCTGTTGACGATGGCCCGCTCCTTATAGATGCAGCAGCGCATCTGGGCCTCGGGGCCGGGGATGATCTCCTCGGGAATGTTCAGCAGGTCGTTGGTCTGAAGCCGCTCGTTCCAGGCAAGGCGGGCCACGGCGGTGAGCACTTCGTCTTTCAGTTTCTGGACTGTGGTTTCATAATGACGCATGACGGTTCCTCCTCTGGAAGGGAATTATTGTTAAAATTTTGTCGATTCTCTCCCCAAGATTATAGCGTGGATGAGGCCCCGCGTCAAGCGGCAATGCGCCGGTTTTGGCTGGAAAATTTTCTCGGCTGAACCTTTCCGCTTCGGTTGGCATAGTCTGGAGAGAAAACCCAGGCCGGGGATACCGGCCAATCAGGAGGAGGCTTTATCAGGATGCCGAAGATCCAATATTTCCTGGGGGGGAATACGCCCTCGGGGTTTTATTCCCTCTACCACCAGCTGTCCGATCCCCGGCGGTTCCGGGCGGTGTACATCATCAAGAGCGGCCCGGGCAGCGGCAAGTCCACCCTCATGCGCCGGGTGGAGCGGCACGCCCAGGCCGCGGGGCTGGAGACGGAGGAGGTGCTGTGCTCGGGGGATCCGGAGTCCCTGGACGCGGTGATCATCCCGGCCCTGGGGGCCGCGGTGGTGGACGGGACGGCGCCCCACGTCCTCGAACCCGGCTGTCCCGGCGCCGTTGACCGCTACATAGACCTGAGCGGCTTCTACGACCGCGCCGGCCTCCAGCCCATCAAGGAGGACATTCTGGCCGCCACCGCCGAATACCAGGGCCATTACAAGCGGGTGTACCGCTGCCTGGGCGCGGCGGGGGAGCTGCGCCGGGACATCAACGAGCTGCTGGCCGTCCCGGCGGTGCAGCAGAAGCTGGCCAAACGGGCGGCGGGCATCATCGGCCGGGAGCTGAAAAAGCCAGGCGGGACGGGGGGCGCGGATCAGCGGTTCCTGTCCGCCGTCACCCACAAGGGGGCCCTCACCCTCTGGGGCACGGTGGAGGCCCAGGCGGGCCGTGTGTATGAGCTGGCGGACAGCTCCGGGCTGGCCCACCATCTGCTCAACCCCATCCTCACCGCGGGGCTGGCGGCGGGGCACCGGGCGGTGGTCTGTCCCGATCCCATGGCCCCGGATCGGCTGGCCCACCTCATCTTCCCCGATCTCTCCCTGGCCTTCGTCACCTCCACCCCGGAGGCTCCCTGGCCCCACCGGGCCTACCGCCGCCTGCGGCTGGACGCCATGGTGGACGCCGACGCCTGCCGGGCCGCCAAGCCCCGGCTGCGCTTCACCCGGCGGGTGGCCGCCGCCCTGACGGAGGAGGCGGTGGCCGGTCTGGCCCAGGCCAAGGCCGCCCACGACAAGCTGGAACGGCTCTATAACCCCTATGTGGACTTCGACGGCGTGATGGAGACCGCCGACCGCACCGCCGACGAAATCCTCGCGCTGGATCGCCTGTAACAGGACAAAAGGGGCGGGACGCCCATGTGGCGTCCCGCCTATTTTTACAGCCAGTCGGACAGAACATCATTCAGGGTGGTGGGTGTGACTGCGTTTCGCACCACCAGGTCGCTGAGCTCATCAATGCGGGCGGCGCTGCACGTCACATGGGCCGCCGAGGCCTCGGCCCCGCCCCGCTCAACCACCCGGATACCGTAGCTTTCGCAGGAAAAGGGCCCCACGTCCATCTCGTCGATGAGAATGGAGTAGTCATAGCTGCGAAGTACGCCGGTTTCATCAGGAAGATCCAGCGTTTTCAGGAACAGCTCACGCATGAGTGAGTTCACCTCTCTTTCCTTGGGTTACCCCCATTATTGCCAAGATCTTCCCGCCGCGCAAGGGAAAGAAATCGCAAAATTCGACAAAATTCGACACAGGTACAAGATGTGGAAGTATACGGGAAGTTTTCAACACCAATTCTGGGCGCCCCACATATTTCCATGTAAAAATTATGTAAAAATGCACAAAAAGCCCAGGGGGGACACATTGTCCCCCCTGGGCTTTACAAGCAGTTACGATCCGGGCTCTCTCAGGCCTTGGCGGCCTTAAAGCTCTT
>SFVC01000052.1 GCA_004560375.1 bacterium
CCCCCGTCTTTTGAGTGATTGTATTATATCACACTGTCCAGAAAAAGGGAAGACAAAATTTGCTTTTTCAGCAAAATACTCAATCCGAGATCGTTGCAGGTGAATTTAATAAGTTTAGAAGCTGACTTTTTTTCCCTTTTTTTCAGGCTTTTTTGCATCTTTCTCTTCAAGTGACTGCAAAAGAGCGGTTTTTTCGTTGGGAATTTCTTCCGCGATCACCCGCTCCAGCAGCAGCCGCAAAGCGGCCCCAACCCCTGGGCCGCAATAGCCCATGGCCATGACGTCCCTCCCGTTCACGGCCAGGTCGCCCACGGACAAGCAGGGTCTGGCGGCTAAGATGGCCCTTGCCGCCGTTTCCACCGCATTTCGACCGTCTTCCCTTGTGCAATCTGACAAAGAACAGGCCGCAGCGTCCCCCTTCTGGAGGGCCAGGAGCGCAAAAAACCCCTCCTCCCCCAGTTGTTGGAGCCTGCGTCGAATCAGGCGCGGCTCTGAGGAGAGGGGCCAGTCGTGGACCTCGACCAGGCGGACCACCTCCTCCCGCAGGCGCTTGGGGGCGCGGAGCCGCAGCAAAATTTGTTCCGCCAGGGCCGCGCTGACCTTCGGGTGCCCATAAAAATGCCCCTGGCCGTCCTCGCCCATGGAAAACGTGGCGGGTTTCCCCAGATCATGAAAGAGCGCCGCCAACCGGAGGGTCACCTCCGGCGGCACATGGTCCACGGCCACGGCGGTGTGGGTGTAGACGTCATAGCAGTGGTGGATATTGTGCTGTGCAAACCCCACCGTCGGCGTCAGCTCCGGGAGCACCACCCCCAAAATATCCGGGTAGGCCCGCAAAATTTTTCCCGCCCCCGGGCCGCAGAGCAATTTGCTCAGCTCCACAAACACCCGCTCGACCGAAATTTTTTGGAGCAGCGGCGCATTTCTCCGGGCGGCGGCGTCCGTCTCCGGGTCCAGCTCGAAGCCCAGCACCGAAGCAAACCGGATCGCCCGCAGGATGCGCAGGGCGTCCTCCTGAAACCGCCGGTCCGCCTCCCCCACTGCGCGGATGACCCCGGCAGACAGATCCGCCTGCCCGCCGAAAAAATCCTGCAAGCCTTCGCCGGGGGCGTAGGCCATGGCGTTGATGGTAAAGTCCCGCCGGGCCGCGTCCTCCCGCAGGCTGCGGGTAAAGGTCACCCCGTCCGGGTGCCGGGCGTCGGTATAGCCGCCGTCCACGCGATAGGTCGTGATCTCCAGCGGCACGCCCTCCAGCTGCACCGTCACGGTCCCGTGCTGCAAGCCCGTCTCGATAAGCCTCTCCCCGGCAAAGACGGCCTCCGTCTCCTCCGGCAGGGCCGAGGTCGTGAGGTCATAGTCCGTGGGCGTGCGGCCCAATAAGACATCCCGCACACAGCCCCCCACGATCCAGGCCTCGTGTCCGGCCGCCCGCAGGCGCTCGATCGCCTGGGCCGCCTGGGGAAGCATGGGAAACCCTTTGCTCATACCCCTTCCCCCTCCTGGCTGGGGTGGAACAGGACGCGCACCCGCGTCCCGTGCCCCAGCTGGCTGTCCAGCTGGATGCGGGCGTCGTGGTAGGCGGCGGCGTGCTTCACGATGGAAAGCCCCAGCCCCGTGCCGCCGATCTTTTTGGAGTGGCTCTTATCCACCCGGTAGAACCGCTCAAAGACCCGGTCCGTCTCCCCGGCGGGGATGCCGATGCCGGTGTCCTGCACGGTGAGGACCACAAAGCCGTCCTCCTTGGTGACCGAGACCTTCACGGCCCCGCCGTCCTGATTGTACTTGATGGCGTTGTCGCAGAGGTTGAAGATGATCTCGCTCAGCAGCTTCTCCGCCCCGTCCACGGTGTAATGCCCCCCGGTGAGGGTGAGCGTAATGGCCCGCTGGCGGGCGGCCTCGTCCAGGCTGGCCAAGGCCCGCTGGCAGAGGGCGTAGAGGTCGATGCCCTGGCAGCGCTCCTGCCCCGGCGCTCCCTCGTCCAGGTGGGAGAGGTTGAGGATGTCCTCCACCAGGGTCATGAGCCGCTGGGCCTCCTCGTAGATCTTCCCGGCGAACCGGCTCACATCCTCGCTCCGCACCATGCCCTCCCGGATGATCTCGGCGTAGCCAGAGATGGAGGTCAGGGGCGTTTTCAGCTCGTGGGAGACGTTGGCGGTGAAATCCCGCCGCATCCGGTCCTGCTGCTCGTAGGCCGCTTTCAGTTGGTCCATCTGGTCCTGCACCTGGTCCATCCTCTGCCCCACGGCGGGGCGGAGACGGCGGCGGAGGAGGGCGCTCCCCACCGCCGCCCCGGCGGCGAAGGCAAGCAAGAGCTTTGTGGGTCTGGACATGGTAAACCACCCCTTCCGTGTTTCGTGGCTCCATTATACCAGCCCGCGAAAACCAGGACAACCCCTCACGCACAGGGTAGCTGCTCTGTCCGTGAGGGGTTCTCTTCCGTTGTTCCGTGTTCTGCTTGCTTACTCGGCCTCGATGATCTTGATCTGGTCGGCTTTCAGGCCGGTCTGCTCCATGACGATCTCCCCGATGCGGGCCGCGTCGGCGTCGGTCATGCCGTTGTCCAGGGCGGAGACGACGACGCTGATGCTGTCCTCCCCCAGAAAGGCCACGCAGTCGGTGTAGCCCTTGGCGGTGATGAGGTTCTCGATCTGGGCCTCGGTGACGGTGGCGTCGGCCATGGTCTGGATGGAGGCGTTGGCCTCGTCCACGGCGGTCTGGTCCGCCTTTTCGTCCTTCGCCGCCTCCTGGAGCAGGGAGAGGGCGTTGTCCCGCGCCTGCTGGCGGTTGAGGCGGGCGGTGGAGAAATAGCTCCCGCTCTCGGCGGTGGCGGGGTCGTTGGCCTGGGTGCCGTCCTGGCCTTGGCCGTCCTCGGCTTTCCCGTCCGACTTGCCGTCTGATTTGCCGTCGGCGGCACCGGGGTCGGGCTGGGTCAGCAGCGGGTCCTCCCGCCCGCCCACCAGGGCGGCCTGACCGAGGTTCCTCCCGGCGGCGGTGTCCTGGGTGTAGCTCCAATTTAAGTAGACCGCCCCGCAGACAAAGAGCACGATGGCGGCGGCGATGAGATTCCGTTTCCAGAGCTTCATAAGACTTCTTCCTCACTTTCCCTCACTGATCGAAATTTTATCGGCCCCCAGCCCCGTCAGGGCGGCGACGGCCTGGGTCAGCTGGAGCCGCACGGTGGGGTCTCCCCCTCCGGGACACACCAGCAGCGCCCCCTGGTACTCCGGCGAGACCTCCTGCACGGCCACGGCCTCCTGTCCCCCGGACCCACGGGAGACGACCACGGTCTCCCGCCGCTCCTGCCCCCGTTCCGCGGCCTGGTCCACGTCCTGGGCCAGGACCTGCCGGGGGCCGCCGGCCAGGGTCAGCACCACCGTCACCTCCCCCGCCCCCCGGATCTGGGACAGGGCCTCGGACAGGCGGGCCTCGGTCGCGGCCAGGTCGAAGGTCTGGGGCGTCTCCGCCGCCGTCTCGGCCTGGTTTTCCTTCCCGGCGGGCCAGGCCAGCAGGAGCAGGCCGACGAGCAGGACCAAGCCCACCCATTTGTACTTCTTCAGCCGACTGGACAGGCCCGACCGACCCGACAGGCGTTTTTGCAGGCGGCCCACTGCTTCTCTTCCGTTCATGGCACTTCCTCATTCCGGTAGATTTGCCCCGACCGGGGGATGGCGAGCTCCTGGGTGACACAGCGGATCATCGCCTCCTTCTGCGCCGGGGTCATGGCCCCGGTGATGGTGGTCCGGGTGGGGATGGGCACCCCGTCCTCCCCCGTCTCGCACACCACCTGGGCCGTGCAGGTCACCCCCAGCTGGGCGCCTTTGTCCACAATGTATGCGCTCAGCTCCCGCTCTATGATGGATTTCATCGGCGCATAGGCCGCGCCCTCCAAATCCTCTTGGGTCACGGCCCCGGCGGTCTGGGCGGGGAGATCGTCCAGCCAGTCGTCATAGTCCAGCTTCACCAAGGGCTGCAGCAGCCCCAGCACTAAGATGAGGCCCCCCGTGAGCTTTCCCACCCGCTTCACCGCCCCGTCGGGCATCAGGGCCTCGGCGGCGGCAATGACCATGGCGCAGGCGGTGACGCTTACAATCCAAGTGCGAAGCAACGTCATGGAGCATCCCCCCTTCTCATCCCACGGCGGACACCGCCGACACCATCGCCACCGTCAGCAGGACCGCGCAGGAGGCCGTCATAGCCAGGATCAGCCCGAAGGCCGTCCCCAGGGCCTCGATCAGCCCCGTCAGCCGCCCGGACCCCGCCGCCGTCGCCGCCAGCGCCGCCGTGCCCTTGTACAGCAGGTAGTGCGCCCCCAGGTTCAGAAACGGGGCCACGCAGATGCCCAGCACCGCCAGCATCCCGAACACCCCGGCGGCGTTGCGCAGAATGGCCGCGCCCGCCAGCAGCGTCTCCGCCGTGTCCGAGATCACGCCCCCCACCACGGGCACGAGGTTCGAGAGCGTAAACTTCGCCGCCTTCACCGTCGCCGCGTCCGCCCCGCCGGAGATGACCCCGGAGAGATTGAGGTAGCCCACGAACACCAGCAGGACGACGGAGAGCACCATCGTGATGAGCCACTTGAGAAAGCCCGCCAGCCGCTTCAGCCCCTCGTTGGCCAGCGCCGCCCACGCGACATTCGCCGCCACGAACGCATAGCACAGCGGGATGAGCAGGCTGTGGATGAGCCGCAGGAGAAAGTCGGAGAACAAAATGGTCGCCCCGTGCTTCACCACCGCCATGGCCGGGGACCCGCTGGCCGCAGTGGCCATGGACACGGCGGGGAGCAGCACGTCCCCCAGCGTCTCCATGTTGTAAATGGCCTCCTCCCCCAGGGACAGCAGGGAGTGGACGTCCCCCACCGCAACGGCGGTGATGGCCAGCACGGCGGCCAGGGTGATGGCCTCCAGCCCCCCGGACTCCCCCGCCCCGGCCTGCATCCCCTGGGCCAGGCCCCACAGGAGCGTCACGGCCAGGAGCAGCACACAGCTCCGCACGGCGGTTTTGACCACCTGACCCAGGTTGTCCTTGGCCGTCTGCCCGACATGCCGAAAGGCCCCCGGCACGTCCACCCCGCCGGCAATGTCCTCCTGGCCGGTGTAGGCTTCCCCGATGCGTTCCAGGTCATCAAAGCCAAAGGCTTCGCTCTGCGCCTGGGTCGCCTGGGCAGCGCTCTCCTCGTCCAGCGCCAGCGCCGTGGGCGAAACCAAGCCCAGCAGGAGCAGCAGGCAGCAGAGGCACCGCCTCACAGCAATCCCAACATGAGCTGTAAGACCATCCTGAGCAGCGGCAGGGCCACGAGCACCGCCGCCGCGCTCCCGGCCACCTCCACGAAGGCAGCCAGGCTCCCCTCCCCCGCGTCCTTGCACAGGGCCGAGGCCAGCTTGGTCACCAGCGCCAGCCCCACCGTCTGGAGCATGGGCCGCAGCAGCTGGGGCGAGACCTGGGCCAGGTCTGCCAGCTCGTCCAGCACATCCCGGATGGTCTCCAGCAGCGGCAGGGTGTGCCACAGTAAAACCACGCAGGCCGCCAGCGCCAGCGCCAAGGCGATCTCCGGCGCTCTCTGCCGCACCACCACCGCGCATAAAGCCGCCGCCACGCCCGCCGCGGCCACAGGCAGCAAGTCCATCCCGCGCCCTCACAATCCGAACAGGGTCTTGACCAGCTCGAACAGCTCGCTGATCTTCTGCACCACCATCATCAGCACAACGATCAGCCCCGCCAGCGTGGTCATGGTGGCCTGTTCCTCCCGCCCCGACCGGGTGAGCACCTGGTTCAGTACCGACACCAGAATGCCCACCGCCGCGATCTTGAACACCAGCTCAACATCCATGGTTTTTCTCCCTCCTCACAGCAGGATGAGACAAAACAGCCCCGCCGTCACCCCCAGCGTCACGTCCACCCGGACCAGCCGCCGGGCCGTCTGCCGGGCCGTTTCGACCTGCTCCCCCAGCCGGTCCAACAGGGCTTGTAAGGCCCGCTGCTGGCTCTCCCCGTCGTACCGGCCCAGGACCTGGCCGAACTCCGCCAGCAGGCCCCGGTCCTCGTCCGAGAGGGGCAGGTCCGTTTCCCGCAAAACCGTCTCCCAGCTCTCGGCCCAGCTCTCGCCGCCGGAGGCCAGAAAGCACCGGCGGCAGGCCCTCAGGCACTCTCCCGCCGGGCCGGGCCCGGCCACGTCCTCCGCCAGCTCCGGCAGGGGCCGCAGGGAGAAGGTCAGCTCCCGCGCCAAACTGGACAGGATGCGCCGAAACTCCTCCAAACAGGCCACCCGCCGCAGCCGGCCCAGCCCGGTGAGTATTCCCAGGGCTACGCAGCCGCCGAAGAGCAGCCCCTTTCCCGCCAGTGTCGTCATGGGGCCTCCCCTCCCGTCCAGACTTGATAGTGCCGCTTCCCGCCCTGCCGGGTGAGAAAGACGAAGGCCTGAAAAATGCCGGCGTCCAACAGCTCCCGATAGAGGGGACGGCGGCGCAAGTCCTCCAGGCTCCCCCCGTGGGCCGTGGCCAGCAAGGTCACGCCGCACCCGGCGGCCTGCTCCATGGCCCGGATATCCTGCGGGTCGGTAATTTCATCCGCCGCCAGCACCTGGGGGGACATCCCCCGCAGCAGCATCCTGAGCGCCGCCGCCTTGGGGCAGTAGGCCAGCACGTCCACCCGCGGCCCCAAAAAGGCCCGCAGGGACCCGACCCCCAGCTCCCCCCGCTCGTCGGCCACGCCGACCCGTTTGGGGTTGATCCACACCCCTGTGGATAAACAGCGGATGAGGTCCCGCAGGAGCGTGGTCTTCCCCACCCCCGGCGGGGAGAGCAATAAGGTAGAGGGCAGCTCCCGCCCCGGTGCCAGCTGGGGCAGCAGCGGCTCGGCCACCCCGGCCATGGCCCGCGGCACCCGCAAGGCCAGCGACGTGACCTGACGGAAGGACAACAGCCGCCCATCCTCCACAGCACCCACGCCGCAGATCCCGATCCGCACGCCCCCGGCGGCGGTGACGAAGCCGCTGCGCAGCTGGTCTAAGATCGTGTGGACGGAGCCTTGCCCCGCCATTTCCAGCACCCGCTGCAAGTCGCTCTCGGTCAGGATGGCACGCCGCCAACCCTCCGGCACCCATTCCTCCCCGCCCCGCACGGCGGCCATGGGATACCCGGCCCGCAGGCGCAGCTCTTCCAGTTCCTGCCCCACCTCCGGGGGCAGGAGCGCCACCTGCTCCCGCAGGGTGCGCGGCAGCACCTTGTCCCACATACCGGCACCTCCTTCGTTCGTGCTGTCATTCTATGCGGGGGCGGCAACGTCTATGACAGATTCCTGTGTACTTGCGTAGGGGCCGCAGACCCCTGCGGCCCGCTACCTGCCGCGCAGTACCACCCATCGAAACCATACTACCACCCTACACCAACGGGCCGCAGAGGTCTGCGGCCCCTACGGATCATCAAATACGTAAGGAATACAATACACGTTCGATAAAGCAGCTTGACCGATCTGCGAATCAATGGTACCTTATCCACATCTACAATAAACAAGGAAAGGGGTCCTCCCGATGCGCGTTACCACCCTCATCGACAACCGCCCCGCCCCCCAGCTCACCGCCGAGTGGGGCCTGGCCTTCTGGATCGAATACCAAGACAAGCATATTTTACTGGACACCGGCGGCGGGGAGAACTTCGCCCGCAACGCCGCTGCCCTGGGCATCTATCTCTCCCGCGCCGACTTCGCCGTCCTCTCCCACGCCCACTGGGACCACGCCGACGGCCTGCCCGCCTTTTTCCGCCGCAATCCAACCGCCCCCCTCTACCTCCGCCAGGGCTGCGGCGAGGACTGCTACGACCGGACCGACCGGGGCTGGCGCTATGAGGGCATCCGCAAGGGGACGCTGGCGGAATACGCCGACCGCATCCGCTTCGTCTCCGGTCCCTTCTCCCCCGCCCCCGGCGTCTCTCTGCTCCCCCACACCACGCCGGGGCTGGCCGCCAAGGGCAAGGCGGGGAAGATGTACCGCCTGCGCGACGGCAAGTATACCCCTGATGATTTCTCCCATGAGCAGAGCCTGGTCTTTCAGACGGCGCGGGGCCTTGTGGTCTTCAACAGCTGCTGTCACGCCGGGGCGGATGTGATCGTCCGGGAGACGCAGGAGGCCTTTCCAGACCAGCCGATCCGAGCGCTGGTCGGCGGCTTCCATCTCTTCGAGACACCGGATGAAGAAGTGTATGCCCTGGGACAGAGGTTAGCCGAGAGCGGGGTGGAGGAGATCGTCACCGGGCATTGTACGGGGGAGCGGGGGTTTCAGATCCTAAAAGAGGTTTTGGGGGCGCGGGCCAAGCAGCTCAGGACAGGGCTGGTGCTGACTTTTTGAATGGCTCCCCTGAAAGGGGAGCTGGCAGC
>SFVC01000053.1 GCA_004560375.1 bacterium
GGAGGACTTCGTGCAGGCCGTCAAGGCGCTGGTGGAGGTGGATAAGGACTGGGTTCCCCACTCCGAGGGCACTTCCCTGTACATCCGTCCCTTCGTCTTTGCCACCGACGTGGGCATGGGCGTTCACGCCAGCCACAACTACACCTTCTGCATCATCGCCTCTCCCTCCGGCGCTTACTATGCCGAGGGCATCGACCCCGTGCGCATCTACGTGGAGGACGAGTACATCCGCGCCGCTCCCGGTCTGACCGGCTTTACCAAGTGCGGCGGCAACTACGCCGCTTCCATCAAGGCCGGCGCGCTGGCTGAGAAGAAGGGCTTCGCGCAGGTGCTGTGGCTGGACGGCGTGGAGAAGAAGTACGTCGAGGAAGTCGGCGCCATGAACATCTTCTTCATGATCGACGGCAAGATCTACACCGCCGCCTGCGTGGGCACCGTGCTGCCCGGCGTCACCCGCCGCAGCTGCATCGAGCTGCTGAAGGACTGGGGCTATGAGGTCATCGAGGGCAAGCTGGCCATCGCCGACATCATGAAGGCCGGCCATGAGGGCCACCTGGACGAGGTCTTCGGCACCGGCACCGCCGCCGTCGTCTCCCCCGTCAAGGAGCTGGACTGGAAGGGCGACAAGGTGGACATCTCCGGCGGCAAGATCGGCCCCGTCACCCAGAGACTGTACGACACCATGACCGGCATCCAGTGGGGCAAGCTGCCCGACACCAAGGGCTGGATCGTTCCCGTCTGCAAGGGCTGATACCTTATATAATAAAAGAGAGGCGCGATGCGCCTCTCTCTTTTTATGTGTGAATGGATCACTCCGCCGCTTTCCAGGCGGTCTCCAGCGCAATTTCCATCATTTCATGGAAAGAGTCCTGCCGCTCCTCGGCGGACAGGGCCTCGCCGGTAAAGATGTGGTCGGAGATGGTCAGGATGCTGAGGGCCTTCTTGCCCAGCCGCTGGGCCGTCCAGTACAGGCCCGCCGTCTCCATCTCCACCGCCAGGATGCCGAACTTGCGGTAGGTCTCCCCCGCCTCAGGGTTGTCGTTATAGAACTGGTCGGCGGTGAACACCTGGCCCACATCCGCCCGGACGCCCAGCTTTTCCGCGGCGGCCACGGCGTCCCGCAGCATGGCGTAGTCGGCGGTGGCGCAGAGCTGGCCGGGGAAACGGTACTGGTCGGCAAAGTGGGAGTTGGTGGATGCGCCCATGGCGATGACCACATCCCGCACCTTCACATCGTCGCCGATGCCGCCGGCGGAGCCGATGCGGATGATGGATTCCACGCCGTAGAAGTTATACAGCTCATAGGTATACAGGCCGATGGAGGGCACGCCCATGCCGTGGCCCATGACGGAAATTTTCTTGCCCTTGTAGGTGCCGGTGTAGCCCAGCATGTTGCGGACGGTGTTGAAGCAGACCGGGTCTTCCAGATAGTGCTCCGCCACGTACTTGGCCCGCAGAGGGTCGCCGGGCATCAGCATGACCTTGGCAACGTTGGTTTCCTCCGCCGCGATGCAGGCGGAGGGGGATTCTTTGACCGCCATTTTTGAGTCCTCCTTGTATAGTTGATGTCGGATTTTACTTTTTGTTGTCAAACAGGGCCGCCAGGCTCTCGGTATATGGCGCCCGGCAGATGCCCTTCTCCGTGATGATGCCCGTGATGAGGCTGTGGTCCGTCACGTCGAAGGCCGGGTTGTAGCACTTCACATCCCGCAGGGCCATGGGCTTTTCATACCACATATTTTTGATTTCCTCCGGGTCCCGCTCCTCGATGGGGATGTGGTCCCCGTCGGGGCAGTTCATGTCGATGGTGCTGGTGGGGCCCAGCACGTAGAAGGGGATGCCGTAGTGCTTCGCCAGAATCGCCACGCCGCTGGTGCCGATCTTGTTGGCGGTGTCGCCGTTGGCGGCCACCCGGTCGCAGCCCACGAAGCAGGCCTGCACCCAGCCGTTCTTCATCACGATGGAGGCCATGTTGTCGCAAATCAGCGTCACATCCACCCCCGCCCGCTGCAGCTCGTAGCTGGTGAGCCGGGCGCCCTGAAGCAGGGGCCGGGTCTCGTCGGAAAAGACGCGGAATTTCATGCCCCGCTCTGTTCCCAGCAGGATGGGCCCCAGCGCCGTGCCGTACCGGGAGGTGGCAAGAGGCCCCGCGTTGCAGTGGGTCAGGATGCCGTCGCCGTCCTTCACCACCGTCAATCCGTACTCGGAGATGGCGGCACACTTGGCGATGTCGTCGGCGTGGATGGCCGCCGCCTTTTCGTACAGCGCCTCCAGCAGCGCCGGGCGGGACAGGGACAGGTTTTCCCGCGCCGTTTGCAGCATTTCCCGGATGGCCCAGCTCAAATTCACCGCCGTGGGGCGTGAGCTGTTCAGGTAGGCTCCGTATTCCTCCAGCTTCGGATAGAAGTCCGCGTCCTCCGGGATGCTCCGGGCCAGGACGTACATGGAGTAGGCGGCGCAGATGCCGATGGCCGGGGCGCCCCGGACCTTCAACGTCTTGATGGCGTCATACATCTCCTCCGCCGTGGTCAGCCGGAGGAATTTTTCCTCATTGGGCAGCAGGGTCTGGTCCAAGATGACCAGCTCCTCCGCCGCCTTGTCATAGCGGACATTCTCCACATGGGTCACTTTCCGCAACTCGTTATCCATGGCGCACCTCCCGCAATGTCTGATACATCCCCCGCAGACCCTGGAGGCGGGCAACTTCCTCCTCTGTCAGTGGGACGCCGCCGCCCAACAGCTGGGCGTTCAGCACGATCTTCGCCGTATGCTCCACCGTCTCCAGCCGGTCGAAGGCCTCCCACAGATCGCCGCCCCAGGCCAGGGCGCCGTGGTTTGCCAGCAGCAGGGCGTTGTGGTCCGCCAGATAGGGGCGAACGCTTTCGGGCACCTCCCGGGTGGAGAGCATGGCAAAAGAGGGGGTACAGGGCACCTGCCCCAGCCCCGCCACCAGCTCGGAGAGGTAGGGCGTCTCCAGCCCCCGGCGGCAGACGGCAAAGGCCGTGGATACTGGCGGATGGGCGTGGACCACGGCGTTCACATCCGGCCTGCCCCGGTAGACCTCCAGGTGCATTTTTCCCTCCGAGGAGGGGTGGCGGTTACCCTCTACCACTGTGCCGTCCAGGTCCGTCACCAGCAGCATCTCCGGAGTCATCCGGCCCTTGCTGACGCCGGAGGGGGTGATCAGCAGCCGGTTTTCCGCCACCTTTACGGAGATGTTGCCGTCGTTGGCGGCAACATACCCCCGGTCATACAGCAGCTTTCCGACCCGGCAGACGGCCTCCCGTTCTTCCCGAAAGGTCATCGCTCACACCCGCCGGATGTAGTCGGCCTTCCGGGGCTTGGGGGTGGGGGCGGGGCCGTCAGCATAGCCCAGGACGCAGATGCCCACGCCCCGGTACTTCTCGTCCAGGCCCCACTTTTTCAGCAGTTCCTTACCGGCGGGCATGTCGAAATACTCCATGCAGCGGTTGATCCAGCAGGAGCCCACGCCGAGGGACGCGGCGGCGGTCATCAGGTTGCCCATCACCAGAGAGCCGTCCTGGAGCCAGTTGGCGGCCTCGCCGTCCGCCAGCACCACGACTGCCGTGGGCGCCCCGTAGAAGGGGTCCGCACCGGGCTTGCCCTGAATTTCGGCGTTGGCGCGGGAGAGCATGGAGATGGTCTCCGCGTCCTGCACCACCACCATGACGGCGGACTGCAGCCCCTTGCCGCTGGCGGCCCAGGTGCCGGCCTCCAGAATGGCGTTCAATTCCTCGTCCCTGATCTGCTCCGCCTTGTACTTGCGGATGCTGCGGCGCTCTTTCAGAACCTTCAGTGTCTCATTCATCGTCAAAACTTCCTTTCCAAGCATTGTCACACGGCTCCGAAAACAGACCGCATGATCTCTCTGCACGTTTGGTACATCAAAATGGTGTCAATTCCATAGGCCAGAAAATCCAGCCCCTCGGCAAACAATTCCCGGACGAACACCGGGTCCAGCCCCAGCGCGCCCACCGGAACGCCGCCCTTTCCGGCACGGCGGACCATCTCCAAAAGGGCCTCCCGCACCTCCGGCGCGTTGGTATCCCCTTTCAGCCCCATGGCCACCGACAGGTCCACCGGCCCCAGAAACACCGCCGTCAGGCCGGGCGTGCGAATGATCTCGTCAAAGTTCTTCACGCCCTCCGGCGACTCCACCAGGGCGATCACGGCGGTCTCCCGGTTGGCGGTCTCATAGTAGTCGCTGCCGCCGGCTCCGTACCGGTTGGCCCGTACGCCGGGGCAGGCTCCCCGGATGCCCTCCGGCGTGAATTTGGAGAGCGCCACGGCCTGGGCCGCCTGCTCCGCCGTGTCGATATTGGGCACAATGACGCCCGCCGCGCCCAGGTCCAGCGACTTTTTGATCCAGACCGCGTCCAGGGCCGGCACCCGCACCAGCATGGACAGTCCGGCGGCCTCTCCCGCCCGGACCAGCTCCGCCGCCTTCTCCGTTCCATAGTAGGTGTGTTCCAGGTCAATAGCCGCGAACCGGAACCCCGCGTAGGCGGCCGCCTCGATAAATTCCGGCGACGCGGACTGCACGAAGGTGCCTAAAAACGGTTTCCCCTCCGCCAAAAGTTTCCCAAACGGTATCACAGGTCTTCCCTCTTCCTCTCTTAATAGCATGATTCTACCACGTTTTATAGGAGATGCCAAAGAATATTTCCGCGATCCGCAAAATTTAATGGTTTTGGGGCTGGCTTTTTTCCCATGTTTTCTATATGATATACAATCATATCCCAAAAAAAGCAAGGAGTTGACCTTATATGCCCCAGCCCCTCTCCGAGCGCACCGCCAGCTTTACCGACTCCGTCATCCGCCGGATGACCCGCATTTCCCTGCAATACGGCGCCGTGAACCTGTCCCAGGGCTTCCCCGACTTCGACCCGCCCAAGGCCATTCTGGACCGTCTGGCGGAGGTGGCCCATGAGGGACCCCACCAGTACGCCATCACCTGGGGCGCCCAGAACTTCCGGGAGGCGCTGGCGAAAAAGCAGAGCCACTATATGGGCCGCTCCATCGACCCCAACAGCGAGATCGTGGCCACCTGCGGCTCCACCGAGGCCATGATGTGTGCCATGATGACCGTCACCAATCCCGGCGACAAAGTAATCGTGTTCTCTCCCTTCTATGAGAACTACGGCGCCGACACCATCCTCTCCGGCGCGGAGCCCATTTACGTCCCCCTGGTGCCCCCTACCTTCACTTTCGACCCGGAGGTGCTGGAGGACGCCTTCCGCCAGCATCCCAAGGCGCTGGTGCTGTGCAATCCCTCCAATCCCTGCGGCCGGGTATTCACCCGGGAGGAGCTGCTGGTCATTGCAAACCTGGCTGAGAAATACGACACCTACGTCATCACCGACGAGGTGTATGAGCACATCGTCTACGCGCCCCATACCCATACCTATTTTGCCACCCTGCCGGGGATGTGGGAGCGGACCCTCTCCTGTTCCTCCCTGTCCAAGACCTACTCCATCACCGGCTGGCGGCTGGGCTACATCATCGCCCCGGCGGAGATCATCGAGCGGGCCAAGAAGGTCCACGACTTCCTGACCGTGGGCTGCGCGGCGCCGCTGATGGAGGCCGTCATGCCCGCCCTGGGCTTTGGTCAGGACTACTACGACGACCTGCTGGCCAAGTACACCCATAAGAAAGAGCTGTTCCTGCGGGGGCTGGATACCCTGGGCATCACCCACAACGACCCCCAGGGCGCCTACTACGTCCTGCTGGACATCAGCGATTTCGGCTACGACAGCGACCTCCAATTCTGCGAGGACCTGGCCCAGGAGGTGGGCGTGGGCGCCGTGCCCGGCTCCAGCTTCTTCCGGGAGCCGGTGAACCACCTCATCCGGATGCACTTCGCCAAGAACGACGAAACGCTGAACGAGGCCCTGACCCGGCTGGAATCCATGAAAAAGCTGAAAAAGTAACGCGTACGCCCCGGCCACAGGCCGGGGCGCTTCCATGTTTCCCATATCGACATTTTTCGCGTCGTCTGCTATACTGGGTCTATCAACGCAAAGGGGAGTCCCTATGGAACGAAACTTCTTGCCCATCTCCCGGGCGGATATGAAGCGCCGGGGCTGGGAACAGTGCGATTTTGTATATGTCATCGGCGACGCCTACGTGGACCATCCCACCTTCGGCCACGCCATCATCTCCCGGGTGCTGGAGGACGCGGGCTACAAGGTGGGCATCATCTCCCAGCCGGACTGGAAGGACCCGGAGAGCATCCTGGCCCTGGGGGAGCCCCGCCTCGGCTTTCTGGTGATGAGCGGCAACATGGACTCCATGGTGAACCACTACTCCGTGTCAAAAAAACGGCGCAAAACGGACGCCTTCACCCCCGGCGGCGTCACCGGCAAGCGGCCGGACCACGCTGCCGTGGTCTACTGCAACCTCATCCGCCGGACCTTCCCCCACAAGCCCGTCATTGTCGGCGGCATTGAGGCCAGCCTCCGCCGCCTGGCCCACTACGACTACTGGTCCGACTCCCTGAAGCGCTCCCTGCTGCTGGACTCCCAGGCGGACCTGCTGCTCTACGGCATGGGGGAGCGGAGCATCCTGGAGGTGGCGGAGGCCCTGGACAGCGGCCTGGACATCTCCGACATCACTTATGTCCGCGGCTCCGTCTACAAGACCCGGAGTTTGGAGAGCGTCTACGACGCCCTGACTTTGCCCTCCTACGAAGCCCTGTGCGCCGACCGGCGGACCTATGCCGAGAGCTTTTACAGGCAATACTGCAACACCGACCCCTTCATCGCCAAGCGGCTGGCGGAGCCCTACGAAAAGGAGGGCTGCTGGGTGGTCCAGAACCCGCCCCAGGAGCCGCTGACCACGGAGGAGATGGACCACGTCTACGCCCTGCCCTACATGCGGACCTACCACCCCTCCTATGAAAAGGCGGGCGGCGTCCCCGCCATCGAGGAGGTCAAGTTCAGCCTGACGAGCAACCGGGGGTGCTTCGGCGGCTGCTCCTTCTGCGCCCTGACCTTCCACCAGGGCCGCATCGTCCAGACCCGGAGCCACGAGGCCATTATCGACGAGGCCAGGGAAGTCATCCAGGACCCGGATTTCAAGGGCTACATCCACGACGTGGGCGGCCCCACCGCCAACTTCCGCCATCCCAGCTGCCAGAAGCAGCTGACGAAGGGCGTCTGCCCCAACCGCCAGTGTTTGTTCCCCACGCCCTGCAAGAATCTGCAGGTGGACCACCGGGACTATCTGGAGCTGCTGCGGAAGCTCCGGGCGCTGCCGGGGGTGAAAAAGGTGTTCATCCGCAGCGGCATCCGGTTCGACTATCTGCTGTGCGACAAGGACGACACCTTCTTGAAAGAAATGGTGAAGCACCACATCTCCGGCCAGCTGAAGGTCGCGCCGGAGCACGTGTCCGACCCGGTGCTGAAAATGATGGGCAAACCGCCCAACGCCGTCTATCAGAAATTCATCGCGAAGTACCAGCGGCTCAACGAAAAGCTGGGCATGAAGCAGTACGTGGTGCCCTACCTTATGAGCAGTCACCCCGGCTCCACGCTGAAAGAGGCCGTCAAGCTGGCGGAGTACCTGCGGGACCTGGGCTATATGCCGGAGCAGGTCCAGGACTTCTACCCCACCCCCTCCACCATCTCCACCGTCATGTACTACACCGGCCTGGACCCCCGGACCATGGAGCCGGTGTATGTCCCCACCAATCCCCATGAAAAGGCCATGCAGCGGGCGCTCATCCAGTACCGGGACCCGAAGAATTACGCTCTCGTCCGGGAGGCCCTGGAAAAGGCGGGACGGCAGGACCTGATCGGCTTCGGCAGGGAATGCCTCATCCGGCCCTATCCGCCGAAGAAGGACGCCGGAAAGTCCGGCGGCAGAACGGGCACCGGAAAGCCCACCGGAAAGGAGCCGCCCCGGAAAAGCGGGAAGGCCCCTCAAAAAGGCAAGCCCGCCCCCCCGCGGGAAAACCGTCCCCGCCGGAAGAAACGGTAACGGAAAACGCCCATCATGGGCGTTTTCTTTTTCGCATAAGCGCCATTTCCCCCGCATAGGATGAACCAACAAGAGGCGGGGAGTGAAGGTGTTTTGAAGGAAAATATGGAGGAGCGGGCGGAACGCCTGGCTCTTTACATCATAGAGAACCGGACCACGGTCCGCGCCGCCGCGCAGAAATTCGGCATCAGCAAAAGCACGGTACACAAGGACATTTCCGAGCGGCTGCCCCTGTTCAACCGCCCGCTGTACTTACAGGTCAAGGAAGTGCTGGACGTCAACAAGGCCCAGCGGCACATCCGGGGCGGCATCGCCACCCGGAAGAA
>SFVC01000054.1 GCA_004560375.1 bacterium
ATTCAATGGCCAAATTCAGGGACGGGAGATATATGTCAGTCTCTGTGCCTCCAACCTGAGCCCTGTTCTTTGCGTCATCAAATAGAAGCTTTAGATAATAATAGACCACTTGTTCCGGAAAAGAAGTTCCCCGTTCTTTTTGACAGATCGGACAGTTACTGATACGGGATGAGGTTCGGTTGCATATTTTCGATTTCCATTCTATATCGGGATGGTATCGGCAGCGCCAATAGGCTTCCTTTTCTGAATGCGGAAGATAGTCGGTGGGAAGACCATCATTTTTTTCATACAGCCACTCCTCCGCGACGAACGGAAATTCTGTTGCCAGATTATATTCCGGACTGGCCAGATGATGTCCACAGTAGGGACAGCCTCTCTCTCCCGTTGTGCGTGAGTTGGGTGTTGCCCGCCAGCTGTGTCCGCGGCTGCACCGCCACCAATAACTATAGTTTGTCTTAGGGAATATCGCTTCTGGGGAAATGCCGTTTTTCTCTACGTCAAACTCCTTGGAAATATGTGGATACTTTGCTGCCAGGCTATTGACGGATCCTACTAAAAAGCGTCCGGAACAGAAGGGGCATTCTTGGGACTTGTGGTGGGTTCGCCGTTCTGTTGGTTCCGCCCATTTGTGCTCCGGGATCTTCTCACAGCGCCACCAGCATAACCGGCGGGAACGCGGGCCAATATCCTCAGGTCCAAACTGGTTTGACTCATAGTCCCATTGCCGAAGGAGTGTTTCATAACCGTTTTGCCTACACCAATCTGAAAAAGATATCCTGCTTCCATTCACGTCAAATCCCTTCTTTATTTTGCTATTTAGATCTTGATTTCCTTTTCTTACTTTTTTCAATAATACAAATAGAATATATGATTTTAATAATTTTATCAATATATGTTTGGAATAAACTTTGATATCAAAATAGTCGCGCGTGCTGTCCCGCCTCTATGATACCACTGCTGCCGCCGGTTTGATAGCCACAGGCCTTTATTAAGGTTTCGTGATGTCAGCAGGGGTTCGAATCTCTGCCTTGATACGTTTGCCCTCTGATTTTGAGCTGCTTGTTCTTGGCCAGTGACATATGACATCTGAAGTTAAAGAACCTGTAGCCCTTGAAACACAAGGGCTACAGGCAAAGAATAACCCTACCCAATCCGAACAACTGACAACAATTTGTTCAGATTGGATAGGGTCGTACAACTTGGGATAAGCAGTCAAAATCGATTTTTCAACGCCGCGAGCCCAGCGGAGCGAGTTGCGGCGGAAAGCGAAGAAATTCCCACCAAAGCGCAGTTTTCGCCGTAAGGCGGAAACGGAACGGTGGTGGAAATTTTTGAGCTGCTTTGTGTTGACAAAAACGATCCGGGCGCAGCCCGGAATCCAGCCACCCGCGAGCCCAGCGCAGCGGGTCGCGGGCGGAAGCGAAGAAATTCCCACCAGAGTGCAGTTTTCGCCGTAAGGCGGAAACGGAACGGTGGTGGGAATTTCTGAGCTGGTGCGGGCATGGGGACTCGAACCCCAACGCCGTGAAGCACGAGAACCTAAATCTCGCATGTCTACCAATTCCATCATGCCCGCCTATGGGCGGCGGATCTCCCCGCCGCCATTTTTCTTACCACACCAGCGTGGCGAAATAGTCCTCCGGTGTCTCCGCCCGCCGCAGCAGCTCCACCGAGCCGTCCTCCCGCAGCAGCAGCTCCGCCGAACGCAGCTTGCCATTGTAATTATACCCCATGGAAAACCCGTGGGCCCCGGCGTCATGGATCACCAGCACGTCCCCCCGCTCGATCTCCGGCAGGGCCCGGTCGATGGCGAACTTGTCGCTGTTCTCGCACAGCGAACCCACCACGTCGTACACGTGATCACAGGCCGCCTCCTCCTTGCCCAGCACCGTGATGTGGTGGTACGCACCGTACATGGACGGCCGCATCAGGTTGGCCGCGCAGGCGTCCACCCCGATATACTCCTTATAAATATGCTTCTCATGGACGGCGGTGGTGACCAGATGGCCGAAGGGGGCCAGCATGAACCGCCCCAGCTCGGTGAAGATGGCCACGTCCCCCATCCCCGCTGGAACCAGGATCTCCTCGCAGGCCCGCCGCACCCCCTCGCCGATGGCCATGATGTCGTTGGCGGGCTGCTCCGGGCGGTAGGGCACCCCCACCCCGCCGGACAGATTGATGAAGGCCACAGGGCACCCCGTCTCCTCCGCCACATCGGCGGCGGTCTGGAACAGCAGCCGGGCCAGGGCGGGGTAATACTCGTTGGAGATGGTGTTGGAGGCCAAAAAGGCGTGGATGCCGAACCGCTTAGCCCCCAGCTCCTTCAGACGGCGGAACGCCTGGGCCAGCTGGGGCCGGGTCATGCCGTACTTGGCCTCCCCGGGCTTGTCCATCACCTGGAAGCCCTCCTCGCTCTCCCCCAGGGCAAACACCCCGCCGGGATTGAAGCGGCAGCACACCGTCTCCGGCACCCGGCCCAGCGTCTCCTGTAAAAAGTCCACATGGGTCAGATCGTCCAGGTTGATATAGGCCCCCAGCCTGTCCGCCAGCTCAAACTCCTCGGCCGGGGTCTCGTTGGAGGAAAACATGATCTCGCTGCGGTCAAACCCGCACCGCTCCGCCATCATCAGCTCGGTGAGGGAGGAGCAGTCCACGCCGCAGCCCTCCTCCCGCAGCAGCTTGAGGATGCCCGGAGTGGGGGTGGCCTTCACGGCGAAATACTCTTTAAACCCCGGGTTCCAGGCGAAGGCGGCCTTCAGCCTCCGGGCATTCTCCCGGATGCCCCGCTCGTCGTAGATGTGGAAGGGTGTGGGGTAGGTCTCTCGAATCTCCCTGGCCTGGGCCAGGGTGAGGAAGGGCTTCTTCATCTCGTTCTCTCCTTGGTGGGCAGATACCGGTTCTGTCTATGATATAAAATTTTGGGCCGCTTGTCAACCGCGATCCCCGCCGTCCTCCTTCAGTTGGAGGAACGGGTTCTCCGCCGCCGCGTCCTTCAGCACCCGCAGCAGCCGGCGGCCAAAGGGCGCGCCCTCCATAGCCGCCCGATCCGCCAGTACCAGCAGCCTGGGCTCCCCCGGCTCCGTCAGGCAGTCGTACAGGGCGTCCAGGTTCCGCCCCCACCACTCCGGCAGCTCCAGCCGCTCCTGCAGATGCTCCATGGCCTGCTCCCGCCGGGTCAGACAGGCCCCGTCCAGCTCCATCCTTCTCATCATCAAGGCTCCCCGTAGAGCAGCTCAAAGCTCTCATAGTGATCCCCGGTGTAGTAGATCAGCCCGTCGTTGGAGAACACGATCCGCTTGGCCCCCCGGGAGGAGCGCCCCACCGTGTCGATGTCGCACTCCTGATAGGTTCGGCCCTCCTTCTCCGGCAGCTGGCCCTCGTAGTTCCCGAAGCGGCTGCCGCCGATGGCCGTCCCCTCCCCGGCGTACCGCTCCACGCCGCCCCCCGTCCAGCCCAGCTCCTGGGCCTCCCGCTTGGTGACGTAGTTTGCGGGCAGATGGCCGTACAGGTGGAGGTACAGCGCCACCTCGTCCCTGGTGTGGTAAAAGCCGTCCTCGTCCACCCCCGGGGCCTCGGTGGCCGGGGCCGGGGTGTCCTCCACCGGGGCGGGTGTGTCCGGCGCGGCCGTCTCAGGGGCCGGGGTGTCCGTCCCCGGCAGCTCCGTCTGGGCGGCGGAGGGCAGGAACGCCGTCCCCTCCGGGCTCTGGACGGCCCTCGTCCCCGGGCTGCAGCCCGTCAGAACCAGCGCCCACACCGCAGCCAGCAGCCAGGCGGCGATCCGTTTCACCATGACAATCCCTCCCTCCTGTTCCGCCCGGGCCTCACGCCTGGGCCGCGGGCTGGGCATCGGCCTCCAGCTCCACCGGCAGGCCGTTCACCTCCACCCCGTCCCCGGCGGGGATGAGCAGATAGGTGCGCCCCTCCAGCACCCGGGACTCCACCTGGCCGCTGAGCTCCGGCTTCACGGTGATGGTGATCTCCCCGGCCTTGATCTGGAAGCGCTTGCTGTCGATGAGGTTGGCGGGATCCACCGCCGCACCCTCGCCCAGCCGCTGGCCGCAGTAGTCCTGGAAGGCGGACACCCGCTCCGCCTCCACGCCGCACTCCCGCAGCATCCCGCCCACGTCCTTGGCCGTGACGGTGAGGGGCTCGGGATCCCGGCTCTCCTTGTGCAGCTCGATGCGCTCCCGAAGCTGCTCGTGGACGGCCTGCACCAGCTCCATGCTGCACTCCGCGCCCAAAGCGTCGGTGAGGGCAGTCTCAAAGGCCTCCCGCTGCTCCGGGGCGGACAGGGGCGGCTCCGTGCCGAACACCCCGCTGAGGAACTCCCCGTGGAGCAGCTCCGGCTTGCGGGCGTAGTACAGCGCGTTGTACAGGTTGGCGGCCCGGTCGTCAAAGGCGGGCCACAGGAAGCCCACCTCCGGCGGGGCGGCCAGCCGTCCGGCGGTTTTCACATGGAGGGCGTTCTCGTTGGGCACGTAGCCCAGCCCCGGCTTCCCCTCCCGCATGGGGCACACCGCGCACAGCAGATAGGAGTACACCGTATCGGAGGCGTCGTCCAGCGTCTCGTCGTTCCGGGTGCGGAAGGGCACGTCGTAGCTCTCCTGGATCAGCAGGATCAGGTAGCTGTCCTCCCCCAGCTCCAGGTTCTGAATGACGGTCTCATAGAAGGCCCGGCGGGCGGCGGCGTCCTTCAGCCTGGCCTCCCGAAGGGCTTGGAGCCGCTTCAGCTCCTCCCCCTCCGCCACCTGCCGGGTGGAGAATTCCACGTTGATCAGGTTGCGGCCCAGCCCGCCGGACAGGGCCTTTCGCAGCAGGGCCAGGCAGCTGTCCACATCGTCCTCGTTCAGCAGGGACAGGGGCTGCTCCACCTCCGCGATGATCTCCTTCAGGGGACTCACATAACAGCCGTACACATGGCTGAGGTTGTTCTTTCCGGGGCGCAGCCGCCGGCGCAGCTCACCCAGTTCTTTCTGGTTCATGGTATCCCTCGCTTGTTCAAAGTCCCGCGTCGGGCGCGGTGTCAATCAGTATACCACAGCCCGCGCCATTTGTCACGGGCAAACCGCGCCCCATCAGGAACGACAAAACAAGCCCGAAAATGCCCCTGTTTTTTTGTGAAAAAAATGGACAATTCACCGGGGCAAATTTCTGGCAAACGTGCTACAATGGTGTCGGCCCGCCCATGCCTGCGGGGCGTGGCAATTCATTGAGGGAAGGGATGCTTGATGAAGCAACACAAAAAGGGGCTGGCGGTGTGGCTGGCCATTGTGCTCCTTCTGCTGGCCGGGGCGCTGCTGGCCGGCCCCGGGGAGCGGGTGGAGACCGTCCAGGAAACCATGCGGGACGCGGTGCTCCACGACGTGAACCGGATCAGCCTGCTGGGCCTGAAGGAGGTCAACCCAGGCCTGATCTCCGCCTTCCTGGTGACGGCCATCCTGCTCCTGGCCGCCGCCCTGATCCGTATATTCGCCGTCCCCCGCTTCCGGTACATCCCCGGCAGGCTCCAGCTCCTGCTGGAGCAGGCGGTGGGTCTCTTTGACAACATGGCCCGGGGCAGCAGTCCCCACCGGTTCCGGTTTGTGGGGGCCTATATCTTCGCCGCCGGGGCCTTCATCTTCGTAGGCACCCTGTTCGAGCTGCTGGGCATCCAGGCGGTAACGGTGGCGGGGCGCCCCATCACCCTGCCCGCCCCCCTGTCCGACGTGAACGCCGCCATCGCCCTGGGCACCCTGTCCTATCTGGTGATCCTCTCCGGCGGCATCGCCGCCAACGGCGTGAAGGGCGTGGGCAAGACCCTGAAGGAGTTCTCCCTGCCCATCTCCATGAGCTTCCGTCTGTTCGGCGCCCTGCTCAGCGGCCTGCTGGTGACGGAGCTGGTCTACTACTATGTGAACCTGAGCTTCGTGCTGCCGGTGGTGGTGGGCGTGCTGTTCACCCTGCTCCACGCCGTCATCCAGACCTACGTGCTGACGATGCTCACGTCCATGTACTACGGCGAGGTGTCCGAGCCCTCCCCGCCCAAGCCCAAAAAGAAGAAGCAGGCCACCGCCCCGGCGGAGCACGCCTGACGGCCCGTCCCCATCAAGAAAGACAACAACTTCAAGGAGGTCATACCCCATGAAACATCTGCTGAAGAAGATCCTGATCCTGGCCGGCGCCCTGGTGCTCACCCTGGCCCTGGCCGCCCCCGCCTTTGCCGCCGACGCCCCCGCCCAGGGAGAGGACGCCGCCCAGTCCCAGACCCAGGAGGACAACACCATCGGCCTGAAGGCCATCGCCGCGGGCATCGCCGTGGGCATCGCCGCCGCCGGCGGCGCGGTAGCCATGGGCCTGGCCACCGCCAAGTCCACCGAGAGCATCGCCCGCCAGCCCGAGGCGGAGGGCAAGGTACGCACCACCCTGATGCTGGGCCTGGTGTTTATTGAGACGGCCATCATCTACGCGCTGCTGGTGGTCATCCTGATCATCTTCGTGCTCTGACAAAGGAGGCGTGTGCAAAATGCCGTGGCCTTTAAACATTGACCCGCAGCAGATCCTGCTGCACTGGATGAACCTGGCCATCCTGGTGGGCGGGCTGTACTTCCTGCTGTACAAGCCGGTGAAGCAGTTCATGGCCAAGCGGGAGGAGCACTACCGCCAGCTGGATCAGCAGGCCCAGGACAAGCTGGCCCAGGCCGACCGGATCCACACCGAATACAAGGAGAAGCTGGAGGGAGCGGAGGAGGAGATCCGCCAGTCCCGGGCCAAAGCTCAGCAGTCCCTCCAGCAGTCCGTTCAGGAGCAGCTGGATCAGGCCCAGGCCCAGGCCGAGCTCATCGTGTCCCGGGCCCACGCCGACGCGGAGCGCACCCGGGAGCAGGCCCTGTACGACTCCCAGCAGGACATCCGCAGGCTGGCGGAGACGGCGGCCCAGCGGCTGGCCCTCCACGAGGATCCCTTCGACCAGTTTTTAGATCTGGCAGAGGGAGGCGCGGCCCATGAGAGCAAGTAGAAGCCGGCTCAGCGCCGAGCTGCGAAGCGCCGCCCGCCCCACCAGCGAACAGCTCCACCGCTTTGAGGAGTTCCTCACCCGCACCTACCACCGGACGGTTCCCCTCCACTGGGAGGAGGATCCCGCCCTGCGCTCCGGTTTCCGGCTCCAGGTGGGCTCCGACGTGTACGACTGGACCTTTGACGGCCGGGTGCGGCAGTTCACCGACTACCTGCGGCAGCTCCAGCCGGGGAAGGACGACCTGCTCCCCCTGATGCGCCAGGCGGTGGACGACTGGGAACTGGCCGCCGTGCCGGAGGAGATCGGCACCGTCCGCACCGTGGACAGCGAGATCGCCACCGTCACCGGCCTGGAGCACGCCCAGTACGGCGAGATCCTGATCTTCTCCAACGGCGTGCGGGGCATGGTGCAGGATCTGCGGCCCGACGGCCTGAGCTGCATCCTGTTCGGCGACAGCGAGGTCATCAGCGCGGGCAGCATGGTGCGCCGCACCCTGAAAACCGCCGGTATGCCCGTGGGGGATGAGTTTTTGGGCCGGGTGGTGGACGCCCTGGGCCAGCCCATCGACGGCCGGGGCCGTCTGCGCCCCCAGGGCCGCCGGCCCATCGAGGCCCCCGCCCCCGGCATTCTGGATCGCCAGCCCGTCAACGCCCCCATGGAGACCGGCCTGCTGGCCATCGACTCCATGTTCCCCATCGGCCGGGGCCAGCGGGAGCTCATCATCGGCGACCGCCAGACGGGCAAGACCGCCGTGGCCATCGACACCATCCTCAACCAGAAGGGCAAGGACGTGGTGTGCATCTACGTGGCCATCGGCCAGAAAACCAGCTCGGTGGCCCAGCTGGTGGAGAACCTGAAGCGCCGGGGGGCCCTGGACTACACCTGCGTCATCTCCGCCCCCGCCGGGGCGTCCGCCGCATTGCAGTATATCGCCCCCTATGCCGGCTGCGCCCTGGGCGAGCACTTCATGCACCAGGGCCGGGACGTGCTCATCGTCTATGACGATCTCTCCAAGCACGCGGTGGCCTACCGGGCCCTGTCCCTGCTGCTGGAGCGCTCCCCCGGCCGGGAGGCCTACCCCGGGGACGTGTTCTACCTCCACTCCCGGCTGCTGGAGCGCTCCGCCCACCTGTCCGATGAGCTGGGGGGCGGCAGCATGACCGCCCTGCCCATCGTGGAGACCCAGGCGGGGGACGTGTCCGCCTATATCCCCACCAACATCATCTCCATCACCGACGGCCAGATCTTCCTGGAGAGCGACCTGTTCTTCTCCGGCCAGCGGCCCGCTGTCAACGTGGGCCTGTCCGTGTCCCTGGTGGGCGGCG
>SFVC01000027.1 GCA_004560375.1 bacterium
TTTGGACAGGCCCTTTGAGATACTATGATTTATCGTGAAAAAGCCAGAAAATTTCCCGACAGAATTCCTTCAGCGATATTGACAAGCGCTGGAAAAACCCGTATGATAAGATAAACAGCCAAACAGCAAGCACTTCAGACATTTGTGCGCCACACACAGAAATGGGGGAGCGATTGGATATGGAAGCCAGGGAAAAGGCAGGAACCCCTGCCCCGCTGCTGTCCGTACGGGGGGTTTATAAATCCTTTGGGCTGAACGCCGTTCTCAAGGGGATTGATCTGGATATCATGCCGGGGGAGGTGCTGGCGCTCATCGGCGGCAACGGCGCGGGTAAATCCACCTTGATGAAAATCATCATGGGCATCTATAGCCATGACCAGGGGCAGCTCTCCATCAACGGTCAGGCGGCGGCGCTTAACCGGCCCTCCGACGCGCTGGCCCAGGGTATATACATGGTGCCCCAGGAGCCGCTGCTCTTTCCCAATATGACGGTAGAGGAGAACATTACCATCGGCTTTGACAGGGGCAAGGCGGAGCTGCATCGGGAATTGGTGGACACCATGGCGGATATCGGCTGGAACCTGGATCTGAACCGGAAGGCCGGCAGCCTGTCCATTGCCGAGCAGCAACTGGTGGAGATTCTGCGGGGCATCCTGCGCCACGCCCGGCTGCTCATCCTGGACGAACCCACCTCAGCCCTCACCTTTGACGAGGTGAAAAGCCTCTTCCGCGTGGTACGGGATCTGCGGGAAAAAGGCATCGGCATCATCTACATCACCCACCGTCTGGCGGAAGTGTTTGAGATTGCCACCCATGTGGCGATTATGCGGGACGGCGCCATCACCATCCATGGCCCGGTGGAGGACTTCACACGGGAGGATCTGGTGAAGGGCCTGCTCCCCCCGGGCGCTGAGAGCGGCGGGCACAGCCAGGCGGTGGAAATGTCCAGCGTAGACTACTCGGCCCAGCCTGTGCTGGAGCTGGAGCACTTCAGCGGCTACGGCTTTTCGGACGTCAGCCTGAAGGTCTGGCCTGGGGAGATCCTGGGCGTGGCCGGCGTGGTGGGCGCGGGGCGCACCGAGATGGTTACCACCATTTTCGGCATGGACAAGGTGCTGGGAGGGCGGGTGCTCCTCAACGGCAGCGATATCACCGGCAAAAAGACCAGGCAGGTCATCGCGGCGGGGCTGAATTACGTGCCGGAGGATCGGCACCTCAACGGCCTGTTCAAGATCTGTGACGTAGGGGTCAACACAACCAGCGCCAGTTTGTTCGGCGGGGCCTTGGGCAGGGTGTTCCTCAACCGGCGGGCGGAATACGATATCACCGAAAAATACGTGAAGAACTTCCGCACCAAGATCACCGGCCACGACCAGCTGACGGGCAGCCTGTCCGGCGGCAACCAGCAGAAGATCGTCATCGGCCGGTCCCTGGCCACCAGTCCGGCCCTGGTGATTCTGGACGAACCCACCCGGGGCATTGACGCCGCCGCCCGCGGCGATGTGTACCACATCATCCACCAGCTCCGGGAGCAGGGGCTGTCCATCCTGCTCATCTCCAGCGACATGGAGGAGCTGGAGGAACTGGCCGACCGGGTGGTGACCATGTACCAGGGCCGCATCAACGGGTCGTTCCAAGGCGCGGACATCAACCAGGATAATCTCACGGCCGCCGCCTTTGGCATCGTAGAACGGGAGGCGAAAGAGGCATGAGCGCGGTAAAAAAACTTTTAAAGGCCAGGGAGCTGACCAGCTTCCTCTTTCTGGTGGCCCTGTTCGTCATCGTGGGCATCATCAACCCGGCCTTCCTGACGCTGGACAATATCAGCGCCTGCTTCAACTCCTCGGTGGTGTACACCCTCATCGCCGTGGGCATGGCCTTCGCCATCTTCATCGGGGAAATCGACGTGTCCGTGGGTTCCACCATGGGCCTGTCCGCCGCCGTGGCGGGCACCATGATTCAGAATGGCTCCAACTGGTTCCTGGCTTTCCTCGTCGCCATCCTCATCGGGATCGTGGTGGGCCTCATCAACGGCTGGGGCGTGGCCGTCATGAAGATTCCCTCCCTCATTTTCACCTTGGGCACCAACGGCATCCTCCGGGGGCTGATGTACTTACAGGTGGGGGTGGAGCAGGTCAACAGCCTGCCCAAGGAGTTCAAGGACATCTCCTCCATGACCCTCGTCGGCAGCTTCACCATCTACTACTGCTGCGCGGTGGTTCTCACCGTGGGCATCCACTTCCTGCTCACCCGCACCAAGCGGGGGCGCTACTTTATCGCCGTGGGCGACAACGCCGGCGGCGCGGAGCTGGTGGGCATCCCCGCCACCCGCACCAAGGTGACGGCGTACCTGATCTGCGGCGTGCTCAGCGCCGTGGCGGGCATCATCTTTGCCAGCCGTATCGGCATCGTCACCTCCCTCAGCGGCAACGGCTATGAGATGAAAGCGGTGGCGGCCTGCGTGCTGGGCGGCATCAGCCTGTCCGGCGGCGTGGGATCGGTGATCGGAGCCGGCATCGGCGCGGTCATCATGGCCTCCATCAGCTATCTGCTGGTGTTCATGAAGTTCTCCTCCAACTACGACAACGCCATCACCGGCGTGATCCTCATCACCATTGTGGTTGTGGACGCGCTGATGCAGCACAGGGCCGCGGTAAACAACCGCCACGCCCGTCTGGCCGCCCGCACCTCGGCGGTCCCCGGTGGAAAGGAGGGCCAGGACTCATGAGCGATACAACCCGGAAGCTGGGCGGGCAGGGCGGCCTGCGCCGTCTGTGGAGCGGCCCGAATTTCCGCTGGAACGTATTCCTGCTGGTTCTGTTGGCCGTGGAATGCACGGTGTTTGGCGCGGCCAACCCCAAGTTTCTCTCCCTGACCCGGATCTTTACTTCGGCAAACAGTGATCTGCCTATTTGGTATATCTCCATCTTTGTCACCTTTGTCATGATCACCGGCGGCATTGACATCCAGTCCTGTTCCATCGTTGGCCTCACCTCCATCATCATCGGTGTGGCCTGGCAGGACTTCGGCCTGAACATCTGGGCGGCGGTGCTGCTGGCCGTGGTGGTATCCGTGGGGTGCGGGGCCCTCAGCGGCTTCTTTGTGGCCTACTGCAGGGTACAGGCCATGGTGGTTACCCTGGGCGGCAGCTTCCTTTATTCGGGGCTGGGCCTGCTGGTATCAACCTTGTCCAGTACCGAGGCGTACAAGGGGATCAGCGGCTTCCCCGACAGCTTCAAGGCGCTGACAAAAATCAAGCTGTTTGACCTGATTCCCCTGCAGATCGTGATCTTCCTGCTGTTGCTGCTGGCGGCGTATTTGCTGCTCCATCGGAGCAAGTACGGGCGAAAGATCTTCTTAGTGGGGGTCAACCCCTGTGCGGCGGAGTATTCCGGCGTGAACAGCCGCCGGGTGATCATGTCCACCTATATGCTCACCGGGCTGGCCGCGGGCATCACTGGGGTAATCATGACCTCCCAGCTGGGCACGGCCAAGTCCGATCTGGGCGGCAACTTCACCATGACCATCATCACCGTGTGTGTGCTGGGCGGCACGCTGTCCACCGGCGGCAAGGGCAGCGCCATCGGCACCGCGCTGGCGGCCATTGCCATCACGCTGATGCGCTTCGGTATGCCCCTGTGCTTCGGCATCAACAAGCAGTATCTGGATATCCCCATCGGCGTGCTGCTGGTGGTGGTTGTGGTGGGCCGGGCCATCGCCGGAAACCCCACCGTGATTGGCTGGCTCGGAAAGCTGCGCGGCGGCGGGAAGGTACGCCGGGCAAAAGCGTGACCATGTATATTCCGGGGCGTCAACCCCTGAATATAAAATATTAATGGAGGTATGAACCATGAAACTGAAAAGACTTGCAGCACTGCTCCTGGCGCTCAGCATGATGTTCGCCCTGGCGGCCTGCGGCAACAACGCCGCCGGCACGTCCAACCCGCCCGAGCAGCAGAGCAACGCCCCCGCGGAGCAGAACACGGACAAGGTTACGGCCCCTGAGGGCGGCGACAGCCCCGTTGCGGGCAAGACCGTGGCCTACATCCCCAAGCTGACCGGCAACGCCTTCTTTGAGGCGGCCAACGTGGGCGCCCAGAAGTACGCCGCCGAGTGGGGCATGACCGTGGACTACATGGGCTCCCCCAACGCCACCGCCGCTGACCAGGTGGCCGTTATCAACGACGCCGTCGCCAAGGGCGTGGACGCCATCTGCATCTCCGCCGTTGATGCCGCCGGCGTGTCCGACGCGCTGAAGGCCGCCAGCGAGGCGGGCATCGCCATCTCCACCTGGGACTCCGACGCCAACCCCGAGGATCGCGCGCTGATCGTCTCCCAGGGCACCCCCGAGGTGCTGGGCCAGATGCTGGTGGATCTGTCCATCGCCGGCCTGAAGGACCGGGGCGTGGATCCCGAGAAGGACACCGTGAAGTACGCCTGGCACTACTCCCAGGCCACCGTGACCGACCAGAACTCCTGGCAGGTTGCCGCTGAGGCCATCATCAAGGAGAAGTACCCCAACTGGGAGAATGTCCATCCCGACAACTACTACTCCGAGCAGGACGCCGAGAAGTCCGTCACCATCGGCGAGGCCGTCCTGGCTGACAACCCCGACATCGACCTGATCATCTGCAACGACTCCACCGCCCTGCCCGGCCAGCTCCAGGCCGCCGAGAACAAGGGCCTGACCAAGGCCGACGTGACCATCACCGGCTTTGCCACCCCCAACGCCATCAAGGAGTACTGCAACAACGGCACTCTGTATAACTGGGGCCTGTGGGACTGCGGCATTCAGGGCGCCATGGCCTGCTATGTGTCCGCCTACATTGCCGCTGGCAACAACGTGAAGGTGGGCGACGTCATCGACATCCCCGGCATCGGCCAGTGCGAGGTGCTCCCCAATGAGAGCATTGCCGCCGGCGCCCCCACTGCCGATGTGAACAACGGCGTGGTGCTCCTCCCCGAGCGCGTCATCTTCACCTCGGAGAACATGAACGATTACAACTTCTGATTCCAGCTACCCGCTTTTCACCGGGCCCGCAGGGGCCTGTGACGGGCGGAGCGGGGCAAAAGCCCCGCTCCGCTTCCAAAGGGGCGCCCGCTTAGCGGCGCCTTTTTGGAAGCGGATAGCAAGGGCCTGGCCGACGCGTCAAGCCGTCCTTGCCGCTGACCAATTTACTGAATATTAAGGAGGACACGTACTATGGCTGATTTGGAAGGACTGAAGGTTTCCAAGGATTATCAGGTAGAGGTTCCCTTCGGTAATCAGAAGGGCTTTTACCTCAAGGGCATCAATAGCTTGGACTGGGGCATGAAGAAGCACATGGCCAACATCTTTAACCCCGAGAGCGGCAACACCGTCATGTTCGCTTTTGACCACGGCTACTTCATGGGTTCTACCGCCGGACTGGAACGGCTGGATCTGCTGCTGCCCCAGCTGGCCCCCTATGTGGACTGCTTCATGGGCACCCGGGGCGCCATCCGCACCTGCGTCCCCCCTGAGATGGTAAAGAGCGTGGCCCTGCGGGTGAGCTCCGGCTCCTCTATGCTCCAGGATGATCTGAGTCACGAGGTGATTGCGGTGGACATCGAGGATTCCATCCGCATGAATGCCGACTGCATGGCGGTGCAGACCTTCATCGGGGCGGACGGCCAGCTGTCCAGCCTGGACAATCTGAACCAGGTTATCAACGCCGGTATGCGCTACTCCATCCCCACGATGGGTGTGTGCGCCGTGGGCAAGGACATGGCCCGCACCGACAAGTTCTTCAAGCTGGCCACCCGGATCATCGCCGAGATGGGGGTGCAGCTTGTGAAGACCTATGACTGCGAGAATTTTGAGGAAGTGGTGGCGGCCTGCCCAGTGCCCATCGTGGTGGCGGGCGGCAAAAAGTTGTCCGAGCCGGACGCGCTGAAGCTGGCCTACGGCGTCATCCAGAAGGGCGCCCACGGCGTGGATATGGGCCGGAACATTTTCCAGAGCACCAACCCCGTAGCCATGGCCCAGGCGGTGTCCATGATCGTCCATAAGGGAGCCACCGACAAGGAGGCCCTCGAGTTCTTCCAGGACGAGAGCCACAAGTAAGCGAACAGCCGCAGCAGAGGGGGAAGGACGACTGCCTTTCCCCCTTTTTGCGGGCAATCCAGAGAGGGCTGCAGACAGCCCCCAATGAGGGAGGAGAGAGGCTTATGGCGTTGCAAGTGATTCAGATGGTGCTGCCCATTGTGATCCTGCTGGGGCTGGGTATGCTGTGCCGCCGGAAGAACCTGTTCGATCAGAAGGGCCTGGCGGGGTTGAAATCGGTGGTGGGGGACATTTGCCTGCCCGTGGTGCTGTTCAACGCGTTCTTTACCGCCCATTATTCAGCGGCGGTGGCGCTCACCTTCCTGCTGGTATACGCGGGCTTTGGCGCGGCTCTGGCGGCAGGGTTCGCGCTGCGGAAGCTGGCCGCCCCCCACGGGAAGTTTTTCCCCTTCCTGCTGGCCAGCGCCGAGGGAGGAATGCTGGGCTATGCCCTGTACGGTGTGCTGATGGGGGAGCAATCCGGGTTTGCCGCCGTGGATCTGGGGCAGACCGTATTTGCATATACGGCGTTCCTGGGCTTCCTGTCCCTCACTGATGGGCGCAAGCCCACGGCGGCCGGCCTGCTGAAGAACATGCTCACCAACAAGTGCTGCATCGGTATGGCCTTGGGCATCCTGCTGGGGGCGCTGGGGGTGGGCCAGTGGGTGCTGTCCGGCCCCGCCGCCGGGGTGGTGACCGGTGTCATCTCCATGATCACCGCGCCCACCAGCGCCCTGGTGCTGCTGGTGGTGGGGTATGAGCTGGATCTGGACAAATCCCTGTTGCGGCCCGTGGCGGTCACTGTGGTCTGCCGGCTGGCTGTGATGGCCCTGCTGCTGGCGGTGGTGAGCTTTGTCCTGTTCCGCCTGGTGCCCTATGACAAGGGGCTACAGATTGCGCTGATGATCCTATATGCCCTGCCCGCCCCCTTTATCATCCCTTTGTTTGCCGATGTGGGCGAGGAGGGGAAATACATCTCCACCAGCCTGTCGGTGCACACGCTGTGTACCATCCTGCTGTTTGTGGCCATCGCAGCGTTCAGCTTGAACTAAGATCTATCGTCCAAATTACTCCTGATACCAGCTCTGGAAGGCGCCGCGGCCACGCCCGGCTTCTTCGCCACCGCCCTGCCGCTGATATGATTTGAATGGGTGAACTTCCGCCACCGCTCCAAAACGTTCGCCTCCTTCAAGCGACGTAACATACCATGCTTTGGGGCAAAAGTCGAGAGAACTAATCTGAGGGAAGGCCCTTTTGCCATTTACAGCGGCGCAGGATCTGCATGGGGATACCGCTTGTATTCTGTGGCCTGGTGTGGTAAACTGCAAATGGAACGTGGTATCCCCCGTGCCGCAACGGATGCCGCCGGGATCGCCTTGTGGAAAGGGATGGACTGGGCCGCAATTACTACTGCCAGGCCTGCGCCGGTTTTTTTCCTGCGCCCTCCCGCGGCTGCGCCAGGCGCAGCGTCTGTTAAAAATGGAGTGATAGATATGAAGCAGCCACCCAACGTTCTGATCGTTGACGCCCAGGGCGGCGGGATCGGCCGCCAGCTGATCGCCGCCGTCCGGCAGGAGCTGCCCGGCGTCAGGATCCTGGCGGTGGGGGCCAACGGAACCGCCACCGCAGCCATGCTGAAGGCCGGCGCGGATCAGGGGGCCACCGGGGAAAACGCTGTGGTGACGGCCTGCCGCAAAGCGGATGTGATCCTGGGGCCCATTGGCATTGTCATCGCGGACGCCATGCTGGGGGAGATCACCGCCGCCATGGCCATAGCGGTGGCCCGGAGCGGCGCCAAACGGATCCTGATCCCCTTTGATCACTGTGACAATCTCATCGTCGGGGTTCCGGAAACCAGCATGAAGCTGCTGATCAAGCAGGCGGTGGACGCGCTGCGGCAAGCCATAGAGGATCGCTCCTTGACATAGCGGCGATCTTCCTGTAAAATAAAACTACTGCGGCCCTCATGAAGGGGGCCGGGGAGCGCTGAAGCGCTCCCCGCTCTGTGTGTTCCGCCTGCGCCCTGTTTTCCTGATGTATACCATGAAGGTATGCGCCCTCTCCCAGAGAAGGCACATACCTTTTTGTATTCCAGGGGCCGGATTTCGGGAGGTCTGTCCGCCATGTCATCTGTGAAAAAAGCCTGCATCTGTTCCTTCTGCGCCGCCCTGTGTTACGTGCTCCCCGTGGCGTTTCACGCCATGGGGCTGGGCATGGTATTCAGTCCCATGCATCTGCCCGTCCTGCTCTGCGGGCTGCTGTGCGGCTGGCCCTATGGCGCGTTTTGCGGAATCGCCGGGCCGGTGATCTCCTGCGTCCTGTCCGGGATGCCCTCCCCGGCGCAGCTGGTCTACATGGCGCCGGAGCTGTGCGCCTACGGCTTGGCCGCGGGACTGGGCATGGGGCTGATCCGCACGGGAAAAACCGGGATCGACCTCTATCTGTCCCTCCTCCCCGCCATGCTGCTGGGCCGGGTGGTGGGCGGCGTGGCCCAGGCCCTGTTTTACCTCTCCACCGCCCGGAGCTATTCCGCCGCGCTGTGGGTCAGCTCCTATGTGGTGGGAACGCTGCCCGGCGCGGTGTTCCAGCTGATCGTGCTGCCCGCTTTGACCCTGGGGCTGACCCGGGCCCGGCTGATCCCGGCGCGGTATCCAAAGGAAGGTGCGTCAACATGAATCAGAACATCGAACCGGTGATCCGGGAGGTGGAAAAGGCCGTGGTGGGCAAGCGCCCGGTCATCGAAAAGGTGCTCATGGCGCTGCTGGCCGGGGGACATATCCTGCTGGACGACGTCCCCGGGGTGGGCAAAACCACCTTGGCCGTGGCCCTGGGGAAGGCGCTGGGGCTTTCCTGCCGCCGCATCCAATGCACCCCGGACGTGCTTCCCTCCGACATTGTGGGCTTTTCCATGTATGACAAGGGGCGGGAGGGATTTCGGTATGTCCCCGGCATTGTGACGGACGCCAATCTCCTGCTGGCCGACGAGATCAACCGCACCTCCAGCAAGACCCAGTCCGCCCTTTTGGAGGCCATGGAGGAGGGGCAAGTGACGGTGGACGGGGAGATCCACCGGCTGAGGGCTCCCTTTTGCGTGATCGCCACCCAGAACCAGGTGGGCGCCGCCGGAACCCAGCCCCTCCCCCACGCCCAGCTGGATCGCTTTTTGGTTCGGCTCACCATCGGCTACCCGGACTATGAAAGCCAGAAGGAACTGATCCGGGATCGTCAGACTGCCGACCCCATGGATCAGATCCGGCAGGCGGCGGACGCGGAGCGGATCCTGTCCATGCAGCGGGAGGTTCGGGCCGTCACGGTGAAGGACGAGATGGTGGACTACATCACCCGGCTGGCCATGGCCTCCCGGGAGGAACCGGCCCTCCGGCTGGGGATCAGTCCCCGGGGGGCGCTGTACGTCAACCGCATGGCCAAGGCCGCGGCCTACCTGGCGGGACGGGATTATGTGGTGGTGGAGGACGTACAGGGCGTGTTTTCCGACGTGTGCGCCCACCGCGTGGCGCTCAGCCGGAGCGCGGGGCCGGAGCAGGACGCCCCCGCCCGGATTCTGGAGGGCCTGCTCGCCGCGGTTCCGGTTCCCCACGCCATCCGGTAGCCATGTGGAAAAATCGGATGGGATGGGGCCTGCTCCTGGCCGGGGCGCTGGGGCTCTATCTGTTTGACAATGGAACCGGGCCCCGGCTGCTGCTGGCGGCGGCGGTGGCGCTGCCCCTGTGCTCCGCCCTGGCCCTGTGTCTGGTTCGGCCTGCGCTGTGCGCCGAATTCCGGCTGCCGGAGCGGATCGGGCGGGGCGAGGCGGCGGAGGGAACGATCCTTTTGAAAAACAAGTCCAAGTGGCCGGCGGCCCGGGTGACGTGCCGCGTGGAGCTGCTCCACCGCCCCACGGGGGAGCGGACGGAGGCCGGTTTTGTCTGCGGAATGGGCCCGGGCGGAAGGTTACGGGCGGCGCTCACCCTCTCCGCCGCCCACAGCGGGCGGGTGGAGGTAAGGGCGGCCGGAGCGCGGCTGCTGGACGCCTTCGGCCTGTTTGCCCGGAACCTGCCCTGGGAGGGGGAGGCAAGCGTCCTCGTCCTGCCCGATCTCCGCCCGGTGGAGGGGGAGCCGGAGGAGGCGGCCCTGTCCGACAGCCAGGACTACTCCGCCGGTCGGGCGGGAACGGATCCCAGCGAGACGTTCCAGATCCGGGCCTATGTCCCCGGCGACCCCATCCGGCAGATCCACTGGAAGCTGTCCCAAAAGACGGGCCGGCTTCTGGTGCGGGAGCTGGGGCTGCCCGTTGCGCCCCGGCTGGAGCCGGCGCCGGAGGAGGAGCCGGATCAGGGCGCCGGGGGGCTGACCTGCATCGTGGAACCAGAACCGGAGCGGCGCAGGCCCGTCCTGCTGTGGCGGATGGGGCTGGCCGGGTTGCTGTACACGGCGCTGTGGGGCGGGCTGTGCGGGACGGCGGGCGTGGGCGGCCCTGAGACGCTGACGCTGCTGCCGGGAGCGGCCCTGGCCGCCGCCGTCCCCCTGCTGCCCTCAAAATGGCGGCGGGGCGTGCTGGGGGCCGTTCTGGCCCTGGCCGCCCTGTGGTGCCTGCTCCAAGGACAGGCGGTGCTGGACGGGGGAAAGCTGATGCTCCACGGCCTGTTTGCCGCCAGCGAGGCGAGGCAGGCGTATGTCTATGAGCGATTCGCCGTCTCCGCCCCGGAGGGAAGCTGGGCGGCCTGCGTCGGCGCGGTGCTCCTCCCCCTGGGGCTTGCGCTGGGGGGACTGTGCGGGTGGAGCCTGGGCCGGGGGCGGCGGTGGCCGGCGGTGGCCCTGTTCCTGGCGCTGGCCGCCGGCTGGGCCTATCTGGGGGTGATACCGGGGACGGGCTGGTGCGTGCTGCTGTCCGCCTGTCTGGGGTTGGCGCTTTTGGACGCCCCCCGCCGGGTGTGGAAGGGGCTGGCGCTGGGCGCTCTGGCCGCGGTGTGCGCCGTGGTGCTGCTGGCCTTTCCCGGGGAGGATCCGAAGCTGTCCGCCTGGGAGGCTGGGGCCCGGGACACGCTGGCCGTTCATACCACCGTCCGGGCCCCGCAGCCGGAGGAACGGCCGGAGGAGCAGGAGAGCCAGATCCCGGAGGCGCCGGCCTCTTACGGGAACGAGGACACGCTGGTGGACTTCGGCGGCAGCCTGCTGGCCTGGGCGAAGCCGGCGTCTGCCGCCTTGATCCTGCTGCTGCTGGCGGCGCTCCTGTTCGGCCCGTCCATCGCCAGCGACCGGCTCAAAAAGCGCCGGGCCAGGAACCGAAAAGGGCTGGACAACCCGGACAACGCCGCCGCCATCCGAGCCGCCTTTCTCCACGCTCTGCGCTGGCTCAAGCTGGGGGGCGTCCCCCTGGCCAATGTGCCCTTCAGCCAATACGCTCACCGGATCGGGGAGGCGGTATCCCCCGCCCTCCAGGCCCGCTTTGAGGAGGTGCTCCCCCTCTGGCAGGAGGCGGCGTACAGCGCCCACGCCATGGACGCCGGCCAGCGGGAGGCCATGCTGGCCTTCCTGGAGGAGGCCCGCCGGATGGTGTGGGAGCGGCTGGGGATAAGGGGACGTGTTCGGGCCAACTACATCGACGCGCTGTGAGGTGAGGGTATGAAACGAAACGTGCTGATCGGGCTTGCCCTGCTGTTTGTAGTGCTCTGCGGCTGCCGCGCCCGGCTGGTGGACGCCCCGGATCGGGCGGACGAGGTCGTTCAGACCGCGCAGCCGCAGCCCATGACCACGCCCACCCCGGAACCCTCGCCCGCGCCGCCCCAGGAGCCCGCGCCGGAACCCACCGGGGTCGATGAACCGCCGGAGACCGCCCCAACCGAGGATAGCCCGGCCCCCGCCCGGCCCGTTCACGCGTCCTCCGCCGGCGAGCCGGGGCCCAGTGAGCTGGAGGAGGTTCCCTCCCTGGGCGTGACGGTGACCTATGATCCAAACGGCGGAGACGGATCCGCGGTGCGCGCGGTGGTGACCCCGGGGGAGCCCTACGGCCTCCAGCCGGAGGCGGTGAGGAGAGGGTATTCCTTTGACGGCTGGTGGACGGCCCCGGCTGGCGGACGGCGGATCCTGCCCGACGCGGTGGTGGAGCGGGCGGACGCCCACACGCTCTATGCCCATTGGAAGGCCAGGCCGGCGTCCACCGTCTCCTTCGACGGCTGCGGCGGACGGGTCAAGGCCCGGGACGCTATCAGGGAGGTGAGCCAAGGGGACGCCCTGGGGCCGCTGCCCGTACCCCTGCGGGAGGGCTATGGCTTTGACGGCTGGTTCACCCTGCCGGAGGGGGGAGAACCGGTGGGAGAGGACGCCGTCTACACAGGCCCGGGGGACTGGATCCTCTATGCCCACTGGAGCTATGACCCCTATGAGTTCTGGAGCTTTACCTTGAGAAACCGAACCCAGCAGATCTATCTGTGCCAGCAGGTTTCCATCTACTTTGAAACGAAAACCGATCAGGTCACAGCCCGGAGCTGCCCCCTGATCACCGACATCGGAGGGCTGAACGTGGCGGAAAACCGGGAGGACGCCAACGTCACCGACGACTGGGTGCTTGCCAAGCGGCCCCAGGTGGTGATCAAGGAGGTGGAGTCCCTGGGGAACGCCCCGCAGCTTCAGGCGGCGGTGTCCGCCCGGTTCCCGGAGCAGAGGGTGGTGCTGGCCACCGGCGGGGCGCTGGGCGGCGGGGCCCAGGGCTTGTATGCGCGGCTGGCGCTGGCCAAGGAGCTGTATGGGGACTGGTACACGGATGTGGATCTGTCCGTCGTGGCCGCCGAGCTGGGCGTGGGCGCAAGCCCCATCTATATCAGGTGAACGCGGGGATGACCGCGTTCACAGCATACAAAAATCAGTAGAAAATGAGGGAACCCTATGAAAAAACTGTTCAGCCTGTTGGCAGCGGTAATGCTGCTTGCGGCCGCCCTGCCGGCCGCCGCCTTTGCGGTGGACACGTCGTACCAGGGCAAGACGGTCATCCTGTACACCGGCAATCTCCGGGGGGATGTGGAGGTCTACGCCCAGATAAAGGCCGCCCGGGAGGCCTATGAGGAGGCCGGGGCCGATGTGATTCTGGCGGACGCGGGCAACTACCTCCAGGGGAGCGCCGCCGCCAACACCGACCGGGGTCTGTCCGTCTACAACCTGATGGACGCGGCGGGGTATGACGTGGCGGCCATGGGCCTGGGGGAGTTCAGCTATACCGACGCCACCACCGGCTACCTCTACCACGGCAACCTCACCAGGTACTACACCCAGGCCGAGCTGCAAACGGGGGCCGGGGCCCTCACCTACAACCGGAACCGGGACGGCTCCGTCACCGCTGACCGCCCCGCCAAGGAGGCCGCCAGATTCCAGACAGTGGCCGGCAACGTGACGGCGCTGAAGGAAGGGATCTATGCCTTTGAACCCTCCGCCGTGTTCACCACCGATTCGGGGCTGAAGGTGGGCTTCTACGGCCTCACCGACCGCTCCGTGGCGGAGAATGTCCAGACGGGATTTGTCTCCGTGGCCGCCCAGGCCGACGTAACGGTGGAGGCCGACGTGGTGGTGTGCCTTTCCAACATGGCCGGGGCCTTGATCCCGGAGGGAACGGTGCTCATTGAAGCGCCCACCGGCGGCGAGCGGGTGGTGGGCGCTGTGGTCATCGACAACGAGAGCAGAGCCGTCACCCGGGAGAAGGTAGAGCTGGACAAGGCCGACGAGGCTGTGGCCGCGCTGGCGGGCAGGGCCAGGGAGAATGCCGCCAAGGTGGCGGGCGCCTCCACGGTGATCCTCAACGGGTCGGACACGGCGGGCTGGAACCGGGAGACAAACCTGGGCGACCTGGTCACCGACGCGCTGGCGTGGTACGCGAAACACTACGTGGACGGGCTGGACGAGAGCCTGCCGGTGGTGGCCCTCCAGAACGGCGGCAACTGCGACAACTTCCTCTATCCCGGCGACATTACCGAGACAGACCTGCTGAGGGCCCTGCCCTTCTCTCCCATGGGGATCGGGGTGCTCCAGGTGACGGGGCGGCAGCTGCTGGAGACGCTGGAGGCGGCCTCCCAGACGGCGGACTGCCCGGGGTTCGCTCAGGTGTCCGGCCTGACCTACACGGTGGACGCCACCAGGGACTATGACGGGGGAGCGGCCTATGGCAACTTCTTCGTGGCCGATTCCATCAACCGGGTGACGGTCACCTCCGTGAACGGCCGGCCCTTTGATCCGGACGCCGTCTACGCGCTGGTGTGCGACAACTTCCTGATGAACGGCAGTGACACCTACTACACGCTGAAGAGCGTCAAAGAGGCCGAGGGGGCCAAATACCTCAACAACGGCAGCGGGGTTAAGGTGCGGGACGCGGTGGCCCTATACATCGAACGGGAGCTGGATGGAACGGTGGGCCAGGCCTACGCAAAGCCCCAGGGGCGGATCGCGGTGCTGTCCTTCTCCGATGTGAAGCCCGGCAGCTTCTACTTTGAGGCGGCGGACTGGGCGGCGGAGCGGGGGATCACCAACGGCGTGACGCCCACCAGCTTTGCCCCCGCCGATCCCTGCACCCACGCCCAGATCCTGACCTTCCTCTATCGCGCGGAGCGGGGCGGGACGGCGGATCCGGAGGACATGGATAAGGCCGTGAGCTGGGCCCGGGATAAGGGCCTGATCGATGAGGGCTTTGACGGGGGCAGGCCCTGCACCCGGGCGGAGGCCGTGCACTACATCTGGCAGGCCCAAGGCAGGCCGGAGGCCAAGGCCGCCGCCGGCTTCACCGATGTGGCCGCGGACGCGGACTACGCCAAGGCCGTGTCCTGGGCGGTGGAGAAGGGCGTCACGAACGGCAGCAACGCCGAGGGCACCACGTTCAGCCCCGATGTGATCTGCACCCGGGGGCATATCGTGACGTTCCTGCACCGCGGCATGAACTGAGCGGGTTAGCGCCCGGTGGAGGGGCGCCTGAGAAAACTAAAAGCGCACCGGACGGGAGGCGATTGGCTCCTGTCCGGCGCGCTTTTTTGTGGGGTTCAGCTTGCGGATCCCAAGGGACGGCTGAGAACCGCCGTCAGGCCCCGCCCTCCCGGGGCAACAGGGCGGCGTACCGCTCCACCGCCTGGGCGGCCACCCGCAGGGGATCCTCCCCCTTCTTCAGCTTCAGGCTGAGGGCGGGCTTCTCCTCCGGGAGGAACACCATCCGCCCGGGGTACTGCCCCGCCAGGGCGGCGATGGCCTTCAGGTCGAAGCGGTCCAGCAGGAAGGACAGCGCTCCCGCCTTCTGGGTGATCTCGGTGATGGCGCACGCCGCCGCCTGCCCCCGGAGCAGGGCCACGGAGATCAGGTTGTTCACCTGCCGGGGCGGGTCGCCGAAGCGGTCGATGAGCTCGTCGGTCATGTCGTCCGCGTCCTCCGGGGTGCGGATGCGGGCAATGCGGCGGTAGAGATCCATGCGCTGCTCCGGGGAGGGCACGTATCTGTCCGGGATGGAGGCCGCCACCGTCAGATCCACCGCGCACTCCGCCCGGTGGGCGGGGGTCTCCCCCTTCTCCTCCAGCACCGCCTCCTCCAGCAGCTTCAGGTACAGGTCGTAGCCCACGCTCATGAGGAAGCCGGACTGCTCCGGGCCCAGCAGGTTGCCCGCCCCCCGGATCTCCAGATCCCGCATGGCGATCTTGAAGCCGGAGCCGAACTCGGCGTACTCCCGGATGGCGGACAAACGCTTGGCCGCCACCTCGGTGAGCACCTTGCCCGCCCGGTAGGTCATGTAGGCGTAGGCCCGCCGGGGGGAGCGGCCCACCCTCCCCCGGATCTGGTGGAGCTGGGCCAGGCCCATCTTGTCCGCGTCCTCAATGATGAGGGTGTTCACGTTGGCGATGTCAATGCCCGTCTCAATGATGGTGGTGCATACCAAAATGTCCACCTCCCCGTCGGACACCCGGGTCATCACGTCGTTGAGCTCCTCCTGGCTCATCTTGCCGTGGCCCACGGCGATCTCCACATCGCCTCCCAGCATCTCCTTGATGCGGGCGGCGGTGCGGCCGATGGTGTCCACCCGGTTGTGGAGGTAGTACACCTGCCCGCCCCGCTCCAGCTCCCGGCGCATGGCGTCGCACAGCACCGACCAGTCGTGCTCCAGCACGTAGGTCTGTACCGGCTGGCGGCTGGCGGGGGGCTCCTCGATGGCGGACATATCCCGGATGCCGCTTAGCGCCATATTCAGCGTCCGGGGGATGGGGGTGGCGGACAGGGTGAGCACGTCCACCTGCTTGGAGATCTCCTTCAGCCGCTCCTTGTGGGTGACGCCGAACCGCTGCTCCTCGTCCACCACCAGCAGGCCCAGATCCTTGAACCGCACGTCCTTTTGCAGCAGCCGGTGGGTGCCGATGAGCACGTCCACCGAGCCGTCCTCCACCCCGGCCAGGGTCTTTTTGATCTGGGCGGGGGTGCGGAAGCGGCTCACCAGATCGATCTCCACCGGGTACTTGGCGAACCGGCCCCGGGCGGTGAGGTAGTGCTGCCGGGCCAGCACGGTGGTGGGCACCAGAATGGCGGCCTGCTTGCCGTCCAGCACGCACTTCATCACCGCCCGCAGGGCCACCTCCGTCTTGCCGTAGCCCACATCGCCGCACAGCAGGCGATCCATGGGCCGGGGGGCCTCCATGTCCCGCTTGATCTCGCCCACGGAGCGGAGCTGATCCTCCGTCTCGTCGTAGGGGAAGTCGTCCTCAAACTCCTTCTGCCAGGGGGAATCGGGGGCGAAGGCGTACCCCGGCTGCCGCTGCCGCTGGGCGTAGAGCTGGATCAGCCCCTTGGCCAGATCCTTCACCGCCTTCCGGGTGCGGGCCTTGGCCTTCTCCCAGTCGGTGCCGCCCAGCTTGGACAGCTTTTTCTTTTCCGGGTCGTCCCCGCCGCCGATGTACTTGGAGATGGCGTCCAGTTGGGTGGCGGGGACGTAGAGGGTGTCGGTGCCGGCGTAGGCCAGCTTCACGTAGTCCTTGTCCACCCCGTCCACCTGCATCTTCACCATGCCCACAAAGCGGCCGATGCCGTGGTGCTCGTGCACCACCAGATCCCCGGGGGTGAGGTCGGTGAAGGAGTCCACCTTCCGCCGATCCGCGGCGTGCTTCAGCCGCCGGCCCTTCCGCCGGGGCTCGTTCCCCCCCTCGGTGAGCACGGCGTAGGGGCAGCCGATGTAGTCAAACCCGGCGGACAGCCCCCCCACGGCGATGGTGATCCCTCCCGGCTGGGGCAGGGCGTGGAGCTGGAAGTCCACGGCGGAGCGGATCTTTCGTTCCCGGAGGAGGGCCTGCAAATTCAGCGCCCGCTGCTCGCTGCCCACCAGTACCACCGCGCCGGTGTTGGCGGACTGGAGCTGGGTGAGGTCGGCACACGCCGCGTCCAGGCTGGCCCCGAAGGAGGGGAGCTGCCGGCCCTGGGCGGTGAGCACGGCCCTGGGGGGCAGGGGAGGGTTGGAGGTGGTGAAGGAGTCCAGGAAGCACAGGGCGTGGTTGGAGAGTTCCGCCATCAGCTCGTCCATCCCGGCGGCAAAGACGGCGTGCTTCCCCTCCACCTTCCCGCTCTCCAGCAGGGTTTTCACGTCCTCGTTGAGCTGCCACAGCCAGTTTTTCCCCCGCTCCGCCACCCGGCTGGACTCGGACAGGCACACGATGGCGTCCGTGGGCAGGTGGTGGGCGGCGGTGGCCAGGGCCTTGTACCGGGCGGGGAGGCGGCCGTCCCCCAGCCGCTGCCACTGTCCGTTTTCGTCCTTCACGGGGAGCAGCTCACTGACCGGCAGGAATTCCGCCCGATCCAGCCTGCCCGTCCGCCGCTGGGTGGACACGTCGAACAGGCCCATGGAGTCCACGTCCCGGTCCCAGAACTCCACCCGGACGGGGTTATCCATGCCGGGGGAGAACACGTCTAAAATGCCCCCCCGCAGGGCGAACTGGCCCGGCCCCTCCACCTGCTGGCACCGGGTGTAGCCCAGGGCGGCCAGCCGGCCGGCCAGCTCCTCCGGGTCGTAGCTGCCGGACACGTCGATCTCCACCACATGGGCGGCCAGCTCCTCGGGGGGCAGGGTGCGCTGGAGCAGCCCCTCCACCGTGGCGGCAATGAGGGGGGCCTTCCCCCGGGCCATGGCCCGGAAGGCGGCGATGCGCTGGTGCTCCCACTGGCGGGAGGCCACCGCCCCCTCGTGGAACAAAAATTCCCGGGCGCAGATCGGGGTGGCGGGCACGCCGGTCAGCGCCGTCACGTCGGCGGCCAGCCGGGCGCACTCACCCTCGTCGGCGCACACCAGCACCACGGGCGCTCCCAGCCGGGCGAGCAGCCCGGCGGCAAAGTGGGCCCGGTGGACGGGGGACAGGCCGGACACCTCCACCGGCGAGCGCCCGCCCTCCAGGGCGGCCTCCAGCCGCTGGAACTCCGGCACCGTATCTAAAATCTTCAGAAGTTCTTTCATGAAACGACCTCAATTAAACCGGTTCATGGCCTTCTGGGGGCCGTCCTTCAGCAGGCAGGCCGCGGCCTCCGCCGCCCGCTCCGCCGCCTCGTCCAGCACCCTCCGATCCTCCCCCTGGAGCCTGCCCAGCACCCAGTCCGCCATGTCGTAGTCCGGGTGGGGCTTGCCCCCCACGCCGATCTTGATCCGGGGGAACTGATCCGTGCCCAGGTGCTGGATGATGCTTTTCAGGCCGTTGTGGCCCCCGGCGGATCCCCCTGTCCGGAGGCGCAGCTTGCCCAGGGGCAGATCCACGTCGTCCGAGATCACCAGCACGTTGGCCGGGGGGATGTGGTAGAACCGGGCGGCCTCGCCCACCGCCTCGCCGGACAGGTTCATATAGGTGGTGGGCTTCATCACCAGCGCCCCCTGGCCCCCCACCGACCCCTGGGCGGTGAGGGACTTGAACTTCACCCGGCTGATCCGGAACTGCCCCTTGTCCGCCAGGGCGTCCACAGCCAGAAAGCCCGCGTTGTGGCGGGTGCCGTCATACTTGTCCCCCGGGTTGCCCAGGCCCACAATGAGCCAGGACACCGGGCGCTTTTTTTGAAACAGCATGGGAATCAACCTCCTGAAAAGGGCACAACCGCTCCGGGGCGCAAGCCCCGGAGCGGGTTTTCTCTCTATATAGGTTGGAGCCGGACGGAGCGTCAGCACCAAAGCTTAGACACGGAGCGCTCCTCGTAGATCCGCTCGATGGCCTCGGCGAACAGGTGGGCCACGGAGAGGTACTTGATCTTCGGGCACAGCTCCGCGATGTTCTCCCGGGGCTGGATGGTGTCCAGGAACACCACCTCGTCCAGCACGGAGCCGTTGATGCGCTCAATGGCGGGGCCGGACAGCACGCCGTGGCTGGCGCAGGCGGTGACGGACTGGGCGTGGCCGATCTCCACCAAGGCCTTGGCCGCCTGGCACAGGGAGCCGCCGGTGTCAACCATGTCGTCCAGCAGGATGACGTTCTTGCCCGTCACGTCGCCGATGATGTTCATGACCTCGGAGGAGTTGGCCTTCTGGCGGCGCTTGTCCACGATGGCCATGGGCATATCCAGCTTCTGGGCAAAAGAGCGGGCCCGGGCCACGCTGCCCACGTCGGGGGACACCACCATGGTCTGCTCGTGCACCGGGGCGAAGCGGCGGAAGAAGTGATCCACAAACACGGGGGAGCCCATCAGGTTGTCCACCGGGATGTCGAAGAAGCCCTGGATCTGGTTGGCGTGGAGATCCATGGTGAGCACACGATCCGCCCCCGCCCGGGTGATCAGGTTGGCCACCAGCTTGGCGGAGATGGGATCCCGGGGCTTGGTCTTGCGATCCTGCCGGGCGTAGCCGAAGTAGGGCATCACGGCGGTGATCCGGCCGGCGCTGGCCCGCCGGAGGGCGTCGATCATGATCAGCAGCTCCATCAGGCTGTCGTTCACCGGGGTGCTGGTGGACTGCACCACGAACACGTCGGAGCCACGCACCGTCTCAAAGATGGAGACAAAATTTTCTCCGTCGGAAAAAGCGCCGGTCTCGGCGTTGCCCAGGGGGATGCTGAGTTCCTTGCAGATGCCCTGGGCCAGGGCCTTGCTGGAGCTGCCGGAAAAAATCTTCAAATCCTTGCCGTGTGAGATCATGCTTCGCAACTTCCTCTCTTAAATCAGTCGTCTTTGTTGAGTGGGAATATTGTCAATCCAAGCCGGATTTCAGCACAAAAGAAGGTTGGGTGCCGTCGGAAGCATTATACCAGATATCCCGAGGTTTTGAAAGGTTTTTTCCCATTTTGGCTAAAATGTCCCATTTCACCAAAATCCTGCCGAAAAAAGGGGAAGAAGCGGTGAAAACGTCGAGATTTTTGGGATCAGCCCTGGGCGGGGGCGGGCAGCCACCGCCGGATGCGGCGCATACGGTGGAGGTGCGCCACCTCCAGGGTGGCGCAGAACTTGTCCGCCAGATTCACCGCCACCGCCACCCGGGAGCGGGGCAGATGCACCGCCAGGGGGAACATATGGGACACGATGGCGTTCTTTTCTTTTTCGCTCAGATCGGGGCACAGGGCGGCGGCGTTACGCAGGGCAAACTCCGGATGATCCAGGCATTGGTTGCCCGGGTGGGCGGAGCGGTCGGCGGGGTCATAGAGGTACAGATCGTGGAGCAGCCCCGCCCGGGCGGCGGCCCGGTAGTCCCAGCCGAAGTACCGGGCCAGCCGGAAGGCCACATAGGACACGAACAGGCAATGATCAAAGCAGGTGGTGGAATAGTGCCGCTGCCACTGCTTCATGGAGGCCACCTCCCGGGTGTCCAGCAGAGGGGCCACGCAGTCCAGGAAGGCGGCGGTATTCAAATCGTGTTTGGACATAGAGAAAAACTCCTTTAACTGATATCGCTAAAAGACGTCCCTCCGGAAGGGGAGAGGTCGCATCTGTTCTTGACACTTGGCCCGCGTCTGTCAGGCCGTACATTGACATTATAGCAGGCCCGATCCGTTTTGTCAGCAGTCTTTTCCCAGTTTTTAAAAGGAATTTTTGACGAAAATTTCCTCCCTTGACAGGACGGCGCTCCCATGGTATGATAACTGTACTAATACAGATAGGACACTATGGAAGGGAGGCGGGGCCATGCTCAGCCTGAACTACCGGGACAGCCGCCCCATCTACGAACAGGTGCGGGACGGGCTGCGCCGTCTCATCATCACGGGGGCTATCCCGCCGGGGGATAAGCTGCCCTCGGTGCGGGCCATGGCGGGCCAGCTGGCCATCAACCCCAACACCATCCAGCGGGCCTATGAGTCCCTGGAGCAGGAGGGCTACGCCTACTCGGTGCCGGGGAAGGGGAGCTTCGCCGCCCTGCCCCGGGACGTCACCGACAAGCGCCGGGAGGAGCTGCTGGAAAAGCTGGACGCCATCGTGCAGGAACTGGCCTACCTGGGGATGAGCCGGGAGGACGTGGCCCGGCGGTGTACGCAACACGGGAAAGGGGAACCGCAATGATTGAGGTAAAAAACGTGGTCAAGAGCTTTGACGGCTTCCACGCCCTGGACGGGCTCACCATGACGGTGCCCAAGGGGGCCATCTACGGTCTGGTGGGCCCCAACGGGGCGGGCAAGTCCACCATCCTGCGCCACCTCACCGGGGCCTACCGGCAGGATTCCGGCGAGATCCTGCTGGAGGGGGCCCCCATCTACGAAAACCCCGCCGTGAAGCGGCGCATGGCGGGCATCCCGGACGAGCTGTACTACTTCAACTCCGCCTCCACCCGGGACATGATGAAGTTTTGCCGGGGTATGTACCCCTCCTTCGACGGGGAGCGATACGAAAAGCTGAAGGCGGCCTTCCCGGAGGTGGACGAGAAGCGGCCCATCCGCCGCCTGTCCAAGGGGATGCAGAAGCAGGCCGCCTTCTGGCTGGCCCTGAGCTGCAGGCCGGACTACCTGCTGCTGGACGAGCCGGTGGACGGGCTGGATCCGGTGATGCGGCGGCAGGTGTGGTCGCTGCTCATGGGGGACGTGGCGGAGCGGGGCACCACGGTGGTGGTGTCCTCCCACAACTTGCGGGAGCTGGAGGACGTGTGCGATCACGTGGGCATCCTGAACCACGGCAGGGTGGCGCTGGAGCGATCCCTGTCCGAGCTGCAGGGGGGCACGGTGAAGCTGCAAATCGCCTTCCCCACGGACGATCCCCCCGCCCTGCCCGAGGGGGTGCAGGTGCTCCACACCGATCACACGGGGCGGGTGTATACCTACATCGTCCGGGGAAGCTCGGAGGAGGTGGAGGCCCGCTTCAAGCCCCTGAACCCGCTGTTTCTGGAGGCTCTGCCCCTGGCGCTGGAGGAGATCTTTATCTATGAAATGGGAGGTGAGGACTATGCGGTCCGGGACATCGTTCTTTGATTGGACGGTTTTCAAGAAAACCGTCCTGCGGTTCTGGCCCCTGTGGGGGGCGTATCTGGTCATCTGGCTCATCGCCCTGCCGCTGAACGGGGTGATGCTGCTGCGGATGGACGCCTACGACCTGAACGGCTACGGCGGCGGGTATGTGCGGGACTTCGCCTACAACCGGGTGCCCCAGACGGCGGAGGAGTTCGGCCTGACTATGGCGGTGGTGTTCGGCGTGCTGTGCGCCATGGCGGTGTTCAGCCACCTGTACAACCCCCGGCCGGCCAACTTCTTCGGCGCCCTGCCCGTCCGGCGGGAGGGGCTGTTCCTCACCCACTACCTGGCGGGGCTGGCCTTCCTGATCGTGCCCAACCTGGTGATCTTCCTGCTGTGCCTGCTGGTGGAGGCCGCGGGGGGCTGCGTGGTCTGGGCGGGGCTGGGCTTCTGGCTGGCGGCCATCTGCGGGGAGGGGTTCTTCTTCTACTCCCTGGCGGTGTTCTGCGCCATGTTCACCGGGCACATTTTAGCCCTGCCCGCCTTTTATGGGATTGTCAACGCCCTGGCGGTGGCGGTGTTCGGCCTGCTGGACGTGGTGTTCCACGCGTTCTACTACGGCTTCAGCGGCTTTACGGAGGGGGCCGGCATGGTGGTCAAGTGGCTCACGCCAGTGGTGCAGCTGGAGGAGAAGGTGTCCGCCTTCTGGCACTGGGTGGACGAGGCCGCCCAGGTGTCCGGCGGCGAGCGGGTGCTGGAGCTCCAGGGCCTGGGGACGGTGGGCGTGTACGCCGCCGCGGCCCTGGCGCTGACAGTGGGCGCGTTTTTCCTCTACCGGGCCCGGCGGCTGGAGAGCGCCGGGGATGTGGTGTCGGTTCGGCCTATGCGGCCGGTGTTTAAGTACGGCGTGGCCCTGTGCGCCGGGCTGGCCTTCGGCATGGCCACCGTGATGTTCACCGGCGGCGGGGATATCATGCTCATGATCGCCATTGTGGTGTGGGGGCTCATCGGGTACTTCGCCGCCCAGATGCTGCTGGACAAATCCTTCCGGGTGTTCGGCAAGTGGAAGGGCGCAGTGGCGGTGGCGGCGGTGTTCGCGGCCCTGTTCCTGGTGGTGGGCTTCGACCTCACCGGCTTTGAGACGAGGGTGCCCGCCCCGGACAGCGTGGCCAGCGTGGAGGTCTACGGCTTCCACGCGGTGTACCTGGGGGACAGCGGGGACAGCTTCGGGCAGGAGCTGGACGACCCGGAGCTGCTCAAGCTGGTGAATATCCTCCACAAGGAGGCGGTGGCCCAGCGGGACGAGGAGCGGCAGACCCAGGCCCAGCTGGGCGGCGTCAGCACCCAGCTGATGCTGGACTACCACCTGAAGGGGGGCGGCACCCTGTCCCGGCGGTACAGCCTGTGGCTCGACCCGGACGAGGTGGATGTGGAGGGCACCGCCGCCTGGGCCGTCCAGCAGTGCTATGACAACCGTGATCTGTACTGGAAGGTCTACGGCTTCGCCCAGCTGGAGGAGGCCATGGCGGGCGGTGTGCGGCTGGATCGCGTGGAGCTGCACCGCTACGACGAGGAGACCGGGATGAAGACGGACGGCTACCTCTATGCCGGGGACGCCCGGGCGCTGCTGGCGGCGGTGAAAGAGGACTTCTTCGCGGGCCGCATCGGCGTGCGCCGGGTGGACGACGAGTCGCGCTGGCACGGCGGGCCGGTGGAGGGCTCGCTGGAATTCTGCTCCGGCGACGCGCCGGAGGGCGGGTATTACACCGTGCAGATCGCCCTCCAGGACACGGCCTCCAGCACCTTGGCGGCGCTGGAGGGGATGGCGGATCGCATCGAGGGGGACGGGCAGGGGGCCTGGACGGACGGCTTTCCGGCCACCGAGATGGGGTGAGGGCCCCCGCTCCCGCAGACGAAAACCGCCCCTTTGCGCTCTTTGCAAAGGGGCGGTTTTGTGGTATGATGGGAGAAACAGCGTTTTAGGAGGTTACGCCATGCCGGGAAAAGAGGAATTCGTCCAGATCTATCAGGAGCACATCCACCGGGAGGGCAGCGCCGAGCTGCTGGACTACCTGGAGAACAAGAGCGACTTTTTCACCGCCCCCGCCTCCGCCCGGTTCCACGGCGCCTATGCCGGGGGGCTGTGCCAGCACAGCGTCAACGTGTTTCGCTGCCTGGAGGCCTACCTGGCCCGGGAGCGGGTGAAGGAGGTCTACGGGGTGGACTATCCCATGGAGTCCGCCGCCATCGCCGCCCTGCTCCATGATGTGTGCAAGGTGGGCCTGTATAAGCCGGGGTTCCGCAACGTGAAGGACGACGCCACCGGCAAGTGGGAGCGGGTGCCCTCCTACAGCTATGACGACAGGCTGCCCTACGGCCACGGGGAGAAGTCGGTGTACATCATCTCGGGCTTCATGCGCCTCACCCGAGACGAGGCCATGGCCATCCGCTGGCACATGGGCTTCTCCGGCCCGGAGGACGACCGGATGGTGGGGCAGGCCCTCCAGCAGTACCCCCTGGCCTTCGCCCTGGCCACGGCGGACATGGAGGCGTCCTACTTTTTGGAAAAGAGCTGACTATAGCCTCCCCCCGCTTTGCGGGGGGGGGCTATAGCATCTGTCCCAGTGGATATGGAGGCGTCCTGCTTTTTGGAGGGAACGTAGAGGGTGGACAATGTCCCCGACAGAGAAAACAGCCCTGCCGCTTCGCGGCGGGGCTGTTCCTTTATCCTTGTAGCGCGGAAAAGGCCTCCAGGCTGAGGCCCACGGTGAACCGGGCGAGGGCGTCCCTGTCCCCCGCAAAGGTCAAGGCGCCCCGGGCGGCCTCCAGCGTATAGACAGGGGCGTCGGCGGCGGCGCCCCGGGCCCTCCGCGCCCCCCACGCCCCGGCGTCATCCCAGGTCAGGGCCCGGCAGTCCACGCCGTCGTAGGAGATCCGAAACTGCCCGGCGGCGGCCTTGTCCACGGTGACCTCGCTCACCACGCCCTGGGTCAGGGACAGGCGGGCCTCCTCGATGAGATCCACCTGATCGGGCCCCACGAAGTTGCGCTGAAAGGGCACCAGGACGGCCACGGAGAACCGGCTGTCCTCCCCCTTGTCGATGCGGAAGTCGCAGGTCACGTATTGGGTTTCCTCTGTGAGGTTGTCCCGGGGGGCAATAAGGTGCACGTTCCAGCCCCAGTCCGCCAGGTCGCCGGTGGTGGTGCGGCCCAGCACGATGGCGTGGCCGTCCACGGTGAGCTCCATGGGCAGGTCGGGCCTCTCCCCGCCGCAGGCGGACAGGCAGAGGGCCAGCACAAGGGACAGGGCCAACAGGGCCCCGCGTCTGATCCGATTCATAGGCGCCCCCACCCCTTTAATAGATGGAGTCCAGAATCTCAATGGCCTGGGCCACGGCGTGCTGGTCGCAGTGACCCAGCACCCGGGCCCCCCAGTCCTTTACCTCCCGGGCGCAGTTGGCGGGGGCGAAGGGGATGGCGGACAGCGCCAGCATGGGGAGGTCGTTCTGGTTGTCCCCCATGCAGTAGAGGTGATCCGGCCGGATGTGGAGCAGCTCGGCCGCCTGGGCCGCCATGGAGCCCTTGTGGCAGCCCTTGGCGGTGAGCTCCAGCAGGTAGGGGTTGGAGAAGATGGCCTCAAAGCTGTTCCCCCAGCGCTCCAGCAGATGGGCCTGCACCGCCAGCAGATAGGCGTGCTCCTGCTCCAGCAGCACCTTCACCCAGGGGGTGGGCATCTGGCCGATGGGGCAGGGGATTTGGATGCCGCCCACCTTGTTCAGATGGGCGGTGGTGACGTCGTTGGGGTTGTGGACGTAGATCTCCTCCCCATGGTAGGCCTCCACCGCCAGATCGGGGAACACCCGGCACAGCTGAAGAAGCCGCTCCGGGGCCGCTCCGTCCAGGTGGGTCTCCACCAGGCAGCGATCCGCCTGATAGTCGTACAGCATGGCGCCGTTGGACAGCACCACCGGGGCGTTGAGTTCCAGCTGTTCCCGCGCAATCTGGGGGGTAAAGGTGCGGTGGGCCCGGCCGGTGGCCACGGAGAAGCGGCCACCGTTCTGGATGAAGTAGTGGATGGCGGCGCGGTTTTCCGGCGAGACGGTGTGGGCGGTATTATATAAGGTGTCGTCGTAGTCGGTGTAGAACAGCACGCCGCTGAATTTGCCCACAAAAATCAGTCCTTATTTTAAATCTTCCCCGTTGAGATACCGCTTCAGCGGGGTGGAGTACAAAATCCAGGCCACCACGCAGGTGAGGACGATCTCCGCCCCCATGTAGCTGCCGTTGTAGGCGAAGGAATAGAAGGGGGCCGTCCAGCCGAATTCGTTGGGCCACAGGGCGTCCCAGATCCACCAGCCGGTGATGAAGTGGCACAGGAACCGCAGGGCAAAGGTGACCGCGATGCCCAGGATCAGCTCCAGCCGGAGGTTCTTCAGCCTGCCCTTAAACAGCCCGGACAGGCCGATGCCGGTGTAGGGCACGATGTAGTCCAGCAGCACGATGCCCGCCGCCATGAGGGCGGAGGTGGCGTACTGCACGTTGTCCAGGCCGAATACCAGCTGGATCAGGCTGTAGGCCAGCCCGGCGATGAGCCCCCGGCCGATACCATACCGCCAGGAGATGAGCACCAGGGGCAGCATGGAGCACAGGGTCAGCCCGCCGCCCAGGGGGAAGTCGATTTTGAAGGGGGGGTTGCTGAGGACGGTGCCGATGGCGATCATCACCGCGCTCTCCACCAGCCAGCGCACATTGTTATGGGTCTTGTTCATTGTCATTCCTCCTAAATGTAGGAAGCTCTGCGCCTTCTCCCCGCGGTCGGCGGGGGGAACACGAGCGGCCAGAGGCTCCCATAAAGTAACTACCGCAATGCAAACGGTGCAATGCGGTAGCGGGAGAGACGACAAGGGCCCGGTTTGTCGAATTCACTTCCTACGCCGGCATTACCCGGATCAGGTACGAGGGACCGGAGACTGCGCTTCGTCTCACATCACAGCCGGGGATGACCCCCAGCGCCCCTGTGATATTCCATTCGCTATGCGGTTGAACTCATTGTAGCGGAAGCGGGGGGCGCTGTCAATAGGGGTTGGCAAAAGGGCGAAAATTTGGGGTAATTTTTGGGGGTTTTGCCAAGTACACCAGAAAATGTGCCTCACTCCCCCCAGATCTGCCAAAGAACAACAAGATATGCCCCGGAGATTCGGCGGTTTGTCCGGAGGCCAGAAAATCGGGGCTTGACGGACGGGACAAATAGGTGTAGGATAAGGCTGTAACCATTTTGTAACTCTTGCGTTTCTTTTGTAACTGGTTGCAGGATGGGCGGATACCCTAATCTCAACAGGAGGGACAGCCGTGAAGCGCACACACGACAGCCGCGAACCCAAGGACGCGGTCACAGAGAGACCTGACGTGAGAGGCGAGAACGATACAAAAGAACTCCTGGGGGGCGGGAAGGACACCTCCTCCGCGCCCCAGTCCTGGAAGCAGTATATCGACCAGGCCATGCCCGTCCATGGGCAGGCAAAGCCGGAGCCGGAGCCGATCCCGTCTAAAACGGAGCGGCAGGCAGGCCCCGGCGGAAAGGAGGCGGCCCTGGCCGCCTGGGCCAAGTTCCGCCGGAAGGCGGAGGAGGCGGGGAAATCCGCCCTCCACGCCGCCGGGGAGGGCTGGGACAAGGTGAACGGAGCCACCGGCGGGGGCCTGAAGCGGGTGACCCGGGGCGCGGGCAGGATCCGCGATATGGTGGCCCGGCACCCGGTGTCCCCCCTGCTGTATGCCACGGTGCTGGCCGTGGGCATCGGCTGGGTGGCCTTCAAGGGCACCTACGCCCGGGCCTACGTCATGGAGGTCAACGGGCAGGAGGTGGGCATCGTCTCCAACGAGGACGAGGGCAAGGCCATCGTGTCCAATGTGGAGATCCGGGCCGCCAGCGTGCTGGGCGAGGACTACGACTACGAGCCCCAGGTCACCTTTACCCCGGCCTATGCCGCCCCCGACGCCCTGTGTGACGCCGGAGAGGTGGAGGAAACCCTGTTCCAGGACGTGGGGGCCTATATGACCGCCTACGCCATCTCGGTGGACGGGGTGGAGCTGGGCACCGCCGCCGACAGCGGGGAGCTGTACCGGATGCTGGATGAGATCGCCCAGCCCTATATCCCCGCCGACGCCGTCCGCTATGAGTTTGTGGAGGACGTGCAGGTCTACCCCGTGGAGCTGCCCGCCAACACCAAGTTTGACCTGGAGCCCATCCGGGCGGAGCTGTCCGCCCTGCGGGTGGAGCAGGCCACCTATGAGGTGAAGAAGGGGGACACCTTCAACGCCATCGCCTACTCCCTGGACATGATGCCCAACGAGCTGTCCGTGCTCAACCCGGACGTCATCGTCAACAAGCTGTGGGTGGGCCAGGAGCTCATCATCCAGCAGGCGGTGCCCCGGCTGTCCGTCCGGGTGGTGACCAACGAGACCTATGACCAGGTGATCCCCAGCCCGGTGGAGTATATCGAGACCGCGGAGCTGTACGTGGGCGACACCAAGGTGAAGGAGCAGGGCGAGGACGGCATGGCCCTCATCAACGCCCAGGTCACCTACGTGAACAACGTGGAGATGGATCGGGAGATCCTCAGCTCCATCACCACCAAGGAGGCCACCACCACCTACACCTACACCGGCACCACCCCCCGGCCCGTCACCGCCTCCAACGGCTACTTCATCTGGCCGGTGCGGGGCACCATCACCTCCAACTTCGGTGGGCGCACCCTGTGGGGGAGCTACGACTTCCATCTGGGGCTGGACATCGCCGTCCCCTACGGCACCGGCATCAAGGCCGCCGACGGCGGCACGGTGATCAAGGCGGGCTGGCACGGCAGCTACGGCAAACTGGTGGCCATCCGCCACGACAACGGTATCGTCACCTACTACGGCCACAACTCCTCCCTGCTGGTGAGCGTGGGCCAGAAGGTGTACCAGGGCCAGATCATCGCCCGGGCCGGCTCCACCGGCAACTCCACCGGCAACCACTGTCACTTCGAGGTGCGGGTGAACGGTACCAGCGTCAACCCCCGCAACTACCTGTAAAACCCATCGCCCCGCCCCCGGAATTGCCCGGGGGCGGGCTTTTTTGCGCTCCGGGCGGCCGCACCCCCGAAGGTGTGATTGTCCCACTGGAACAGATGGAGGAGCACCCAATAAAAATCGAACAAATTTCCGAAAACCTATTGATAAACTCGAACAGATGGCGTATTATCTGGGGCAAGAAAAGAAATTCCGGGAAATCTCTCAATGATATGATACCAATAAAGTAGACATTAAAATATAGGACACCTTGATGTATAATAAAAGAGTCAAGGAGTTGAAGAAAAATGGGAAAATACCAATTCA
>SFVC01000009.1 GCA_004560375.1 bacterium
CGTTTTGGCACCCTGGAGAGGACTCGAACCTCCGATCTACCGCTTAGGAGGCGGTCGCGTTATCCACTACGCTACCAGGGCTTATACACGATATTCAATTTTTTTGTAACCTTTGGCGAATGCTCCTGCTTCCGCTTAGGAGGCGGACGCTCTATCCATCTGAGCTATCGGGGCGTACCGTAACAGCTTCCTCATTGTACTCAATTTTTCCCCTCCTGTCAATGCGGCACAGGAAAAAATAAAACTATTGCAATTTATGCGGAGCAGGGATATAATAATGAGCCGTATTTCAAGGAAAATCCAGATTGAGATAGAGGGTACAGCTATGCAGAACGAGAAATTGAGGAATATTGCCATCATCGCCCACGTGGATCACGGCAAGACCACCCTGGTGGACGAGATGCTCAAGCAGGGCGGCATCTACCGGGAAAACCAGGCCACCGTGGAGCGGGTCATGGACTCCAACGACCTGGAGCGGGAGCGGGGCATCACCATCCTGGCCAAGAACACCGCCGTTCATTATAAGGATACCAAGATCAACATCGTGGACACCCCGGGCCACGCCGACTTCGGCGGCGAGGTGGAGCGCATCCTGAAGATGGTGAACGGCGTCATCCTGCTGGTGGACGCCGCCGAGGGCCCCATGCCCCAGACCCGCTTCGTGCTGTCCAAAGCCCTGGAGCTGGGCCACAAGGTCATCGTGGTGGTGAACAAGATCGACCGCCCCGATCAGCGGATCCACGAGGTGATGGACGAGGTGCTGGAGCTGCTGCTGGATCTGAACGCCACCGACGAGCAGTTCGAGTCGCCGACGCTGTTCTGCTCCGGGCGGCAGGGCACCGCCAGCTACTCCCCCGACGTGCCCGGCACCGACCTGGTGCCCCTGTTTGAGACCATTCTGGACTATATCCCCGCCCCGGAGTGCGACCCGGACGCCCCCTTCCAGATGCTGGTGTCCTCCATCGACTACAATGAGTTCGTGGGCCGCATCGCCGTGGGCCGCATCGAGCGGGGCACGGTGAAGCAGAACCAGGAGATCGTGGTATGTAACTACCACAAGCGGGAGGAGCCCCCAAAAAAGGCCAAGGCCACCGCCCTGTACACCTTCGACGGGCTGGCCCGCACCCCCGTCACCGAGGCCAGGGCGGGGGAGATCATCGCCATGAGCGGCATCGGGGACATCACCATCGGCGACACCGTCTGCGCCCCTTCCAACCCGGAGCCCATCGAGTTTGTGAAGATCTCCGCCCCCACCCTGGAGATGACCTTCTCTGTCAACGACTCCCCCTTCGCCGGACGGGAGGGCAAGTACGTCACCAGCCGCCAGCTCCGGGATCGGCTGTTCCGGGAGACGCTGAAGGACGTGTCCCTCCGGGTCACCGAGATGGAGAACTACACCGACGCCTTCAACGTGGCTGGGCGCGGCGAGATGTCCCTGTCCATCCTCATTGAAACCATGCGCCGGGAGGGGTACGAGTTCCAGGTGTCGCCCCCCCGCGTGGTGTACCAGGAGGTGGAGGGCAAGAAGTGCGAGCCCATCGAGCGGGTGGTCATCGACGTGCCCGCCGACTGCGTGGGGGCCGTCATGGAGAAGCTGGGGGCCCGGAAGGGCGAGTTCCTGTCCATGGATCCCGTGGGCAGCCGCACCAAGCTGGAGTTTTTGGTGCCCTCCCGGGGGCTGTTCGGCTACCGCAACGAGTTCTTGACCGACACCAAGGGCGAGGGCATCATGGCCTCCGTCTTTGAGAAGTACGCCCCCTTCAAGGGGGATATCCAGCGCCGGAACACCGGCTCCCTGGTGGCCCATGAGCAGGGCGAGTCGGTGACCTACGGCCTGTTCGCCGCCCAGGAGCGGGGGGCGCTGTTCATCGGCGCGGGGGTGCCGGTGTACGAGGGCATGGTGGTGGGGGTGTGCCCCAAGATGGAGGACATCACCGTCAACGTGTGCAAGAAGAAGCAGCTCACCAATATGCGGGCCAGCGGCAGCGACGAGGCCCTGCGGCTGGTGCCCCCCAAGCAGCTCAGCCTGGAGCAGTGCCTGGAGTTCCTGGCGGACGACGAGCTGCTGGAGGTCACGCCGGAAAACCTGCGCCTTCGCAAGCGCATTTTGAACCACGAGAAGCGGATGAAGGCCCTCAAGGGCGGGAAAGCGTGAACGTTCTGAATCAAGCGGGAGCGGCAGGGTCATTCGACCCTGCCGCTCCCATTTTTCTGCTCTTTTTCGCTTTTAGAGCTTTTGTATTCCTCAACCAGTTCGCTGATGCTCAGAACTAAGGCAGCCAGGAAAAATATCCCGGGTATGAAATGCAAGTTCATGAAACCACTTAAGACCAAGCCGACTGTTGAACAAATGAGAGCGATGCCCTGCTTGTTGAACATAGGAATCCCCTCCTTACAGCGTCATGGTGATCCCGCCCTCGTCGGACAACCCGTCCTTCTTGAGCATATTTTCCAGCACCTCCACGTCGGACGTGATATCCATGGCGTCGTCCTGGAACAGCTTGTCAAGCTGCTTCTCGAACCCGGACACCACCTGATCCATCATGTCCTCGATGCGCTTCTTGGCGGCGGAGATGTTCTCCCCCTCAATGCCCTGGGCGTCCAGCTGGGCGTAGGCCCGGAGGATCTTCAGGGTGGTGGGCAAATAGTAGTTCAGGAAGGTGCGAAGCTGGCCCTCCTTGTTGGGGTGGGACTTCTGGTAGTTGAGGATCTTGCCGGTGATCTCCTCGATGCGGTCGATCTTGGCGCTCATGGCCGCGTCGGGGATCTGGTCGTTCACCTGGCGGATCTCCCGGAGGATGTCGTCCTCCCGGGCGGCGGCCTGCTGGGCGGTCTCCTGGGGGGGCGCTTCCCGGCGGGGTTCCGGGGCGTGGTAGCCCATCTCGGTGAGGAACAGCTTGCCCTCCGCCAGATCCAGGTAGCCGGTGGGCAGGATGCCCTTGGCCAGCATCCGCCGCAGATCCTTGCACAGCTTGCCCACGGACACGTCGAAGGCGGCGGCCATGGGGGCCAGGGACACCTCCCGGTTGGCGCCGATGTAGGCCAGGTAGTTGAGGTAGCGCTCGCTGCGGCGGTTCTTGCCGATGCCGGAGAACAGCATCCCCAGGCCGCCCGCCAGGAACATCAGGCAGGCCACGATGGGAATGAGAAGCTCCCAATCCCAGAAGCCATAGGAGGCCTGATGCAGGAATTCAATCAGCACCGTCAGCGTGCCCAGGCCGAAAATCCCGGACAGAACTCCGCCGCCGATGATAAGCCCGGTGCCGCCGCCCTCCTTTTTGGCCTTCCGGCGCTTGTTTTCCGCCGGATCCCGCACGTTCCAGCTGTCGGGCTGGGCCTTCTGCTCCCAGGGCTCCGCCTTGGGCTGGGCCTGCTTCTTCTGCTGGGATTGGCCGTACTGATAGGCGGTTCCCGCCTGGGTCTGCCGCTTTGCGCCCTCCTGAGCCTGCCGGGCGGCTGCCGCCGCGGCGTCGGCGTTCTGCTGGAAGAACTGCTGGGCGGTAGTCTTGGCCTGTCCGGCGGCCCGCTTGGCCTCTTGCTTGTAGCGGTTTTTCTGGGCGGCGTCCATGTTCGCCAGCTTGCGGATCAGCCAAATTACTGCAATGAGCTTGGTGACCCACGAGGGGATCAGGAAAAGCACCCCGATGCCGACCCACTCGCCCCAGTCGTCCTTTTTTGGGGGGCGCTGCCCGCCGGGAGCGGTTCCCCGGCCCGAGCGGTCGCTGTAGCTGTATTTGTAGTTATATCCGTAGTTGTATCCCTGCTGCCCCTGCTGACTGGGCCCGGAGCCGCTCTGGGTTCCCTTGTCCTCGGGATCGTAACGGTAGTCGTCCGCCATAGTCCTGTTCCCTCCCGGAGCCGCCCCGGAGGGCGGGCGCTCAGATAGATTCTATTATATACGCTCCGGGGGCCGGTGTAAATAAGGAAACCTTTAATTTTTTATGGAGATTTCCGGAGACGGGACGCCGGGGCTTTTCATCCTTCCCGTCTTGTGGTAAAATTCTGACGGGGGGATGAAAATGAAGGTTCCGGAGCATTATGAGAGCGACGTGCTCTTTTTCTTCGACGGTCGGCCGGACGCCCTGGCCCTGTACCAGGCCCTGGCGGAGGGGCTGGATCGGATCACAACCGAGGCGTCGGTGAAGGTGCAGAAAAGCCAGATCAGCTTTTACGACGGGGGGCTGTTCGCCATGGCCTCCCTGCCTAAGCGGAAGCGGGATCCCGGCCTGGTGGTGAGCTTCGGCCTGGGCCGCCGGGAGCCCTCCCCCCGGATCTCGGTGGCGGTGGAGCCCTACCCGGGTCGCTGGACCCACCACGTCCCGGTGACGGCGGAGGAGCAGCTGGACGATGAACTGCTGGGCTGGCTGCGGGAGGCCCGGGACTTCTGCCGCGCAAAGGGCGGGGGCAGGGGCAAGCCTTGACTTACCGCCGTCCAACGAATAAAATGAAGGAAGCAACCAACCAAAGGGGGCAAGACCATGAGCCATACCGTAGAGATCCTGTCCGTGGGCACTGAGCTGCTGCTGGGCAACATCGTCAACTCGGACGCCCAGGCCCTGAGCCGGGAGCTGTCCGGCCTGGGGCTGAACGTGCTGTACCACTCGGTGGTGGGGGACAACCCGGGGCGGCTGAAGGCGGCCGTGGAGCTGGCCCGGAGCCGGGCGGACGTCATCGTCACCACCGGGGGGCTGGGCCCCACCTGCGACGATCTCACCAAGCAGACGCTGGCGGAGTGCTTTGGCAAGACCCTGATCTACCACCCGGAATGCGCCCAGGGGATCCGCTGCTTCTTCCACCGGATGGGGAAGGAGATGACGGACAACAACCTCCAGCAGGCGTATCTGCCCGAGGGCTGCGAGATTTTGGACAACGACTGGGGCACCGCCCCCGGTTGCGCCTTCGAGGCGGACGGGACGTATGTGGTGATGCTGCCCGGGCCGCCCCGGGAGTGCCTGCCCATGTTCCAGGAGCGGGCGGCGCCCTGGCTGGCCCGTTTGAGCGAAGGGGTGATCCGCTCCCGCACCCTGCGGGTGTTCGGCCTGGGGGAGTCGGCGGTGGAGAGCCTCCTCCGGGACAGGATGAACGAGCTGACCAACCCCACCCTGGCCCCCTACGCCAAGGAGGGAGAGGTGGAGCTGCGGATCACCGCCAAGGCGGAGACGGAAGAAGCGGCGGATGCCCTTATCGTCCCGGTGGAGAGGGAGATCCGCGCCCTGCTGGGGGATCTGGTGTACGGCGCGGACGTGTCCGGCCTGGAGCAGGTGGTGCTGGAGGGGGCCCGGGATCGGGGCCTCACCCTGGGCACGGCGGAGAGCTGCACCGGGGGGCTCATCGCCAAACGGATCACCGACGTGCCCGGGTCTGCGTCGGCCTTTTTAGGCGGCGTGGTGAGCTATCACTGCGAGGTAAAGGCGGGGCTGCTGGGGGTGTCCCAGGCCCTGCTGGACGAGAAGGGGGCGGTATGCGCCCAGGTGGCGGAGCAGATGGCCCAGGGGGCCCGGAGGGCGCTGGGCTGCGATCTGGCGGTGTCCGTCACCGGGGTGGCGGGCCCAGACCCGGATGAGCGGGGCAACCCGGTGGGGCTGGTGTACACCGGTCTGGCCACCCCGGACGGCTGCTGGGTGAAGAAGCTGAACCTGGCCTCCCCGGGGGCGCGGCGGGATCGGATCCGCACCCTGGCGGCCAACCACGCCCTGGACATGGCGAGGCGGTGGCTGGCGGGGCTGGAGCCCACGGGGCAGGATGTCCAGCGGGGCTGGACGGATTAAAACGGGGAAGGGGGAGGCCGGGATGAAGGGCTGGAAAAAGAGACTGCTGGCGGCGGCGCTGTGCGCGCTGACGCTGCTGGGCTTTGCCGTGCCCGCCTCCGGCGCGGGGAGCACGGTGTACCTCATGGCGGTGAATGAGAAGGTGCTGGACACCACGGTGGAGAATATGCCAGCCATCATGGGCGGCGTGCTCTACGTGCCCTACACCATGCTGTCCATCCGGGACAGCGGCATCAACCTGGGGGTGAGCGCCCTGTACAGCACCACCCGGCGGACGCTGCTGGTGTCCAACGGGCAGATGGGCGTGGTGTTCGACACCCAGGCCAATACCGCCCAGGATCTCCAGGGGAACCCGGTGGCCGCCCGGGCCATGGTGCGAAACTCCATGATTTTTGTGCCCATCGACTGGCTGTGCAGCTATTTCGGCACCATCAACTGTTCCCGGGTGCGTACGTCCTACGGCACCCTGATCCGGGTGACCAACGGGGCGGTGGTGCTGCGGGATCCGGACTTTGTGGACGCGGCAAGCGGCCAGCTGGAGGAGAAGCAGCGCAACTATCTGGCCTCCATCGCCTCCCTGCCCGGCACGCCCGGCCCCACCGCCGGCCCCCCCGGCCCCTCCGGGGAACCGTCGACGCCGCCCCTCCAGGCGGAGGTGCTGCTGGCCCTGGGCTGGGGGGAGCAGGGGGCGGAGATGACGGCCCAGCTGGAGGCCCGGGGAGAGCGGGCGCTGATCCTGTTTCCCTGGGACGGCCTGAAGGACAATGACGACGCCGTCCGGCGAGCCGCGGCGGCGGGCCACACGATAGGGCTGCTCCTCACCGGGGAGACGGTGGAGGACTGCCGGATCCAGGGGCAGGAGGGCCGGCGGCTTCTGGCGGAGATCGCCCGGTGCCCCGCCCTGGTGGCCAGCGCCCCGGCGCTGGACGACGAGGGGCGGGAGGCCCTGGCCCGGGAGGGCTGGGCCCTGTGGACGCCGGAGCTGTCCGGGGACTTCCGCAATGCCGCGGCGCTGATCGGGGCGCTGGATCCCCAGCAGCCCAACCGGGTGGAGCTGGACTGCGGCCCGGATGGGGGGGCGTTCCTGCGGAGCTTGCTGGCCGGCCTGGACAGAGAGGACTGCCAGGTGCGGCAGGCCACGGCCTCGGTGCTTTCATGACAACCCCGCCCGTTCCCAAGGGAGCGGGCGGGATTTGCATCGGGATCCCCCCCGCGGGACAATAATTATTTTCGTCGTTTCTCCCGGAACAAAACCGGCGGAATTTCCCTGCCGCTTTTCCGGATCTGGTGTGTAAGAATTTGCCAAACCGTGGACTTGCAAGGCTTCCACAACTTCCACAGAGAATTCCACAACCTTCGGAGATCCGATTTCTCACCCTTTTTTTCTGGAGAGCGTTTACATAAGTTTTTTGCCCCTGCGGTTCCCGGCAGTTCCGCAAAAAAACGCACCCCGGCTTCTTACCCAAGCCGGGGTGCGTTTTTTGCTATGGTTCAGCCACGGACGAAGGCCCGGGCGGTCTCTGCGATGGCCGGCCCGCACAGGCCGAATTCCTGGAGCAGCTCCGCCGCGGGGCCGGAGTGGCCGAACACGTCGGAGGTGCCGATGCGCTTGACGGGGGTGGGCCGCTTCTCGCTGAGCAGGGCGCACACCGCCTCCCCCAGCCCGCCGATGACGGAGTGTTCCTCGCAGGTGAGGATCTTTCCGCACTCCTCCGCGGCCTTCAGCACCAGGGCGTCATCCAGCGGTTTTACCGTGGCCATGTTGATGATCCGGGCACTGATCCCCTGGGCGGCCAGCAGCGCTCCGGCCTCCAGCGCCTCGGCCACCAGCAGGCCGTTGGCGATGATGGCCACGTCCGTGCCCTCCCGCAGAACCTCGCCCTTGCCGATCTCAAAGCGGAAGGTATCCTCGTCGTGGAACACCGGCACCGGGGCGCGGCCGAAACGCATATATACCGGCCCCTGGTGCTCATAGGCGGCCTTGACCATGGCCCGGGCCTCCACATCGTCGGCGGGGGACATGACCACCATGCCGGGGATGGAGCGCATGAGGGCGTAGTCCTCCAGGCACTGGTGGGTGGCGCCGTCCTCCCCCACGGAGATGCCGCCGTGGGTGGCGCCGATTTTCACATTGAGCCGGGTGTAGCCGATGGAGTTGCGAACCTGCTCATAGGCCCGCCCCGCCGCGAACATGGCGAAGGAGGAGGCGAAGGCCACCATGCCCATGGCGGCGGCCCCGGCGGCCACGGCCATCATGTTCCCCTCGGCGATGCCGCAGTTGAAGTGCCGGTGGGGGAACTCCTTGGCGAAGGCGGCGGTCTGGGTGGAGCCGGCCAGATCCGCGTCGAACACCACGACATTGTCGTGCAGCGCCCCCAGCTCCGTCAGCGCCGCGCCGTAGCCCATCCGGGTGGCAATTTTTTTCACGCATCCCATGTCAGTCCACCTCCAATTCCGCCAGCCTGGCCTTCAGCTCGGCCATGGCCTGCCCATACTGCTCGTCGCTGGGGGCCTTGCCGTGCCAGCCCACCTGATTCTCCATAAAGCTGACCCCTTTGCCCTTGGTGGTTTTCATCAGGATGGCGAAGGGTTTGCCCTTCACCGTCTCGGCCTGGGCGAAGGCCCCCTCCAGGGCGTCGAAGTCGTGGCCGTCGATCTCCACCGTCTCAAAGCCGAAGGCGGCCAGCTTGTCCAGGATGGGGTAGGAGCTCATGACCTGCTCCACCGGGCCGTCGATCTGGAGGCCGTTGTTGTCGATGATCACCCGCAGGTTGTCCAGCTTGTAGTGGTGGGCGAACATGAACGCCTCCCACACCTGGCCCTCCTCGATCTCGCCGTCGCCCAGCAGGGTGTACACCCGGCAGGGGCTGCCCTGGAGCTTGGCCGCCAGGGCCATGCCGCAGGCGGCGGACACCCCCTGGCCCAGGGAGCCGGTGGACATATCCACGCCGGGGGTGGAGCGCATATTGGGGTGACCCTGGAGGTAGGAGCCGATGTGCCGCAGGGTTTTCAGATCCTCCCAGGGGAAGAAACCCCGCAGGGCCAGGGCGGCATACAGTCCCGGGGCGCAGTGGCCCTTGGACAGTACAAAGCGATCCCGGTCGGGTTTGTCCGGCTGGGCGGGGTCGATGTTCAGCTCCTTGAAATACAGGTAGGTGAACAGGTCGGCGGAGGACAGGCTTCCGCCGGGGTGGCCGGACTTGGCGGCGTAGACGCCCTCAAGGACGCCCATCCGCACCTTGCAGGCGTTGATCTCCAGCGCCCTTTTTTCTTTGGCGGTCATGTGATCCCCTCTTTCTTTCAAAGCCCTTCGGCGCTGTCCGCGATGCCGAAGCCATAGCTGGTTTTGCTGGTAAACTGCTCCCCGGCCCGCAGCACGCAGGAGGGGAAGGTGGGCTGGTTGGGCGTGTCCGGGAAGAACTGGGTCTCCAGGCAGAAGCCGTGGCGGTTGCCGTAGACCGCGCCGCCCTTGCCCGCGGGGCAGCCTGCAAGGAAGTTCCCCGTGTAGAACTGCACCCCGGGCAGATCCGTGATCACGTCCATGGCGATACCCGTGTCCGGAGACCAGGCCCAGGCGCATCGCCCCCTATGTTGGCCGTGTGTCAACGCCCAGTTGTGATCATAGCCCCCGGCCAGCTCCAACTGCCGGAAGGGCTCGCTGATCCGCGCCCCGATGGGCCGGGCGATCCGCAGATCCATGGGGGTGCCGTCCACCGGGGCGATCTCCCCGGTGGGGATGGAGCCGGGCACGGTGGGGGTGTAGTGGGAGGCGTTCAGCTGGATATACTGGCCCTCCACGCTGCCGCTGCTGTGGCCGGACAGGTTGAAGTAGGTGTGGTTGGTGGGGTTGAACACGGTGTCCCGGTCGCACGCGGCCCGGTACTGGATGGACAGCGTCCCGTCAGATAGGGTATAGGTCACCTGGACAGACAGGGTGCCGGGGTAGCCCTCCTCCCCGTCGGGGCTGACCAGGGAGAGGATGACGGAGCTGTCCGTCAGCGCCTCCACCGTCCACACCCGCTTGTCGAAGCCCACCTGCCCCCCGTGGAGGGAGTTGGGCCCGTCATTGGCGTACAGCGGATACTCCACCCCGTTCAGCGTGAACTTCGCCCCGCCGATCCGGTTGGCGTACCGCCCGACCAGCGCCCCTATGTACTTGTCCTGGGTCATGTAATCCTCCAGGGTGTCAAAGCCCAGCGCCACGTCCACCGGGTTTCCGTCCCGGTCAGGGACAATCAGGGAGCGCACCGCCCCCCCGTAGGTGATGATCCGGCACATCACAGCCCCGTCCCGCAGGGTGATCTGATCCACCTGGGTTCCGTCGGGCATACGGCCGAAGGCCGTCCTGTTTTCCTCCATAGCTCCTCCGCTCCGCCGGCATACCGGCCCGTTTGATGTCCGCCCCGCGCCCCGCCCCGGCAGGGCCGGAGGCAAACTCGGCGCAGACGGATAGGAGAACTGCTTGTGGTTAGTATAGCATAGTAACCCGATGAAAACAACCGCAAACCGCTTTTTTTCGCCTGTTTTGTTGAATCGCAGGGGCAATCCGGAAATTTCCTTTTTCCCGTTGGCATCTCCACGTTTTTTTGATATAATGCAAACCATGATGATCATGCGGGGGGATATCCCTGCGGGAAAGAAGGTGGGGCGATTGCGCGGCTCCCTCCCAAAATTGAAGGAAAAGCTGCTGGAGGCGCTGAAGGCGGTGCTGCCCATTGTGGGCATCGTGCTGGCGCTCAGCTTCAGCGCGGCCCCCATCTCCCCCAGCATCCTGCTGTGCTTCCTGCTGGGGGCGGCCATGATCATGGCGGGCATGATGTTCTTCACCCTGGGGGCGGAGGCCAGCATGACCCCCATGGGGGAGCGGGTGGGCACCGCCGTCACCCGCAGCCGGAAGCTGCCGGTGATCATCCTCATGGGCTTTCTGCTGGGCTTTCTGATCACCATCTCCGAGCCCGACCTCCAGGTGCTGGCGGGCCAGGTGCCCGCGGTGCCCAACCTGACCCTGATCCTGTCGGTGGCGGCGGGGGTGGGGGTGTTTCTGGTGGTGGCCCTGCTGCGTATGCTGTTCGGGGTGGCCCTGCCCCCTATGCTGGTGTTTTTCTACGCGATAGTGTTTGTCCTGGCCTTCTTCGTGCCCCGGGACTTCCTGGCGGTGGCCTTCGACTCCGGCGGCGTCACCACCGGGCCCATGACCGTCCCCTTCATCATGGCCCTGGGCGTGGGCATCTCCGCCATCCGCAGCGACCGCCACGCCGCGAACGACAGCTTCGGCCTGGTGGCCCTGTGCTCCATCGGGCCCATTTTGGCGGTGCTCATCCTGGGGCTGATCTTCCGCCCGGAGGACGGGGCCTATACCGCCCCCCTCCTCCCCGAGATCACCGACTCGGTGGAGCTGTGGGCCCTGTTCCGGGGCGGCCTGCCCACCTATATGAAGGAGATCGCCCTGTCCCTGCTGCCCATCACCGCCCTGTTCGGGGCGTTCCAGGCGGTGTCCCTGCGGCTGTCCCTGCGGACGCTGAAGAAGATCGGGGTGGGGCTGGCCTATACCTACATCGGCCTGGTGCTGTTCCTCACCGGGGCCAACGTGGGCTTCATGCCCGCGGGCAACTACCTGGGCCAGGTAATGGCCTCCCTGGAGTGGCGCTGGGCCATCGTCCCGGTGGGTATGGTCATCGGCTACTTCATCGTCAAGGCGGAGCCCGCCGTCTACGTCCTCAACCGGCAGGTGGAGGAGATCACCGACGGCGCCATCTCCTCCTCCGCCATGGGGGCCAGCCTGTCCATCGGCGTGGCAGTGTCCATCGGGCTGGCCATGGCCCGGGTGCTGACGGGGATTTCCATCCTCTGGTTCCTCATCCCGGGGTACGCCATCGCCATTGTGCTGTCCTTCTTTGTGCCCAAAATTTTCACCGCCATCGCCTTCGACTCCGGCGGCGTGGCCTCCGGGCCCATGACCGCCGCTTTCCTGCTGCCCTTCGCCCAGGGGGCGTGCGCGGCGGTGGGGGGCAATATCGTCACCGACGCCTTCGGGGTGGTGGCCATGGTGGCCATGACGCCCCTCATCGCCATCCAGATTTTAGGCATGGTCTATCAGGCCCGGCAGAGGGCCGGGGGCAAGGCGCGGCCCCAGCCCGTCCCGCCGGTTATGGCCTTTGACCTGCTGGACGACGACGCCATCATCGAATTGTAGGGGATGCTTCTGCGGTTAGGGGGAATTTTATTTTGAACGAGTTATACCTCATGGCGGCCATCACCGAGCGGGCCCGGGCCCGGCAGTTCGTGGAGCTGTTCAAGCGGCACAACGTCGCCGTCACCCTCAGCACCCTGGGGGCGGGGACGGCGCGCAGCGAGCTGCTGGACTATTTCGGCCTGGAGAAGACGGAGAAGGTGGTCACCTTTTCCGTGGTCACCCGCTCCACCTGGCGCTCGGTGAAGCAGGCCATGCAGCGGGAGCTGAACATCGACGTGCCCGGCACGGGCATCGCCTTCATCATCCCCCTGAGCAGCATCGGGGGGAAAAAACCTCTGGCCTTCCTCACCGAAGGCCAGGATTTTGAAGCGGGGGAGGAATCTGCCTTGAAGGACACCAAATACGAGCTGCTGGTGGTCATCGCCAACCAGGGGTACACGGAGCTCATCATGGACGCCGCCCGGGAGGAGCAGGCGGGGGGCGGCACCGTCCTCCACGCCAAGGGCACCGGCATGGAGAAGGCGGAGAAATTCCTGGGCTTCTCCCTGGTGAACGAGAAGGAGATGGTGTTCATCGTGGTGAAAACCGCCACCAAGAACCGGATTATGCGCTCCATCATGGACAAGGCGGGGCTGAACAGCAAGGCCCAGTCCATCGTGTTCTCCCTGCCTGTCACCGGCACCGCCGGGATGCGGCTGCTGGAGCTGGCGGGGGACGAGACGGACGAGGAGGAATGACGGGTTGAACCGAGAAAAAAGCTGCGGAGCGGTTATCTTCCGCGAAAATAATACGGAACGTGATTATCTGATCCTCACCAGCACCCTGGGCCACACCACCCTGTGCAAGGGCCACGTGGAGGGGGAGGAGACGGAGCACGAGACCGCCGTCCGGGAGATCCGGGAGGAGACGGGGCTGGCGGTGGACTTTGTGGACGGCTTCCGGGAGGTCATCACCTACGCCCCCAAGCCGGGGGTCACCAAGGACGTGGTGTTCTTCCTGGCCCGGCTGCGGGCCGGGGAGCCGGTCTGCCAGCCCGAGGAGGTGGCGGCCATCCGTTTCCTGCCTCTCGACGAGGCGCTGGCGGCGCTGACCCACGACTCCGACCGGGACACCCTGCGGAAGGCCCACGCCTTTCTGGAGGGGCGCTGAGCCATGCCCGCCCCGCTGTATGACGCGCTGCGGGCGCTGGCGGACAGCCGTCCCCTGCGGCTGGATATGCCCGGGCACCACGGCCAGCCCCTGCCGGGGGGCCTCCCCTGGCCGTCCGGCATTGATTTCACCGAGAACGGTGCAACCGGGGATCTGTTCGGGGAGGAGCCGGACGAGATCCAGGAGGCGGAGCGCCTCTGGGCGGAACGGCTGGGCTTTGACGCCTGCCTGTTCCTCACCGGCGGATCCACCCAAGGCATTCACACCGGGCTGGCCCTGCTGGCCGGGGCGGGCGGAGCCGCGGCCATCGACCGGGGCAGCCACCGCTCCGTCTACCACGCCCTGGCCCTGCTGGATCTGACCCCCGCGTTCCTGTCCCGGCCCTGGCTGGCGGGGGAGGGGGTCACCGGGCCCATCCCGCCCGAGACGGTGGAGGAGACGCTGAACGCCCGCCCGGACATTAAAACGGTTTGTATCACCTCACCCACCTATTACGGCGTGTTGTCGGACATCCCCGCCATCGCTGCGGTGTGCCACGCCCACGGGGCCAAACTGATGGTGGACGGGGCCCACGGGGCCCATCTGCCCTTTTTAGGGTACGAGGGCTACCGGGCGGCGGACGTGGTGGTGATGTCCGCCCACAAGACCCTCCCCGCGCCGGGGCAGGCCGCCCTGCTCTTTGCCAAGGGCTTCCCCCTGTCCGAACTCCAGCGGTGGGGGGCGGTGTACGGCACCTCGTCCCCGTCCTATGTCCTCATGGCGGCGCTGGACGGGGTGCGGGACTACATGGAGGGGGAGGGCGGGGCCCGCTACCGGGAAACCGCCCGGCTTGTGGAGGAGCTGCGGGGCCGCTGGCCCGCCCTGCGGGAGCGGGACGGCCTGGCTCTGGATCCCGCCCGCCTCGTCCTCACCAGCCCGGACGGCTTCGCCCTGGGGTCGGCCCTGCGGGCCCGGGGGGCCTACCCCGAGATGGCGGACGCCGGCCATGTGGTGTCTATCCTCACCTGCGCCGACGGCCCCGGGCAGTTCGCCCGGCTGGAGCGGCTTTTGGGGGAGACCGGGCCCACCGGCCCCTGCGCCTCCATCCAGCCCCCGCCGGAGGCGCCGGAGGCCGTCCTCACCCCCCGGCAGGCCCTGTTCGCTCCCCGGGTGCGCCTGCCGCTGGCGGACTGCGCGGGGCAGATCGCCGCGGGGCAGATCGCGCCCTATCCCCCCGGTGTGCCCGTCATCGCCCCCGGGGAGCGGATCGAAAAAAAACATCTGGCCTATTTGCGGGAAATAGGCTATAATAAGGACAGGACAGACATCATCGCGGAGGGACGCGATGGAGAGGGAGGCCCAGGCCATGAAGCTGATCATCGCCATCATTAACTACGACGACGCCAACGCCGTCACCCAGAACCTGTCCAGGAACGGGTTCTCCTCCACCCGGCTGTCCACCACCGGCGGCTTTCTGCTGGCGGGGAACGTCACCCTGCTCACCGGGGTGCAGGACGACCAGGTGCAGCAGGCCATCGACCTCATCCGGGAGTGTTCCCACAGCCGGAAGCAGATGGTGCCCGCCCTCACCGAGATGAGCTACGGCTTCATGCCCGTCATGCCGGTGGAGGTCACTGTGGGCGGGGCCACCGTGTTCGTGGTGGACGTGGAGCGGTTCGAGCGGCTATGATAACACTTCCCGATCCCCTGTCCCACGCCTACCTGATCACCGGGGGGAGCGGGGACAGCAGGGCCGCTTTGCTGAACCGGCTGGCGGCGGCCTACCTGTGCGAGGGGGAGAAGCCCCCCTGCGGCCAGTGCCGCGCCTGCCGGAAGGTGGGAAAAAACGCCCACCCCGACCTGTCCCGCACCGCGCCGCCCCCGGACAAGGCGGAGATCACGGTGGAGCAGATCCGATCCCTGCGTGCGGACGCCTACGTCCGCCCCAACGAGGGAAAGCGGAAGGTGTACGTGGTCAGCCCGGCGGACGCCATGAACCCCGCCGCCCAGAACGCCCTGCTGAAGGTGCTGGAGGAGGGGCCCGCCTACGCCGCCTTCCTGCTGGACACGGACAGGCCCGGGAAGCTGCTGGACACGGTGCGCTCCCGCTGCGAGCTGCTGGCCCTGCCGCGGTCGAAGGATCCCATCGACCCCGAGCTGCTGGCCCGGGCAGAGGAGCTGGCGTCGCTGCTGCTGGGCGGGGACGAGCTGGCCTGCGCCCGGGCCCTGGTGGAGCTGGAGCTGTCCAAGCCCCGTGCGGAGGAGCTGTCCGCCCTGCTGGGGGAGACGGAGCGCGCCGTCTCCCGGCGGCTGGCCCAGGATCCCCGGCGGGGGGCGAGGGTTTTGCAGGCCCTGAAAACCGCCCGGGAAAACGCGGTGTACCGCCCCGGCACGGGGCACACCCTGGGGCAGATCCTCACCCGGATCTTCTGACGCCCCGGCAGATATTTTTCATACACGGAGGATACCCTTATGACAGAGATCATCAGCGTCCGGTTCCGGCCGGGCGGCAAGCAATATTATTTCGACCCTATGGGTCTCACTGTGGCCGAGGGCCAGGGCGTGATTGTGGAGACGGGCAAGGGCCTGGAATACGGCACCTGCGTGCGCCGCAACGCCCAGGTGGAGGACGAATCGGTGGTGCAGCCCCTGCGCCCGGTGGTGCGGCTGGCCACCGAGAAGGATGAAAAGCAGGTGCGGGACAACCGGGGCCGGGAGAAGGAGGCCCTGCGGATCTGTCAGCAGCTGGTGGAGCGCCACGGGCTGGACATGAAGCTGGTGCAGGTGGAGTACAGCTTTGACGGCGGCAAGATCATCTTCTTCTTCACCTCCGACGGGCGGGTGGACTTCCGGGCCCTGGTGAAGGATCTGGCGGGCATCTTCCGGGCCCGCATCGAGCTGCGGCAGATCGGCGTGCGGGACGAGGCCAGGATGCTGGGGGGCTTTGGCATCTGCGGCAAGCCCTTCTGCTGCTCCCAGTTCCTCAACGAGTTCCAGCCCGTGTCCATCAAGATGGCCAAGACCCAGAACCTCTCGCTGAACCCCACCAAGATCTCGGGCACCTGCGGGCGGCTGATGTGCTGCCTGAAGTACGAGCAGGGGGCCTATGAGGACGCGGTGAAGCGGTGCCCCAAGCAGGAGTCCTTTGTGGAGTGCCCCGACGGGGCGGGGACGGTGTCCGCCGTCAACGTGCTGAAGGAGCAGGTGAAGGTGCGCCTGGAGGACGCCACCGACCAGCCCCCCAAGCCCTATCTCACCAGCGAGATCCGGGTGGTGCGCTCCGGCAAGGGCAAGCGGCCCGAGGGCTATATCGCCCCCCCCAGAGCGGAGCTGGAGCAGCTGCGTACCGAGGAGGGGGAGCGCATCCGCTCCGGACGGAAAGCGGGGGAGAGCCCCGCCGACCTGGGGGAGGTGCTGGATCGCTACCTGGGGGACGGCAGCCAGCGGCAGCCCGGCGGGCAGCGCCCCGGTGGCCGCAGGAGCCGGAGCGGCGGCCAAGGCCAGCCCCAGCCCAAGGCTCAGCAGCCCAAGCAGGCCCAGCCCCACCAGAAGTCCTCGCCCAAGAAGGAGGCCCAGCCCGGAGAGGCCAAGAGCGGCCAGCCCCAGGGGCAAAACCACAAGCGCCGCTACCGTCCCCACCACCGGCGCAAATCCGGAGGCGGGCAGGGCGGACAACAATAGAAGAACAGCCCCCGGCAGAGTGCCGGGGGCCTTTGTGCTCTCAGCCTTTCCCCTTATAGAGGGGAACGGACTTTTGCAGGTTTTTCCGGAAAATGCAACCATTTTCCCAGGCCGTGGGTATTATAAGTGACAGCAAACATACGCGCCGCGGCCGGGGTGCGTATGGGGAAAGGAGGCGTGTCCATGGCACTGACGGAGGAGCAGCGCACCCAAATTGTAAACAAATGGGGCGATATGGTTTACAGACTTGCCCTGGCCCGCACTGCCAGCGTCCCGGATGCGGAGGACGTGTTCCAGGAGGTGTTCCTGCGCTATTTCCGCCACGAGGACAAGTTCCACAACGACGAGTACCGCAAGGCGTGGCTCATCCGCTGCACGGTGAACCGGTGCAAGAGCCTCACCTCGTCCCCGTGGCGCAAGCGCATCGTACCCCTGGAGACCGCCGAGGAGGTGGGGGTGGAGGACGACTACCGCGAGGTGTACAGCGCGGTACTCTCCCTGCCCGCCAAGTACCGGGCTGTCATCCATCTGCATTACTTTGAGGGCCTGTCCGTGTCCGAGATGGCCCAGACGCTCCAACTGCCGGAGGGCACCGTCAAGTCCCAGCTCAGCCGGGGCCGGGCCCTCCTGCGGGAACTGCTTGAGGAGGTGGCGCTATGAATCGCTACAAAAAGGCAAACGAGGGCATCCATGCCCCGGAGGACGTAAAGGAAAAGGCCGTCCGGCCCCAGGGCAGGCGGGGCGGCTACACCCGCTGGACGGGGGCGGTGGCGGCCCTGCTGGCGGTGGTGCTGATTGGAGGGATCGCCGTGTACGCCAACAGACAACCCACGGTGGATCAGCCCACCCCCTGTTCCGAGGACGGCCCCGGGCCGCAGGTGCGCGGCGTGGGCGTGCCCGCCCAGGCCACGGCCCTGGGGGTGGCCCAATACCCGGACATACACCCTTATCCCCGGCAGGACGACTATTTTGACAACGATACCTCATACAGCAGCGACAAGTACGACCGCGATATGAAGGCGTGGCGGGCGGATATGGAGGCCCTTCGCACCGGCACGGACTACACCGGGCTGATGGACGAGTTCCTGTCCCGCTCCACCGCCCAGTTCCTCACCGGGGCCGGGGAGGACAACCGGGTCTACTCCCCCCTCAACGTCTATATGGCCCTGTCCATGCTGGCGGAGACCGCCGGGGACAACTCCCGGGCGCAGATTCTGAACCTGCTGCAGGTGGACTCCATCGAGGCCCTGCGGGAGCGGGCCAACGCCCTGTGGCGGGACAACTACCGGGACGACGGCACCGTCACCGCCATCCTGGGCAACTCCCTGTGGCTGCGGGACGGCATGACCTATAGCCAGGAGGTGCTGAACACCCTGGCAAAGAACTACTACGCCTCCTCTTTCTCCGGCAAGATGGGGACTGAGGAATACAATCAGGCCCTGCGGGACTGGCTCAACGAGCAGACCAACGGCCTGCTGGCGGAGCAGGCGGAGGGCATCGAGATGGACGCCCGGACGGTGCTGGCCCTGGCCTCCACCCTCTACTTCAAGGCCGCCTGGGGCAGCGAGTTCAACCCGGAGAACACCGAAACGGATACCTTCCATGCCCTGTCCGGCGACGTGGACGTAGAGTTCATGCACAAGACCATGGAGGGTACCTACTACTGGGGGGAGCACTTCGCCGCCGTGAAGCTGAGCTTCCAGGAGGGCGGCGACCTGTGGCTGATCCTGCCCGACGAGGGGTATGCCGTGGACAAGCTGCTGGAGAGCGGCGAGGCCATGGACTTCCTGCTGGCGGACAAGCGCGGCCGGTGGGACGAGAAGGCCCAGGAAACCGTGGGCGCGTGGCCGGGGCAGAAGTTCCTCGACATCAACCTGTCCATGCCCAAGTTTGACGTGTCCTCCGATCTGGATCTCATCGAGGGCCTGAAAAAGCTGGGCGTCACCGATGTGTTCGATCCCGGTGTGTCCAACTTTGAGCCCCTGGAGGCGTCCACGGTTGACCCGCTGTATATCTCCCAGGTTCAGCACGCCGCCCGGGTGAAGGTGGACGAGGAGGGCTGCGAGGCGGCGGCCTTCACCGTCATGATCATGGAGGTCACGGCTATGGCGCCTCCGAACGAGGAAGTGGACTTTATCCTGGATCGGCCCTTCCTGTTCGCCGTCACCGGGGATTCCGGCCTGCCCCTGTTCACCGGCGTGGTGAACCAGCCCAACGGATAGTTCCTTTTTCTTGAAAGAAAAAGGAACCGAAAAAGAACTTTAAGCTCGTTTCGGCCTTGGATCCTATACAAGATTTGGTGTGTCGGCAACGAAAAACTGCGCTTTATGAAAACCGGCCCCCTCTCCGAATGGAAAGGGGGCCGGTTTGTTTTATTCACCCAATACCTTAGCGCAGCGGTCGCACAGTTCGGCGTGGTGGCCGGGGGTGCCGATCAACGTGTCGTGGTTCCAGCACCGGGGGCATTTGGGGGCGTCGGACAGCTTCACGGCGGCGGCCACGGCCCCGCCCTGTTCCACCGTCACCTTGGACACGATGAACAGAGTGGCCAGCTCCTCCTCGGTAAAGCCCAGGGCGCTGTCCACGGTCAGGGCAATCGACCCGTCCTGGTTCTTCTTGATGCCCTGCTCCCGGGCGTCCTCCAGGGCCTTGAGCACCACGTCTCGTACCTCCAGCAGCTTGTTCCAGCGGGCCGCTTCGGCCTCGGACAGCGCCAGCGCGGGGTCGTAATCCGGGATGTCGTTGAACAGCACGCACTCGGGGTCGTCCCCGGCCTTGTGGGGCATGGCCGTCCAGATCTCCTGGCTGGTGAAGGCCAGGATGGGGGCCAGCATCCGGGTCATGCCGTCCAGAATCCGGTACAGGGCGGACTGGGCGGAGGAGCGGCCCGCGGCGTCCCCGCAGTACAGCCGATCCTTGATGATGTCCAGGTAGAAGTTGGACATATCCACCACGCAGAAATTGTAGATGGCCCGGTAGACGGTGTGGAACTCGTAGGCGTCGTACCCGGCCCGCACGTCCTTCACCAGATCGTTGAAGGCCGCCACCGCCCACTTGTCCAGATCCAGCATATCCTTGACCGCCACCGCCTGGTTGGGGTCGAAGCCGTCCAGGTTGCCCAGCATATACCGGGCGGTGTTGCGGATCTTGAGGTACGCCTGGGACAGCTGCTTCATCAGCTCCGGGGAGATCCGCATATCCTGGGTGTAGTCCGCCGAGGAGGCCCACAGCCGCAGCATATCCGCGCCGTAGTCCTTGATCACCTCGTCGGGGGAGACGGCGTTGCCCAGAGACTTGTGCATGGCCTTGCCCTCGCCGTCCACCGTCCAGCCGTGGGTGATGATCTGCTTGTAGGGGGCCACGCCGTTGCAGGCGATGGAGGTGAGCATGGAGGACTGGAACCAGCCCCGGTACTGATCGCCCCCCTCCAGATACACGTCGGCGGGGTAGTGGAGGTTGGGCCGCTGATCCGCCACGGCGGCCCAGGTGGAGCCGGAGTCGAACCACACGTCCATGATGTCGTTCTCTTTGGAGAACTCCGACGCGCCGCACTTGGGGCACTTAAACCCGGCGGGCACCAGCTCCCCGGCGGCCTTCTCAAACCAGATGTTGGAGCCATGCTCCCGGAACAGCCCCGCCACGTGGGCAATCGTCTCCGGGGTGACGATGGCCTCGCCGCAGCAGTCGCAGTAGAACACCGGGATGGGCACGCCCCACACCCGCTGCCGGGAGATGCACCAGTCGTTGCGCTCGGTGATCATGGACACCATGCGATCCTTGCCCCAGGCGGGGTGCCACTGGATGCCGTCGCAGGCCTTCACAGCCTGATCCTTGATGGCGTCCACGGAGCAGAACCACTGCTCGGTGGCCCGGTAGATGATGGGGTGCTTGCACCGCCAGCAGTGGGGGTAGGAGTGGGTGATGCTGGCCTTGGCCAGCAGGAAGCCCTCCGCCTCCAGGTCGGCCACCACCATGTCGTTGCCCTTGGCGTAGAACTGGCCGTTGTACCGGGCGTCGGTCATCACGCCCTTGGCGTTCACCGGGACGGGCACGCCGATGTGGGTCAGCCCCGCGTCGTCGTACCGCTTGCACACGTCGAAGTCCTCCGCGCCGAAGCCGGGGGCGGTGTGGACGCAGCCGGTGCCCGCGTCCAGGGTCACATGATCGCCGTTGAGGATCACGCTGTCCTGATCCAGCAGGGGGTGCCTGGCCACCATCAGCTCGAAGTCCGAGCCCTTCAGGGTGGCCAGCACCGTGCAGGCGGCAAAGTCGATGCCCGCCTGCTTGCACACGCCCTCGGCCAGCTCCTTGGCCAGGATATAGACCTCGCCGTTGGGGGCCTGGAGGAGCACATAGTCAAAGCTGGCGTTCATGGAGATGGCGGTGTTGCCCGGAATTGTCCACGGGGTCGTTGTCCAGATCACGAAGAACAGCTTGCTGAGGTCGCAGTACTGGCCCAGCCTGCCCTTGTCGTCCTTCACCGGGAACTTGACGAAGATGGTGGTGCAGGGGTCGTCCTGGTAGTCGATCTCCGCCTCCGCCAGGGCGGTCTGGTCGTGGGGGCACCAGTAGACGGACTTCATGCCCTTGTAGATCAGGCCCTTCTCCGCCATCTTGCCAAAGACCTCGATCTGCTTGGCCTCGAACTCGGGCAGCAGGGTGATATAGGGGTTGTCCCACTCGCCCAGCACCCCTAAACGCTGGAACTGCCCGGTCATCTTGCCGATATACTGGGTGGCAAACTCCCGGCACTTGTCCCGGAAGGCGGCCACGGACATCTCCTCCCGCTTGACGCTCTTGTCCTTGAGCACGGCGGTCTCGATGGGCAGGCCGTGGGTGTCCCAGCCGGGGACGTAGGGCGCTTGATACCCCGTCATGTTCTTGTACTTGACGATGATATCCTTCAGGATCTTGTTCATGGCGGTGCCGATGTGGATATTGCCGTTGGCATACGGGGGGCCGTCGTGGAGGACGAACCGGGGCTTGCCCGCGTTTTTGTCCATCAGCTTTTGGTAGGTGATCCTGGCCCACTCCGGGTTGAGCAGCTCCGGCTCCCGTTTGGGCAGGCCCGCCCGCATGGGGAAGTCTGTCTTGGGAAGGTGGACGGTTTTGTTGTAGTCCATGGGTATTTCTCCTTTATGAATGTTGATTATGGAAACAATCTTCTGCCCATTTGGCTGGATTGGAATCAATATATTCCCAGATTCTTCGGTAATCTTCGCTATTTCTAATGATGTAGTCGTAAAAAGAACGTTGAAACAGCCTTGTGTCACATTTGCATGACCGGGTTATCATTGATTTTGGAACGCCGATGATGGTTGGTACTGTAGGGGAGGGGCTTGCCCCTCCCGCCGGGGACAAATTTTCTGTGCGTCCCGATAGACGAAGGATCAGATGGACATGGTTTGGCATAATAACATATTTTTCAACAGAAACGGAAGGAAAACGGGAATTTAAAAGGCAAATCTGGGTTTCTGTAATTTTACCGTAATGCGTTAACCTCACAACGGGAGGGGCAAGCCCCTCCCCTACAATGCTCGACAATACACATTGCCGATCTTGGGTACATATTGTGATGAAATATGCACCGGCAGAACCATAATCGTACCCCTTCAACCTGGTCGGTTTTCTTTGCGGCAAATCCATTTCGTTATTTCACCTGCATCATCAAAAAACGCCCCTGCCCCCAAACGGAGACAAAGGCGCAAACCCCTGCGGTACCACTCCCGTTCCGCGCAATGCGCGGCACTCGCGCGTCCGGTAACGGGGACTTCCGGCGGAGCCTACTGACCGCACAGGACGTGCAGCGTTCGATCCGCGGCTCACAGGGGATTTTCACCGGGGCCGCCCCGCCGCCCTCACACCATGCGGGCGGCTCTCTGGGAGGAGGTTTGCCGGTTACTCGTCCTGCTCAAAGCCTGTCTTGAGCTTCTTCCCCGCCTCCGGCGGGGAAGAAGCTGTGATGTTGTCCTGCGCCCGCCCCATGGAGGGGCGGGCGCTCTTTATATTATAGGCGCAATGGGAATTTGTCAACCACTTTCCGCGGAAAAACTCCACAAAAAGCGGCGGCGGCTCAGTGCAGCACGTTGCAGAAGGCCAGGGACAGGAAGGACACGTCGGCGCTGTCGCTCCGGGAGGTGATGGCCACCGGGTGGGTGGCCCCCACGATGACGCCGCAGGTGCGGGCGTGGGCGTGCATCTGCCAGCCCTTCACGATCAGGTTGCCCGCCAGCAGGGAGGGAGCCACAATGCCGTCGAACTCGCCGCACAGGGGGTTGTCGTAGCCCTTCAGCCGGGCGGCCTCCTTGGACAGGATCAGGTCGTAGGCGATGGGGCCCACCAGGTTGCAGCCCGCGATGGGATGGCGCTGGTGCTCCTTCACCAGATCCCGGGCCTCGATGGTGTCGTTCATGTGGAAGCTGGGCTGCTCCACCAGGGCCAGCAGGGCGATGTTGGGCGTCTCGTCCTCCACGTAGCGCAGGGTGTCCGTCATGTTGCGGATGATCTGCCGCTTCTGGGCCAGGGTGGGCCGGACGGTGACGGTGACATCCCCAATGGCGATGAGCTTGGGATACTCCGGCATACTCACCAGGTCGATGTGGGTGATGAGCCGGTCGGTACGCAGGTTGTTCCGCTTCTCCAGCAGGGGCAGGAGGAACTCCCGGGTCTGGGTGCTGCCCCGCATGAGCACGTCGCCCTTCCCCTGGTTCACCAGGTCGATGGCCTTCTGGGTCAGGTTGTCCCCCGGGTGGGCGGGCACCAGCTCAAAGTCCCGCTTGTCCAGGCCCAGCCGCTCCAGCATGGGGCGGACTTTGGCCTCCTCCCCCACCAGGACGGGATAGGCGAAGCCCTCCTCCGCCGCGTGGAACGCGCCCAGGAGGATGTTTTCCGCGTCCGCCCCGGCGATGACCACCCGGCTGCACCGGTTCGCGGCCTTTGCCTTGTCTACGATCTGCTCGAAATTCTGCACGGCCATATCGATCACTCCTCACTCAAAAGTTGGGCAAAGCCCAAAATCTTCTGAGAATATCATATCATAATTCTCCGTCCCGCACAAGAACAAATCGCGGTGATTCCCGCTTTTTTGCCAGAAATGCGTGCCAGCCGCTCCGCGCCCGGTGGCGGATGACGGCAAAGCCGTTCCCCTCCAGGGCGGCGCGCACCTCGTCCTGCCGCCCGTCGATGACGCCGGAGGTGAGGAAGGCGCCGTCCTCCGTCAGAAAGTCTCCGGCCCTGGCCGACAGGGGGATAATCACGTCGGCCACAATGTTGGCCAGCACCACCCGGTTCCGCCCCGGCTCCAGCCTTGCCGCCAGCGTCCGGTCGCTGAGCACGTCCCCGGCCAGCACCGCCAGGCGATCCGGGCCGACGCCGTTGAGGGCGGCGTTCTCGAAGGCCACGTCCGCCGCCTTGGGGTCGATGTCCACCCCCACCGCCGCCGACGCCCCCAGGGCCAGCGCCGCGATGGCCAGGATGCCCGAGCCGCAGCCCAGATCCAGCACCCGATCTCCGGGGCGCAGCGCCTCCTCCAGCAGCTCCAGGCATAGCTGGGTGGTGGGGTGGCTGCCGGTGCCGAAGGTGAGGCCGGGATTCAAGTACAGCGGCACGCGCCCCTCCGGCACGGGCCGGCCCCGCAGCCAGTCGGGGACGATGTAGATCCGCTTGCCCACCGGGATGGGCTGATAGTACTTCTGCCAGGAGGTGGCCCAGTCCTCCTCCCGGAGGGAGACGGTCTGGGGCTCGTACTCCTCCAGCCCCGTCAGATACCGCCGGAGCTGCCGCTGTCCCTCCTCATTGTCCGGGACGTAGAATTTCACCCGGCTGGCCCCCTTCATCCGCTGGGCCAGCCCCTCGTCCACATAGTCCCAATACTGCCGGTTCTGCTCCAGGAAGCGGAGGAACTCCCCCTCCTCCTCCACCACCAGCCCGGTCATGCCGTTGGCGGTGAGGGCGTCGCACACCCCGTCCAGCCGATCCGCCGGGACGGGGAGGGTGACTTCTAACCATCTATCGTCCATAGGGAACTCCTCATTTCACCTTGATCGACTTCACGCTGTCCAGGCGGATCAGCTTTTCGCACTCGTTCTTCTTGCCCTCGTTGGCCAGCACCAGGGCCCAGTCCTCGTCCGCGTCCAGGATTCTGCATTCCTTGCCGCACACGTCGAAGTCCCCGGCCTCCACGGTGAGCTCCACCGTCCGGCCGATCTGCTTGCGAACCTGCTCCCCCAGCCCCGCCGCCCGGAGATTGCCGATGCCGTTTTCCCGCAGGAGGCGCTCCAGCCGGCTCACCTTGCCCATGAGGACGAGCACCATGATAAACGCGAATAGGCCAAAGTATTCCATCGCCCGGCCCTCCTCAGGACAGATCCAGCGGGGAGCGGCGGGCCGCCTCCCCGTCCCGCAGGAACGTGACGGTGCTGATGGCGGCCAGGGGGAGGAGGCGCACCTCGTTTTTCGACCGCTTCTTCTGGTTTACCACCACCTCCACGCTGGCCCAGGCCCCGTCGAAGTCCCGGATGACGCACCAGTCATGGAGGATGGGCATCCCGTCGTCGCTGTCATAGAAGGTCAGCTTCACCCGCCTCCCCTGGGCCTGCTTCAGCAGCCTGGTCACCGGGGGCTTGACGGGCGAACCCTTTTCGTCCACCCCGTCCTGGAGGAGGTAGTCGCAGCTCACCTCTAAAATCCGGGCCATGCGGACGATCTTGTCCGTCTCCGGGTAGGCCGCGTCCGACTCCCAGCGGCTCACCGCCTGCCGGGTCACCTCCAACTGCTCCGCCAGCTGTTCCTGGGTCAGGTTCTTGGCCCGCCGGGCCTCGGCCAGCTTGTTTCCGAAACTCATAACATCACCTCATGGATTGGATGCCCCCAGCATACCAAAACCGGCCCGGATCACCAGCAAGTTCCCGTTTCACAATGTAACGTTTGGGTTGCACGGCCCTGCTTTTTCACAGATCCAGCATGATCCGCTCGATGCCCGCCACCGCGTCCTCCACCATGGCCTCCACGTCCAGCGCCTGCTCCGCCTCCTCCAGCTCCTCCGGCTTGGGCTTGGTGCGGGGGTGCTTGGGGGTGAACACGGTGCAGCAGTCCTCGTAGGGCAGGATGGAGGTTTCAAACGTCCCGATTTTCCGGGAGATCCGCACGATCTCCTCCTTGTCCATCCCCACCAGGGGCCGCAGGACGGGCAGGGTGCACACCCCGTCGGTGCACACCATGGCGTCCAGGGTCTGGCTGGCCACCTGGCCCACCGACTCGCCGGTGACCAGGGCCTGGATGCCGTTCTTCTCCGCCACCCGGCAGGCGATCCGCATCATGAACCGCCGCATGAGGATGGTGAACAGCTCCTCCGGGCAGGAGCGGCGCAGCTCCTCCTGTATGTTGGTAAAGGGCACCACGTGGACGCACTGCTTGCCCGTATAGGGCACCAGCAGCCGGGCCAGATCCAGCACCTTCTCCTTGGCCTCCGGGGAGGTGTAGGGGTAGGAGTAGTAGTGGATCATGTCCACAATGACCCCCCGCTTGGCGATCATCCAGGAGGCCACGGGGGAGTCGATGCCGCCGGACAGCAGGGACAGCGCCCTGCCCCCCATGCCCACGGGCAGGCCTCCCGCCCCGGGCTCCGGGTCGGCGTGGACGTAGGCGTCGAAGTCCCGCACCTCCACGTGGATGGTCAGATCCGGGTGGTGCATATCCGCCGTCAGGTGGGGGAACCGCTGGTGGAGTTCCCCGCCCACGTACTGGGACAGCTGGATGGAGGTCATGGGGAAGGATTTGTCCGCCCGCTTGCTCTCCACCTTGAAGGATTTGGCCGCCCGGAGCTTGTCCCCCAGGTAGTCGGCGGCGCAGTCCGTGATGGCGTCCCTGTCCTTGGGGCAGGCCCGGGCCCGGCACAGGCCCACCGCCCCGAACAGCTTCGTCATGGCCGTCCACGCGCCCTCGAAGTCCGCCGTGCCGTCCAGCGGCTCCACGTAGGTGGTGGACTGGCGGGTGTATACCTTGAAGGGGCCGTACTTCTTCAGCCGCCGCTTGGCGTTGCCCATGAGCTTTTCCTCAAAGCCCCGGCGGTTCAGCCCCTTTAATACCATTTCGCCCTGCTTGAGCAGGATGATCTCTCCCATGTCAATTCCCTTGCTTTCTTCAATGTGTCAAATATGCCGTTTTCCCGTGTGCTGTAGGGGAGGGGCTTGCCCCTCCCGCCTTGAAGGGTCAGAGACCCTTTCCCACGGGAGGGGCAAGAGTCTCGTCTTCGACTCGGTCGGCGATGGACGTGTGCCACCGGCACACATCGCCCCGCCCCTACCGGCGGGCCCGGGCGAGCGTGAGGGCCACCACCGTGTCCGCCCCGGCGGCGCGCAGGCAGGCGGCGCATTCGCCTAGGGTGGAGCCGGTGGTCACCACGTCGTCCACCAGTACCACCCGCTTCCCGGCCAGATCCAGCCCGGGCAGGGGACGGTAGGCCCCGGCGATGTTGGCCCGCCGCTCCTCCTCCGTCCGGAGGCGGGACTGCTCCCCGGCGGCCCGGATCTTCTCCAGGGTGGGGGCCGCGGGCAGGCCGGCGACCTCTCCCACCCGGCGGGCCAGCAGCTCCGCCTGATCGTAGCCCCGCCGCTTTTTCCGCTTGGGGTGGAGGGGCGCCCAGGTGACGAGATCCACCGTGCCGTCCCATCGGTCGGACAGGCACTGGGCCATCAGCTCTCCGAACAGGGCGGCGTGGGTGGCGCCGCCGTTGAACTTGTAGCGGTGGACGCCCTCCCGCACCCCGTCCCGGTACCACAGCGGGGACAGGCAGGCGTCGCAGCCCTCCACCGGCCCGCCCGGGCCGTCCGTCCAGGGAAGGATCCCCTCGCACAGGGCGCACATCCCCTCCTCGCCCCGCTCCAAAATCCGGCCGCAGAAGGGGCACTTGGGCGGGTAGAGCAGCCCCAGCAGGGCCCGGAACAGCTTCACGGCCCGTCGTCCCCGGGCAGGGGGTCGATGGGGCCGTTCTTTTTCTCGAAGTCCAGCACGCACTGGTTCATCAGGTACAGGATCTGACGGCTCATGGAGCGGCCCTCGTAGGCCGCCACCGACCGGAACTTGTCGTGGAGCTCCCGGTTCATGCGGATGGTGAGGTAAATCTTGTCCTTCATTGGCCCAGCCCCCTTTTCAGGCAGTCATAGGACAACAATACCCGATGGATTGATTCTTAGCGAATTTTCAAGGTATTTTTAAGGCATAAAATCTGGGGCTGGGACGCCGCCGCGTGACAGGGTTGGAGCCCGCCGTGGAGCGGCTGGACAGGCTGCACATGAAAAACGCAAAAAATACCGCCCGGAGGAGATCCTCCGGGCGGTATTTGTTCGCGGACGTTACAGCAGGCAGATGACCAGGGTGAGGATCATAAAGACCACGGCCACCCACTTCGTCATGCGGGCCAGCCGGGCGTCGGCGGACTTGGCCTTGTTCTTGGACAGGAAGGTGTCCGCGCCGCCGGCGATGGCGCCGGACAGACCGGCGCTCTTGCCGGACTGGAGCATGACGATGGCCACCAGGGCCAGGGCCACGATGAAGTAGATGATGGACAAAACGATCTGGGCGGTAGTCATGTGACTCATATCCTTTCCGTTGAAGGGTTTTTTCTGAAAACGGGCGGTCTGCCCCCGCAAGTGTAAGCTATGATACCACATCCGGAGACAGATTGCAAGGGGTATTTCCCGGCCGGACAGGAAAAAAGGGCCGCCCTTTTGGTTTGCCTGTTGAAATAGCCTCGGAAACTTGGTATAATAAGATGTTATGTATCAGGAGAGGAGGCCCCAGGCGGGGCGGAAAAGCAAGGTATGACGGGATGAGATACGACAACTGGAAGATACGCGGGCCTGGTCTGCCCAAGCTCCGCCGGGAGCTGGAGGAGACGGGACTTGCCCCGCTGTGCGCCGCGGTGCTGGCCGCCCGGGGGATTGGAAGCCGGGAGGAGGCCGCCCGCTTCCTGGCCGACGGCCCGGAGCGGTTTCACGATCCCTTTCTGCTGAAGGACATGGACAGGGCGGTGGCCCGGGTGCGCCGGGCCATGGAGACGGGGGAGACGGTGTGCGTCTACGGGGACTATGACGTGGACGGCATCACCGCCACCTGCCTGCTCGCCGAGGCGCTGGCCCTGCTGGGCGGGAAGGCGGTCAGCTATATCCCCGACCGCTCGGAGGAGGGCTACGGCCTGAACCCCCGGGCGGTGGAACGGCTGGCGGGGCAGGGGGTCACCCTCATCGTCACCGTGGACTGCGGCATCACCGCGGCGGCGGAGGTGGACTACGCCCGCACCCTGGGGGTGGACGTGGTGGTGACCGACCACCACCACTGCAAGACCGCCATCCCCGACGGGGCGGCGGTGGTGGATCCCCGGCGGCCCGACTGTACCTATCCCTTCCCGGAGCTGGCGGGGGTGGGGGTGGCCCTGAAGCTGGCCCAGGCCCTGGCGGGCCGGGAGCGGGAGGAGGAGCTGCTGTTGCGCTTCGGGGAGCTGGCCGCCATCGGCACCGTGGCCGACGTGATGCGCCTCACCGACGAGAACCGGGCCCTGGTGCGACAGGGGCTGATCCTGCTGGGCCGGACAAAGCGGCCCGGGTTGCGGGCGCTGCTGCGGGAGGCGGGGCTGGAGCCGGGGGGGACGCCCACGGCGGTGACCATCGGCTACGGCCTGGCCCCCCGGATCAATGCCGCGGGCCGGATGGAGCAGGCCATGGTGGCCCTGGAGCTTCTCCACACCCGGGACGTGGATCGGGGGGAGGAGCTGGCGGGTATCCTGTGCAGCCTGAACCGGGAGCGGCAGGCCATCGAGTTGGAGATCTACCGCCAGTGCGACGGGATGTTGGAGGAGAACCCCGCCCTGACCCAGCCCTGCGTGGTGATGGCGGGGGAGGGCTGGCACCAGGGGGTGGTGGGCATTGTGGCCTCCCGGCTGGCGGAGAAGTACGCCTGCCCCACCTTTATGATCAGCCTGGAGCACGGCCTGGGCAAGGCGTCCTGCCGTTCCTTCGGGGGCTTCAACCTGTTCGCCGCCCTGGAAGCGTGCGCCCCTCTGTTTGAGGCCTACGGCGGCCATGAGATGGCGGCGGGCTTCACCATCCGGGAGGAGAACATCCCCGCCTTCCGGGAGCGGATCTGCGCTCTGGTGTCGGAGTACGCCGGGGGCGAGCCCATGGAGTCCTCCATCGACGTGGACGCGGAGGTGGACGACTGCGGCCTGCTGAGCACCGGGCAGGTGGACGGCCTGTCCGTGCTGGAGCCCTTCGGGGCGGGCAACCCCAAGCCGGTGCTGCTGCTGCGTTCGGCGGCGGTGCTGTCCTGCTGCGACGTGGGGAACGGGCGGCACCTGAAGATGCGGGTGCGGCGGGACGGGGTGGTGCTGGACGCCATCTTCTTCTCCGCCAACTGCGCTCAGTGCGGCGTATCCCAGGGGGACAGGCTGGATCTGCTTTTTCACCCCCAGATCAACGAGTTCCGGGGCAGCCGCGCGGTGCAGCTTCAGATCTGCGACCTGCGCCCCGCCCCCACCCGGGCCCAGCTGGAGCGGGAGCTGTTCCGGCGGCTCCAGGAGGGGGAGGCCCTGTCCCGATGGGAGGCGGGCCTGCTGCTGCCGTCCCGGCGGGACTTTGCCCGGCTGTGGCGCTTTTTGGAGCGGGCCTGCGCCGGGGAGGGGGCGCCTACCGGCCCCGCCCTGCTGAAGCAGGCGGCCCGCCAGCCGGACGGCCGGTGGGCCTATGGCCGCACCCTGGTGTGCCTCCATGTGATGGGGGACCGGGGGCTCATCGCGGTGGAGCGGGAGCGGCTGCGCCTGTGCCGCCCGGAACACAAGGTGGATCTGGAGCAGGCTGAGCTGATGCGGCAGCTGAGGATCTTTTTAGACGAGGATTGACCGGGTGGAACGCGCCCGACGGGATCCCCGCACAGTCCAGGGAAGCGAGCCCCGCTTCCGCAAAGGAGGATCCAGACGATGGATTTGGCCCATACACGATATGAAGAACTGGAGCAGCACATTTTAAAGATCAATCCCGCCGCCGACACCGGGCGGATCCGGGCGGCCTTTGAGTACGCCGACAACCACCACGGGCCCCAGCTGCGCAAGAGCGGGGAGCCCTATATCATCCACCCCATCGCCGTGGCCGAGATCATTAACGAGCTGGAGCTGGATCAGGATTCCATCATCGCCGCCCTGCTCCACGACTGCATTGAGGATACCGACTCCACCCATGACGAGATCGCCCGGCTGTTCGGCGCTCAGGTGGCGGATCTGGTGGAGGGGGTCACCAAGCTCACCCGGATGCAGTACACCTCCCGGGAGGACGAGCAGATGGAGAACCTGCGAAAGATGTTCATGGCCATGGCCAAGGACGTGCGGGTGATCCTCATCAAGCTGTGCGACCGGCTCCACAATATGCGGACGCTCCAGTACCAGTCCGACGCCAAGCAGAAGGAGAAGTCCCTGGAGACCATGGAGGTGTACGCCCCCATCGCCCACCGGCTGGGGATGCAGAAGCTGAAGTGGGAACTGGAGGATCTGTCCCTGAAGTACCTGGATCCGGTGGGCTACCACGATGTGGAGCAGGCCCTCCGGGATCTGACCACGGAGAACTCCGAGTTCCTGGAGCGGATGCAGAAGCAGATCGAGGAGCGGCTCCGGGCGGACGGCCTGCAGTGCACGGTGTACGGGCGGCTCAAGCACCTGTATTCCATCTACCGGAAGATGTACGCCCAGAACAAGACCATCAAGGAGATCTTCGACATCTATGCTTTCCGGGTCATGGTGGACGACATCCCCTCCTGCTACAATGTGCTGGGCTGCGTCCACGATATGTTCAAGCCGGTGCTGGGGCGGTTTAAGGACTATATCGGCACGCCCAAGCCCAACGGTTACCAGTCTTTGCACACCACCGTGGTGGGCCGGGAGGGCATCCCCTTCGAGATCCAGATCCGCACCTGGCAGATGCACCAGACGGCGGAATACGGCGTGGCCGCTCACTGGAAGTACAAGCAGGGCATGGCCAACCAGAACCTGGGCACCGAGCGGGAGTTCGAGTGGGTTCGCAAGCTGCTGGAGAGCCAGCAGGACGCCGACCCGGACGAGTTTGTCCGCACACTCCGGGTGGATATGTTCTCCGACGAGGTGTTTGTATTTACCCCCAACGGGGATGTAAAGAGCCTGCCCGCCGGGGCCACCCCCATCGACTTTGCCTACTCCATCCACTCCGCCGTGGGCAACTCCATGACCGGGGCCAGGGTGAACGGGCGCATCGTCACCTTTGAGACGCCGCTGAAAAACGGCGACATTGTGGAGATCATCACCTCCAAAAATGCCCACGGCCCCAGCCGGGACTGGATGAAGATCTGCAAGTCCAACGAGGCCCGGAACAAGATCCGCCAGTGGTTCAAAAAGGAGCGCCGGGAGGAGAACATCGCCACCGGCCGGGCCATGTTTGAGACGGAGCTGAAGCACGCGGGGCTGTCCATCGCCGCCATCACCGCCACCTCCGACCTGACCGATACCCTGCTGCGCCGGGTGCGCTTCGGCTCGCTGGACGAGCTGTACGCCGCCATCGGCTACGGTGGTATGTCCGCCCAGAAGGCGGTGGGCCGGATGAAGGAGGAGCTCACCCGGCTGGGCCGGCTGGAGCGCCAGCGGGCGGAGCAGGAGGCCCTTCGCACCGCCGCCACCACCGGGGAGGCCATCTTCCCCGCGGGCAAGGCGGGGGCCGCCCCCAAGCCCCGCCACTCGGACAACGGCATCATCGTGGAGGGGCTGGACAACTGCATGGTGAAGTTCTCCAAGTGCTGCACGCCGGTGCCGGGGGATCCGGTGGTGGGCTTTATCACCAAGGGCTATGGCGTGTCCATCCACCGGCAGGACTGCCCCAACGCCGACCCCTCCAGGCGCAAGCCGGAGGAGGCGGGGCGCTGGGTGAAGGTGGCCTGGGCGCAGGCCGGGGAGGACGCCCACTTCCGCACGTCCCTGGAGATCTCCGCCAAGGATCGGGACGGGCTGACCCTGGACGTGGCCATGGCGCTGTCCGCCCAGAAGGTGCGGCTGAACAACATCTCCGCCCGGAGCCAGCCGGACGGCTACGCCATGGTGAACCTGGAGATGTCCGTCAAGGACAAGGCGGAGCTGTCCGCCGTGATCAACAAGCTGTCCGCCGTGCCGGGGGTGTTCCTGGTTCGCCGCGCGGGGGGATAAGCCCTGCCCCCTGATTCCTGCTTGAAATACCTGTGTGTTAGGAGTTGATTTTACAATGGCTGACTGTGAGTTCCAGCCGCTTCTGTTCGGCGGCGATATCAATGTGTACAGCGTGGCCCGGGCCTTCCACGAGGCTTACGGCATCCGCACCATCGCCTATGGCATCTTCCCCGCCTTCCCCTGCTATGAGAGCGGCATCATCGACTACCGGGTGTGCCCGGACAATGAGAACGAGGATACCTTCCGCCGGAATATCAACACGGTGGCCAAGGAGTTCCCCGAAAAAAAGATCATCGTGCTGGGCTGTGGGGACAACTATATCCAGATGGCGGCCCACAGCCGGGGCCATGTGCCCGAGAACGTGATCCTCCCCTACATCGACGGGGAGCTGCTGGACACCCTCATCAACAAGGAGGAGTTTTACAAGCTGTGCGACCAGTACGGCGTGGATCATCCGGCCACTTTTATCTACGACAAATCCATGGGCCACAACTTCGAGCTGCCCTGGGGCCCCCCCTATATCGCCAAGCCCGCCGAGAGCGTCACCTACTGGGCCACCGGGGACAAGACCTTGGCCAAGGTGTATATCTGCCAGAGCTGGGAGGAGTTGCTGGAGAGCCTGGATCACGTCTACGCCGCCGGCTACCGGAACCATATGATCCTCCAGGAGTTCATCCCCGGGGACGACAGCTATATGCGGGTGCTCACCAGCTACTCCGACCACAACGGGCGGGTGACCACCATGTGCTTGGGCCATGTGCTGCTGGAGGAGCATTCCCCCCACGGTATCGGCAACCACGCCGTCATCCTCACCGAGTGTGACGAGGAGCTGGAGCAGAAGATCAAGGGGTTTCTGGAGGCCATCCACTACGTGGGCTTCTCCAACTTCGATATCAAGTATGACCGGCGGGACGGCAAATTCAAGGCCTTTGAGATCAACTGCCGGCAGGGGCGCAGCAATTACTATGTCACCGGCGCCGGCCACAACATCGCAAAGCTCTTGGTGGGCGACCTGATCGAGGGGAAGGAGCTGCCCTTCCAGATGGCGAAAAACCGCTCCCTGTGGCGGATGATCCCCAAGGTGGTGGCCTTCAAGTTCACCCCCAAGAAGTACCACTGGGAGATGCGCTCCCTCATTCGGGCGGGTGCGGATCACCACGCCGTGGACTATTCCGGAGACCCCTCTATCAAGCACCGCCTGCGCCTGTGGAAAAACCATGTGGGCAATTATGTGCGCTTCAACAAATACTGTAAAAAACCGGAGGATGATGGATGAAACAAGAGGCCAAATTAGGCGTGCTGGGCGGCATGGGCCCCCAGGCCACCCAGGTATTTTACCAGTTTGTGCTGGATCGCACCGACGCCCTCCAGGATCAGGATCACCTGCCCGCGGTGATCCTGTCCGATACCGGCATCCCCGACCGCACCGCCGCCATCCTCTCCGGGGACACCGAGGGGCTGTACCGGCGGCTGCTGGGGGACGCGAAGCTGCTGGAGAGCTGCGGCTGCACGGCGCTGGCCATCCCCTGCAATACCTCCCACTACTTCGCCGACCGGCTCCAGGGGGAGATCGGCGTGCCCATCATCCACATGCTGCGGGAGACGGCCAAGCTGCTGGCCGCCCAGGGGAAAAAGCGCCCCGGCATTCTGGGCACCGACGGCACCGTCCGCACAGGGCTGTACCAGAAGGAGTGCGCCGATGTGGGCATGGAGGCGGCAGTCCCGGATCGGGAGATCCAGGCCCTGGTGATGTCCATTATCTACGACGAGATCAAGCAGGGGGAGAAGGGCAGCAGGGACAAGTTCGCCCACATCGACCGGGCCATCCGGGGGATGGGGTGCGACTGCGCCATCCTGGCCTGCACCGAGCTGTCCGTGTTCTCCACCTACCATCCCCTGCCCCCCTTCTACGTGGACGCCATGATGGTGCTGGCGGAGCGGGCGGTGGAGCGGTGCGGCTACCCCCTGCGGACAATATAGGAGGAGGTCAACAGCATGGAGTTGACGCTGCACCCTCTGGGGGAATACTGCGAGCTGCTGGACAAGCTGGGGCTGCTGGCCGCGCCCCTGCGGCCGGGGCTGGAGCTGGGGCGGACGGTGGAGTTGGTGTCCTGCAACTCCAAGGAGGTTGTCCCCGGCACCCTGTTCGTGTGCAAGGGGGCCCACTTCAAACCGGATTTTCTGGCGGAGGCCGCCCGCCGGGGGGGCTTTGCCTATGTCAGTGAGCGGGCCTACCCGGAGGTAAAGCTGCCCTGCATTTTGGTGCGGGATATGCGGCAGGCCATGGCCCATCTGGCGGTGAAGTATTACAACGACCCCTCCCGGCGGCTGAAGGTCATCGGCATCACCGGCACCAAGGGCAAATCGTCCACCGCCTATTTCATCAAGTCTATTTTAGACGGTTTTCTGGCCCCCAGGGGCATGGGCTGCGGCCTGATCTCCTCCATTGAGACGTGGGACGGGGTGGAGCGGTTCGAGTCCCGCCTCACCACCCCCGAGCCCCTGGAGCTGCAAAAGCACCTCGCCCATGCCGCCTCCTCCGGCATGGAGTATCTGGTGATGGAGGCGTCCTCCCAGGCGCTGAAATACCACCGGACCTTGGGCGTCCGGTTTGCCGTCTCGGCCTTCTTGAACATTGGCATCGACCATATCTCCCCCATCGAACACCCGGATTTTGAGGACTATTTCCACTCCAAGCTGAAAATTTTTGCCCAGTCGGATCTGTCCTGCGTGAACATGGACTGCGGCCACGCCCGGGAGGCGGTGGAGACCGCCCGGAACACCTGCCCCACGGTGTTCACCTTTTCCCGGCAGAACCCCGCCGCCTCGGTGTACGCCGGCAGCGTGTGTAAGGTGGGGCACGAGATTTTGTTCGACGTGGACGCCGACCAGTGCAGCGGATCATACAGCCTGCATATGCCGGGGCTGTTCAACGTGGACAACGCCTTGGCGGCCATCGCCGTGTGCCGGGGGCTGAATATCCCCAAGGAGGCGGTGGCAGACGGGCTGGCGAAAGCCCACGTGCCGGGCCGGATGGAGATTTACACCAGCGCCGATGACAAGGTGGTGGCCATCGTGGACTTCGCCCACAACCGCATGAGCTTTGAGAACCTGGTTCGCACGGCCCGGGCGGAATACCCGGGCCGCCGTCTGGTGGCCCTGTTTGGAAGCGTGGGGGACAAGGCCTACGACCGCCGCCGGGATTTGGGGGAGATCGCCGGGGAGTATGCCGACCTGTCCATCCTCACCGAGGACGACAGCGGCGAAGAGGACACCCGGTCCATCTGTCAGGAGTTGGGCGCCTATGTGGCCTCCAAGGGCGGCAAGTTTGTGATCGAGCTCAACCGGAGCGAGGCGGTTCGGCAGGCCATTCTGGGCTGTGAGGAGCCGTCCGTGGTGCTGGTGGCGGGCCGGGGGGTAGAGCCCCGGCAGAAGCGGGGCGTTGAGTATATCGACACCCCCACAGATGTGGACTATACCAAGGCGTTCCTGCGGGAGTACGACGCGCGGCGGGGCCGTTGAGGCAGCAAAACACGGGAGCGCTATCTTGTGGAGGGCGCTCCCGTGTGATTACTTATGAGGGTTCCTGTTCCGGTTCAAGAGGCTGCGGCTCCAGCTCCGCGGGCCGGGGCTCCGGTTCCCCGCCGGGGGGCTCCTGTCTCGCCCCAGCGGGCCCCGGCTCCACAGGCTGGGGTTCCGGCTCCTCCTCGATGGGTTCCGGTTCCGGCTCAATGGGCTCCAGCTCCGGCGGCTCGTCCCGGCGGCGCAGCAGCAGCATCCCGCTGCACTTGGGGACGGTGACCCAGTTTCCCTCGGCGCCGGCAGGGCGGTGCTGATCCGCCCACTGGCCGTCCGCCCGGATGATCCACCGGCCCGCGGGCAGCTCCAGGCGGAAGTCCTCCCAGGCGGCGTTGTAGACGATGAGCAGGCGCTCCCCCTCCGGGCCGCCCCGGTCCAGCTGGAAGGACACGGTACCCGGGCGGTGGACGGTCTGATTGGTCACCCGGGCGGAGGCCTGGGCCGACTTGTCCAGCAGCCCCGGCAGGGCCCGGCGCAGCCGGATCAGCCCCCGGTAGTAGTCGGTCAGCGCTCCGAACCGCCACGCCCGATCCCAGTCCAGCCGGTTCACCTCGGGAGGGGATTTGTAGCTGTTGCCGTCCCCCAGCTTGGTGCGGGCGAACTCCTCTCCCGCCTGGAGGAAGGGGGTGCCCAGGCTGGTGAAGCAGATGAAGGCCGCCAGCCGGTTCCGGGCCAGCAGCTCCTCCCGGGGGTGGAGGTAGCCCTCCGGCCACACCTCCCCCGGCGTGATGGTCAGGGCCAGCTTATCCCACAGGGTGTAGTTGTCGTGGCAGGACACGTAGTTGATGAGCTGGGAGGGATCCCGGGGGTTGAACTCCCAGGCCCCCTCCGGCCAGCCGGCGGCGGAGCTGAGGATGGCGTTCTCCTGCCCCTGGGCCCCGGTGACGAAGCCGGGGCTGCGGGCGTCGAAGCAGCTGCCCTTGACGGCGTCCCGGATCTTGTCGCAGAACACGGCGATGCCGGGGCTGAGCAGGGGCAGGTTGGCCATCAGGGCGGGGTGGGTGTCCGGCTCCATGGGGGAGTCCCCCGCCCGCCAGGGCTCGCCGTACAGCAGCTTTTCCCCGGGGCCAAACACCAGATCCAGCTCCCGGCGGATGCGGTTCATCAGCTCCACCGTCATCAGGCCCATCAGGTCGAAGCGGAAGCCGTCGATGTGGTATTCCTTGGCCCAGTACAGCACGGAGTTGGCGATATAGTTGTCCACCATGGCCCGGCCCGCCGCGATGTCGTTGCCGCAGCCCGAGCCGTTGGACAGCGCCCCGTTGGAGCGCCGCCGGTAGTAGCAGCCCGGGGCGCTGCGCTCCAGCCAGGAGTCGGTGAAGTAGGTGTGGTTGTACACCACGTCCATCACCACCCGCAGGCCGTTTCGGTGGAGGGCCTGGATCATCTCCTTGCACTCCCGGATCCGGGCGGCGCCGTCCGAGGGATTGAGGGCGTAGCTCCCCTCGGGGATGTTGAAGTTCAGCGGGTCGTAGCCCCAGTTGAACTGGCTGTCGTCCCCGCCCTCGTCCACGGTGGCGAAGTCGAAAATGGGCAGGAGCTGGACGTGGGTGACCCCCAAATCCTTCAGGTGGGCCATGCACAGGGGAAGCCGGCCCTCCCGATCCCGCCAGGAGAAGGCCTTGAATTTGCCCCGGTACTCCGGGGGCACGCCGCTGTCCGGGTGGTGGGAGAAGTCCTTCACGTGGAGCTCGTAGATCACCGGCTCCGGGGGAAGGGGGGGCGGCCCGTCCTGGGCCCAGCCCGCCGGGTTAGTGCGGGCCAGCTCCACCGCCATGCTCCGGCCGCCGTTGCGGCCACAGGCCCGGGCGTAGGGGTCGGCGGTGCGGACGGCCTGCCCCGCCGTCTCCACCTCGTAATCGTAGTAAGTGCCGTGGAGGTCGCCCTCCACCGCCACCCACCACACCCCCCGATCCCCCCGCTTCAGGGGGAGAATGCGAAAGGCGGGAGCGGTATCGTCCCGGTAGAGGGCCAGCTCCACCCGCTCCGCGTCCGGGCTCCACAGGCGGAACACGGTGCGCTCACGGGAGCACACCGCGCCCAGGTCGTTGCCGTTGTAGAAGAACTTGCCGTCAAAGCGTTTGCCATAGCGTATTCTTGTGGTCATATCCAAAAGGCGTCACCCTTGTATTTGAAGATCTGGAAGCACAGGAAGGCGGAACCTCACACCCTTCCAGTGAGATTCCATAGTACCACAAAAATGGCGAGAACGCAAACAGTTTCCGTGAAAAGGCCGTAAGAAGCCGTGAAAACCCCACCGAAAAGGACAATTCAGGAAGAAAAGGAAATAATTGACAGAACCCGTCGAAGAAAACTTTGCAGATATTGGAAAAACTTCCTTGCCATATGGAGGAAACTGTGGTATTTTAGTGATTAGGGAAAAACTGGAAATCAATCCCAAGGTCGATGACCGGAAAGGAACATGACATGAGTGAGATGAAACGGATTGTATTGGCGGACGCCTCCGAGGAATTCCGCCGGATGCTGGCGGAGCTGATGGACGCGGAGCCGGATCTGACCGTCGTGGGGGAGACGGGCAGCGGCGAGGAGCTGCTGGAGCTGATCTCGGCCCAGCGGCCCGATGTGGTGGTGATGGATCTGCTGCTGACGGAGCTGGACGGGATGGAGGTACTGGAGAAGCTGGGGCCCAACCGCCCGCGGATGCTGGTGCTGTCCGCCTTCAGCGGCTCCAACCTGGCGGAGCAGATCGTCCAGAGCGGCGGGGACTACTGCATCCTCAAGCCCTGCCGGGCCCAGACGGTGATCGAGCACACCCGGCGGCTCACCTCCGCCCCCAGCCTGGAGGACGTGCGGGAGGAGGCCAAGGCCCGGGATCTGGAGCGGCAGGTCACCTCCATCATCCATGAGATCGGCGTGCCCGCCCACATCAAGGGCTACCAGTACCTCCGGGAGGCCATCATCCTGGCGGTGGGGGACATGGAGGTGATCAACGCGGTGACAAAGGTGCTCTATCCCGCGGTGGCCAAGAAGTTCGGCACCACCGCCAGCCGGGTGGAGCGGGCCATCCGCCACGCCATCGAGGTGGCCTGGGATCGGGGCGATCTGGAGACGCTGCAAAAGTACTTCGGCTACACCGTGTCCAACGCCAAGGGCAAGCCCACCAACAGCGAGTTCATCGCCATGATCGCCGACCGGATCTCCCTGGACGACGACCGGCGCATCAGCTAAGTTACTTTTTCTCGACCTACTTTTTCTTGAAAGAAAAAGTAGGCAAAAAGAACTTGAAGGCGCTACCGCAGCAGGTGCTTGTCGGGGCGTTTGCGCCCGGTGACGAAACGGCTGCGGGAAGGAACCGTTTTTGCAAGCAAACCGCCCGCCCGGATGCGGCGCTTGCCGGGGGCGTACCCGGTGACGGAACATAGGCCCCAGATCGAAAACGGGCGCTGTGCTATTTTATGCACAGCGCCCGTTTGAGCTGCCGGGAAGATCAGGCGTTGGAGCTGTTGATATACTCCTCCTGCTCCGGGGTGAGCTTGTCGATGGTCAGGCCCAGGGCGGCCAGCTTGGCCCAGGCGATCTGGTCGTCGATCTCGGCGGGGATCTGGTAGAGCTTCTTCTCCAGCCCGTCCTTGTGCTTGGCCACCCACTCGGCGGCCAGGGCCTGGACGGAGAAGGACATATCCATGATCTCGGCGGGGTGGCCGTTGCCGCCGGCCAGGTTCACCAGCCGGCCCTCCGCCAGCACGTTGAGCACCTTGCCGTCGGGCAGCTTGTAGCCGGTGATGCCCTCCCGCTGCTCCCACTTGTCCACGGCGTGCTCGTTGAGCCACTTCACGTCCACCTCGCAGTCGAAGTGGCCCGCGTTGGACAGCAGCGCGCCCTCCTTCATCACGGCGTAGTGGGCGGGGGTGATCACGTCCTTGCAGCCGGTGACGCTGACGAACACGTCCCCCAGGGGGGCGGCGTCCGCCATGGTCATCACCCGGAAGCCGTTCATGGTGGCGTCCAGCGCCTTGAAGGGGTCGATCTCGGTGACGATGACGTTGGCCCCCATGCCCGCGGCCCGCAGGGCCACGCCGGAGCCGCACCAGCCGTAGCCGGCCACCACCACCGTCTTGCCCGCCACCACCAGGTTGGTCATGTGCATGATGGCGTCCCACACGGACTGGCCGGTGCCGTACTTGTTGTCGTAGTAGTGCTTGGCCTTGGCGTCGTTCACCGCCATCATGGGGCAGGGCAGGGTGCCCTCCCGCTCCCGGGCCTTGAGGCGCAGGATGCCGGTGGTGGTCTCCTCACAGCCGCCCAGCAGGCAGTCGGCGTAGGCGCTGCACTTGCCCGCCAGCAGGTTCACCAGGTCGCCGCCATCGTCGATGACGATGTGGGGGTGGCATTTCAGGGTTTCGACCAGATGGGCCTCGTACTCCTCCGGGGTGGAGCCGTGCCAGGCGTACACGTTGACGCCCCGGTCGGCCACGCCGGCGGCCACGTCGTCCTGGGTGGACAAGGGGTTGGAGCCGGTGAGGTAGACGTCGGCTCCGCCCGCCTTCATCACCAGGGCCAGGTTGGCGGTTTTGGCCTCCAGGTGGACGGAGACGGCCACGCGCATCCCCTGGAAGGGCTGCTCCTTCACGAAGCGGGCCTCGATCTGGGACAAGGCGGGCATATGGCTGCGTACCCAGTCGATTTTCCGGTGGCCGGAGGGGGCCAGGGCGGGGTCGCGGATGATGCTCATAAGTAATACTCCCTTTCGGCGTAAGTTTGGTAAGTTCAGTATAGCACAGGGGCAAAACCATTGCAAGCCATCTATATCCTGCTGCAAAATTCCAAAATCTCATTTTTCCGCGGTGGAACCGCTTCTCTATATTCCACAGAACACAGGCCAAGACTGCCGCAGCAGTCAATTTCTAAATGGCCATAAAAATGCTCGATGCTCCCAATGATTCGGGTACATTCTTTCATGCTTGGCCCTGTTCTTAATGCGATGGAATATCCTCGTTTCCCCGGAGGAATGGCTGCGTGTGGTTCATGGGTATTGCACCACGGGGTGCATCTGTCGATAAAGACCTTAAATTGTCCTGGAATGTCCGCCCAGTATGAAGGGGCGACGCTGACAATGACATCAGCTCGTTCATACAGCTTCAAGACCTTATCGACATCATCATGCTGAACGCACTTGGCCGTATTGTGGCAGCTTCTGCACCCTTTACAGTAATTTATGTTGAAATCATCAATGCAGACGCTGGCGACCTCATATCTGTCCTTTAAGCACTCTGAAACGATGTGTGCGATTTCGGCGGTGGCCCCGTTTCTCACAGGGCTGCAATTCATCACCAACGCGTTCATTGGCCGCCCCCCTGTCAATACTTCTCGCCCAGCAGCGCGGCCCGCACATCCCACAGCTTCTGGGACAGATCCACATAGTAGTTGTGGGGGTACTCGAACCGCTTTACCTCGTCCCACAGGCTGTCCACCTCCCGCTGGCAGTAGGCCCGGGACTGCTGGATGGTGGGGGTCTGGTACACCAGCTTGCCCCCCTGGAAGATGGGCACCAGCAGGGGCCGCACGGTGAAGTCGGTAACGGTTTTCCGCTTCCAGGTTGCCTCCGGGTCGAACAGCTCCAGGGGCTGGGTGAAGTCGGGCTGCTCGTCGTGGACGCAGATATAGTCCGCCATGGCCTTGCCGGTGGCGTTCTCAAACAGGCGGTACACCTTCTTGAAGTGGGGCAGGGTCACCTTGGCGGCGTTCTCGCTGATCTTGATCTTGGGGGTGATGGAGCCGTCCGCCTCCTCGATGGCGGCCAGCTTGTACACCCCGCCGAACACCGGCTCGCTTTTTGACGTGATGAGCCGCTCGCCCACGCCGAAGGCGTCGATGCGGGCCCCCTGGGTGATGAGATCCCGGATGATGTACTCGTCCAGCGAGTTGGAGGCCACGATCTTGATGCCGGGCAGGCCGGCGTCGTCCAGCATCTTCCGGGCCTTCTTGGACAGGTAGGTCAGGTCGCCGGAGTCGATGCGGATGCCTCCGCTGGTGATGCCCAGCTCCTGGAACACCTTGATGGCGTTGGGCACGCCGGAGTGGAGGACGCTGTAGGTGTCCACCAGCAGGGTGGCGGCGTTGGGGTAGACCTGGCAGTAGGTCTTGAAGGCGGTGTACTCGTCGGGGAACATCTGCACCCAGGAGTGGGCCATGGTGCCGGTGGCGGGGGTGCCGAACATCTCGTCCGCCATGGCGCAGGCGGTGCCCCCGGCCCCGGCGATGTAGCTGGCCCGGGCCCCCAAAATCGCGCCGTCGGAGCCCTGGGCCCGGCGGGAGCCGAACTCGGACACGGGGCGGCCCTCCGCCGCCCGGACGATGCGGTTGGACTTGGTGGCGATGAGGGACTGGTGGTTGAGGGCCAGCAGGAGGTAGGTCTCCACGAACTGGGCCTGGATGGCCGGGGCCCGGACGGTGAGGATGGGCTCCCGGGGGAAGATGGGGGTGCCCTCGGGGACGGCCCAGATGTCGCCGGTGAAGCGGAAGCCCTTCAGGTACTCCAGAAACTCCGGGGCGAAGATGCCCTTGCCGCAAAGGTATTCGATATCCTCCTGGTCGAAGCGCAGGTTCTGGATGTAGTCGATGACCTGGCCCAGCCCGGCGGCGATGGCGAAGCCGCCCCCGTCGGGGACGCTGCGGAAGAACACGTCGAAGTAGCAGATCCGATCCTTCAGGCCGGTCTGGAAGTAGCCGTTGCCCATGGTGAGCTCGTAGAAGTCGGTCAGCATGGTGTAGTTGACGTCGTGTTTCATGGCGGAGAATCCCTCCTGTTGTGTTGTGCCCCCTATTATAAGCTGTCATGACAGTAAAAGCAAGCATAAATCGAAGCCCCCTCCCGTCTGGAAGGGGGCTTTGGTTCATTTCCCGGACGTATACGGCGCCATGTCCAGGCGGATGAAGAAGTCCTGCCCGTGGCGGCAGACGGGGCAGGTCTGGGGGGCCAGGGAGGAGGTGACGATCTCCCCGCAGTTTAAGCACATCCAGACGGTCTGGTCGTTGTCCGCGCCGAACAGCTTGCCCTGCTCCAGCAGGTCGGCGAACAGGCCGAAGCGGTCGCCGTGGGTCTTTTCGATTTTGGCGATGAGCTCGAACTGGCCGCCGATGAGGTCGAAGCCCTCCCGGTGGGCGATCTCCGCGAAGGCGGCGTAGTCGTGCTCAAACTCCTGGTACTCGTTATGCTGGGCGGCCTTGAGCAGATCCACCGTCTTGTCCGACAGGTCGATGGGGTAGTTGCCGTCGATGGCGATGTTTTTCCCCGCCGAGGGCAGCAGCAGATCGTAGAACACCTTGGCGTGGGCCCGCTCCTGGTCGGCGGTGAACTCGAACACCCGGGCCACCACCTCCAGCTTCTCCTTCCGGGCAGCGGAGGCGGCGATGGTGTAGCGGTTGCGGGCCTGGCTCTCCCCGGCGAAGGAGCGCATCAGGTTTTCCCGGGTCTTGCTCTGCATGAAGTCCACGTTTCCCTTGTGGTAGTTTTGATAGGCGTTTGGCATGGTGATCCCTCCAATGTATTGGTGGGATCAGTATGCCCGGATTTGGAAATAACTTGCGCGGAATTTGCGCTGTCACCCGCCCTCTCCCGGGGGAATACACTGGACTGATCGAAAACAGGGCCGGAGGGCCGAGGAGGTTTCTTATGCTGCGGGCAAAAAATATCTGGGTGGTGGGGGGCGACCCCCGGCAGGCGGCGCTGGCCGCGCTGCTGGCCGACGAGGGCCACAGCGTACATACCTACGCGCTGGAGCAGGGCGCGGGGATGAAGTGCGAGCCGTCCATGAAGGAGGCGGATCGGGCGGACTGCGTGATCCTGCCCCTGCCGGCGGCGGGGGCGGACGGGAAGCTGAACGCGCCGCTGTCGGCGCGGCAGCACGAGCTGGAGGAGGTGCTGGACTTACTGCGCCCCGGCCAGCTGGTGTGCGCCGGGATGGCGGGGGATGGCCTGAAGCGGATGGCGGAGGAACGGGGGCTGCTGCTCCGGGACTACTTCGCCCGGGAGGAGCTGGCGGTGTTGAACGCCATCCCTACGGCGGAGGGCGCCATCCAGATCGCCATGGAGGAGCTGCCCATCACCCTCCACGACGCCCGGGTGCTGGTGGTGGGCTTCGGGCGGCTGGGCCGGGCGCTGGCCCCCCGGCTGCGGGCGTTGGGGGCCCGGGTGTGGGTGTCCGCCCGGCGGTACGAGCAGCGGGCCGCCGCGGAGTGCATGGGCCTGGGCAGCGAGGGGGTGGATCACCTGCCCGACTGGCTGTGCAGTTACGATCTGGTGTTCAACACCGTGCCCGCCCCGGTGCTGGGGGTGGAGGAGCTGGCCGCCCTCAAGGAGGGGGCGCTGGTCATCGACCTGGCCTCCCGCCCCGGCGGGGTGGACATGGCCGCCGCCGCCACCCTGGGGGTGCGGGTGGTGTGGGCCCTGTCCCTGCCGGGGAAGGTGGCCCCCGTCACCTCGGGGCGGTACATCAAAGACACCGTATATCATATCATGGAGGAATTAGATCTGTGAACAGAAAAGACTTAAGGGTGGGCTTCGCTTTCTGCGGATCCTTCTGCACCATGTCCAAGGCGCTGGACGCCCTGGAACAGACCGCCGCCCGCTTCGGGCCGGTGACCCCCATCGTGTCGGAGGCGGTGGCGTCCACCGACACCCGCTTCGGCGCGGCCCACGATTTCATGCGGGAGATGGAGCGCATCTGCGGCAGGCGGGTGATCGACACCGTGGTGGGAGCGGAGCCCATCGGCCCCAAGGGCCTGCTGGACGCGCTGGTGATCTGCCCCTGCACGGGCAACACCCTGGCCAAGCTGGCCCACGGCATCACCGACACCTCCGTCACCATGGCCGCCAAGGCCCATCTGCGAAACGGCAGGCCGCTGGTGATCGCCGTGTCCACCAACGACGGACTGGGGGCCTCCGCCCCCAACCTGGGGATGCTGCTGGGGCGAAAAAATGTGTACTTTGTCCCCTTCGGCCAGGACGACTGTGCGGGCAAGCCCGCCTCTCTGGTGGCGGACTTCTCTCTGGTGGGGGACACGGTGGAGGCCGCCCTCCGGGGGGAGCAGATTCAGCCGCTGCTGCGACGATAGGCCGGGATTTTCCCCTTGCAATCCGCCGGAGGAAGGGCTATAATAAGATATCCACAGTTGTGGAAGTTCAATGGATAAAGGAAGTGAGCTGCGTCGTGTCAGGCGATCCGTTTGGTCGAAGTTGGAAAGAAGAAACACGGCGCACCCGCTGAGTCAGGATCTACTGTCTCCCCGTGCGCCCGCTGCCCATTGGCTCAATGCCCATGGGAAAGTTTACAAAGCGGAGCGGCGGGGGATTTTTCTGCCCATTTGGGCGGCCCCGCCTGTCCGGGAAAGGCGTGAGGAAGCTATGATGACCATTCACAAGACGGTGGAGGGCAAGATGACCGCCCTGAACTCCGTCACCGACGGCTGCTGGGTGAACCTGATCAACCCCAGCGAGGACGAGCTGAAAACCGTGGCCGCCACCCTGGCGGTGGAGCCCTCCTTCCTGCGGGCGGCCCTGGATGAGGAGGAGACCTCCCGAATTGACAGCGAGGACGGCTGCACCCTCATCATCGTGGACACCCCCGCCATGGAGCAGGACGAGACGGGGGTCGTCTATTCCACCCTGCCCATGGGCATTATCGTCACGGGGAAGCACATCATCACCGTCTGCCTGAAGGAGACGTCGGTGGTGCGGGATCTCCAGAACGGGGTGGTGCGGGACGTGCGTACCGAGCAGCGAACCCGGTTCATCCTGAATATCCTGCTGCTGGTGGCCAAGCGGTACTTAAACTACCTGAAGCAGATTGACAAGACCTACAACCACATGGAGCGGCAGCTCTACAAGTCCCAGCGGAACAAGGAGCTGATCCAGCTGCTGGATCTGGAGAAGTCGCTGGTGTACTTCAACACGTCGCTGAAGGCCAACGAGGTGACACTGGAGAAGATCCTCCGGGGGCGGATCGTCACCCTGTACGAGGAGGATCACGACCTGCTGGAGGACGTGCTCATCGAGGTGCGGCAGGCCATCGAGATGGCCCAGATCTACTCCGACATCATCTCTGGCATGATGGACGCCTTTGCCTCCGTCATCTCCAACAACCTGAACGTGATCATGAAGCTGCTGGCCTCCGTCACCATCCTCATGACGGTGCCCAACATCGTGTTCAGTTTCTACGGCATGAACGTGGGCCGGCTGCCCTTCGCCGGGAGCTTCTGGCCCCCGCTGCTCATCTCCGTCGCCATCATCGTGGTGGCGGGGATCATTCTGAAGAAGAAGGATCTGCTGTAATCAAGACCGGGCGCGGAATCGTTCCGCGCCCGGTCTTCTGTGCCTTGGGGGCCGTTTCCGGCAGGTCGCGTTCCAGCCTCTTGCCAAGCGGCGGCGGGTCGTGTATGCTGAAGGTGCGATCGCAAAGGAGGAGTCTATGAAGGTTACAGTAGAGGAACGGCCCGGCCTGGAGGAGCCCGAGGTGATCGTCCGCTGCGGGCGGATGGACGAGCGGGTGTCCCGGCTGGTGGAGCTGCTGCGGCTGTCCTCCGCCCGGCTCACCGGGGAACGGGACGGCCAGACCTGCATTTTGGAGGAGGACGATGTGCTCTACATCGACACGGTGGATCGGGGTACGTTCCTGTACACCGCCGACGGCGTGTACGAGAGCCGCCTGCGGCTGTACGAGCTGGAGGAGCAGCTGGCCCCCCGGGACTTCGTGCGGGTGAGCAAGTCGGCCATTGTAAATTTTGACCAGGTGAAGTCCCTGCGGCCCGACCTGGGCGGGCGGCTGCGGCTCACCCTGTCCAACGGCGAGGTGGTGGTGGCCAACCGCCAGTATGTCCCCGCCATCAAGAAAAAACTGGGCCTGTGAAAGGAGTGGACGAGATGAAAAAATTTTTTGACGTGGTGGTAGCCGTCAAGGAGCGGGCGGCCCTGAACTACACCGCCGCCATGTGCTTCTATATCTTTTTCCTGTGGGTATTCAAGCAGGAGACCGCCCCCCTGCCCATGCTGTTCTCCCTGCTGGTGGTGGGCGTGGCGGCGGGGGTGATGCAGGTGGTGGCCTTCTCCGACCTGCTGATCAAGAAGCTGGCCTACAGCTGGCGGATGGTGCTGTTTTTCGTGGTATTCGGGGCCATCCTCACCGCCTTCGCGGTGGGCTTCCACTGGTTCCCCACGGATCAGGCCGGGGCGTGGGTGATCTTCGGCGTGATCTTCGTGCTGATCTTTGCAGCTATCGCCGCGGGCATTGAGATCTACTACCGGGCCAGCGGCCGGAAGTGGGACGACCGGCTGGACTGGTACCGGCGGCACAAGAGCGAGTAAACGCGGGCACGGAACGGCACAGAGGCGGCAATCTGTCAAGGCGGCGGAAGTTTTTTCAAAAAGGCCATTGTAATTTTCCGCCGGATCGTGTAAACTAAGCAGTACCAAACAAGGAGGGACTGCCTATGAAACTTGCCAGCTTTATTTTGAGGACTGCCGCCATCTCCCTGGCGGCGTCGGCGGTGGCGTGCGCCGCGGTGGCTCACCTGTGTACGTCTCTCCGTAAAAACGACGATTGACAGGAGGAATTGTGATGAAGATCGCCCGCTTTGTGCTGAAGATTGTGGCCGTGGCCATGGTAGTGGCCGCCGCCGCGTGCGCCGTGGTGGCGTACTGGGACAAGATCGTGGACGCGTTCTACGCCGTGGCCGACAAGATCGAGGAGAAAAAGGCGGAGTGCCGCTTTTCCTCCGAGTATGACGATTACGAGGACTGCGAGTTGTAATACTGTTTCTTGATAAAAAGGTTAAAACCTTTTTATCGCGGCGCTTCGCGCCGCCGCGCCTGCGGCGCGCCAAGAAAAGTATTGACAACATTCTTGACGGCTTCGCCGTCGGGCCGCGTTCCGCGGCCCCATAAAACGGTTTCACCGTTTTATGAAGAATTAGTATAATACAACCCAAAAGGCCCCGCCTGTGAAACAGGCGGGGCCCTTTCTTATCCCTTGGAGATGTCCAGGCTGGCCTTGGCGTTCAGCTCCCAGCCCGCCGTATGGCCCGCCAGGTACTCATAGTAGCCCTGGCTGCCGATCATGGCGGCGTTGTCGCCGCACAGGGACAGGGGGGGCAGCCAAAGCTTGGCCCCGGCCAGGGCACAGGCCCGCTCCAGATCCGCCCGGATGCGGCTGTTGGCGGCCACGCCGCCGGCCACGGCGATTTTATGATAGCCCGTCAGGCGGTCGGCCTCCATCACCCGGGGAATCAGGGAGTCGGACACCGCCGCGGCGAAGGACGCCGCCAGATCGGGCAGGCGCAGCTCCTCCCCCTTCTGCCGGGCGTTGTGGATGGTGTTGAGCACCGCCGTTTTCAGCCCGGAGAAGGACATATCCAGCGGGTGGTCGGCCACGTGGGCCCGGGGGAAGGGGTAGGCGGCGTCGTCCCCGCCCTGGGCCAGCCTGTCCATGGGCCCGCCGCCGGGGTAGCCCAGCCCCAGCACCCGGGCGGTCTTGTCAAAGCACTCCCCCGCCGCGTCGTCCCGGGTGGAGCCCAGCACGGTGAAGTGGGTGTAGTCGGACACGTCCACAATGGCGGTGGTGCCGCCGGACACGCACAGGCACAGGAAGGGGGGCTCCAGGTCGGGGTGGGCCAGGTAGTTGGCGGCGATGTGCCCCCGGACGTGGTGGACGGGGATGAGCGGCACGCCTAAACCGAAGGCGGCGGACTTGGCGAAGGACACCCCCACCAGCAATGCCCCGATGAGCCCCGGGGCGTAGGTCACCGCCACCGCGTCGATGTCCCCCTTGGACAGCGCCGCCTGCCGCAGGGCCTCGTCGGCCAGGCCGGAGATGGCCTCCACGTGCTTGCGGGAGGCGATCTCGGGCACCACGCCGCCGTAGATGGCGTGCATATCCGCCGAAGAGGCGATAACCGAGGACAGGATGGCGCGCCCGTCCCGCACCACGGCGGCGGCGGTCTCGTCGCAGGAGGATTCAAAGGCTAAAATATTCAAAGTAAGCACACCTCTCAATGGGGTTTGCGCGGCTTTTTTCGCAGCTTCAAATCTAAACCGCTCTGATTGGCCAGCGCTTGAAAGAGACCGGCGGCCTGGGCCGCCCGCTCTTTTGCGGATAAATCCGGCGGCAGTGCGGCCAGCAGTTCCATCACAGCACGCAGATCCTCCAAGGTCAACAGGTTGACTGCCGTAAAGTAAAAGCCTTTGTGCCGCCCATCGTTGTAATGGTTCAGCAGGCTTGCCAAGATATTCTGCTTTTCCAGCTGTTCTTTCCAGTAAGCGGCCGGGCCAATGCGCTGGAGACGATCCAAATCCTTCCTGCGGTTTCGGTGGGTAATAAAGCTGTCATAGGGGTCATCCGTCTGATAGCGTCCACAGGGGTATTTTGCACATTGGGAACAGTATGTGACGCCGCCCTGCTCCAGCGAGCACCGGGCAATGGCACAGGATTGATTGCCCTTGCCGCCGCCGCAGCCGGGGCAGTACCCGTCCAGCTTCATGGGGCACAGGCCGCAGGTCAAGCCACACAGGGAGAACAGCAGGTCGTCTCGGTGGAAGCCGTTCATGGATATTCCTCCTCCACCCACGACCGGGCGGGCTTTACCGCCTCGCCGGGTTTCAGGGGGAGCTGGATATACCGCTCAAAATGGGCGGGGGAGAAGTAGCCGGCGTACACCCCCCGGTGGAGGGCCTCCACCTTCCGGTCGTCCGTCTCCGGGCCCCGGTAGAGGCAGTTAAACCGCACGCCGAACAGGGCGCACTCATAGTCCAGTACCCGGAAGCCGTTGCGCTCGTAGAAGGCGATCCGGCGGCGGCGCAGGTCGTTTTCTCCTGGGGAAGCCTCTGGGCCAGGAGCCTCGGCCTCCCCGAACAGCTGGCCGTACCGCGTCCCCAGCAAGGCCAGGATCCTGGTGCCCAGCCCGCCGTTGCGCTTGCCCCGCAGCACCCCCAGGTATTCCAGCAGGGCCCCCTCCCGGCCCTCGGGCAGCCACAGCAGGGCATAGCCCAAAGGCTGGCCGCCCTCGGTGATCAGCAGGGGGTCGTACCGGTTCATGTCCATCAGCCGCAGCATGGCCCGCAACGGCTTCAGTTCCGCCTTGGGGAAGTCGGCGGTCATCTCGTTCCGATAGAGGGCGGTGAGCTCCTCTGGATTCATCAGCTTCAGTTCCATAGCTTCCTCCGTCTGTGGGGGCGCACATTGCGCGCCCGTTACTCTGGCCCAAATGTCAGGGTCATCAAAACAGCGTCCTCCCGGGGCGCGTCATAATAGTTTTTTCGCCGCCCCACCGCGGCAAAGCCGTGCTTTTCGTACAGCGCGATGGCGGGGGCGTTGGAGGCGCGCACCTCCAGCATGAGACAGGTCAGGTGCTCCCGCCCGAAGGCGGTCAGGGCGGACAGCAGGGCGTCCGCTATCCCGTTCCGCCGCGCCTCCGGGGCCACGGCGATGTTGTCCAGGCTGCCCTCGTCCAGCACGGTGGACAGGACGGCGTAGCCCAGCAGCGCGCCGTCCTTCCCCTCCGCCAGCAGGATGGCCACGGCCGGGTTATCCAGCGCCGCCCGGTACAGGGACTCGCTCCAGGGGTCGGCGGGGAAGCAGATCTGTTCCAGGGCAACCAGGCTGGGCAGATGGGCGGTTGTCATGGGGACAATGCGGAGGTTCATAGCCTGGAGGCCACCTCCAGGGCTACCCGGAGGTATTTCTCGTAGTCGGACGCGGGCACCGCCCCCATGGTGCGGCGATCCCAGGCGGCCCCGTCCAGGCTGTCCTCGGCGTAGAGGAACTGGTACACTTCCGCGCCCCGGAACTGGGCCACCGCCATGGCGGAGGCGCACTCCATGTCCACGGCGATACAGCCGTCCGCCTTGCGCTTCTCCATGTTGTTCCGGGTCTCCCGGTAGAAGGCGTCCGTCGTCCACACCCGGCCCTTCACATAGGGCAGGTGGAGCTCGTCAAAGATCTCGCCCAAGCGATCCGCCGTGGGGATATCCACGTAGTCGCCCACGGGCAGATAGTGGTAGCTGGCGCCCTCGTCCCGGTAGGCCTGGGTGGGCAGGATGAAGTGCCCCGCCACAAGGGCGGAGTCCAGCACGCCGCAGGAGCCGTAGAGCAGCACCTGTTTCGCCCCCATGGCCAGCGCTTCCTCCAGCAGCCCCGCCGTCCCCGCGCCGCCGATGAGGGTCTGGAAGATGCCGATGCTCCGGCCGTTCCAGTTCAGCTTGTAAATGGGCACGTCCCGGCCCTCCCGCAGGGTGGCAATGACTTCAGTGGGGCAGACGTGCTCCAACACCTGGAAAGTTTCTTCCTTGAAGGTCATGATGACCGTCTCTGGAAAGGCTTCCACCGAATGAAACGACCTCTGTAGTTCAAATTTTACGATTTCCTCGGAATCGGGGTCAAAGGTATCGAATAAACTCATGGAAAATCCTCCTCTGTGCAGGGGAGGAACCCGCCCCTCCCGTTGTAAACGCTCAGTGGCACTCCGCCCAGGTGCGCCCCGCCTTGGCGTCGGCAATCAGCGGCACCGACAGCGCCGCCACCCCCTCCATCTCCTCCTGGAGCAGGGCCTTCACCCGTTCCGCCTCGCCCTCGGGGCACTCCACGATCAGCTCGTCGTGGACTTGCAGGACAAGCCGGGCCTCCAGTCCCTCGGCCCGCAGGCGGGTGTCCACCTTGATCATGGCCAGCTTGATGATATCCGCCGCCGTGCCCTGGATGGGCATATTCAGCGCCACCCGCTCCCCAAAGGATCGGGTGTTGAAATTGGAGCTTTTCAGCTCGGGCAGCCAGCGGCGGCGGCCGTAGAGGGTGGACACAAAGCCGTCCTCCCGGCCCCGCTCCACCACCCGGGCCATATAGGCGTGGACGCCGGAGTAGTGCTCAAAATATTTCTCCATATACTCCCTGGCCTGGGCCACGGTGACGTGGATATCCTCGGAGAGGGAGTAGGCGGAGATGCCGTACACAATGCCGAAGTTGACGGCCTTGGCGGCGCGGCGCAGCTCCGGGGGCACCGCGTCCTGGGGCAGGGAGAACACCTGGGAGGCGGTGACGGTGTGGATGTCCACCCCGGAGTTGAAACCGTCGATCATGGCCTGATCCCCGGACATATGGGCCAGCAGCCGCAGCTCGATCTGGGAGTAGTCCGCGTCCACCAGCACCCTGCCCCTGGGGGCCACGAACATCTTCCGCATCTCCGCGCCCAAGGGGGTGCGGACGGGGATGTTCTGCAAATTCGGCTCGGTGGAGGACAGCCGCCCGGTGGCGGTGACGGTGTTCTGGAAGCTGGTGTGGATGCGCCCGTCGGCGGCGATGACCTTGCCCAGCCCCTCCACGTAGGTGGAGTTCAGCTTGGTGAGCTGGCGGTAGTCCAGCACCGCCCCCACGATCTCGTGCTGGGGGCGCAGCTTTTCCAGCACGTCCACGTTGGTGGACCAGCCGGTTTTCGTCTTTTTCACCGGGGGCAGGCCCAGCTTGTCAAACAGGATGCGGCCCAGCTGCTTGGGGGAGAGGATGTTGAACTCCTCCCCGGCCAGACGGTAGATCTCCGCCTTCAGCGTGTCGATGCCCAGCTGGAGCTGCTTGCCGAAGTCGGCCAGGGCCTGGGCGTCCACCAGCACCCCGGCCCGCTCCATCCGGGCCAGCACCGGGCACAGGGGGAGCTCGATGTCCGTCAGGACGGACAGCAGGCCGTACTCCTCCAGTTTTGGCTTGAATAATTCGTAAAACGCCTCGATCCACGCGGTGTCCTCGTACCAGGCGGTCTGGGCCTTGTGGCCGTCGTCCAGCAGGGAGAAGGCGGTCTCGTCCTTGTAGGCGGCGGACTGCTCCACCTCCTTTTTGAAGTAGGACACCGCCAGCTTCCGAAGCTCATAGCTGCCCGCGGTGGGATCCAGCAGATAGGCGGCCAGCTCCGTGTCGAACAGAAAGCCCTCGGGTTCAATCCCTTCCTCCAGCAGGGCGCGGCACAGCTCCTTGACCCCGTGGGTCACTTTTTTCACCGTGGGGCCGAACAGCAACCCCAGCAGGGCGTGATAGTCCCCCTCGTAGGCCGCGGCGCGGACGTCGTACAGGTACGCCTGCTTCCCGTCGTCCTCGCTGAGGGACACCGCCACCCCCGCCAGATCGGGCAAAGGCAGGACGGCCACGGATTCCGCCCCCTCCCATTTGGGCAGGGCGGCGGCGAAGTCCGCTCCGGTGAGGACGGGTACCACGGTGACCTGAACCTCCTCCGGCTCCGCCGCCCCGTCCGCCCCGGCGGGGCCGGGAGTGAGCTTCAGCTTGTCGATGAGCTTGGTGAACTCCAGCTGGAGCAGCTTTTCATACAAAACCGGGCCGTCGAAGGGCTTGCGCTCCGTGTCCGCCGGGTCGAAGCCCATGGGGGCGTCGCAGCGGATGGTGGCCAGGTCATAGCTCAGCCGGGCGTCCGCCTCCCCCTCGGTGAGCTTTTTGATGATGCCCGGCTTGGCGTCGAGATCGGGGAGCTTTTCGTAGATGGCATCCACCGACTGATACGCCTGGATCAGGGACATGGCGGTCTTTTCCCCCACCCCCTTCACGCCGGGATAGTTGTCCGACGAGTCCCCCATCAGCGCCTTCAGGTCGATCATGTGGATGGGGTCGAAGCCGTACTCGGCGCGGAACTCCTCCGGGGTCACGTCCCGGGTGATAGTCTGGCCCATGCGGGTGGACACCAGCTTGACGGTGGTGCGCTCGTCCACCAGCTGGAGGGCGTCCTTGTCGCCGGTGACGATCACCGTCTCCCCGCTCTGGGCGGCGTTCACCCGGGCCATGGTGCCCAGCAGGTCGTCCGCCTCCCAGCCCTCCAGCTCGTACCGGTGGATGTTCATGGCGTCCAGCACGTCCTTCAGCACCGGCATCTGGACGGCCAGCTCCTCCGGCATCCCCTTGCGCTGGGCCTTGTACTCGGCGAAGGCCTTGTGCCGGAAGGTGGGTGAGCGCAGATCGAAGGCCACCGCCAGCCCCTGGGGCTGCTCCTCGTCCAGCAGCTTGAGCAGGATGTTGAGGAAGCCGAAAATGGCGTTGGTGGGCAGGCCCTCCCGGGTGGACAGGTTCTGGCTGACGCCGTAAAAGGCCCGGTTGACGATGGAATTGCCGTCGATGACCATGAGCTTCATGGGGGACACCTCGCAATGATGTGTTGGATATTGGAAACTCTTTGCTGTTCCCGCCCCCTGCGGGGACGGGAACAGACAGATAATTCAGTATACCACTTTTTGGGGAGATTAGCAAGAAGGGCCGAACAGGGCGGGGCATTCCTGCCCCGCCCTGTCAAAACAATACGATCACCGCAGCACCGCGCCGCAGTCCTGCTCCAGCGTCTCGAGAATGGACTTCACGTCCTCGTCCGCCTCCTCGCTGGTGAGGGAGCGGTCGTCCGCCCGGAGCACCAGGTTGAAGGCCACCGACTTCCTGCCCTCCCCCAGGTTCTTGCCCCGGTAGATGTCGAATAGGGCCACGTCCTTCAGCAGGCCCCGGGCCCCCTTGCGGATGGCGGCCTCCAGCGATCCCACCGGCACCTCCTCGGCGCACACCACGGCGATGTCCCGGGTGACGGCGGGGAACTTGGGCAGGGGGGCGTACTCCGGATCCGGCCCGCAGGCCAGCAGCAGCTCGTCGAAGCTGAGCTCCGCGCAGTACAGCTCGCCGTCCACGCCGAAATTCCGGGCCGCCTCGGGGTGGATCTGGCCGAACACGCCCACGATGTCGCCGCCGCTGTAGACGTAGGCGCAGCGGCCCGGGTGGTAGGAGGGATCCTCGGTACACGCTTCAAAGCGCACATCCTTGGCCCGGAGGGACTTGAGCACCGCCTCCACCGTCCCCTTCAGGGTGAAGAAGTCCATGCCGTCGCCGTAGGCCCCCAGGGTGAGCACCTGGGCCTCGATAGCCAGGCCGTCGTCCTTCCCCAGGTCGTTCACGGCCTCCACCACTGCCTCGGTGAGGCCGGCCAGCCCCATGCCCTCCAGCTTGGCCTTGGAGCCGGCCAGGGCGGGGTCGTTGGCGTCCATGGGCTCGGCGGGGGTCTTGGGCATATAGATCCGCCCCAGCTCGTACAGCCACGCGGTCTTGTTCCGGTTGTTCCAGTTGCGGCCCAGCACCTCCAGCATGGAGGGCAGGGTGGTGGTACGCATGATGGAGGTGTCCTCCCCCAGAGGGTTCAGGATTTTGAAAGACTTGCGGTGGGGATCGTCGGGCTTCCACAGGATCTTGTCATAGGCCGCGGGGGAGATGAAGGAGTAGGTGATGATCTCGCTGTAGCCGCAGGCGCGGCACACCTCGCCCAGCTTGTTCTCCACTTTCTGGGTGGGCGACCAGCCCCCCTGGGTTGTCTGCCCCCGCATGAGGGTGGAGGGGATGTTGTTGTAGCCGTGGAACCGGGCCACCTCCTCCGCCAGATCCGCCATGCGGCGCACGTCGCCCCGCCAGGAGGGGACGGTGACCTGCTCCCCCTCCACGGTGAAGTCCAGCTTGCGGAGGATGCGGATCATCTCGTCCTCCGGCACGTCGGTGCCCAGCAGGGCGTTGATCTTGTCCGGCTCCAGGGCCAGCACGGCGGGCTGGGGGACGAAATTCAGCAGGTCGATGACGCCGTCCACCACCTCACCCGCGCCCAGAAGCTCCACCAGCTCGCAGGCCCGGTTGACGGCGGGCAGGGTGTTCATGGGATCCAGCCCCTTCTCGAACTTGGCCGACGCCTCGGTACGCATACCCAGGGCCAGCGCCCCCTTGCGGATGCAGGTGCCGTCGAAGCAGGCGGACTCGAACACCACATCGACGGTGTCGGCCACAATCTCGGAGTTCAAACCGCCCATGATCCCCGCAAGACCCACCGCCCGGCCCTCGTCGGCGATGACCAGATGGTTGGCGTTGAGTCGGTGCTCTTTGCCGTCCAGGGTGGTGAGCGTTTCGCCTTCAGCCGCCCGGCGGACGATGATCTTGCCGCCGTTCACATAGCGGTAGTCGAAGGCGTGCATGGGCTGGCCGTACTCCAGCATGACGTAGTTGGTGATGTCCACGATGTTGTTGATGGGCCGCACCCCCATGGCCCGCAGGCGCTCCCGCATCCACTTGGGGGAGGGGGCGATCTTCACGTTTCGTACCATACGGGCGGTGTACCGGGGCACCAGGTGGCTGTCGGGCGTCTCCACATCCAGCAGGTCGGTGAGCACGCCGTCGGCGCCGCCCTTCACCTCGGGGGTGTGGAGGGTCAGCGGCTTGTCAAAGGTGGCGGCCGCCTCCCGGGCCAGGCCGATGACGGACAGGCAGTCCGGGCGGTTGGGGGTGATCTCGAACTCCACCACGTGGTCGTCCAGGCCCACGGCCTGCCGGATGTCCTGGCCCACGGTGAGCCCGGTCAGCTCGGGATCGTCGGACAGGATCCAGATGCCGTCGGCGTAGGCGGTGGGGAAATCCCGCTGATCCAGGCCCAGCTCGGCAAAGGAGCACAGCATCCCGTTGGACAGCTCGCCCCGCAGCTTGCCCGCGTGGATCTCCTTGCCCCCGGGGAGGGTGGAGCCGTCCAGCGCCACGGGTACCAGGTCGTTTTCCTTCACGTTCTGGGCTCCGGTGACGATCTGAATGGGCTGGCCCTGACCCGCGTCCACCTGGCAGATCCACATATGGTCGGAGTTGGGGTGGCGCACCAGGGACAGCACCCGGCCCACCACAATGCGGGAGATCTCGGCGCCCTCCACGCAGACGCCCTCCACCTTGGAGCCGGACAGGGTCATGGCCTCGGAGAATTCCCGATCGGGGACGTCGAGCTGAACAAACTCATTGAGCCATTTTCTGCTTAAATTCATCGTTGTTTTCCTCCCCTCAGAACTGCTCTAAGAACCGGACGTCGTTCTCGAAGATCAACCGCAGGTCGGCGATCTTGAAGCGCCGCATGGCGGTGCGCTCCAGGCCCATGCCGAAGGCCCAGCCCGACCACTTGTCGGGGTCGATGCCCGCCATCTCCAGCACGTGGGGGTGGATCATCCCCGCGCCCAGCAGCTCAATCCAGCCCTCCCCCTTGCAGGTGGGGCAGCCCGCGCCGCCGCACTTGTGGCACTGCACGTCCATCTCGCAGGACGGCTCGGTGAAGGGGAAGTGGTGGGGGCGGAACCGGGTGACGGTGCCGACGCCGAACAGCTGCTCCGCCAGCAGGTTCAGGGTGCCCTTCAGGTCGGCCATGGTGACGTTTTTGTCAATCACCATGCCCTCCACCTGGTGGAACATGGGGGAGTGGGTGGCGTCCACCTCGTCCTTGCGGTACACCCGGCCGGGGGCGATGATCCGGATGGGCAGCTCCATGGTGTCCATGGCCCGCACCTGCATGGGGGAGGTCTGGGAGCGGAGCATCACCCGCTCGTCGGCGTCGAAGTAGAAGGTGTCCGACCAGTCCCGGGAGGGGTGGCCCTCCCCGGCGTTGAGCCGGTCGAAGTTCAATTCCGCCAGCTCGATCTCCGGGCCGTCCAGCACGGTGAAGCCCATGCCGATGAAGATCTCCTTGATCTCCTCCAGGGCGGCGTTCATGGGGTGGCGGCGGCCCAGCCGGACGGGCCGGCCCGGGATGGTGACGTCCACCGTCTCCGCCTTCAGCTTCAGCTCCAGGGCGGCCTCCTCCAGCTTGTGGGAGGCGTTTTCCAGCGCGCCCTCCACCGCGGCCCGCACCTCGTTGGCCAGCTGGCCCATGGCGGGGCGCTCCTGGTTGTCCAGCTTGCCCATCTGCTTGAGCACCGCCGTCAGCTCGCCTTTTTTGCCCAGGTATTTCACCCGCAGCTCGTCCAGGGCGGCGGCATCCTTGACGCCCTCCAGGGCGGAGAGCGCCTCGGCGCGGATTTTTGCTAACTGTTCTTTCATGGCATAGACTCCTTTTGACTGGGATTTGGATAACAAAAAAGCCCTCCGCCCCCAAAGCTGGGACGAAAGGCAACCCTTCCGCGGTACCACCCGCATTCGCGCCTGCGCGCGCACTCAAGGCCCCGTAACGGCGGGCAAACCGTCCCCCTCTCGGGGGCCGCTCCCGGGCGAACAAGCGGCACGCACCAGGGCGGCTCTCAGCCGGTGACCGCCCCTCTCTTGGATACGCAAGCCCGCTATTTTCCCGTTCTTCGCATTTTGCTTGTTCTTTTATATCATATTAAAGGTTGAAATGCAAGGGGGAAAACGCTATAATGTGGAAAAATGAAAGGGGGCCGTCAGGATGGAGCTGTACACCGCCGCCCAAATGCGGGAGATCGACCGCCGCGCCATTGAGGAGCGGGGCATTCCCTCCACCCAGCTGATGGAGAACGCCGCCCGGGCGTTGGCGGACGCGGTGCTGGCCCGCGCTCTGCCGCCGGAGGGGCCCCGGGGAAACGCGCCCTCCGCGGTGGTGTACTGCGGCCCCGGCAACAACGGCGGGGACGGGGTGGCCGCCGCCCGGCTGCTGCTGGAGGCGGGGTGGCGGGTGAAGTGCGTCCTGGTGGGGGATCGGGCCAAAATGACCCCCGACTGCCGGGAGATGGAGCGCCGCCTGAACGCCGCCGGGGGGACGCTGGAGGACTTCGACCCTGAAGACGAGGAGGCGTACCTGGGCTTTGACGCGGCGGTGGATGCCATGTTCGGGGTGGGGCTGAACAGCCCCCTGCGGCCCGACGCCCAGAGGGCGGCGGAGTGGATGGGGCTGACCCGGTGGGTGGCGGCGGCCGACGTGCCCAGCGGCGTCCACGCCGACACCGGGGACATACTGGGTGAGGGGTGGTGCGCGGCGGTGCGGGCGGACGTGACCGTCACCTTCTCCCGGGGGAAGCCGGGGCTGTACGTGGGCAGAGGGGCGGTGCACAGCGGCGAGGTGATTGTGGCCGATATCGGCATACCGGAGGATCTGTATCCGGAGAATGAGTACAGGAACGCCGTGGTGGAACCAGGGGAGATCCTGCTTCCCCGGCGCGCCCGGGACAGCCACAAGGGGGACTACGGCAGGCTGTTTATCCTGGCCGGGAGCCGGGGCTACACCGGGGCGGCGGCGCTGTGCGCCAAAGCGGCGGTGCGCTCCGGGGCGGGGCTGGTGACGCTGGCCGTGCCGGAGGACGTATACCCTATTGTGGCGTCGAAATGCTGCGACGAGGTGATGGTGTGGCCCTGGCCGGAGGACGACGGGGCCGTTGTGGACAAGGCCAGGGGCTGCGGCGCCGCTGTCATCGGCCCCGGTTTGGGGCAGGGCGAGCGGGGGGCACGGCTGGTGCTCACCCTGATGAAGGAGCTGGACTGTCCCATTATCCTGGACGCGGACGGTCTAAATATCATTTCCAGACATATAGATGTGTTGGACGAGCGGAGAGGGCAGACGATCCTCACCCCCCACGACGGGGAATTCGCCCGGCTGTCCGGGTGTGAGCTGCCCATCCGGGATCGGCTGGGAGCGGCGTGGGGGTTTGCCCAGGCCCACCGCTGCACCCTGGTGCTCAAGGGGCACCGCACCATCACCGCGCTCCCATATTGGGGCCGCTTTATCAACCTTACCGGCAACCCCGGCATGGCCAGGGGAGGCAGCGGGGACGCGCTGGCGGGGCTGGTGGGGGCGCTGGCGGTGCAGGGCGTCCCAAGGCCGCTGGCGGCGGTGTGGATTCACGGCAGGGCCGGGGATCTGGCGGCGGAGGACAAGGGGGAGTACGGCATGACCCCCTCCGACCTGATCGAGCAAATACCATACGCAATCAAAGAGTTGGTAAATAATGAGGAGGAATCTGGATAGTGCGCAGGATTTTGTCTTGTGTACTGATGATGACCCTGCTGCTGTGCGGCTGTAAGGCGGGCGGCGGAGAGACCCCGGAGGAGGCGGCGCTGAACCTTCGGGACACCTATCTGGGGTTGGCGGGCTGGAACGCCGAGGCGGATATCACCGCGTCGGTGGGGGACAAGGTGTTTGACTTTACCCTCAATGTCCAGTGGCGGCGGGAGGGGGAGACGGTGCTTGCCATCACTGCCCCGGAGCTGCTGGCGGGCATCACCGCCCGGATCGCCAAGGGGGAGACGGTGCTGGAGTACGACGGGGCGGGGCTGTCCCTGGGCCTGCTGGACGGCAAGGGGCTCACCGCCGTGTCCGCCGTGCCCTGGCTGATGGAGCAGATCGACAAGGGCTACATGGCCAAATGCGTCTGGGCCGGGGAGGGCGGCGGACAGCTGCAGATCACCTTCCGGGATCCGGAGGCCAAGCCCGGGGAGGGCACGGAATATCTGCTGACCTTCGACCGGGAGAGCCAGGCCCTGCTGTCGGCGGAGGTGAGCGTGGACGGGACGTCGGTGCTGACGGCCGGGTTCCGCAATTTTACGATGGAGTTGAAACAGGATGACACGGGAGACGGCGAGAACTTGGGCTGAGATCAACCTGGGCAATCTGGAGCATAACTACTGGGCGCTGCGGGGCTGCGCCCCGGACAGCAAATTCCTGGGGACGGTGAAGGCCAACGCCTACGGCCACGGGGCCATCCCGGTGGCCCGGTATCTGACAGAGGAACTGGGCGTGGATTACCTGGCGGTGGCCTGCCTGGACGAGGCCGCCCAGCTGCGGCAGGCGGGGATCATGGCCCCTGTCCTGATCTTGGGCTACACCCAGCCGGAGCTGGCGGCGGAGGTGGTGGCGCTGGACGTGACCCAGACGGTGTTTACGCCGGATCTGGCCCGCGCCCTGTCCGAGGCGGCGGGGGCCGCCGGGAAGCGGGCGAAGATCCACCTGAAGGTGGACACGGGCATGAGCCGCTTGGGGGTGCTGGATCACGACCCCGAGCGGGCGGCGGCGGAGATCGCCGGACTGTGCGCCCTGCCCCATCTGAAGCCGGAGGGGATCTTCACCCACTTCGCCAACGCCGACGGGGACGAGGGGTACACCATGCTCCAGTTCACCCGATTTCTGGACGTGCTGAAGGAACTGGAAGAAAAATATGGCCGCACCTTTGAAATCCGCCATTGCGCCGCCAGCGCGGCTGTGTTAAACTATCCCTGTACCCACCTGGACATGGTGCGCCCGGGCATCGCCCTGTATGGGCACTACCCCGACCCCTCCTGCGAGGGGCTGGACGGGCCGGGCTTAAAGCCCGTCATGTCGCTGTACAGCCGGGTGGCGGCGGTGCGGGACTTCCCGGCGGACACCCCGGTGAGCTACGGCTGCACCGCCCGGTTCGGCGAAGGCGGCGGACGGACGGCGGTGCTGCCCATCGGGTATGCCGACGGGCTGCACCGGACGCTGTCCAACCAGGGCTCCGTCTGGCTGGACGGCCGGCCACGGCCTGTCATGGGCCGGATCTGCATGGATCTGTGCATGATCGGGCTGGACGAGGCCGCCAGCGTCCGCCCCGGCGACGTGGCGGAGATCTTCGGAGAGCGCCTGCCGGTGGAACGGCAGGCGGAGCTGGCGGGCACCATCTCTTATGAGCTGCTGACCGCTGTGGCCCCCCGTGTGCCAAGAATCTATGCGGACGCATAGGATAGTCAGGGAGCCCGCCGGAGCGCCGGCGGCGAGCCGCGGCGGTTTTTCCCTGCCAGGACGGTATAAAAGCCGCCGCCCCGTGGGAGAATGATAGTACCCGTTCTACATAAGCGTAGACGGGCACTATATCCGGCGGAGTGTGAGATCCTGTGGACAACAGCGTCAAACGCGGCGACATTTTTTATGCGGATTTGAGCCCGGTGGTGGGCAGCGAGCAGGGCGGCGTCCGCCCGGTGCTCATCGTCCAGAACGACACCGGCAACAAGCACAGCCCTACGGTGATCGCCGCGGCGATTACCTCTCAGACGGGCAAGGCCCGCCTGCCCACCCACATCACCCTGGCCTCCCACAGCTGCGGCCTGCCCAAGGATTCCGTGGTTCTGCTGGAGCAGATCCGCACCCTGGACAAGAAGCGGCTCCGGGAGCACATGGGGAAGGTGGACGATCAAGTGATGAAACGGGTGGATAACGCCATCGCCGTCAGCTTCGGGCTCAGCCCGGAGCGGTTGGTTTGAAGAAAAAATGCGCGCCCTGCCCTGCCCGGGGAACCGGGGAGGGCAGGGGCTGTGTAGCGGCAGAGAAAACCATGGAGGTAACTTACATATGAAAAAATGGAAAATCGCCGCGGCCGCGGCCTGCGTCTGCTTCCTGTTCACCGTGGCCTACGCCGCCAACGCCGGTGGGGCCGACGACCCGCTGGTGACCTTGAGCTACCTGAACACCACGTTCCGAACCCAGGTGCAGACCATGGTGGATCAGACGGTGGATCAGCGCAAGGCCGAGCTGGAGGACGCCCTGGCCAAGGTGCTGGAGCAGGGCGGAACCGGAGCGGCGGGCGGAAACGTGTTCTCCGTCGTCACCCTGAGCCAGGGGCAGACCCTGGTGGGAGACGTGGGGTGCGAGGTGATGCTGCGGATCGGCTCCGCGGTGTGCGGCTCCACGGACAGCGTGGGCCTCATCGACACCACCACCGGGGGGAACCTGGCCAGCGGCGGGGCGCTGGTTACCAACCATCTGTACATGGTGACCATCAGCACCCGGTCGGTGACCGCCACCTCGGGGACGGTGAAGGTGCTGGCCCGGGGGCCCTACACGATCCGATGAGTTTCGCCATTGTGCACAGTCTGACAGAAATTGGGCGGGGCTGTGTCATAAATATTTAACAATTATTTCGCAAAAAATCCATGGTTTTTCCTGGGGGGCTGTGGTACACTGTGGTTGTCAGGAAAAGTGAGCCTGACGATCCAGCTCTCCCCTGCACTCATTTAACCGGGGCTGCTCCGGCTGTGGCCGGAGCCCCCCGGACAAAACGCTCCGAAGCCTATGGCTCCGTTCGCCGCCCGCGAGGGCGGCTTTTTCGTCGTCGCAAGGTTCGAAAATCGGCTTTGTGGGCCGCCCTCTTGAAAATTGATCTGCTATCTTATATAATAGGGCCACTTGAATTTGATTTGGGGGTTTTACCCAGGGCAAATCAAAACTGTCCTGCCACCCCCGCCTCCCGGCGGGGGTGGCAGGGTGAATCATCATGATTTGGAGGTTTTACCCATGACCATAGACAAAGGCTGGCTGGACGAGATGGAGGCCCGCATCCCCCACGGGGAGGCGCGCACCCGGTTCGCCCCCTCCCCCACAGGGTATATGCACGTGGGCAATCTGCGAACGGCGCTGTACACCTGGCTCATCGCCCGGCACAACGGGGGAAAGTTTATCCTGCGTATTGAGGACACCGACCAGGGGCGGCTGGTGGCCGACGCGGTGGACGTGATCTACGCCACCATGCGGCGGTGCGGGCTCACCTGGGACGAGGGGCCGGACGTGGGCGGCCCGGTGGGGCCGTACATCCAGACCGAGCGGCGGGATCTGTACGGGAAGTACGCCCAGCTGCTCATTGAGAAGGGCTGCGCCTACCGCTGCTTCTGCACCGAGGAGCGCTTAGAGGAGCTGCACAAGGACGATCCCAACGCCAAGTATGACCGGCACTGTCTCTCCCTCAGCCCCGAGGAGATCCAGGCAAAGCTGGACGCCGGGGAGCCCTATGTGATCCGGCAGAAGATCCCGGAGGGGAGCACCACCTTCCACGACGCGGTGTACGGCGATATCACCGTGGACAACGCCGAACTGGACGACCAGATTCTCATCAAGTCCGACGGCCTGCCCACCTATAACTTCGCCAACGTGGTGGACGACCACCTGATGGGCATCACCCATGTGGTGCGGGGGGCGGAGTACCTGTCGTCGGCCCCCAAGTACAATCTGCTGTATGAGGCCTTCGGGTGGGAGGTGCCCACCTATATCCACTGCGCGTCGGTGATGTTCAACGACCCCGCCACCGGCACGGTGCGGAAGATGTCCAAGCGCCATGGCGACCCCTCCTACCAGGATCTGGTGGAGCAGGGCTATCTGTCCCAGGCGGTGGTGAACTACGTGGCCCTGCTGGGCTGGGCCCCCCACGGGGACATCGCCGAGCAGGAGTTCTTCACCATGGATGAGCTGGTGAGGGCCTTTGAGATCGAGGGGATCTCCAAGTCCCCCTCCGCCTTCGACATGGACAAGCTGAACTACTTCAACGCCGCCTATCTCCGAAACCTGACCCCGGAGGAGTTCGCCCGGGAGGCCCAGCCCTGGATCCGGCAGACGGTGAAAAACCCGGCCTATGACACGGCGGCCATCGCCGCGCTGCTCCAGGCCCGGTGCGAGAAGCTGTCCGACATCCCGGAGAAGGTGGACTTCTTCGACGCGCTGCCGGACTATGACGTCGAGTTGTTCACCAACAAGAAGTCCAAGACCAACGGCGAGGTGTCGCTGGAGATGCTGAAGCAGGCGTACCCGGTGCTGGAGGGGCTGGGATGCTGGAGCCAGGACGCCATCCACGACGGGCTGGTGGGGCTGGCGGAGACGCTGTCCGTGAAAAACGCCACCCTGATGTGGCCGGTGCGGATCGCCGCGGCGGGCAAGGCCGTCACCCCCGGCGGGGCGGTGGAGATCTGCCGGATCCTGGGGAAGGACGAGACCCTGCGGCGGATCAAGCTGGGCATGGAAAAGCTGCAATAAACGCGGGAGCGCCCGGCCGGTTGGCCGGGCGCTCTTTACCCCGCAAAGCGTTGCCGCAGGCCGACTTTCCTGACGGTCGAGTTGGGTTTTCGCCCGAAAGCCTTGACATTTTCCCGGCGGCGGGGTAGGGTAGGGGCACATCAAACGGGAAGGGGCGGGCGCATATGAGCGAAGCCGACGAGAGGAAATCCTTTGGGGAGTACATCCGCGGGAAGCGGCAGGAGGCGGGGCTGACCCAGAAGGAGCTGGCGGGGCGGCTGTTCGTCACCGAGTCCACCGTCAGCAAGTGGGAGCGGGGGCTGTCCTACCCGGACGTGTCCATGGTGGTGCCCATCTGCGGGGCGCTGGGGATCACGGAGCACGAGTTCTTCACCGCCTGCGACGACGACAAGGCCCGGGCCCAGGCCCGGCAGGCGGCGGTGTGGCGGGGGGTGACCAAGGGGGGGCGGCTGTTCTTTGCCGTGAGCTACGCCATCGCCGTGGCCGTCTGTTTCATCTGCGACCTGGCAGTGTTCCATACGCTGGACTGGTTCTGGATCGTGCTGACGAGTTGCGCCCTGGCCTTCTGCTTTACCAACCTGCCCTTCCTGGTGGGGCGCAATAAACTGTCCATCTGCCTGGGGGCGGCGTCGGGGTGCCTGATCCTGCTGCTGCTGGCCTGCTGGTGGTATGCCGGAGGCTGGTGGATCATCGGCGGGCTGGCCATTACGGCGGTGTGCCTGGCCCTGCCCTGGGCGTGGTGGGCCGTATGGCAGTTCTATGGGAAGCACGTGCCGCCGCTGTGCGTGGCGGTGCTGACGGTGTGGCTGTTCGGGCTGCTGGCGGTGATCCAAGCCTTCACGGGCGGGGGTTGGCTGGCGCCGGTGGCCCTTCCGCTGGCGCTGGCGGGGTGCGGCTTCTTGTGGGCGGGGTTCGCGGCGGTGTACTGGCTGCCCGCGGGGCCGTGGCTGAAGGCGGGGGTGATCGCCCTGTTGACCAGCTTTGGCACGCCGGTGTTCAACGGGCTGTGCGATCTGGTGCTGGAGGACACGGGCGGGCCCGGCTTTTTGGATTACTTCTCCGTGGGCGATATGCTGGCCCGGCGGAGCGCCGGGGATCCCTCCTGGGTGAACCCGCTGATCTTCCAGATCATGCTGGTGATCTCCGCGGGCATTTTCGCGGCGGGTGTGGTTGTGGAGATCCGGCGGAGGAAATCATGAGAACAAAGGCCCCCGATCCCGGGTGTGGGATCGGGGGCCTTTGCTATGCTTTGTCCAGCAGCCGCTCAAAGAGCCGGGCCAGTTCGTCCGCGTCCAGCAGGAGGGGGACGGGATAGAGGGGGTTGGCCTCCTTGTCGGCGTGGCGGGCCAGGGCGGGGATGTCCGCCCGGCGCAGCTTGGGGATGGTGGCGCCGACGCCGAAGCGGGCGTTCATGGCCCGGATGGCCTGGATAAAAGCGGCGGCGGCTTGGGGGGCGGGGGTGGTTTCCTCCGCGACTCCGGCGGCCCGGGCCAGCTCCGCCAGCTTCCGGTGGGCGGCGGGGCCGTACCGCTCCAGCACCAGAGGGAGTATGACCGCGTTGGCCTGACCGTGGGGCACGTCGTAGGCCCCGCCCAGGGCGTGGGCGATGGCGTGGACGTAGCCCACGTAGGACTTGGTGAAGGCGCAGCCCGCCAGGAAGGAGGCCTCCAGCAGGTTCCGGCGGGCCTCTAAATCGGAGCCGTCGGCAAAGGCCCTGTCCAGGTTGGCGAAGATCAGCCGGACGGCGGTGAGGGCGGCATCCCGGGTGTCCCTCGTGGTGGAGCGGCCGATGTAGGCCTCCACCGCATGGGTCAGCGCGTCCATGCCCGTGGTGGCGGTGAGGGCGGGGGGCAGGCTGACGGTGACGGCGGGATCCAGCACGGCGTACCGGGGGATGAGGGGGAAGTCGCTGATGGCGTACTTGTGGTGGGACGACCGGTCGGTGATGACGGCGGCGATGGTGGTTTCACTGCCGCTGCCCGCGGTGGTGGGGACGGCGATGAGCAGGGGGAGGGGCCGGCGCACCTTCAAAACGCCGGCGCATTTGGACAGGGGCTTGTGCGGCAGGGCGACGCGCACCCCCACCGCCTTGGCGCAGTCCAGGTTGGAGCCGCCGCCGAAACCGAGGATGGCCTGACAGCCCTGGGCGCGGTAGAGGGCGGCCCCCTCCTCCACGGCGGAGACGGTGGGGTTGGGGGGCGTTTTGTCGTAGACGGCGCAATGGATCCCCGCCGACCCCAGCGCGTCCAGCAGGGGGCGGGTGAGGCCCCGGCGGGTGACATTGGGGCCGGTGACCAGCAGGACGCGGGCGCAGCCGCGCCGCTTCAGAACGCCGGGGACGGCTTCCAGGTTGGGCAGCGTCTCCGGGCGGCGGTAGGGCAGGAGGGGGATGGACAGGCGCAGGACGGTCTGAACCGCGCGGCACCAGAGCTGTCTGACGGGGGTCATGGGCGCTCTCCTCTCGGTGGAAAAAATCGAAAAATATGCCGTTGCGTCTTGGCAAGGGGGAGGCAATATGCTATAATAATTCGGAACGCGCACCCGGTCGCGGGAATATTTGGATCACAAAGGAGCTGCCGACATGAATGAAAAAGTACACGTGGTAAACCATCCTCTTGTCGCTCACAAGCTGACCATCCTGCGGGACAAGGATACCTCCACCAAGGACTTCCGGGAGATCGTGTCCGAGATCGGTATGCTGCTGACCTACGAGGCCACCCGGAATCTGCCTCTCACCACCCGGGAGATCGAAACCCCCATCTGCAAGATGGAGGCCCCCATCCTGGCGGGCAAGAAGTTCGCCGTGGTGCCCATTCTCCGGGCCGGCCTGGGCCTGGTGGAGGGGGTGCTGCGGATGGTGCCCTCCGCCCGGGTGGGGCACCTGGGAATGTACCGCAACGAGGAGACTATGGAGCCGGTGCAGTACTTCTGCAAGATGCCCCGGGACGTGGTGGAACGGGACGTGCTCATCGTGGATCCCATGCTGGCCACCGGCGGCAGCGCCGACGCGGCCATCACCATCATGAAGGGCTACGGCTGCAAGAACATCAAGCTGATGGTGCTGGTGGCCGCCCCCAAGGGGATCGAGGTCGTCACCTCCAAGCACCCCGACGTGGAGATCTACTGCGGCGCGGTGGATGAGGGGCTCAACGAGAACAGCTACATCGTGCCCGGCCTGGGCGACGCGGGCGACCGCATCTTCGGCACCAAGTAAAGACAACGGCTACGGCCCGCCCCCGGGTTCCGGGGGCGGGCTTTTCGTGCGCCGGGGGCTATTCGCCGTCCTTCTTCACCAGGATGGTGGCGGCCACGCACAGCAGGGCGGCCACAGTGTAGACGATGGGGGCGGCCTTGTCCCACAGATCCAGGCCGAAGCCCAGGCCCAGGTACAGGGCGGTGGCGGCCACCATGCCCGCCCCCCAGATCCGGCCTACCAGCCGCTGGGCCGGGGTCTGCTTTTCCTCGGGAAAGCCGTACTTGGAGTGCTGGATGCCCGCCCAGGTGAGGGTGGAGGCGGCGATGGTAATACACAGCAGGAGGATGGTTCCGGCGAGGGCGTCGAAATACTCCCTTTGAGCGTAGGTGTACGGGGATTGCCAAAACGCGGCCTGGTTGATGTCGATGGTGACAGCGACCACAATACCCAGCAGGATCAGGGCAATGGGAACAGCGATAAGGAGGGGAAAGCGGCGCTCGAAACGGTTCATTTCCTCTGTACTGTAGCAGGGGCCGATGCCGGGGTGCTGGCGGAGGAAGGCACTGTGGCCCATGCCGGAGATGATGAATACGGTGACGGCGGCGATGAGAAACAGGAAAAAGACCACGAAGGACGCCAGCTCCAGGCCAAAGCACCCGCCGATGAACAGGATCAGGGTCACACCCAGCAGCACCAGCCCCACCCCCGCCGCGATGGCGGCGGAAAAGGTATTCATGTGCTTGTCGTAGGCGGCGGCGTCCTCCCCGAAGCGGCGGGACACGTCGCCGCGGAGCAGGGTGTCCATGTCGCAGCGGAACAGGTCGCACAGGCGGATGATGGCGTCCATCTCCGGATAGGCGGCGTTGGACTCCCACTTGCTCACCGACTGGCGGGAGACCTCCATTTTTTCCGCCAGATCCTCCTGGGTCATGTTGAGCCGCTTGCGGAGGAATTGCAGGTTTTCGCCGAATGTCATGTAGATGACCTCCTTGTTTGGGATGCCGCCAGTATAGAAAAAAACGGCGGGGAGGGCCACCAATTTGCTGTTGCGTTTGGGTTGCGGGGTGACAATTTGCGGTTGCGGAGGGGTTTTAGACGGTTAATTCGATCTGATTGCCCTCGACGGCGATGACGCAGCTCTCATAGTAGCCGTCGCCGGTGGTGCGGGGCCCGCTGACCACCGGGTAGCCGTCGGCCTTGAGGCGGGCGGTGAGCTCGTCCACTTTTTCAGCGCTGCCCAGGCGGAAGGCCACATGGATATAGCCCGTCCGAGCCAGGGCCAGGCTCTGCTCCTCCGTGCCCGGACGACTCATGAGCTCCAGGCGGGCGCCTGCGTCAAAGGAGAGAAAGTAGGAGGAAAAGCCGGTTTCGGGGTTGCGGTAGAGCTCATTGGAGGAGGCGTCCAGATAGCGCTGGAAGAAGTCCCGGGCGGCCTCCAGATCCTTGACGTACAGGGCGATGTGCTCGATGGTCATAACAATACCTCCAAAATTCGGGGCTCAGCCCCGCAGAATGGTTTCCGCCGCCTTGATGCCGTCCACGGCGGCGGAGGTGATGCCCCCGGCGTAGCCCGCCCCCTCGCCGCAGGGGTAGAGGCCGGGCAGGGCGGGGGATTGGAACGCCTCATCCCGCAGCAGGCGCACCGGGGAGGAGGAGCGGGTCTCCACCCCGGTGAGGACGGCGTCGGGGTGGGCGAAGCCGTGGAGCTTGCGGTCGAAGATGGGGAGGGCTTCTTTTAATGTGGTGAGGACGTAATCGGGGAGGGCGCCGTCCAGAGCTGTCCAGACGACGCCGGGGCGGTAGGTGGGCAGGATGGAGCGGGGGCGGTTAGAGGGGCGGCCGGCCAGGAAGTCCCCCACCAGCTGGGCGGGGGCGCGGTAACTGCCGCCGCCGGCGGCGAAGGCGGCGCGCTCCCATTGTTCCTGGAAGCGGACGCCGGCCAGGGGATCGTCCCCGCCGAAGTCGTCCGGCGTCACGCCCACCAGAAAGCCGCCATTGATGTTGGCCCCATCTCTGGCCCGGAGGCTCATGCCGTTGGTGACCACCTGACCGGGGGCGCTGGCGGCGGCCACCACCTGGCCACCGGGGCAGACGCAGAAGGTGAAGGCGGAGCGGCCCGAGGGGAGGTGGCAGGCCAGCTTGTAGTCGGCGGCGGGGAGCTTGTCCCAGAACGCGCCGAACTGGGCGCGGCTGACCGCCTCCTGGCTGTGCTCGATGCGCACGCCGATGGCGAAGGGTTTGCGCTCCATGGGCAGGCCGAACTCGTACAACATTTGAAAGGTGTCCCGGGCGGAGTGACCGGGGGCCAGCACCAGCGCGTCGCAAGGGAGGGAGTAGGGGCCGCCCTCCGTCTGAACGGTAAGGGCGGAGAGACGGCCGGCCGCTTGAACAAGGCCGGTGAGCTGGTGGCCAAAGCGGATATCGGCTCCCAGGGACAGCAGTTCCCGGCGGATAGATTTGACCACGTCCCGCAGCACGTCGGTGCCGATGTGGGGCTTGTGGGAGTATCGGATGTCGGCGGGGGCGCCGTGGGAGACAAAGATGTCAAAGATGTGGGCGATGCGGGGATCGTGGATGCCGGTGGTGAGCTTGCCGTCGGAGAACGTGCCAGCGCCACCCTCGCCGAACTGGACGTTGGAGACGGGAGAGAGGACGCCGGCCTGCCAAAAGCGCTCCACAGCCTGAGCGCGGGCGTCCACGTCCCGGCCGCGCTCCAGGACGATGGGGTATAGGCCGGCCCGGGCCAGGGTGAGGGCGGCGAACAGCCCCGCCGGGCCCATGCCAACCACCACCGGGGGGAGGGGGGAAGTGCGGGTGACGGGGGGGAGAATATAGGGGACGTCAGCCACGGCGGCCACGCCTCTGGGGGCGCGGCGGAGAATGGCATTCTCCTGATTTAACGTGACGCGAACGGAGCAGACCAGGTGAACGTCATTTTTCCGGCGGGCGTCGATGGACTGGCGGTGGAGGGAGAGATCAAGGATGGTGTCCGGGGGAACGCCCAGGGCACGGGCGGCCTTCCGGCGGAGCAGGGACTCGCCCCCGTCTATGGGGAGGCTCAGGTTGTCCACTTGCAGCATAGCGGGGGATCCTTCCTATTATATAATGTGGGGTGGATATGTTTTTAGAGTAACACAGGCGGGGCGCTTTCGCAAGGGAAAAATCCCGGGGCAAAAAAGTCGAAGAAAACAGAAAAAAGGGCTTGACAAGGGCGGGGGAATTTGCTAATATAAGCGAGCGCCTGTGAGGTGCCCCTCAAAAAAGGGGCGGAGTTGAGAAAAAGTTTTGAGGAATCAAAATTAGTGCTTGACAAAGACCCCCGGGTGTGGTATCATTTAAAAGTTCGCGAGAGCGGACGCCTGGATGAAAGCTCCTGGTTGAGCGCAAAGAAATTTGCGAAAAACAAAAAAGGGGCTTGACAGGCGGGGAGCTTTGATGTATAATAAAGTTCCGCTCGATGCGAGCGCAGGCTTGTACCTTGTAAATTAAACAACGAAGAAACGAGAAAGCACCAGAAGGACTTGAGTCCTTCGGAG
>SFVC01000028.1 GCA_004560375.1 bacterium
CGATAAGTTCTGACGGTTTTTTTCACAGGTATTTCGCCGAGTTTCCCGCCTGTGTCTATGCAGACATCAACCAACGAAAACGGCTGCCTGGTTTTGTTATTCAAACAAACGTAAAGGAACACTGAATCACGGGCATGGGTAGTTTCTATGAGCGTACACTCCATCGCGCTTACTCGCAGCCGATTTTCCCGGAATTGTAAGATGGCAAGGATTATGGACATAAGGAATCCTGCGATCCCGGCCACGTCAACTAAATTTTTAAGAGTTAACCATTCAGGCATAATCATACCCCCTCGCCAAAATTCTACCATACTGGCGAAGATGGGGCAACATAGAAAGGGGAGATTTTAATGACAAACATGAAACGCACCACAGTTTCGCTTCCAGACGAATTGACCCAGCGAATCTTTGCATTGAGAAAAGATGACCGCTTCGTTCGCTGCTCCTACTCCGAGTTGATCCGTCAGTTGACGGAGAAGGGGCTTTCTATGCTGGACGCCGAGCGGAACCAGGACAGCGCGTGACCGGGGCCGCCTGCGCGGCCTCGGGTGCAGATAGAAGCGGAAGGAGGTGGAAACTAATGCGTTTGTCCTATGAAGTCAAAGATCCTGATGAAACTGTCCGTGCGCTGGCAAAAGAGCTGATGAACATCATCATCACGGCAGGGGTGTCCTACGAAAAATCGATGGAGGCGCTGGATTGCGCCCAGCGTCTCATCGAGACCGAAACCAAGCCCGCCATCAGTTGAGTTCTTCTTTCAGCCTGTTCAGGACAGAAGCGCGAAGCAGCTCCAACTCCGATTCAAGCTCGACCTGGTATTGCTTTGCGGCAGGAACCGCGGGAAGGAGTTCATGCAAATCTGTCAGCGTGTTGTTATGAAATACTGAGAAGAACCTGTTCAAATCCTGTACTAACCGGGTATCCATAAAAATCACCCCCTTCCCCCGCCAAAATTCTACCACACCGGCGGGGAGGGGGGCAAGACAGAAAGGAGGCGATCCTGTGAACGCCGAGGAAAAGAAGATCTTGCAGACGATTGCGGCAGCGGTATCCATTCTCCCGGATGGAAAGCGTGAGTACATCCGGGGCTATGCCGAAGGCGTGATCGCGGCCTCCAACAGGCCGGGGCCTGAACAGCTCCAGGACAGCGCGTGACCGGGAAATAAAAAGCGCCCCATCAGGTGGCAGCAACACCTGACAGGGCAATAGAACCGACCCGAAAAATCAGTCCCACGCCTTGATTTTACCACGGCATGGGGCAGAAATCAAGGAGGAATCATCATGGCCGGAACCATTTATACCAATATCGCCGAAAAGCGCCGGATCCTGCGGGAAATCTACGGCGGCATGATGACGCTGACCGACGTGGCCCGGGAGCTGGGCCGCACCCGGGATGTGGCTCGGGCCTGGGTGCGCGGCCTGGGGCTGGGCACCCAGATCGGGAAGCGCGTCTACTACGAGACGGACGAGATCGCCAAGGCCATCGTGCAGGGCCGCGGTATGTGTGCATGAGTGGCGGACGTCCAGTTGATAAGGGGGTGGCTTTGTGACGGCATTGGTGCATATTTACGGCGAGAGCCATGTGGCGGCTGCCTATGGGCTGGAGGAGGCTATTTTCCTGCACTCGCTCATGTTCTGGTACCGCACGAACCGGGGTAATGATGCCAATTTCCGCGATGGACGCTGGTGGACGTACAACAGCGTCAAAGCATTTGAGGCCGTGTTCCCCTGGTGGAATGCGGGGCAGATCCGGCGGATCATAACGCGGTGCAAAGAAAAGGGCGCTATGCTGTCCGGGGACTACAACGAGGATCGCCGGGATCGCACTGCTTGGTACACCCCCAGCGATGAATTGTTGGAGCTGTATGGGGAGCTCGAAAATACAAATTGCATTTGCCGAAAACGACAAATGCAATTGCCGGATCCGTCAAGCTCATCTGACGAAAACGGCAAATGTAATATAAGGAAACCATGGGGTAACCATGGGGAAACAGACATAACCCCCTGTAGTCCCCCAGCGGGGGACGTGCCGCCGCCTGAGTCTGTCCCGGAGGACAAGCCCGCCCCCAGACGCCGTACCCGCCAGAAAAAATCCATCCCTACCCATGCCCCCGAACGCTTCGAGCAGTTCTGGGCGGCCTACCCCGTGGGCGGATCTCGGCTGAAGGCGGTGGAGGCTTGGGACGCGCTGGCCCCATCGGAGGAGCTGATTGACGAGATGGCCCGGGCCCTCAAGCGTCAGATGCGTACCAGGGCGTGGCGGGACGGCATCGGCATCCCCCACGCCTGCCGCTGGCTGAGCAACCAGCGGTGGACGGACAAGCTCCCGGAGGAGCCCGCGCCCCGGGACAGCGGCGGCTGGGCGGACGATCCAGAGGTGTGCACATGAGGCGCTGCAAGATCCCCACCGGCTGCAAGCTGCCGGCGCACCCCTGCTGCGCGGACTGCGGGGACAAAACCTGCGAGGCCCGGTGCTGGAACAGCCCGGAACGCTGCGGCTGCTGGGAAGATTCCTCCGCGCCCGAATCCAAGGCTACGCAGCCTGGGCGGCCAGCTAAAATCGACCCCCAGACAGTGCTTGCCCTGTATCGGCAAGGCTTGCTGCAGTTCCAGATCGCACAGCGTCTGGAGTGCAGCCCTGCCGCCGTGAGCAGGATTTTGCGGAAACTGGGGGTAACCGGGCATGGATAATCTGGACGCAGCCCTCACTGGGGGGCGGGAGGCCCAGCTATCCGTCATCGGATCCATGCTGATTGACGACCGGTGCATCCCGCTGGTGCTGTCCCGCATGACGTCGGACGACTTTGTGGACGGCACCTGCCGCGCCACCTTTCAGGCCATCCGGAAGTTGACCATGGAGGGACGGCCCGCTGACCCTGTGACGGTAGTGGATGCCATGCAGGGCGGAGACAGGTACACGGGCTGGGTGCGTGAGGTGATGATGCTTACCCCCACCGCCGCCAACGTGGAGGCGTACATAGACATTACCCGGCGGGCGGCGGTACTGTACCGCCTGCGGGAACTGGCGGACAAACTGACTCACTGCCTGGAACTGGACGAGGCGGAGCCTCTGGTGCGGAAAATGTCCGCCGCCCTGTCCGCCACAGACCGGATGCCCCGCATGACCGGCCAGGAGCTGGCCGCGGATTTCTGGGCGCGGATTAAGAGCGAGGACAAGCCCAAATACCTGCCCTGGGGCATCCCCACCGCCGACCGGGCCACCTATGCCGAGCTGGGCGATATGATCCTGCTGGGGGGCTACGCCTCGTCGGGCAAAACCCTGCTCTCCCTGCTGATGGCCATGGCCCAGGCCAAGGCGGGCTACAAGGTGGGCTACTACAGCCTGGAAACAAAGCCAGAAAAGCTGGCTGACCGAATTTTTGCCGGTCTGGCCAAGGTTCCACTTGGCCGGATCAAAACCAGGGACTTCGGAGAGCCAGAGTGGGGCCGACTTGCGGATGCGGCCTGTCAGATCAGCAGCGTATGCCCTTTTGACGTGATCCGGGCCGCCGGCTCCACAGTGGACGACATTACCGCCGACGCGGTGGGCCGGGGCTACCAGGTGATTTACGTGGACTACGTGCAGCTGGTGCAGGTGCCCGGGGTGCGGGCCTCCGACCGATACGCCCAGGTGACAGCGGCCAGCCAGGGGCTGAAAACCTTTGCCCAGAGCACCAACACCGCCGTGATTGCCTTGGCCCAGCTCTCCCGCCCGGAGAAGTCCCGGGACAAGGCGGGTAAACTTATCCCGCCCTCCATGCACTCTTTCCGGGAGTCCGGCCAGCTGGAGCAGGACGCGGACGTGGCTTTCCTGGTGTATCCTTCTGACCCGGACAATAACAGATCCAACCGGATTTTTAAGATCGGAAAAAACAAGGAGGGCCCCCGCCCCAACGCGGAGCTGGCCTTCTACGGCGACACCCAGACCATGGTGGAACTGGAGAAAGAGGCGGATCATTCTGTGGCCCGGGAGATGGCGGAGAAGGGCCGGGCCGCAAAGCAGGCCAGCCGGATGGCCGGGCAGGTGCAATTCCAGGAGTGCCGGGCCGGGGACAATCCGTTCGAGGGCCCATAAAACTGTAAATTGGAGGTTGCGTATTGTGAGGACATTTGCAATTTTGAACATGAAGGGCGGCGTGGGCAAGACCACCACCGCCATCAATCTGGCCTATCTGCTGGCCACGGAATACCAGCGCCGGGTGCTGCTCATCGACGCCGACCCCCAGGCCAACGCCACCCACGCCCTGCTGCCCAATGGGGACTGGGCGGGGCTGGCGGGGCTGCTGGGCGGCTATGCCACCGTGTACGACGAGGTGGTGGTGTCCACCGACCTGCCCGGTTTGGATGTGATTCCCGCCTCTGACGAGCTGTGGGAGCTCGACCTGAAAGATCGTACCGGAGACGGCCTGCCCTGCGGCACGGCCAACGCCCTGCGGGATCTGCGGGACGCGGCCATGGAGGACGACGCCTACGATGTGATCGTTATCGACTGCCCGCCCAACTTCTCGGCGGCCTGTGTGTCCGCCATCAACGCCGCCAACAGCATCATCATCCCGGTGCTGCCCGACGCCTTCTCCGCCGCCGGCATGGGCAGCCTCACCATGCAGATTGACGGCATTCGGAAAATCCATCCGGACGTGCGGGTATCCGGCTGTCTGATCACCCAGTGGCACCGGGCGGACGTGGTGGAGGACGCCACCGCCTACCTGCGGGAGAACTCCCCGGTGCCGGTGTTTCACACGGTGATCCGCCGGACGGACAAGGTGCTGGAGTCCACCTGGGTGCGGGAGCCGGTGCAGGTGTGGAGCCCCTTCAGCTCGGCGGCCCGGGATTACCGGGCCTGGGTCAAGGAGCTGGTGGAAAAGGAGGGTCTGGATCGTGGGCAAGTTTAACCTGGCGGAGCACATTGCAAAAGGAGTTGTGCCCGAATTGGGCACAACCGGCGGCAGGGAGCAGATCGAGTACCTTGACATCGACCTGCTGGACGACGACCCCCGGAACTTCTACGAGCTTTCCGGCCTGGACGAGTTGGCGGCCAACATCGAGCTGCTGGGCCTCCAGCAGCCCCTCCGGGTGCGGCCCTCCCAGGAGCCGGGGCGGTATGTCATCGTGTCCGGCCACCGCCGCCGGGCCGCGGTTCGGCAGCTGGTGGAGGACGGCCGCGGCGACCTGCGGGATATCCCCTGTATTGTGGAGCGAGGGCAGGCGTCCGCCGCTCTCCAGGAGCTGCGTCTGATCTACGCCAACAGCGACACCCGCAAGATGACCTCCGCGGACATCGGCCGGCAGGCGGAACGGGTGGAGGAATTGCTGTATCAGCTCAAAGAGGAGGGGTACGAGTTCCCGGGCCGGATGCGGGATCACGTGGCGGAGGCCTGTAAGGTTTCCAAGTCCAAGCTGTCCCGGCTGAAGGTGATCCGGGAGAACTTGGAGGAATCTTGGCGCGTCGGCTATGAGAATGGAAAACTGGCGGAGTCCTCGGCCTATGCTCTGGCCCAGATGCCCCAGGAGCGCCAGCGGGCGATCTATGACGGGCTGGCGAAACAGGGGGAATATCCCAACGCGGTGAGGGCGCATTGCGTCGAGGTCTATGGCGACGCCCTTGCCGCGGTGGATAAAATCGACTGCCAAACCTATGCCCACGGCCCCTGCGCCAACCGGGACGAAATGCGGAAGCGGGTTATGAGCCAGTCACCCTATTCTTACAGCTACTGCCGCCAGTGCTGCGCGGACTGCCCGGAGCTGGCCAAATGCAAATACGCCTGTCCTATGCTGGCGGATCGGGTCAAGGCCATGAAGGAGGACGCCAAGGCCCGCCGCCAGCAGGAGCAGCAAGCCAAAGCAGATCAGGAGCAGTCAGACGTGGAGCAGAACAAGGCGCTGTGGCGGCGGTTCGGCGAGGCCCGGGCCGCGGCGGGGAAAACCATGGAGGAGTGTTTCGAGTCGGCTGGGATATCTGTGGATAAACCCTTTTTCAAGGCGAGTGAAAAGCTTGAACGGCTTGAGGGACCGTTTACGCCCGGAACCCCGCTGCCTTATGGCTATAACAGCTCTCTGTATGAAGTCCGGAAGTTTGTGAAACTGGCCGATTTGCTGGGCGTGTCTCTGGACTATCTGCTGTGCCGGACGGATGATCCGGAGGGGCTTGCCGCAGCCCAGCCGGAGGACCAGCTGGTGCTGAACGGCTGGATGCCTGGCGGGACGCTGCCCTCCACGGACTGCGACGTGGTGGCGGATTTTGATCTGGGCACCGGGAATACGGTTCGGGAACCTTGCCAGTTCTTCGATGGCGAATTCCTTTTCGCGTCAACCTGTGCCCCCATAGATCTGCCCGTGGTGCGCTGGATGGCCCTGCCGCCGGTGGAGGACAGCCCATGAGCAGGACGGACGAACTGATTGTAGATAGTTTCGCCGGCGGTGGCGGCGCGTCTACGGGGATTGAGCTGGCGACTGGCCGGGTGGTGGATATTGCCATCAACCATGACCCTGACGCCATCCTGATGCACCGCACCAACCATCCGCGCACCCGGCACTTCCAGGCCAGTGTGTGGGATGTGGACCCCGAGGAGGTCTGCCGGGGCCGCTCCGTTGGCCTGCTGTGGGCCTCTCCTGACTGCAAGCATTTCAGCAAGGCCAAGGGCGGAAAGCCTGTGGACAGGAACATCCGGGGGCTGGCCTGGATCGTCCTTCGGTGGGCCGGCACTGTTCGCCCCCGTGTCATTATCCTGGAAAATGTCGAGGAGTTCCAGACCTGGGGCCCCGTCCGCCGGGGGCGCCCCGTGAAGTCCAAGACCGGGCAGACCTTCAGAAAGTTCATTAGTCAGTTGGAGGCCCTGGGCTATGCTGTGGAGTGGCGGGAGCTGGTGGCGGCTGATTATGGCGCGCCCACAACCCGCAAGCGTTTCTTCCTGATTGCCCGGTGCGACGGGCGGCCTGTTGTGTGGCCTGAGCCCACTCACGCCCCTGCCGGCAGCCCCGCGGTCAAAGACGGCCTGATGCAGCCTTGGCGCTCCGCTGCTGAGATTGTAGACTGGAACCTCCCGTGTCCGTCCATCTTTGACACGCGGGAGGAGATCAAGGCAAAGTATGGGCTTACGGCACAGCGGCCCCTTCGTCCCAACACCATGCGGAGGGTGGCACGAGGCATTGACAAGTTTGTCCTGAAGGCCCCAAGACCGTACCTGGTTGTGGTGAACCACGCCGGGGAGTTCCGGGGGCAGGAAGTGGACAGCCCCCTCCAGACTATCACCGCCAAACATGGGTACGGGATAGCCTCCCCTATGATGGCCCCTTGGACTGTGACGAACACGACAAATTCCACCGGCCATGCTCCCGACGAGCCTGTGGACACCGCCAGGACTGGAGGCGGCGGAGGACAAATGCTGATGGGCGCCAGCCTGATCCAGTATCACACCGAGCAGGGGGAAAACATGAGGGGACAGAAGGTAGACGACCCCCTGCTGACCGTGGACGCATCCAACCGCTACGGGCTGGCAGTTGCCAGCCTGACGAAGTATTACGGGAATGACCGACATGGGCAGAACCCGGCGGAGCCATTGCACACGATCACGGCAAAAGACCGGGAGGGCCTCATCGTGGCCAATCTGGAAGAATACCGCAACGCCCACCTGATAAAGCTGAAGGGGGAAAACCTGGGCGGGTCTGCCTGGGATCCGGTGCAGACCGTGACCGCCGGCGGAACCCATTTCGGTGTCGTCGCCACGAAAGTGATCCGGGCCTGCCCTGGGGGATATCTCCAGCGGTGGCCCCTGGTGCGGGAGCTCCTGAACGAGTATTGCGGCTATGACCTGAAGGACGGCGAGGTTATCCTGTTCGACATTGACGGGGCCTGGTATTTTATCGCCGATGTGGGCTTGCGGATGCTGACCCCTCGGGAACTGTACCGGGCCAACGGCTTCCCCGAGGACTACATCATCGACCGGGACTTCACCGGGAAGGCGTACGGAAAGTCGAAACAGGTGGCCCGGTGTGGGAATGCCGTCCCGCCGCCCTTGGCCATGGCCCTTGTGCAGGCAAACCTGCCGGAATGGTGCGGAGAGAAAATCGCCGCAATGCGGGAGTTTGAAGCCCGGGTGTCCATATGATGGAGAAGATTTCGATGGAACATTTAGACGATATTGCCCTGTTGAAGCCCGGCGACCCCTGCCCCTGCTGCGGGATGCCGATTTTGACCGATGACCCGAAAAGGCTGCTGTTGTTAAGCTGTCTTGGACGGATACTGGACGCGGACAGAAAAAGCCGCCCCGAACCCGGGGCGGCGGCTCAGTCCTGATGCTCTGTATCCGCGGCGTGGGGCTGCCCGTGATACACCTTCAGCTCCGGGCCGGAGGTTCCAGCGATGATGGGGTTGGCCTTGGCCTTCGTGTGTTTGGCTTTGCCCTGGATCTCAGGCACCGGCGGGACGTCGTTCCGGGGATGGGTGTGCGTCCAGTCCGGGCGGGCCATGCCTTTCTTTGCCATAAAAATCACCTCCGGGACAGTTTTCCCGGAAAGGGGAGGAAATAGCCGATGAAAGAAATGTCAGGAAAAATGAGCGATATGGATCTGATCCACGCACTGCGACGCATGGCTCCGGAGACGGGATCGCTTGATTGCCTTGGCTGTGGGTACGAGCATAAGTGTAGCTTAAAAGGTTGTGCCATTATTAGATTGGCGGTGGAACGGCTGGAAAAGTTGACCGCACTGGAGCCCAACGCCTCGATGACCCTGGAGGAATTGCGGGAGATGGATGGGGATCCGGTGTGGGTGGTTCCTATTGACAGCCCGCATCAAAGACCGGGGTGGATGCAGGTGATGTCTGAATTTAACATTGTCGCAAGACACGAGAGCATGGCAAAAAGCGTTTATGCCAGGTTCTCCGGATATGGGAATGAATGGATTGCATACCGCCGCAAGCCGGAGATGTCGGTACTAACTGCCCCGTTTCCTTCTCCGGCATGGGCGGAGCATTTCTGTGCCCTGTTCGAGCAGACGGAGTGAGGAGGACGGCTTTATGGATCTGGGCATGAATCCGGGCCTGTTTGGGGAGGCGTATCGGTAATGATAAAATATTTTTGTGACGTGTGCGGAGCCGAGACCGATGCCGGCGGCAATGCCCCGTGTTCTCCAGCCTCCGAGCTTTGTGGGCTGGAGGATGTGTGCCCCCGCTGCGAGGGGCTTGTCAGGGGACTGGACGCGTCCGGCCTGGTGCTGGCAGAGCTCCGGCGGCTGGCGCGGAACCCGCCCGTGCCGGAGCCCATACCGGATTTTGTCCCCGTACCTGCGGGCCGGGGCGCCGCGGAGAAGCGGGAAATTCTGGCGGCGGTGAATACATTCCGGCAGGAGCGCGGGCCGGGCGCCGTTCCCCTCTTGTCCAAACTGGCGGGGGTTGAGGAAAGCGTCCTGCGGGATATGATCGAGTGCCATAAGGTGCCGCTGGCTACCTGGCGCAAGGTGGGCAAGGCTCTGGGCGTGGAGGGAGGAGGCTGATCCATGGCGCGGGCGATCAAGCACATCAAAGCGGGCCTGCTCCACGTAGAGGTGATCGGAGCCATCCCGGAGCGAGACCAAGGGCGGCGGCGGGCGGGCCGCTGCCGCCCTACCTCCGCCGCCCAGCAGTTCTACAACAATAAATGCTCCTGGCGGGAGCTGGAGCTGAAGCTGGCGGCCAATTTCGGCGGGCGGGACTGGGTGCTCACCCCCACCTATGACGATGACCACCTGCCGCCGGATAAGCGCGCCGCGGACAAATTCCTCCAGCGGTTTATCCGCCGCCTCCGCACCGCCCGAAGGCGGCGGGGGGCGGATCTGCGGTATGTCTACGTCACCGAGGGCTGGCACGGTAAGGCGGAGGACACCTGGTTCGGGGGTGACGGCAGGCTGGAGGATCGCCGCCTGCACCATCACGTTGTGCTCAACAGCGCCGGGCCGGGAGACCTGGAGGAGATCAGGAGTCTCTGGGACGGCGGGGGCTACGTCCGGGCGGAGCCGGTGGACGTGCACTACTACCGGGAACTGGCCAAGTACCTGACCAAGGAGGCCCGGGAGTTCGGGCGGGCCAAGCCGGGGGAGCGCAGCTGGCGGGCCAGCCGGAACCTTGTCCCGTATGAGGTGGAGTACATCGAGATCCCCAGCGACAGCGTGACGCTTTCGGCTCCGCCCGGGGCGGTGGATTACGTCCAGTTCACCGAGCGCAACCCCTACGGCTTCGCGGACTGCGTGGGGGCGCGGTACCTGCTCTTTGATGTGGAGGCCCCGCCGGAGTACAGCTATGCCCAAGGGCGGCGAAGACAGCACACCTCTAATAATTTTTCATCTTGAAACCACTCTTAATAATCCGTAACAGGTGATAGAAAAGGGGGAAAAGCCATTGCAAGGCAAGGAGAGTTGTGGTAAACTGACAGTGACGGATGGGTGGGTGACCTGTCCAGTCTGCAAGCGAAACCACCGCCTCATCCGGGTGAAACCCGAGACGGAGGCAAAACGGCTTCCGGTGTACTGCCGGACGTGCCGGAGCGAAGTGATTCTGAACATCGAGAGAGGCCAGAGCGTGAAGCGCCAGAGCCCATGACCAACCCATGAGGTTGCGTTGTGGACGCTGGCGCTTTTGTTTTGCCCGGAGGTGATAGCCCGATGGCACAAAAGCCCCTGCGCCCCTGCCGGCACCCGGGCTGTCCCGAGCTGACCCGGGACGGCTGGTGTCCGGCCCACAAGCCCAAGCAGGCGCCCCGGCGGGAGTCCGCCGCTTGGCATGGCTGGTACTCCCTGCCGGTGTGGACGGACGACCTGCGGCCGGCCCAGCTCCTGCGGGAGCCGTTCTGCGCGGAGTGCGCCCACCGGGGGCTACGCACCTGGGCCACCGACGTTGACCACATCCGGGATCACAAGGGGGACTGGGCGCTGTTTACCGACCGGGGGAACCTGCAAAGCCTGTGCCACTCCTGCCACGCCCGCAAAACCATGCGGGAGCAGTGGCAGAAACGGCGGGAAAAACAGGGCTGATTTTCGCCGGAGGCTACGTCCGCGCCCCGGCGCGTACAGGCCCGCGTCCGGCGGCGTGCGTCTGTGCGGGCGCGGGGAGCCCTACGGGCTCGACCCTCCCCCCACCCCGGAAAAGTTTCGGGGGCGGGGGCGAAAGACCGCGTGGCCCCTCGTTTGTGAGAAAAATTCCCCCATCAGAGTTTTGGGCCGTCCCGGGAGGTGAGGCCATGCCGGCGGCAGTGAAGGCAAGCGAAAATATGAGCAAGCACCTGACCAAAGCGGAGCGCGAAAACCGGGAGCAAGCGGAGGCATCGGTATTGCCAGACCGGGGCCGGCCCCCTGAGTTGAAGAAACCCGCCATCGTCAGCTCCAACAAGCGGGCCAATGCCTATTGGAACCAGATCCTGAAGCAGATGAAGGGGCTGGCCCTGCTGGACAACCTGGACGGCACGGTGCTGGCGGGGTACTGCTCCATGCTGGCCCGGCGGGATCAGACCACCCTCCTGATTGGCCAGCTTATGAACCGGCTGGGCGTCCAGAAGGCGGTGGAGGATGGGGCAAAGCGGCGCAAGAAGGATGCCGCCCTGACCGACCAGGAATGGGAAGATTCCGCCCGCCCTCCCTCGTCCATGACGCCGGACGAGCTGGTGGAGGCGGTGGACAAGCTGGACGCGCTCACCGGCAAGCTCCAGGCGCTGGATCGGAACATCCTCCAGTACGCGGAGAAGCTGGGGCTGACGCCCTCCGGCCGGGTACGGCTGGCCCAGAAACGGGCCCAGGCCGCGGCCGAGGATCCGGACAGCGACCTCTTTGGGGACTGAGATGGCGGAGCGGTGGAAATCCGGGCTGCACCACCCGGTAAGCGTCTACGCCAAGCAGGTGACCCAGGGGAAGCTGCGGGCCCAGTGCTGCAAGTATGAGATTCTGGCCTGCCAGCGGCACCTGGACGACCTGCGGCGGCAGGGCACGGACGAGTTCCCCTATGTGTTCGACACCACCCGGGCAGACCGCGTCCTCCGGTTCTTCTCCCATTGCGTCCAGACCCGGGGAGTAGAGGCGGGCCAGCCCATCCAGCTCCAGCCCTGGCAGGTGTTTGACCTTGGCTGCACCTACGGCTGGGTGGATCGGGACACCGGGGCGCGGCGGTTCTCCAAGACCTACAACAAGCGGGCCCGGGGGAATTTCAAGTCCACGGAGAAATCGGGCCAGGCGCTGTACCATATGTGCGCCGACGCCATATATCCGCCGTACCGTCCGGAGCTGGCGGTGTTTGAGGCGGAGCCGGAGGTGGAGTGCGCCGCCGTAGACCGCGGGCAGGCTATGCGTGTGTTCGGGGACGCGAAAAAGATCGCCCTGGCCAGCCCGGATATCGCCAAGCGGCTCGTCGTTCCTCGCTCCAACCCGGTGACCCACCGGAAGCGGGGCGGCTTCATGCGGGCGCTGTCCAAGGACACCAAAAACAAGGACTCTGGCGCGCCCTCCTACTTTGTGGTGGACGAGTACCACGCCCACCCCACTTCCATGATCTACGACCTGGGCATGAACAGCTTCGGCAAACGGCCCCAGGCCCTGCTGGACGTGATCACCACTGCCGGGGACGACGCCCAGTCCAAGCCCTGCCACACCGAGGAGTGCTACGCCAAGCACATTCTGGAGGGCGTGGAGCGGGACGAGAGCTACTTCGTCATGATCCGGGAGCTGGACGAGGGGGACAATCCCCACGACGAGGCCCTGTGGCCCAAGGCTAACCCCTGCCTGCGCTATCCCAATGACTACAGCCGCTATCTGCTCAAGGAGATTCGGGACGAGCACCGGGCGGCCTACGGCTCCCGGGATCCCCACAAGATCCGGGCGTTCCTCACCCGGCGGATGTGCCTGTGGCAGACGGGCAGCGTCAACCGCTATTTGGACGAGCACTGTATGGCTCTGGCCAAGGCGGCCCAGGTGTCCCGGGAGGCGTTTGCCGCCCTGACAGATGGGCTCCACTGCCATTGCGGCTTTGACCTGGGCAAGCGCATCGACCTGTCCGGGGCGGGGGCGGTGTTTCCCCTGCCGGACGGACGCTATGGGATCAAGATCCATGGCTTCATGCCGGAGGGCGGGGCCCAGCGGCATGAGCACACCGACCGGGTGCCCTATACCGCCTGGGCCAAGGGTGGGTACTGCACCCTCACCCCCGGGGACGTCACCGACAACAGCTGCGTGGACAACTGGATCCGCGCCGGCGAGCGGGAGCACCAGTGGCAGGTGGCCGAGGTGGACTATGACGGCCACAACGCCACCGACCTGGCCATCAAGATGTGTGAGGAACGCAACAACGAGGACTTCTGCGTGGAGGTGGCCCAGACCTGCGCGGGGCAGAACCTGGCGGTGAAGGGCTTCCGGGAGCTGCTGCTCCAGGGGAAGATCGTGCTGGAGGAGTCCCCCCTGCTGATGTGGTGCCTGGCCAACGCCATTGAGGTCCAGAACAATTACGGGGACATCAAGCTGTCCAAGAAGCACAAGGACGATACCGAGCGGATCGACCCGGTGGCGGCGGTGATGAACGCCCTGGCCCGGGTGCTGGTGAAGCGGGACGCCAAGCCGGATCTGAGCGCCGCGCTGGAGCGCGGGGACTACTCAATGTGAAGGAAGTGGACGCGAGTGGACACAAGAGGACAGACGGGGAACCCCCGGGACAGGCCCGGGGCGCGGGAGCGGCTGGCGCTGCTTGCCGGCCGCTGGGGGGCGGATCTGCTGATAACCCTGGGGGCTGGACTGATCAGCGCCGGGGTTGGGTGGATCTACCCGCCCGCGGGGTTGATCGCGGCTGGGACGCTGCTCATCGCCGGCGGCGTGCTGTGGGCAAAAGGAGGCGGTGAGGCATGATCTTTGACAGGGCGCTGCGGAAGCGCAGCGCGGGGCCCCAAAACGCTGTCACCACCGCAGCTATCATTGGCACGGGCGTGCCAGCGTCCGGTTTCCGGGAGACCAGCGCGAAAACCGCCATGAAGCTATCCACGGTGAACCGGTGCGTGGAGGCTCTGTCCGACTCCATCGGAAAACTGCCTGTCTATGTCATGGATCGGAGCACCCGGAAGAAGGTGGAGGATCACCCGCTGAACGCGCTGTTGTCCGTCCGCGCCAATGAGGCCCAAAGCCCGCTGGTGTGCAAAAAGATGGCGGAGGGCAACCGGCTGTGCGGCGGCAACGGATACCTGTGGATCCTCCGGGATCCCGGATCGCTGCGGCCCGTGGAGCTGATCCCGGTGCCTCACGAGCTTGTGACCCCTTGGCTGGATGACGGGGGACACCTGTGGTATTCGGTGATCCATCCCTTTACTGGAGCTCCCTTCACCGTCCACAGGGCGGACATGATCCACCTGATGGCCTATACCTACAGCGGCTGGAAGGGCGTCAGCGTCCTGAAGCGGGCCAGCGATGTGATCGGCGCGGGCCGGGCGGCCCAACTTTACAACCTGAACTACTACGAAAACGGCGGGCAGCCCGCCGGGGTGCTCCAGACGGAGACCGACCTGTCCGGCTATGTGGATGTCCCCATGGCGGACGGCAGGACGGAGCGGGTGGCAAAAAAGGATCTGATCCGGCAGGAGTGGGACAAGCGCCACGCCGGCCCGTCCAACGCCCACCGCATCGCGGTACTGGACTATGGGCTCAAATACAACCCGATCAGCATCAGCAACAAGGACGCCCAGTTCGTGGAGCAGAGCGAGCTGTCCGTGCAGGATATCGCTCGGTTTTTCGGGGTGCCGCTCTACAAGCTCCAGGCGGGCAAGCAGTCCTATGAGAGCAATGAGCAGAACGCCATCGAGTACGTGGTGTCCACCCTCCATCCCATCGTGACCCAGTATGAGGAGGAGCTGACGTGGAAGCTGCTCACCTCCTCTGAGATTGCCCGGGGGCTGGAGATCCGCATCAACATGATGGCGGAGCTTCGGGGCGATTACCAGAGCCGGTCGGCCTGGTACCGCACCATGCGGGAGCTGGGCCCGTTCTCGGCCAACGACATCCTGGCGCTGGAGGATATGCCGGCCGTGGAGGGCGGAGACGAGCGGTATGCCAGCCTGAACTATGTGCCCCTGTCCCTGTGGCGGGAGCTGAGCGTCAATCGAAACCAAGGAGGAAACAACAATGCGGATCGCACTTAACGGGTATGTGGTGGCCAGCGAGGAACAGTGGCTCTATGACTGGTTCGGCGTTGAGGCCTTTTCCCCGGCCACGGTGCGGCAGGCCCTATCGGACAACCCGAAAGGGGAAGTGCTGGTCTTTGAAATCAACAGCGGCGGCGGCGACGTATGGGCCGGAAATGAGATTTACACCGTGCTCCGCTCCGCCGAGGGGATCGCCACCCGCGCGGAAATCCAAAGCATTGCGGCCAGCGCGGCCAGCTACCTGTGCCTGGGCTGCGACACTGTGGTGATCTCCCCGGTGGCCCAAATGATGGTTCACCTGCCCTCCACCTTTACGGAGGGTGACCGGACAGCGCATCTTCGCAGTGTACAGATGCTGGACGCCACCCGGGAATCTATCCTCAATGCCTATGAGCTGAAGGCGGGAGAGCGGGCAGACCGGGCCCATATGCGCCGCCTGATGAACGCCCAGACGTGGATCACCGCCCAGGAGGCGGCGGACTTGGGGCTGGTGGACGGGATCATGTTTGCGGATGAGTCCGTATCGCCCCAAGTGATCAACGCTGTGGGCGCCGGCGTCCGCGCCATCGCCAACTCCGCCGCTCCCGGATGGGACATCCAATCGCTCCTGGCCCGGTATGAGCAGCTGGTGCGGAACGGCGCCGCTCCGGCGGACGGGCACCCGGTGCTTGACCCGGCCCAGCCCCCCGAACACAGTGCCCCTTCCGGCGGAACGCCGGAGACGATAGCGGATGACTGGACGCGCAGGGCGCGGCTGGCCATCGAAAAGTGCAGAAGCGATATTCTCCCTCCCCGTTGGGGAGGGGAGAATACCAAAAATTAATGGAGGTATGACAGCATGGATTGGAAAAAGAAACTGATCGACCTGGCGGACGAGCGGGCCAACGCCCTGTCCGCCGCGGAGCAGAGCCTGAGTGGCGGCAATGAGGCGGACTATAACGCCGCCATGGAACGGGTGTCCAACCTGAACACGGAGATCCAGCGGGTGAACGATCTGCTGGCGGAGCAGCAGAAGCAGCTGGATCGGAAGCAGCCCTCCCAGGCCGAGCTGGCGGACATGGCCGGGGAGCGGGGGGAGGCCCTGCGCCGGGGAGGCGAGGTGAAGTTCTCCGCCCAGGAGGTGCGCCGGGCGGTGATGAACTCCATCACCGTGGCCACCGGTACCCTGGTGGAGCCCACCGGGGCGGGCAGCAACGTCCGGGACCCCCTGGGCAATATGGCCAGCTCCATTGTGGATCAGGTGTATGTCCAGGATCTCACCGGCCTGGGGGCGTACATGGAGCCCTATGTGATCTCGGAGCTGGACGCCCAGGGCGGCAAGGTGACCACCACCGCGGGGACGGCCAGGACGCAGTCCACCGATCCCACCTTCGGCGTGGCGGTGATCAAGCCCTACGAGCTGACGGTAACCACGTTTGTGGATCGGAATATCTCCAACCTGACCCCGGCAAACTACTACGCCAAGATCTACAACATGGCCATGCGGGCGCTGCGCCGGAAGCTGGCGGGGCTGATCGTCAACGGCGACGGCCAGAACACCCCGGATATGTACGGGATCAAGAACGCCACCAACAAGGCCGGCAGCGCCATCTATGCCGGGGTGGACGTGTCCAAGGTGGACGAGAGCCTGCTGGACACCCTCTATTTTGCCTACGGCAGCGACGCCGCCACCGGCCCCGCCGCCCGGCTGTACCTGAACAAGGCGGATCTGGCCGCCATCGGCAAGCTGCGGAACAATGACAAGGATCGGGTGTTTAAGATCCGGCCCGACTCCGCCAACGCCAACACCGGCACCATTGAGGACGGCGGCGTGATCGTGCCCTACACCATCGTGCCCGACCTGACCGCCCTGTCCGGCTCCACCGCCGGGGCCTCCGCCATCCAGACCATGGTGTACGGCGACCCCCTCAACTATGAGCTGGGCCTGTTTGGGGACTATTCCATCCGGGTGGACGAGAGCGTCAAGGCCGTGGAGCGCATGGTGGCCATCCTGGGCGACGTGTTCGTGGGCGGCAACCTGGTGGTGGACAAGGGCTTCGTGGTGGCCAACCTGCCCAAGGCCGCGGCCGGTTAAGGGGGACGATGACCATGGAGCGGACGAAAAAGACCGCCGCTGAACGCGGCCAGGAACCGGTTCACGGACTGCCCGCGGGAGCGGATGCCCCCCAGGTGCAGACGGAACACGGCGAATTGTTGGAGAGGCTGATCACGGAGTACGCGGTGACCGCGGAGGGTCTGCTGAACCTGCGGGACGCGCCCAGCTTCGCCGGGACAATCCTGGCGGAGCTGCCCCGGGGCGCGGGGGTGTATTCCTACGACAAGCCCGTGGACGGCTGGCTCCACGTGCACACCGGGCGACTGGAGGGATGGATGCTGGCCGAGTATCTGGAGGAGCTCCCCCTGCCGGAGCTGAGCGCCTGTGAGCCTGAGTGAGGAGCGTCGGGCCTCCCTGCTGGCCTACTGCAAACTGACGGAGCTGGCGGACGACCCGGAGGTGGAAGCGCTGATCCCGGCGCTGTATGACGCGGCGGTGGGGTACATGGAGGGCGCGGGGATCAATGTGCCCGAATCGGGCACAACCCGGGCGGCCCAATACGACCTGTGCGTCAACGCTATGGTGCTGGACGGGTGGGAGCGGCGGGATCTCACGATAACCGGTACCGCCGTGGTGGACAACCCAGCCTTCCGGCGACAGCTCAACCAGCTGAAGCTGACGGAACCCGCCTTGGGGATCGGCTGAGAGGAGGCGGGAACAATGGCAAGACAGGCAAGCGCCGGAGAACTGCGTACCCGGATCTACATCCGGCGGATGGACAAGTCCTCCGATGACGAGGGCATAACGGCGGAAACGGAGGAAAGCGTTTTTCCTCCCGGGGCGGACGGGACAGAGCGGGTATGGCACTGCAAATGGGTGAACGCCTACGGCACGGAGGCGGTGACGGCCATGCAGCTCCAGATCCGGGAGCCCGCCACCCTGACCATGCGGTACTCCGACAAGATCCAGGCGGACTGCCTGATCTACCGGCTGGGCGACCCAGAGCCCTATCAGATCATCAGCATCAATGATGTGGAGGAGCGGCACACATGGCTGGAGGTGAAGGTATGCCGGAAACAGGCGGCACAGTGAGCGTAGAGGCCCGGATTGTTGCCGCGCTGCGCCCCTTCGGCGACCCGGTAGAGAAATCCCGGCTCTACGCCGCGGCCAACAAGCGGCCCCGCCGGTACTATACCTTTGTCGTCCAGTCCCTCGGGGACGCCTATGGGGACGACGAGCCGGGGTGCGAGCGGTGGCTGGTGCAGGTGCATCTCTTTGCGCCGCTGGCGGAGAACTGCATCCGGCGGACGGACCGAACGAAAAAGGCGCTGTTTTGGGCCGGGTTTACCTGGCCGTCCATGGTGGACGCCACCGACCAGGACGGGCAGCACTATGTGTTCGAGTGCGAGACGGCGGCGGGCGTGCCGGAACTGGAGGCGGAGTGATGGCGAACATGGAAGTAAGCGGCCTGGATGGGCTGCTGGACGACCTGGAGGCCCTGTCCGGACTGCCGGACAGCGTGGGGGCGGATATCCTGAACGCGGAGGCGGACGTGATCGTCTCCGCTCAGCGGGAGGAGATCGGTCGCCGGTGGAGCGGCCGGTATTCCGAGGGAATCTCCGCCGAGGCGGTCAAGAAGGGCCCGGTGAAGCGGAAGGGCCCCGGGCAGTCCATCCACGTCTATCCCCAGGGAACCAGGAAGCGGCGCGGGAAGTCCGTCCGCAACGCGGAAATCGCGTTTATCAATGAGTACGGGGCGCCGGGGCGGGGGATTGCCGCCCGCCCCGCCATCGCGGCGGCCAACGCAAAGGCGGAGGAAGCGGCTGTGGAGGCCGGGGCCCAGGTCTTTGGCGCCTATTTGGACAGTAAAAATCTTTAATTTTTGGAGGAGGATGCAACATGGCAAGTTTTGGCGCGAAGTATCCCTATTTTTGCCCGGTGAAAGAGGAACCGGATGACGCCCGCCCCACCTACGACGGCGAGCCCGTCCGGATTGGCCGCCTGGTCAAGGCGGATCTCTCCATCACGCTGGCCTCCGGCCAGCTGTATGCGGACGATCAGCTGGCTGAATCTGTGGACGAGTTTGTTAGCGGATCCGTGGCCATGGAGACCGACGACATGACGGACGATACCGCCGCCGTGGTGTACGGCGCCACGGTGGAGGACGGCACGGTGCATTACAACGTGGGGGACGATCCCCCCAAGGGCGGCTACGGCTACATCAAAAAGCTGATGCGGAACAAGACGGTGCTGTACAAGGCCTACTTCTACCCCCTGGTCAAGGCGGTGCTGGGCAACGACTCCGCCGCCACTAAGAGCAACAGCATCACCTTTGGCACCACCACCACCACGTTTACCATTTTCGCCTGCGAGACCGGCGACTGGCGGGACACCCACGAGGCGGCCACGGAGGCCGAGGCCCTGGCCTGGCTCAAGGCGCAGTTTGGGGGTGCCGCGCCCGGCGGCACCCTGGGCGAGCTCACGGTGACCAGCGCGGCGGGGACGGCGAGCGGCGACACCGCCATCACCGTCACCCCGGCCAAGGGGTCGGGGAACCTGTACAAGTACAAGGTGGGGGCCGCGGCCCAGCCGGTGACCTACGGGCAGAACGTGCGGGCCTGGCAGGCCTGGGACGGCTCCGCCGACATCACCGCCGCCACGGACCAGGTAATCACCGTGGTGGAGTGCGGCGCCGACTACAAGGCTCTGGCCGCCGGAAGCGCCACGGTGACGGCGAAAGCGTAACGCGACATGAAAGCAGTCAAGTTTACGCTGGCGGGGCGGGAGCGGTATCTGTCCCTTACGGTGGAGGCCATGGCCTGCCTGGAGGAGCGGTTTGGCTCCATCGACGCGCTGATCGCGCTCCTGTCCGACCGGGGCCGGGAGGGGGTGTCCGCCGCCTGCGGGGCCGCCGCCATCCTGGCGGAGCATGGGGAGCTGTCCCGCCGCGCCCTGGGCTATGACCCGGCTCCCCTGGCGGACGAGGCGGCCATCCTGGCCACCCTGTCCCCCAAGGAGGCGGTGGATCTGAGGCTGGCCATCCCCGCCGCCATCTCCCTGGGCTTTGGCCGGGAGGTGTCGCCGGAGGAGGGCGAGGTGGATCTGGGCCTTGCCGAGCTGAACGCGCAAAAAAAAACACCGTGACGCGGGCCCACTACCTCCACTACGGCATGGCGGCCGGGATGAGCAAACATGAGGTGCTACTGTCCACGCCGGGGGAGGTGGGGGATCAGTGGGAGCTATACCTGCGGGCCCCTGGGGCGCGGCGGCAGGAGCGTGACGAATAGAACCGCCCCGGATCGCGGAATCCGGGGCGGAAAGGGGTGTCTCTATGGCTACGCGGACGATTACAACCAAACTCGTTTTGGACGGAGAAGCGGAATACCGGGCAAAGCTGAAAAATATCAATGCGGAGCTTGCCCTGCAAAAGTCCGAGCTGGAAAAGATTCAGGCGCAGTATAAAAACAGCGCCAACAGCATGGAGGCCCTGTCCGCCAAGGAGGCCGCCCTGAAGGGGCAGATCGCGGCGCTGAATGAGAAGCACAAAGAGCAGTCCGCCATGCTGGAGCAGGCCCGTCAGGCCCAGCAGAAGTACGCCAAGACGGCGGAGGAGCTGAAAGGGAAGCTGGAGGAGCTGGCGGGCTCCTCGGAGGACACGTCGGAGGAGCAGAAAAAGCTCCAGGAGGAGATCGACGCCGCCGAGACCTCCATGCAGAAGGCGGCCAACTCCGTCACCTACTACCAGAAGCAGCTCAACAACACGGAGCGGGACCAGGCCAAGCTGAGTACGGAGCTGGACAAGACCGGGCAGTACCTGGACGAGGCGGCGCACAGCGCGGACGGCTGCGCCCGCTCCATCGACCAGTACGGCAAGGAGGTCAAGCAGGCCGGGGACAGCTCGGAGCAGTTTGGCAACACTTCCAAGGAGGCCGTGAACCAGCTGGCGGCGGCGCTGGCGGCCGCCGGCGTGGCCAAGTCGGTGAAGGAGATCGCGGACGCGCTGATGGACAGCGTGGACGCCTTCGCGGCGTTCCAGGCCCAGATGTCCACGGTGCGGGCCATCTCCGGGGCGTCCGCCGAGGAGATGGACGCCTTGGCAGAGAAGGCCAAGTATATGGGTTCCACCACCGCCTTTACCGCCGAGGAGGCGGGGCAGGCCCTGGAGTACATGGCCATGGCCGGCTGGAAAACCGGCGATATGCTGGGCGGTCTGGAGGGCATTATGAGCCTGGCGGCGGCCTCCGGGGAAAGCCTGGGCACCACTTCCGATATCGTCACCGACGCCCTCACCGCCTTTGGGCTGGCGGCGGAGGAAAGCGCCCGGTTTGCCGACGTGCTGGCGGCGGCCAGCTCCAACTCCAACACCAACGTGGCCATGATGGGCGAGACGTTCAAATACGCCGCCCCGGTGGCGGGGGCGCTGGGCTACTCCATCGAGGACACGGCGCTGGCCATCGGCCTGATGGCCAATGCGGGCATCAAGGGCAGCCAGGCCGGATCGGCCCTGCGGGGCACCCTCACCAACCTGGCCAAGCCCAGCGAGCAGGTGGCTGGGTATCTGGATGATCTTGGCGTGTCCCTGACGGACAACGAGGGCAAGACGCGCTCCCTGTCCGAGGTGATGGATCTGCTCCGGGATCGGTTCTCCGACCTCACGGAGGCCCAGAAGGCGGAGTATGCCGCCGGCATCGCCGGCAAGGAGGCCATGAGCGGCCTGCTTGCCATTGTCAACGCCGGGGAGGCGGACTATCTGCGGCTGCGGGACGCCATCGACGCCAGCTCCGGCGCGGCCAAGGAGATGTCGGAGATCCGGCTGGACAACTTTCAGGGGCAGATGACGCTGCTCAGCTCCGCCGCGGACGGGCTCAAGCTGGCCATCGGGGAGCAGCTGACGCCGGTGCTGACCCAGCTGGCGGAGGCGGGCACGGACGCCTTTACCTGGGCCACTGAGTTTGTCAGCGAGAATGAGTGGGTGGTGGGGGCCATCACGGGTCTCACCGCTGCGTTGGGGGCACTGGTGATCGGAATCGGCGGCCTTGCGGCGGCCCCGGCGATTATTAACGCCGTCCACACCGCCCTGACCCTGCTGGCCGCGAACCCGGTGGTGGCGGTGACGGCGGCTGTTGTAGGCCTCACCGCCGCCTTCGCCACCTGGGCGGCATCCTTGAGTGATGAGACCGAGTCCACCAAAGAATTTACCAAGTCCCTGAAGGAGAGCAAACAGGCCTACGAGGAGCTTATGGACTCCATGGAGGAGAACCAGGGCTCCACCAAGGCTGCCGCGGACGCGCTGAAGAATCTGCTGGCGGTGGAGGGCAAGTCCTCCGTCCAGAAGGACGTGATCCTGAAGCTCATCGAGCAGCTGAATGAGGCGGTGCCTGGGCTGAATCTGGCCTATGACGCGGAAAAGGACGCGCTGGTTGAGCTCACCGAGGCGGAGGTGGATTCCGCCATCGAGCGGGCGCAGGCCCAGGAGACGTACCAGGAGCAGGTGGAGCGCCTTTCGGAGCTGTACACCGAGCGGGCGGAGATCGCCGACCGGCTGGCGGAGGCGGAAAACAACCTTGCCGGCGCCCAGGCGGCGCAGCAGGAGCCAATGCCCAGCTATTTTGACAACGCGGTGGACTATAACAACGCGTTGGAGCAAAGCAGCGTGGACACCCAGGCCCTGGAAAACAACGTCCGGTCGCTCACGGCCGCCGAGGCGGACAACGCCGCCCAGATCGCCGAGCTGGAGGCGGCCACCAGCGCCTACAAGGAGCAGCGGGACGCGGAAACGCTGGCCATTGAGACCATGACCTCCCGGGTGGACGAGCTGACCGCCCAGATGCAGACGCTGGAGGAGGAGTACCAAAAAAGCTATGACGCGGCCATGGAGAGCCTCAACTCCCAGATGGGGCTGTTTGAAAAGATGGACGGGAAAGCCAAAGTCTCCGTTGACAATCTGATCAGCAATCTCCAGGGCCAAGCCTCCTACATGGATGAGTACGCCGCCAACATCAAAAAGGCCATGGAAATGGGCATTGACGAGGGCCTGCTGGCCAAGCTGTCCGACGGATCCCAGGAGTCGGCCCAGTATCTGGACGCCATTGTCAAGGGCGGCGAAGAGAAGGTCGCCGAGCTCAACGAGCAGTTTGCCAAGGTGGAGGAGGGCAAGGAGGCCTTTTCCGATACCGTGGCCCAGATGGAAACGGACTTTGACGAAAAAATGGGCGAGATCGTAGGTGACCTGAACGAGGCCATCGACGAGATGGATCTACATGACTCAGCCTACGAGATCGGGGAAAACAATATTCGAGGGCTGATTGACGGCACATCACAGCCTGGACTGCGGCAAGAGCTGATCAATAAGTATACGCAGCTGGCCAACGATGCGCTGGCCGCCTACAAAAAAGCGGTGCAGCAGGCCTCCCCCTCCAAAAAATTTGCGGAGGCCTCCCAGTATGACGTGGAGGGCCTGATCCAGGGCGCGGAGGCCAAGCGGGCCGCCCTGGCCACCGCCTATGAGGGACTGGCCAAGGTGTCCATGGAGAGCTACGCCAACGGGGTATACAACAACCTGGAGGCGGTGTCGGAGGCTTTGGCCCAGTTTGACGCCGCCGCAAAGGATATGGGCAACTTTTACGACCTCCAGGCCAATGTGCGGGATCTGGAGTACCAGCTGTGGGAGCGCACGGAGGGAAAGTTCGCCGGGGAGACGGAAAAGTACGCCAAACAGCTGGAGCTGCTCAACCAAAAACAGGCGGATCAGCAGAAGGTGGTAGACGCCGCTTCCGCCGCCTATCAGGCCGCGGTGGAGCAGTACGGCGAGGGCACCGAGGGCAGCTACAAATACCAGGAAGCGCTGCTGAAGGAAAAGCTGGCCCTCCAGGAGCTGCTGGACGAGATCCAAAAAGTCACCGCCGCCAAGAAGGAGATGGAACGGCAGGCGTTTATGGAGCAGGCTCAGGCCCAATGGGCGAGCTCCGGGCTTGGACGGGCCCAGACCGCGGCGGCGAACGCAGGGGGAAACATCACCCCCTATGAGGTGTCGCAGATTGCCGGCACCCGCCTGATCCTGCCGGATGGATCCACCTATCAGTCCGCCGCGCAGACTGCCAAGAACGCCATGGCGCGGAACCAGCTCACGCTCTCCCGGGAGGCGCCGGCGCGGCAGGATCTGGGCCGGCAGATGGAGGCCATTTCGGCGGCCACGGTCAACGCCATCACCGGCGCGGTGGGCAGCCTGTCCGCGGGTACCACCATCGTCAAGGTGATGATACCCAACGGAGACGTGCTGGCGGAGGTGGTGGCGGATCCGCTGGTAGACCGGATGGAGTCCAACGGAACACCCATTGTAAACCGGAGGTGACACGCATATGGCCATAGCGCGGATGACCCAGCTGATCCTGGACTCCAGAGGGAATCCTGTCGTGCTGCCGGAGGCCAGCCGGGAACGCTATTCCGCCGCCCCGGTGCCGCTGTCGGAGGATGTGGAGATGATCTCCGGGCGGCTGGTGCGGGAGCTGCGGGGAAACGTATGGCAGATCGCCTATGAGTACAACTACTTTAAGCAGGCCATGAAGGATCGGGTGATCGCAGTCTGCCGGAAGGGGATGCGGGAGCCCATCTGGTGCGATTTCCTTCCGCCGGAGTCCGGCGGGGAGCTGCTGAGCTCCCGTTTTTGGGTGATGACCTTTGAGGAGCCCAAGTTCTACTGGAGCCGGGACGTGCGCGGCACCCCGACCCCCTTCTGGGGCGGCTTTTCCCTGACGTTAAGGGAGGTAAAGCCCAATGATTAAGTCCAGCGAGGCATACCAAAAGGCCATCGTAGCCGATGGGCGGCGGATATACGTCAAGGCCGTCATCGACATCATTGACCCCGACATTGTCCAGGGGGACGTGTCCGGCAGCGAGCAGCAGGAGGGCATTTCCAGGCCCGGGCAGCTTTGGGACAAGAAGTTCGAGAGCACGGCCAATTACGCGAGCATGGAGCCGGGGCGGAGCCTGTTGTCCGGCTGGTATATCAGCCTCCCCGCTGATTCCGCCACGCGGGATTGGGAGGCGGGCTACACCGGGGCCGCGCTGTCCGACTGGGACGGCGTGTTCCCCGTGCCCCAAATTATGCAAATTGAGTTTGCCAATGTGTCCATCCTTCAGGCCATGTCCGTGGCCTTTTCAGACCGCCCGGAGGACGGCGTGGGGGCTGATTTCACGGTTGAGGTGTTTTCGGAGGGCGTGGCCTACTACACAAAAGAGATCACCGGCAACAATGATCCATTGGTGCCCATTACCGGGTGGCGGGTCAACAACCCGGACAAGATCCGGGTGACCGTTACCCGCTGGAGCCTGCCCCGGCGGCGCATGAGGGGGATCGAGATCGTCCCCGGCGTGTATGAGGTGTGGACTGGCAATGAGCTGGCCAGCGTGTCGGTCAAGATGCAGGGGGACGTGTCCTGTCTCACCCTGCCCTACGGCACCGCCGTCATCAAGATGGATAACCAAAACAGGCGCTTCGACCCGCGCACAAAGGACGGCGTGTTTTTGTCCATCGAGGAGCGGCAGGGCATTGAGATCTACATGGGGCCTCGGCTGCCGAACGGAACCATTGAGTACAAGCGCCTGGGGACGTTCTATCAGGCGTCCGGCGGCTGGAAGGACAGCGACAACTCGGTAACGATGCAGTGGAGCCTGGTGGATATCGTCGGGCTGATTGCCCAAAGGACATACAAGGCCCAGGGCGCTTTGCCCGCCACCTTAAAAGGCTGGATCCAGTCTCTGGCCGGACAGCTTGGGGTCAACTTTGTAAGCCGGATCCGGGTGGATCCAGAATACGAAAATCTGCCCGTTACGGCTACGGCGGAAGCCATCCAGAACCTGACTTGCGGGGATATCCTGCGCTACGTCTGCATGGCCACCGGGACGTGGCCCAGGGCGGACGCTTCCACGGGCTTTTTGGCCGCTGAGCCGCTTTGGAATGAGGGCAGCAAAATCACGCTGGACAACGTGATCCGATACCCGGCCATGTCCGCTAACGATGATGTGGCCTCTGTGACCATCAACGGGCAGTATTTTGAGGGCACGTCAAAGGCGGCGCAGCGGACGGAAAACGTCTCCAACCCGTTTATCAAGGGGAACGAGTATGCCGCCGCAAAGGCGATCCTCCCGACCTTCGGCGGGAACAAGCTGGAAATCACAGGCCGGGGCGAACCGGCCAGCGAGATCGGGGACGTGGACACCGTATGGCTTGCCGAGGGCAACGCCACCTGCGCCCGCCGGGTGCGGCAGGAGCTGGCCTTTTCCAACGGCGTACTGACCAGGTGCAAGAGTAACTTTGTCCGGGGCGATGGGCTGTTTTTGTTTGAAAACCGGGTGCAAATCCTGGAGAGCGGCACCTGGACGGTGCCGGAGGGCGTGTGGCGGATCCGGGTGCTGTTGGTGGGGCACGGGAGCGCCGGGAGCAGCGGAACCCCAGGAGGATGGATCAAGGTATATGGAAACAAAGACAATGAGCCGCCCGAGGAGGACGCCTGGGGAAAAGACGGCAAAAACGGGCCAGGCGGGAAAATCTGGGAGGGTATCCTTGATGTAAACCCCGGACAGGTGATCCAGATCAAGACCGGGGCGGGACAGTCTGATACCGTGCTCTGGAAGTACTCCAGCAAAGACGGAAAGGTGTACCCAAACGGCTATACCGATGTGGCCACCGGGGACGTGTTCGGGCGCACCGGGGTAAGCAACGGAAAGCCCGGATCCGGAGACGGCGGCGTTGGCGGGACGGGCGGAAGCGCCGGATACTGGTATAATCAGGGCCACTGGTATTATGACGATGGGTACGTGCCTCCGCCCGACAAGGACTGGGGCGGAAGCGGCGTGGATCCATCGTATGACGCGCCAGGGCACTGGGAAATTGAGACCGTGATCGAATCTTACCCAACCGCCGGGACACCAGGATCCAGCGGGGCCACAGGAAGCGCTGTTATCTACTGGGAGACTCCGGAGGTGATCGAGGATGACGGTACTTGATACGCTCATTACAGACCGCGTGGCGGACGATGTGGAGTACGCCAGGGAGCTTTTGCGGCGTGGGTTGGATAGGATGTCCACCGCCGAAAAGGAGGCCGTAAAAAGCGGCTTAAAGGGCTCCTACGGCCCCACCGATATGAACCGCGTCCGGGAGGCCATCGAATATATTGATTCCCTCGCCGTTGCCGCGAAGCGGGGCAGCGCATACGTGCCCGTCATGATCCCTCACAAGGTGCCCGTGGCCTTTGACGGCATGGGCCTTGTGACAGAGTGGAGCCAGTGGACGGACAAAGTCTGGATCGACTATGACTTCCCCTCCCCTGCCCTGTGGGCCGCGCACCTGGGCAACATCAACGCCCTGTGGGCCGTCGCCCGCCGCTTTGTGGCGGTTGTCCTGCCCCGGTATGACCCGGACAACCGTGGATACCTCAAAACCGGCACAGACGTAGAGGCCGGGAAGCTGTTCCAGGTGCTGGACAGCGTAGGGCTGCTGGAGCTGCGGGTGTCCTTTGAGGGGCCGCCCTCTATCACGGCAGCCGGAACGGCCTGGACGGTGGAGCAGACGGAACCGGGCTGGACGGCCCGCCTGGACTATTCCAACTGCCCATACCCCGACATCGGGGACGCGCTCAACGCGCTGGTTGTCTCCTGCAACGCGGATCAGACGGTGCACGGTGCCTTTACTCTGTCCGCCATCCTCCGCTATGACTATGAGGTGACGTCCGGCACGTGTCTGGTGAGCTGGAGTCCCTATCTGCTGTGGGGCGAAGCCACCGAACAATACGCCACCTGGGGCGGCGCAAAGCCCCGCACCTGGGGACAGGCGGCAAGGGGTGAGAATCCGTGATAGACGTATCCTACAACATTCCCCGCCTGCCCGCGTCCGGGGATAACCTGGATTACAAGGGCGCAAACGCCATCGAGCTGAACCTGTTTGCCCTCATTCGGGCGTGGCCCGCCTTTGAGGACTTGACCGTTGACGACAAGATCGGCACCTATGATTATCTGGACACCCGGGATAATGAGACGGGCACCCCGGCGGACGGCATCAAGATCGAGCTGATCCAGTATCTCCCCCGGCTCATCGTGCTGTATGAGGGCGTCGGGCTGGAGCACATCACCTGGGAGGGCTTTGGGTGGACTGAGACGGCCCCCGGCGTGTTGGTGTACCAGCTGGGGGAGCTGACGGCGGCCAACGCCATGTCCGCCCTGCGGGTGCTCAAGTTCCGGGCCTCTGGAGACGCGGATCTCACCGTCACCCTTGCGGCGGAAAATCTGTTGTGGGATCCGGACGGATTGCGGCTGTATGGCAAAGGCGAGACCATGATGCTGTTCCGCGGCAAGGCAACCTGGGGTCTCGCAAAGGCCAAAAAACACACCTGGGGCGGGGCCAAACCGCTCACGTGGGGCGAAGCGTCCGCGCTAAGAAAGGAATGATCCCATGCGGCACACGAAAAACCTAAACCTGAACCTCCCGGACGATAATGACCCGCTGGAGATATCCAAACTCAGCGAAAATTTTGAATCTTTGGACGAGGCAGTCACTAACGCAAGCAGTTTTAAGGTTGGCGATATTTTGTCAACCCGGAGAACCGATCTTGGAGGCAGTTGGCTGCTTTGCAATGGAAGCATACTAAAAAAAGAAGATTATGAAGAACTGTACGCAGTGAATCCAGACCTAAAAACATATTTGTCGGACGGGTCTTTTGTTGCGGCAGGAACAGGGACGGGAACTATAAAATCTCGCGCTGTGTACATGGACTGCATGATCTCCGTGAGAACAACCGAGCAAACGAAAAATGTAACCGTCTCCGTAAGAAATATTTACACAAATAAAGCGTTAAGCAAAACGTTTGAGCTTCCGGTCTCCTTGTCCACGTATAAAAATTATGCGTCTTGCGTGGTGGTAAACGGGACTCTTTACATAGCTGGCATAGTTATTCCAAGTTCGGGCAGTAGTAGGCAAGTATATCTTCTTGTTTGCAATGGG
>SFVC01000029.1 GCA_004560375.1 bacterium
CGAGTCTGTTGGCTTAGTTTGCGTCAACGATCCTGACGCGTTCTCCACTTTGTAATAGAAGGTGGCGGTCTTTGCGCCAGAATCAGCGTCAGTTGCCCATGTTACATAGTTAGGATTAGCACTTCCGTCCGCAAGCGTCGCCGATTCGCCAATCGAAGTCAGGAATTTAGTCTCTGCCGCACCAATAGCGGCACGCTCATTTGCCTGATCCGTAGCTTCACGTGCCCGCTCCAACGCAGACCCCACCATGGGGATAGACACAGCGATCAAGATCGCGATGATCGCCACCACGATCAGCATCTCGACTAAGGTAAAGCCGCCGTTTTTCCGCAGCTTCTCTTTCAGGTTTTTCATGAAAATCTTCTCCTTTTCTCCGGGCGGCCTGGGGCCGCCGCTGCATTTTTGGTTCTGCCAACCGGTGGGACTTCTTGTTTCCCTCCCCTCTCCCCTGTGGGGATCTGCTATTATGTCAGGGCCCGGGTTGGCGCGGGCTCGGAACAGCTTTTTTAACTCACCGCGGGGCGGCGAGGTAAAAAACAGGTTTGTATGGGCCTTCGCTGTCCCGTCCTGCGGGACAGCCAGTGAGGCGTACGCCTCACTCCTTGCCGCATAGATTGGTATCCCACTGGAAAGCGGTGCCGCCGGACAGCCCCGCCTGGGCCCAGCACAGTTGGACGCTGCCGTCCTCCCCCAGCTTGACGTAAAGCCCCAGGCCGCTGTGCCCGTGCTTCCGGCACTGGCCGCCGGCCGTCCCCGCACCGGGGGCAACCAGCGCTCCGCTCTCCGTATCATAGGCATAGACGACCTCATTGTTTTCTCCGAAGTCGGCCTCTGCCGCCCCGGTGGTCCACCGGGCGGTGGCCCGGGCCCTGGCCGCCCGCTCGCAGTCCGCGTCGGCCTTGTGCCCCGCGCTGTTCACCGCCCCCATCACCGCCGGGATGCCGATGGCCAGCAGGATCACAATCAGGGCCACCACCGCCAGCAGCTCGATGAGGGTGAAGCCTTGCCGGCTTCGCGCCTTTTCTCTCATGGGCCGTCCCCCCTCAGATGGAGTTGTACAGATTGAACATGGGCAGGTACACCGCGAACAGGATCAGCACCACAAACACCGCCAGGCAGACGATGAGGATGGGCTCCAGCAGGGACAGCGCCCGCTCGGTTCGCACGTCCACCTCGTTGTCGTAGTACTCCGCCAGCACGTCCAGGGTGGACTCCAGCGCGCCGGCGCTCTCGCCCACGGCGGTCATCTGGATCAGCATCTGGGGCAGCTCCCGGGAGTTTGCCATGCTGTCCCCCAGGCCCCGGCCCGCCTCCACCCCGGCCACGGTGTCCATCACCTCCTGGGCCATCACCAGGCTGGACATAGATCGGCTGGACACGGCGATGGCCTGCAAAATGGGCACGCCGGCGGCCAGCATGGCGGACATGGTGTGGGCGAACTGGCTTGCCCCGGCCATGCGGGCGATCTCACCCAGGACGGGCAGGGACAGCCGCAGGCGGCTGAACAGCATTCCGCCCTTCTCCGTGCGGCTGAACAGCCAGCACGCGGCCACAATGGCCGCCAGCGCCGCCGCCACCAGCCCCCCGTACTTGGAGGTAAAGTTGGACACGGCGATGAGGGCCACGGTGACGGCGGGCAAATCCGTGCCCATATCCTGGAAGGTGCCGATGAACGCGGGCACGGCCTTGTCCATGATGACGTACACCACCACGATGGCCACCGCGATGACAAAGGCCGGGTAGGTCATGGTGCTGATGGCCTTGGCGTGGGTCTTGGCGGTGCGGTCGTAGTACCTGGCCATCCGGTCGAAGGCGGAGATCAGGTCGCCGGACTCCTCTCCCGCCCGGATGGTCTCCCGGAAGGTGACGGGCAGCTTGCCTCCCCGCTGGTCGAAGCTGTAGCTCAGGCTCCAGCCGTTGGACACGTCCTCGGACACCTGCCGCAGCAGGCGCTGGAGGGCCTTGTCGTCACACTGTCCCGCCACCAGATCCACGGTCTGCACCAGGGGCAGGCCCGCCTTGAGGACGATGGCGAACTGCTGGCAGGTAAAGGCCAGCGCCTTGGGGCTGATTTTCCCCAGCATGACGGCGGCGGGCCGCTGAGTGAAGGTCTTGGGGATCTCTTTCAGGCTGAGCACGATCTCGCAGTTCTGCCGGATCTGGGCCACCGCCTCCTGGCGGCTGGCGGCCTCCACCACGCCGGATACCTTTTCGCCCCCGGCATAGGCCCCCTCGTATTTATATGTGGGCATGGCGGCGCGCCTCCTTTATACGCTCAACCCGGCGCCGAAGCCCCGGCGCTGGTTCTGGCCGGGCCCTGGGTTTATGCCCATGTCCTTGGCCTGAACCGTGCCCCCCGGCAGGGCCTGCTCGTAGGTTTCCCGGGTAATGGTGCCGGCGTTGAGCAGGTTTTGCAGCGCCCGCTCCATGAGGATGTTGCCGATGGAGCCGGTGGTCTGGATGGAGTTGATGATCTGGGGGGTTTTGCCCTCCCGGATCAGGTTGCGGATGGCGCCGTCGGTTTTCATCACCTCGCAGGCCAGCACCCGGCCCTTGCCGGAGGCCTTGGGCAGCAGCTGCTGGGACAGCACGGCCTTCAGCGTCATGGACAGCTGGAGCCGGATCTGCTGCTGCCGCTCGGCGGGGAACACGTCCACCACGCGGTCGATGGAGTCGGCGGCGGAGTTGGTATGGACGGTGCCGAACACCAGGTGGCCCGTCTCGGCGGCGGTGAGGGCGGTTTCGATGGTCTCCAGATCCCGCATCTCGCCCACCAGGATCACGTCGGGATCCTCCCGGAGGGCGGCCCGCAGCCCGGCGGCGAAGGAGCGGGTGTCCTTGCCCACCTCCCGCTGGTTGATGACGCATTGATCCGGGGTGTAGACATACTCCACCGGATCCTCCAGGGTGAGGATGTGCTTGGACTGGGTTTTGTTGATCTCGTTGAGGACGGCGGCCAAGGTGGTGGACTTGCCCGAGCCGGTCTCCCCGGTGATGAGCACCAGGCCCTGGCTGTAGCCGGGGAACTCCTGCACCGCGCGGGGCAGGCCCAGCTCGGACATATCGGGTATGTGCTCGTTGAGCAGGCGGATGGCGGCGGACCAGTTTCCCTGCTGCCGGAACAGGTTCAGACGGCAGCGCACCCCGGCCAGCGTCTTGGCCAGGTCGGCCTCGCCCACCTCCACCATGGCGTCGAACTGATCCCCGGCCAGCTCCCGGACGTAGTCCAGGCACTGCTGGGCGGTGAGCCGTTCCCCGTCCATCTCCCGGATGGATCCGTCCACCCGGTACCGGGGGGTGAGTCCGCACACCAAATGCACATCGGACGCCCGGTCTGCCCGGGCCTTCTCGATCAGCTGAGTTATCGTCACGTCTGTCTCCTCCTCTCAATAGGCCGCCTGTCCGCCCAGGACACGGTGAACCTCCTCGGCGGAGGTGACGCCCTCCAGCACCAGTTGGCGGCTGTCCTCCAGGATGGGCCGGAAACCGGCCTCCCGCACCGCCTCCTCCATCTTGGCGATGGAACGGGAGTGGATGGCGTGGCGGATGCCGGGGGTCATGGTGAGAATCTCAAACACGCCGGTGCGCCCCCGGTAACCGGTATTGAAGCACTCTCCGCAGCCCGTGCCCCGGTAGAACTGGATGGGCTCTTCGGACTCCTCCAGCCCCATGAGGGCCAGCTCCTCCTGGGTAGGGGTATACGCCTTTCGGCAGTGGGGGCACACCTTCCGCACCAGCCGCTGGGACACAATTCCCTTCACCGCCCCGGCGATGAGGTAGGGCTCCACGCCGATGTCCAGCAGACGGTCGATGGAGGACACGGCGTTGTTGGTATGTACTGTGGACAGCACCAGGTGGCCCGTCATGGCGGCTCGCATGGCGATCTCGGCGGTCTCGCCGTCCCGGATCTCGCCCACGGCGATGATATCCGGATCCTGCCGCAGCACGGAGCGCAGCACGCTGGCAAAGGTCAGCCCGGTCTTTTCGTTGATCTGCACCTGGCAGGCCCCGTCGATGTGGTACTCCACCGGATCCTCCAGGGACACCAGATTCACTTCCTCGCTTTTCAGCCGCTGGATGATGGCGTACAGGGTGGAGGTCTTGCCCGAGCCGGTGGGCCCCACCATGAGGATCACGCCCTCGGTGGCGTTGTCCAGCAGCTGGAGGAATCGATCCCGGTTGTCCCCCTGCAGGCCGATGCCGTCCAGACTGGCCAGCTCCTCCGCCTTACGCAGCAGACGCACCACCACCTTTTCCCCGTAAGTAGTGGGCAGGGTGGAGATACGCAGATCCAGCGTCTCCTGATGGACGGTGACATTGGCCCGGCCGTCCTGAGGGATCTGCTTCTGGGCGATATCCATCCGGGCCATGATCTTCATCCGGGAGATCACGGAGCTCTGCAGCGCCTGGGGCACCTGGATGATGGTGCGAAGGGCCCCGTCGATCCGCATCCGGATCTTCATGTGATCCTCTCCGGGCTCCATGTGGATGTCGCTGGCCCGCTCGGTGTAGGCCCGGTCGATGATGGAATTCACCAGGCGGATGGCGGGGGCGGCGTCCGTCTCGTCCTCGTCCACCGTCACATTCTGGGTTCCGGCGGAGGCCAGGGCGGTGGCGCCGTACTGCCCGCCGATGAGATCCCGCTGCATCTCCTCAATGGCCCGCATGGCCCCCTGGTTGCTGTACAGGTTCTGCACCGCCCGCTCCACGGCGGCGGCATTGGCGATCAGCGGGATCACCCGCCGCCGGGTGATGGCCCGCACCTCCTCCACCGCCACGAAGTTCAGCGGGTCGGCCATGGCCAGGTGCACGTCCGTGCGGGTGGCCTTCACGGGAACCACCATGTGCTTCTTGGCCACGTTCTTGGGCAGGATCTGGGCCATCTCCGACGGGATGGACAGGGAGTTCAGGTCTATGTACTCCACGCCCAGCTGGTTCATCAGCGTGTCGATGAGCTGCTTCTCCGTGATAAAGCCGTGGGTTTGCAGCACCGTCCCCAGCCGCTCGCCGCTGCCCGCCTGGAGCGCCAGCGCCTCTTTGAGCTGCTCCTCCGTGATGGCGCCGCTCTCAATCAGCATATCGCCCAGCCGGTTATATTTCATTGCCATCGCTCGGCCCCCTCTATGGTGTGGTTTGTGGGTTCAGACACCGGACGGTAAAGTGCGCCTTGGTGGAAAGCTCTCCCTCCGCCTGCTTCACCGTCAGATCCACGGTGAACAGGCCCTCCTGATAGGTGATTTGAAAGCCCGGTTCCCCGTCGCCGTCTTCTTCCGGGATGATGTAGGTTCTGTTGCCGTAGGCCCCGCTGGGCAGTATCCGGTAGTCGTTGGCATAAAGCTGCCTATCCTCTTCTTTCGTTCCAATTACAGTAGTCGCGCCGGTGTTCTCCATATTGTAACGTTCGCTGTGATAGCGTACCAGCTTATTCCCTGCCTCCGTCTCCACCCGCTGGGCGTAGCGCAGTTCGTCCGACAGGGCGTTGGTGAGAGAAGTCGCCAGCAACTCCAGTTCCGACTGGGCGGTGAGATCCCGGTAGCTTCGCATGGCCAGGTGGAGCCCCGTGTTGATCAGCAGTCCCAGCATCACCAGAATGGCCACCGCGCACAGCGTCTCCACCAGAGTAAAGCCCCGGCTGTCCTTCCATTTACGGGTCAACGGGATCCGCCTCCTTTTTCCACTGGTAGGAGTACATCTCCCCGCCGCCGTAGAGGCCTATGTCAACCTCGATCTCTGTGCCATTCCCCTCCACCTTCACTTTGCCCTCTTCTGCCGATCCCGTCCTGCCCTCCGCCGCGGACAAGTACTCATAGTACGCCTCATCCGCCGCCCGGGTCTCCTTGCCCATCTCCACCGCCGCCGTACAGCAGGTGAACAGCACCGCCACCGACAGGGCCGCGATCAGGATGGAGGCCAGCATCTCCACCAGGGTCTCGCCCCGGTTGTCGTTCAGCTTGCGGCCTGTCATGTCGGCTCCTCCCTGGTGATCTGGCTCAGCTGCCACTTGATAGGCTGGTCACACCCTGACTTGCCCTCTTCAATCTTAGGCACGCCGCTGTTGCTCAGCTCGGCGTACATGGCATAGTCCCCCAGCGACGCGGAGAGATAGATCTTATAGTTCTTTGTCAACTGCACCGTCAACGCCACCGATTCACCCAGCCCAGGCTTATCAGCCTGATCTGGTACAGACAGCGTCAGCATATGCTTTTCCCCGGGCTCCCTTATACTGCCGCCAGTCAGCGGAATGCATTCGCACGTATCAGGCGGGGAAGCCGCCACATAAAATTTCTCTGCAAACAGCCAGTCCAGTTCTTCCCGCAGCGGCAACACACCTGAAAGCTCACAGGCAAACATCCCCTCTTTCTGTTCATATTTATGATGGGTGTACTCAGGGGATATTAGGGCACCGGTTTTAGGGTCATACACAGCAGGATAATGCACACTTGTATAGCTATACTTCGCCGTATACTCCGCCGCCGTCAGCTCGTCGCACACCAGCTGCAGCGCCGAGGACAGCGTCAGGTACTTCTGCTGCTCCTCCCGGCCGCTGCGACTCTTTCCGGCGTTGGACGCCGCCGCCATCAGCACCGACGCCCCCACCATCGCGCACAGCAGGAAGAACAGCAGGGCCAGAAGGATGGACGCCCCACTCTCGCTGCGTAGCTTTTCCCGTATTGGTTCCATGGGACGTCCTCCCTTCCCTGTTCCGGGCCGGCTATTGCTCCGGCGCCGTTCCGCCCTTCCCCGCCCCGGCCTCTTCCTCCGGGACGGGGTCTGTTTTTTTCTCCGCCCCCTCCGGCAGCCTCGCTTCCTGGGACGCCTCCGGCTCCGGTGCGGCGTTCCCCGCGGTGTTCTGATCTTCCGTCTGATCCGTTCCCGTCCCGTCGCCCTCCGGCGTCACGGGATCGGTCTTCGGAATGGTCACGGTCATGGGGACAATTTGGGTGATCGGCCGCTCGTCCGCTCCGGCGTCGCTCCGCCTCAGCTCCAGCGTCAGCGTCAGCGTTACCTCGGCGCCCGGGGCGTAGTTCTTCAGCAGCACGGCGTTGTCCACCCATACCGCCACGGGATCGGCCGTAGGCGCATCCGGATCTGCCGGGTCAACGGGATCCCCCGCTTCGGCCTTGGTCAGCTCTGTCCCGCCCACCACAACCTTTGTCACAATGGTATCCACCCCGTTTTCCTCCACCACGGGCAGTTCGATCCGCGTGCCCCCATCCTCGTCCGTCTCCGGCTCCGGCAGGGGCTTCATCTGCACCGACAGCGTGCTGATCTCGGCCTCGATCTCCGTCCCCTGGTAGGTGTAGGACACGCTGACCGGCATGGCCTCCGGTTCCTGCCCGATCTTCTCCGGGTCATTCACCGCCGTCAGTTCAAGGTAATAGTACTCGTCCGTGTCATCCTTCTTCAGTTCCGCCTCGCTCAGCAGTTCCTCGGGCCGTTTGCACTGGCTCTTGCCCAGATTGATCTCCACGTCCGCCAGCTTTTCCTCTGTCAACTCGTTCCCTTCGTCGTCGCACAGCACCAGCGGCGCCCTGATCTGGGCTCCCGGGAACACGTAGATGGGCGAAATTCTGGTCTTTACCCGCAGCGGCGCGGTCACCTGAACCGTAATGGACATCCGTCCGTATTCCACGCCGCCCTGCTTGTACACCACCGTCACTTCCGTCTGGCCCGGCTTAAGCCCTTTCACGGTCAACTCGCAGCTTCCGTCGGTGTCGGCGATCTCCTTGGCATCCTCTATATTGCCCAAGTATGCCTTCATGATGGGCGTTTCCCCTTCTGCCGGGGTCTTCTCCTCAAGCGTCCAGATACCGCCCCTGGGCACACCCGCGCTCAGCGTCAGCAGCTCCTGCTCCGTGTCCTTGTTCTCCTGCATCAGATCCAGGCGGATGGGCGCGCCGCCGTTGGCCCGTTCGATGCCGTTCAGCGGCCAGTCGCCGTAGTGGACGTGGATGCTCCCGCCCTCCCGGGTCAGGATGGTGGGGAAGGGGTAGTTCAGGCCCTGCAGCCAGGCCGCCGCGCTGTAGCTGTACTTGCCGGGGATGGCGAAGCTGCCCTCGGTGGCGGTGACGGGGTAGAAGGCACCCAGTAGTCTGTTCAGCACAGCTCCGGTTCCATTGCTGCTCACCTTCAGCTGGTCGTAGGTGACGGCCATCAGGCTGTTCCAGCCATTGACCGGCAGTGTGGTGGGAGCCGTCGTCAGGCCAGTCACCTGATTCCCGTTGATGCCTGTCGCCCAGCCTCTGAACGTGACCCACTTGCTGTCATCTGTGGGGCCGTTGCTCTTAAACGTAAATATGGGCATACAGCTTGAGGCCTTATCCACGTACAGGCACCGATAGTCCGTCCCATCAATTTTGATTGTCAAAGAATTATTCTCAGGACTGTGGTAGGTATAGCCATTATCATTGGCTTTATAACTAATCAAAAATTCCTTGCCCACATCATTGGAGGTGAGGGAGATTCTGCGCTCAACAAAAGGTCCTCCGGTCGCATCCGGGCCGCCTATCCTCAGGGGCTTGTTGTCCGCCTGTAGCACAACCGTTTGTATGGAATCTCTGTCCAGAGCCAAGTCTGTTTTCAGCTTGAACGTTCCATTATTTCCATCATCATAGGGCATCGTGGTCGTAACCCCGGCCAGGTTGTTTTTCATGACCTCGCTTTTCAGATAGTAGCAGTTCTTGGCCGTATAACTGCTGTTGCCATCTCCCTGCCCGCCTATGGCGTACAAGGCCCTGATATGTGTATTGACCGCCGCTCCATTCGCTGTGGGGTTCGAACTTGACGCCTTGTTCCCCCTTGTTGTATAAACCACCGTATCTTCACTGGGCAGTTCAACATAGGAATAGCAATTCGTCAATTCCATCGTTCCTGTTACGCCGCTTCCTCCTCCTCCAATTGGAATATCCGTTGTGCTTTTTACAGTTAAAGGTTTGAAGTAGCCACCTCCGACAATTCCCCCGAAGAAGAGGCCGTTTTGTTTCTTTACAATCACGCCATCCGTAACGTCAATGCTTCCGCCGGCATAGCAGTTTGTAATGTAGTTCTGGCACACGCCGGTCAGACCGCCCGCACGGAGGTTGTCATTGCCAAAGGTGCTTGCAGCGTCGCCCTTGAGGATCTTGATGTTGGTCACGACGGCGCACTTCTTCAGCTCCATATCCGATGCGCCCAGCAAGCCGCCCACCGTACTGCCGCCTCCCACATCATCGTTGCTGTCCTTGTCCCGCCTGTTGTAAGTCTTGTACTCAATGGTATACCCCGAGGCAGAGCAGTTTTCCACCGCGCTGCCCTTATATCCGGCCGTACCTTGTCTGGCCGATGCAATGCCTGCCAGGGTTCCCATGGAATACCACGCGCTGTCCATTGCGTTGGTATCAAATTGGTTGGTGATCTTCCCCCGTCCATCCGAACTGTAGAGCACGATATTTTTCAGCGAACCGTTGAACACCACCCCAAACAGCCCCGCAACAGAGGAGGTCTGCCCCTGGATGTTGACGTTTTCGATTACATAATCGTCCCCGTCAAAGGAACCGCTGAACCATCCGTACAGGTTCTCATGACCGCCGTTACTGCCCCGAGCATAATATTCCGCGATGGGCGTGTAGATCTCGCTGTTCCCGTGGATATCGTGGGTCTGCTTCCAAACATAGCTTCTGATCTGCCCTCCATAGGACAAATAGGGGAATTCCGTATTGTTACTCCATCCGTCTATCACCGTCTTGGTGTCCCGGTTCGTACTGTTCCAGTTGATGGCGGACAGCTGGCCCATGGCCCGCACCTCGTAGGGGTTGCGTTTCTCCGTCCCCGGCGAAACGGAGATCTCGCCCTCGGGCTTCTCCCATTTATCTGGCAGCGTATCCACCTGCACCGACAGCGCGTCCGCGAAGTGGGGGTTAACCTCAAAGGTGACCTCTACACCTCCCTCCTTCAGCGTCACCGTGCCATTGGGCGTCCCCTCTTTGCCGTCCTTGACTCCGGTGGCGTACAGGCCCGCCCGGGCGCCGGCAGAATTCCCATTCGCGTTGGGATTCGGGTTGGGCACAAAGCTGTGGTAGGATTGGAACGCATAGCCCGGCATCAGCTCCGCCAGCTTTTCGTCCACTGTCTCATCGGACGGCTGATCCTTCCATTGAGCTTCTTTCCCGCCATTTCCCATGTAGTAGAGCCCCTCCGCGGCAAAGTCCGCCTTGACGGGGTTCTCCGCCTCCTCCTGGGCCTCATAGTACCACCCATACCCGTAATCCGTCACCACACCGCCGTCGCTGCGGGCGTTGGACAGGGTGGAGATCTTCTCCACCGTCCCCCCGTCGGGATCCACCTTCAGCATACTCACGCCGTAGACCTGGCGGGTATCGTTCTTCCCGGAGGCCGCCGGTAACTCCAGCTTCTCCCAGTAGTACACCCCCATATTGCCCAGATCCAGCTCCTCGGGCCACTGACCGTAGTGAACGGCGTCGCCATGTCGGTCTTTCACGCCGGTGGGCAGGGGGAACCAGGGGGACGTCTCCTCCTCCTTGGGCGGGTTGCCGTTCACGGCCCGTCCGCCCTGCGCCATACCCTTGCCCACCAGCACCGGCTGTTTCTCGCCTTCGGCCGGCTCGCCGCCGCACATCAGCTGATAGGAGACAGGGGTCGCCGTCTCCACTCCGGTGGCGTAGGTTCCGTTGTAGGGCTCCTCCCGATAGGTGAAATTACCCCTGTCCACAAAGTAATTGTCCTTCTGGGTGCCCAGCCGCTCGCCGCAGAAGCCGTAGACCTCCGCGCCGGTGCCGCTGGACTCCAGCCGCGCCGCCGCGTAGCTGCTCTCAATGTATCCGGTGTTATAGCCCACAAAGCCGCACACCCGCACCATGGATCCCTCAACCACCGTGCCGCTTATGTAGCCCACGGCATAGGACATGAAGATGCCGCTTCCGCCGGTGCCGGCATTCCGTCCCACCAGCCCGCCGGTGTATACATTGGAGTAATCATCCCCGCTGGCGCTCAGGCCGGCCGCCTCGGCGGCGCAGTTTCGGATGGTGCCCTCATTGAGGCCCACCAGGCCGCCCACATAGGCCGCCCCCTTGTTGTGGATCGCAACCTCCAGTTTCGCCCCGGCCACGGCGCAGTTCCGAATGGTGCCGCTGTTCCCGCCGGCCAGCCCGCCCAGATACAGGCTCCCGCCGCCTCTTCCCACTGCGACAGGCTGCTCCGGATCCATGAGGTAGACGATGTCCTGCAGCGTACCCACGGACAGGCCAAACAGGCCGGCGTATTGCTCCCCAACCGTTTGGAACTTCACGCCCGCAATGGTGTGGCAGTCGCCATGGTAAACGCCGTTGAAGGAGGCCCCGAATCTGCCGATGGGAGCCTGGATCAACTTCTCGGATTTCGTATTGCCGTCCCCGTCGATCCAGCTATAATGGGCCAAATTTTCCTCTTCAAAAAGTTCCCCTTCATAGGTGGTATAGTCCAAATCCAGCTCCTGCAGGAAGGAATAGCCCTGTCCCCCCGCCGCATGGCAATACTCCCCATGCTCGCTCAGCGCCCGCAGCTGCCGGGGGGTGCGTACATAGTGGCGCGCCTGCTTCGCCATGTTGGCCAGCTCCCGATCTGTCGTTTCCTGAGAAATGGGCCGCGCCGTCTTGGCGAAGTGGGGGCAGTAGGCGGCCCAGGTTGTCGGGCCATTCTTCACCCCGATCCCCAAGCGCTGATAGAAATTCCCCGAAGCGTAATCGCTGCCCACAATCACCTCCTGCGGAAGGATGGCCAGATAATAGGTTTCGCCTTTGTGTTTTACCTCCCAGAGCTTATCGTGAATGCCGCCCTCGTTCTTGTGATATGACTGCTTACACGTTTGTTCGTCTCCATCTTCATCATAATAAGTAAACGTGACGCTGACGCTGCCCTTTGCATCCTCCGCCCGGAACGCCACGGCATACCCATCCAGAGGAACCGTCCATTTCCCCTCTACCTCCGTATCTTTCTTCAACGTGTCCACGCTATCGGCATAAAAGCCGTATTGCTCCGTCCCGCCCCCCATCGGCTTGTACTTCTCGAAGTACACCAGGGCGGGCTTAACAAATTCGGCGTTCCAGTCCCCATAATGGGGCAGCTCCTTCAGGCCGGGGAAGGGGTACGCGGTCAGATCCTTCAGCAGGCTGTAGGGGTGGCTGTCGCTATACTTCCACCCAAAGTCTGCTTCCATTTTGGTGAGGAACTCCTGCTCGATCATATCTTCGTAGGGTTCCCCATCCTCGCCCAAGTAATAGCAGCGGGATCCGTCACCGGCGGTCACGCCTGCCGCCAGCGGTACAATCTCGCCCTCCGCGCTCTCATAGTGCATGGCGGAATAGGCGTGATTCGCCGTCGCGTTCCCACTGCACAACAGCCCGGCGGCCTTCGCGCCCTCGACCGTATTGTCGATGAACCCGGCGGCGTAGACATTGGCGAGCGTGACCGTTCCACTGGCAGTTCCGATCAGCCCCCCGGCGGTGGGCGCAATGAGGTAGCAGTCCGCGTAGGACGTGTTGACCGTCACGCCGGTGGTCTGCCCCACCAGGCCGCCGGCGACAGTTGTCCCCTTCACCAGCGTGGCCGCCAGACAGTCCTTGATCCTTCCGCCGTTCAGTTCACCCACCAGACCGCCGGCGCTGCTACCGGTGATCTGATAGTGGTTATCCTCCAGTCCAGTCTCAGAGATCGACGCCTTCAGCTCCTCCAGCGCCTCGCCCTCCCAGTAGACCCAACAGTTCTCAAAGGACGCATCGAAAGCACTTCCCACCAAAGCTCCGGCAGACAGGCTTCGGCCCGTGCCTTCTTCTGCCGCCTTCACCTGGGCGTTGATCAGCCGAACATCCTTAAATTTCCAAGGGTTGTGCTCATTCTGGCCCGCCACGGTTGAAAACAGGCCGCCGTTTCTCCCATTCGCGCTGGTCGCCGTCACCGTCAGCCCCTTGATAAAGTGCGTGACAGAGTCAGCCCCTTCGTTGGCCGCGGAGGAGCCGCAATAGGACGTCAATTCATTTTGGATGGGCACAAACTCATACCCGATGAACATACTGGCGCCGCAGTCGATATCGCCGGTCTGCACCGCCGCCGTCTTGCCCTCTACCTTGGAAAAATTGTGATCCAGATTTTGCAGGTGCCGCAGGTTTTCGACATAGGCGGTCTCCTCGCCGCTCCCGTCCGCGAACAGGCTGTTGTGGGGCCCGATCACCACATCGGGGCTGGCCACCGTTGTGCTCTTGATCCTGGCCGTCACCGTAAAGTCCCCGCCCATCGGGCCGGGCTCTCCCGTGACCGCGCCGAGGTTTTCGTTAAACAGATCGCAAAACCGCGGCCCGTTCTCCTTCAGCGTGTCCAGCACCCAGGTGCAGGTGTGCGTGACGGTGTTCTGGAACACATCCCGCTCGGTTTCCTCCGTCCACCACTTGACCTTGGATAGCTGATCCAGCCTGACCTTGGATCCGCCTCCGCCATAGTACAGCGTCACCTCGGCGGTTCGGGCCTCCCCCGCCGGCCTGCTGTAGGTGAGCCGCACGATCAGCTCCTCCCCGTTGATCACCTCAAGCAGGGGCGCCTTCAGCGAACTGGCCCCGCCGTTCTCCGCCGCCTCGCCGCCATAATAGCCGAACATCTTTTGCTCGTCCAGCCGCTTCTGCCGGGAGGAACCCTTCCACTCCCGATAGAACGCCCCAAAATCTGCGGCATCCTTCCAGGCGTCGCCCTCCTCCGCGTAGAACACGTCGGTGACACTTCCCAGGCCAGACTGCGTCCCATCCGTCTCGTCTGTTTTGATCTCGTACACCACGTAGAAGCAGCCCCTGCGGAGGGCCGGATCGATGGTTCCCTGGGGCAGCAGCTCCACCAACACGTCCTCGCCGCCGCTCCCGGCTGATCCGTCGTAGTAGATGTACCGGGCCTTTGTGGTCTGCCCGGCCCCTCCACCCGCCGCCAGAGGGGTGGCGCCCCGGTTCTCCGCCGGGAGAGCCATGGTTCCACCATTTGCCTTCTCCACCAGCTTATCCAACCGGCCGCCGGCGGACAGCAGCACCGCCCGGTTTTCCGCCGCCAGGTAGATCTCCCGGGCGCTGTTGTCCAGCTCGGTGATCCGCAACCAGCGGACGTAGTGCACCACGGCCACCATGCCTATCGCCAGCAGGATCACCACGATGGCCGTCACCGCCAGCATCTCCACCAGCGTAAACCCGCTGTTCCGTTTTTTTCCTGCTTTGAACTTCATCGCCATACTCCTTACCTATGACAACGCGGGGCTTGCACATCAAAAGACGCGGGGAGTAAATGTTTATTTATTCCCTATCCTCCTATCTTATGCTGATCCATCCATTTTTGCAATCCTCTTTTTGCACCAAAGTGGCCGGCGGGGAACAGGGGGATTTCTACATCCTGCCGACATCGCCTGTGCCAGCCCCGGGCCTGCGGCTCTTCATTTTTATAGAGCAAATAATACTATGGGAAAGCGGAAAAGTCAACCGGTAGCATTACCCAAGTATTCTATGGGAAAACTTCTTTTTGTTACACTGATAACGAAAGAAGGGGGTACCATTATGATCGACTGCAGTGAAAAGCTCCGCCAGCTCTGAGCAGGCAAGCACCTGACCCAGGAGCAGTTGGCCCACCGGGTGGGGGTCACCAAGGGGATGATCAGCGCCTACGAGACGGCCAGCAAGGCGCCCTCCCTGGAGGTTCTCATCCGCCTGTCCCGGGTGCTGGGGGTGACGGTGGACTATCTGGTGTGTGTGGACGCGCCCAAATACGTGGATCTGTCCGCTCTGGACGACAGCTCCGCCGCCCTGGTCATCGCCCTGGTGGATAAACTTGGGGAACATTCACAGCATACGCCGCAATAGCCCTCATCTTCTTGAGCGGTTTGCACAGGTTGATTCTACCATATATGGTATCATATTTCCAGTCCCTTGTGTCCATTTTTTCTTGAAATGTCTGATTTTCTGCGTGGAACGCAATCGGCGCGCCCAGGCCCGGCAGCCGCTCTCTCTCCCACCTCCTGCGGCATTCTATTATAACATACTTTGCCCCCGCTCCTCCCCCCTCGCCTTTGCCGTTCACGCAAAAAAAACGGCATTTCACGGAGCGGCTGCCGCCCCCTTGACAGCCGGGGGAGGCGGTGATATAATACCTCCCAATCAGCGATGACGGAGAACAGTACCCCGCGCACGGGGCTTCAGAGAGGGGACGGATGGTGCAAGTCCCCCGAAGGCGCGGCGGGAAGGCCCTCCCGAGCCCGGGCAGGAAATGGCCCGGCGGCCCCCGCCGTTACCGGGCAAGAGTGCGGGCATTACCCGAATTCAGGTGGAACCGCGGACGTTTTCGTTCGCCCTGAGCCAAAGGGCTCGGGGCGTTTTTCGTTTTGAGCCGAATCAGCAGAAAGGAAGCATGATATTGTGAAAAACAGCGAAAAATCCATGGAAAAGATTGTAGCCCTGTGTAAGGGCCGGGGCTTTATCTTCCCCGGCTCCGAGATCTACGGCGGCCTGGCCAACACCTGGGACTACGGCCCCCTGGGGGTGGAGCTGAAAAACAACGTGAAAAAGGCCTGGTGGAAGAAGTTTGTCCAGGAGAACCCCTACAACGTGGGGCTGGACGCCGCCATCCTCATGAACCCCCAGGTGTGGGTGGCCTCCGGCCACGTGGGCGGCTTCTCCGACCCGCTGATGGACTGCAAGGAGTGCAAGGAACGCTTCCGCGCCGACAAGGTCATCGAGGACTGGTGCCAGGAGAACGGCTTCGAGCTGGGCCACAGCGTGGACGCCATGAGCCAGCAGGAGATGAAGGCCTTCATTGACGAGCACCAGATCGCCTGCCCCAGCTGCGGCAAGTTCAACTGGACGGACATCCGCCAGTTCAACCTGATGTTCAAGACCTTCCAAGGGGTCACCGAGGACGCGAAAAACACCGTGTACCTCCGGCCCGAGACCGCCCAGGGCATCTTCACCAACTTCGTCAACGTCCAACGCTCCACCCGGCGCAAGCTGCCCTTCGGCGTGTGCCAGATCGGCAAGAGCTTCCGCAACGAGATCACCCCGGGCAACTTCATCTTCCGCACCCGGGAGTTCGAGCAGATGGAGCTGGAGTTCTTCTGCCAGCCCGGCACCGAGCTGGAGTGGTTCGCCTACTGGAAGAACTTCTGCCACCAGTGGCTGCTGGACCTGGGGATCAAGGACGAGAACCTGCGCCTGCGGGATCACGACCCCGAGGAGCTGAGCCACTACTCCAACGCCACCACCGACTTCGAGTTCGCCTTCCCCTTCACCGACTGGGGCGAGCTGTGGGGGGTGGCCAGCCGCACCAATTTCGACCTGAACGCCCACCAGACCACCTCCGGCAAGGATCTGACCTACTTCGACCAGGAGAAGAACGAGCACTATATCCCCTACGTCATCGAGCCCTCCCTGGGGGTGGAGCGGATGCTGCTGGCCTTCCTGTGCAACGCCTACGACGAGGAGGTGGTGGACGCCGAGAAGAACGACGTGCGTACCGTGCTGCGGCTCCACCCGGCCCTGGCCCCCTTCAAGTGCGCGGTGCTGCCCCTGTCCAAGAAGCTGGGGGACAAGGCCCGGGAGATCCAGGCCGATCTGAGCAAGTATTTCATGGTGGACTACGACGACGCCGGCTCCATCGGCAAACGCTACCGCCGGCAGGACGAGATCGGCACCCCCTACTGCATCACCGTGGACTTCGCCACCGTGGGCGACGACAAGACCGAGGCGGATCACGCCGTCACCATCCGGGATCGGGACACCATGGATCAGGTGCGGGTGCCCATCAGCCAGCTGAAGGGCTGGCTGGACAACAAGCTGGCCTACTAAAGCGGGATCGGCCCCGGCGCTCCCTGGTACGGCTTCAAAAACTTACTATTAAAAAAGTATGGCCGTCCCCGTGCAATCCGGGGGCGGCTGTGCTATACTATGTTTTGCGTTGCGCGTTTTGTGCATGGCCGATTCGCGGCCCGGGGCGGACAGGCCCCGGCAGAAAGAAAAACCCGAAAGGATCGGAGGAACCCTGATGAAATCTATTACCGCCTGCTTCCTGTTCCAGACCAGACCGGCGGACGGCCTGTCCCCCAAACGGCGGGCGGCCTTCTGGCTGTGGAACGCCCTGGTGCTGGCCGGGGCCGCCATCGGCCTGGGTCTGGCCTCCCTGCTGCTGGCCACGGGGAGCTACAGCGCCCGGGTGCTGCTTTTGGATTACCTGAGCCATCCCATGCTGCTTCTGCTCAACCTGCTGCCCCCCTTGGTGCTCATCGCCCTGCTGTACGCCGCCACCGGGCGGGGGTGGCTGGCCTGCCTGCTGACCACCCTGCCGGTGCTGGGCCTGTCGCTGGGGAACTATTACAAGCTGGCCTTCCGGGACGACCCGGTCATCGCCTCCGACCTGCTGATTTTAGGGGAAGCGGGGAAGATGGCGGGACAGTATCAGCTATTCCTCTCCGGCAAGGTTTTGGCAGCCCTGCTGTGCACCGCGGCGTGCGTCGTCCTGACGGCCCTGCTGGCCCGGGGCAGGCCCCGGGGCCGGTTCCGGGCGGTGGTGGCTGCCGCCGGGCTGGCCTGTGCCGTCGCCCTGGCGCCGGTGTACGCCAGCGACAGCATCTATAGCGCCAACGCCAACACCCAGCACCTCAACCAATGGTCCGCCACCCAGCAGTATGTATCCCGGGGGCTGCTCTATCCCTTCCTGCACAGCGTCAAGGACGCCCTGCCCGACCCGCCGGAGGGCTACTCGGAGCGGGAGATGCGGGAGCTGCTGGCCCAGTATGAGGACAAGGACATCCCGGCAGACAAAAAGGTCAACGTGGTGGGGCTCATGCTGGAGGCCTTCGCCGACTTCTCCGATTTCGAGGGCGTCGAGTTCGCCCAGGACGTGTACGCCCAGTACCACGCCCTGGAGGCGGAGAGCTACACCGGAACCCTGCTCACCAACATCTTTGCCGGCGGCACCGTGGATACCGAGCGGGCCTTCCTCACCGGCATGGGCCCCAAGGACGTGAACTACCGATCCAACACCTCCTCCTATGTATGGTACTTAAAGAACCAGGGCTACCAGACCTTCGGCGGCCACCCCTGCAACAACTGGTTTTACAACCGGGTGAACGTCAACCGCTATCTGGGCTTCGACGAGTACCGCTTTTCAGAGGACTACTACGGGCCGATATTTGGCGCGTCTCCCACCCTCAACGACGCCCTGTTTCTGCCTGACCTCACCGAAACAGTGCTGGATCGGCTGGAGGAGGACGAGCCGCTGTTCTCCTTCTCCGTCACCTACCAGGGCCACGGGCCGTACAGCACCGATCAGTGCTGGTGGGGCGAGGTGGACAGCTTCATCGGGAACCACGGCCTGCCCCAGGAGCAGCGCACCATTCTGGCCAACTACCTGGGCTCGGTGCAGAATACCCAGATGCACCTGGCCAACCTGGTGGACGCCTTGCGGGACGTGGAGGAACCGGTGGTGCTGGTGGTGTTCGGCGATCACAAGCCCTGGCTGGGGAACAGCAACGCGGTGTACGACGCCGTGGGCGTGAACCTGTTCTGGGAGGAGCTGGAGGGCTTCTACAACTACTGGTCCACCCCCTACCTGATCTGGGCCAACGACGCGGCCAAGGAGGCCATTGGCCACGACCTGGTGGGGACGGGGCCGGATATCTCCCCCTGCTTCCTGATGAACGTGCTCTTTGAGCAGCTGGGCTGGGAGGGGGACGCCTATCTGCAGGCGACGGACGGGATCCGCCGGGAGATCCCCGTCATACACGTCCAGGGCCGGCGCATGACGGCGGACGGCGCCCTGCTGTGGGACGACGAACTCACCCCGGGCCAGCAGGAGCTGGTGCGGCGGTTCCGCTGCCTGGAGTACTACCGTCAGCACCATTTTTCCTACAAAAGCTAAAACAGGCCCCGGGCCTCCGCCAATGGCGGCAGACCCGGGGCCTGTTTTGCATTTTTAGGGACTATGCCTCCGGCTGGACGGTGAGCGGCAGGATCTCACGCCGGTAGACCCGGCGGAGGAAAATGGCGCACAGGGTGGTGGAGAACAGCTCCGCGAAGGGGAAGGCCAGCCAGACTACGTCCAGGTTCTGGAACAGCCGGGCCAAAAGGAAGGCCACCGGCAGCAACACCACCAGCTGGCGCACCAGCGAGGTGGTCAGGCTGAGCACGCCGTGATCCAGCGCCTGGAACACGGAGCCGGACACGATGCCAAACCCCGCCAGCAGCCAACTGAAGGCGATGATGCGTAAGGCGGGTATGCCGATGGTCAGCAGGCTTCCCGACATATCCTCCTCCGACCGGAACAGCTCCAGCAGCGGGCCGGGGAACAGCTGGAACACGGTGAACCCCAGGATCATCAGAAGGGTGGCGTACAGGATGGACAGCTTGACGGCCTTGACGATCCGATCCGGCTTGCGGGCTCCGAAGTTATAGGCCACAATGGGCACCATGCCGTTGCAGAGGCCGAACACCGGCATAAAGAAGAAGGACTGGAGCTTGAAATAGATCCCGAACACTGCCGTGGCCGTGTCGGTAAAGGCGATGAGGATCTGGTTCATGCCGAACACCATCACCGAGCCGATGGACTGCATGATGATGCCGGGCAGGCCCACGGAATAGATCTCCCGGATGGTGGGGCCGTGGGGACGGAAGCCCTTGAAGGACATGGTGACCTCGGGATTCCGGGTGGCGTTGAAGAAGATGCCCACGCAGCAGCCCAGGATCTGGCCGAGCACGGTGGCCAGGGCCGCCCCGGCCACCTCCATCCGGGGGAAGGGGCCCAGGCCGAAAATGAGGATGGGATCCAGGATGATATTGGTGACGGCCCCCACCGCCTGGGCGATCATCGTATAGAAGGTACGGCCGGTGGCCTGGAGCAGCCGCTCCATCAGCACCGCGAAGAACAGCCCCGCGCTCCCGCCGCACACAATGCCCAGGTAGTCCGCGCCGTAGCGGATGATGCCCGGGATATCGGTCTGGACGGTGTAGAACAGCCGGGAGCAGCTCAGGCCCACCGCCATAAACGCCAGGCAGCTCAGCGCCATCAGGAATACGCCGTTCACCGCCGTGCGGTTCACCTTTTCCCGGTCGCCCTGGCCCAGGCTCCGGGCCAGCAGGGCGTTGACGCCCACGGCGGTGCCCACGCTGACGCCAATCATCAGGTTCTGCACCGGGAACGCCAGGGACACGGCGTTCAGCGCGTCCTGGCTGATCTGGGACACAAAGTAGCTGTCCACCACATTGTAAAGGGCCTGCACCAGCATGGAGATCATAATGGGTATGGCCATGTTCAGCAGCAGGGCGTTCACCGGCATGACACCCATTTTGTTTTCCGGCGCGGGATGCTCCGCCATAGGGTCTCTCCTCCCATCTACCTAAGATAATCGTTTTCTGTCATATAAACCGTTATTATAAGGGATTTCAATTTTATTGTCAATACGGGCGGGCCCGGAGGAAACCGCTTGCCAATTTGGGCTGCGTCTGGTACAATGAGAAAAATTCGACAAAATTCGACAAAGCGGCGGCAAGTGGAAGCCATTCCCAGGAGAGTCCGCGCAAGATCTGCATAGCATAGGGAAAAGGCAATTCAGACATAGAAGGGGGCGGCGAGGGATGGAGTTGGAGCATGGAGAGCAGGAGGCGGCCAGAGCGGCGGCCCAGCTGAGGGTTCAGTTGGCCCAGATGACGGCGGCCAGCCAGCTTTTGGAGCACTGCGCCTGGGATCCAAAGAGCAAGAGCTATCTGGCGGCCATGAACCAGGGCATCTGCCGGATGCTGCGGATTGTGGGACGGATAGAACTGTGCACCCGGCTGGATCAGGAGATCAGCCCCGGGCCGTTGGATCTGGCCGCCCTCACCCGGGATCTGGGGGCGCGGATGGAGGGCCTGCTGGAGCGGGCGGGGGTGCAGCTGACCGTGGACTGCCCGGAGTACCTGGCGGCCCGGGCGGACGGAGCGCTGGTGCGGCAGCTCCTGCTGGAACTGGTGGCCAACGGGGCCGCGGCCGGCAAGGCCGTGAAGCTGACCTTGAAGCGGGACGGGGATAACGCGGTATTTACCGTGGAGGACAACGGCCCGGGCCTGCCCCCCCAGCGGGCTGCGGCCCTCTTTGGGGGCGGCGGCGAGGCGGATCTCCCCGACTGGAAGCAGGACGGGATCGGCATCGCGGTGTCCCGTCGGATCGCCGCGCTCCACGGCGGACGGCTGTTCCCGGTGTGCGAGGCGGGGCGGGGGCTACAGGTATTGGCGTCTTTCCCGCTGAACCAGGGAGGCGGGGACGAGCTCCGGTGCCCCCCGGTCGCCTTTGATCAGGGCGGCTTTGACGAGGCCATGGTGGGCCTGAGTCATCTGCTGCCCGCCGGGGTGTTCGCGCCGGGGGAGTACGAATAGCAAGGACAGGGCGCTGTCCCCCATGGGGGCGGCGCCCTTTTCCGCTCGCCTTCAGGCGGAAGGGAGGGATGGGATGCCCGCGTTGACGATGGTGTCGGCCACCGCGGCCAGCACTTCCCCGTGGGTCTGGTCAAACAGATGGGTGTAGATCCGCTGGGTGATGCTGGGGCTGGCGTGGCCCATGGCCCGGCTGATCTGGTACATGGGCACCCGGGCGCTGTTGGCCATGCTGGCAAAGGTGTGACGCAGGCCGTGGAAGGTGATGGGGGGCAGGCGGCGCTCCGCCACAAAGCTGGCCAGGTCGGCGGACAGCACGTTGGGATGCCAGGGCATCCCCTCCGAGGTGAGCACCAGGTAGTCGTCCGGGCCGCAGGGCAGGTCGTCCAGCTGCCGCTGGGCCCGGAGCTCCTGGAGCAGCTCCAGCAGGCCGTCCAGCGCCCCAATGGACAGGGTGCGGCAGCTGTCGGAGGTCTTGGGGGCCTTTTCCACCACCCGATAGCCCACGGTGGTGCGTACCCAGCGCACGGACAGCAGGCCTGTATGAAGATCCACATCCCGCCAGCGCAGACCCAGCACCTCGCTGCGGCGCAGCCCCAGGTGGCAGACCAGCTTCACCGGCAGCTCCAGGGGCTGGCCCTCCACCTCCCGCAGCAGGCGGCTGAGGCGGGCGGGGGTGTAGTACAGCACGTCGCTGGAGGTGGCCCGGGGGGGCGTGGCCCGCTGGGCGGGGTTTACCGGAATCACCCCCTGCCGAAAGGCGGCCTTCAGGGCGGTATGGATCAGGACATGGTGTTTCCGGATGGTGTTGGGGGCCAGGCCCTTCTCCTCCGACAGCCACTGGTAGTAGCCGTTGATGAGCTCCGGGGTCAGGTCGGCCAGCCGCACCCGGCCAAGAGCGGGGCTCAGATGGTTGCGGATGATATTTCGGTAGCCGTTGACGGTGGTCTCCGCCCGGCAAGGTTCGATCTGATCGTCCATCCAGAGCTCCAGCCAGCTTCCCAGAGAGGCGCTGGCGTTGGTGGCGGGGCCGGCGTGGGGCAGAGGGAAGCCCACCGCCGGGGGACGGGAGAGAGGACGGAGGGTGATGCGGTTGGAATGGGCATAGGTGTGCGGCATGGTTAACAGCTCCTTTTCTGAGTAGCGTCCGTGAATATAGGCGGATCGGAACCCATGTTAAACGTTTGAGGGGGAAAGGGGAAGGGGGAACACCGCAAAAACGAAAACTTTTTCCCATTTCCTCTTGACAGCGGCGCTTTCCCGGGGTATAATGCGAAAAGTGTTCAAAGACAGCGGGTGGCCTGGGCCGTAAATCCCGCCGAGAATGCAGCCCAACTGTAATGCTTGCGCTGTTTTCGTGTGGACACGAAGGCGGCGTTTTTCTTTTGAAAAACACCTGCCGCGACAAATTACCCGGAGGTGAACTCAAACAATGCCTAACGCAAAGGTTCTCAGTGAGAAGCAGGCCGTGGTGGCCGCCCTGGTGGACAACCTGAAGGCCGCCAGTTCCGGCGTCCTGGTGGACTACAAGGGCATCACCGTGGCCGAGGACACCGCCCTGCGCCATGAGCTGCGGGAGAACGGTGTGGAGTACGCTGTGGTGAAGAACACCCTGCTGCGCCGCGCGCTGGACGACGTGGATCTGGGCGAGCTGGACGGGGTGCTCAACGGCACCACCTCCATGGCCATCTCCAAGGACGACCCCATCGCCCCCATGCGTATCGTCAACAAGTACGCCAAGCAGATGGGCGACCGCTTCAACATCAAGGCCGGCTTTATGGACGGCAAGGTGCTCCCCCTGGACGATGTGATCGCCATGGCCGAGCTGCCCTCCAAGGACGCGCTGATGGCGCAGCTGCTCGGCATGATGCTGGCTCCGCTCACCAGCCTGGCCGTCGTGCTGAAGGCCATCGCGGAGAAGGACGGCGAAGCCGCCCCCAACCAGGAGCCCGCCCCCGCCGCCGAGTGAGCGGCACCCATACTTTAATATTTGAAATTTAGGAGGAACATCATCATGGCAAGCGAGAAGATCACCGCTATGGTTGAGGAGATCAAGAACCTCAGCGTTCTGGAAGTCAATGAGCTGGTCAAGGCCCTGGAGGAGGAGTTCGGCGTTTCCGCCGCCGCCATGGCCGCCCCCGCCGCCGCCGGCCCCGCCGCCGCTGCGGAGGAGAAGACCGAGTTCGACGTGGTGCTGGCCAGCTTCGACGCCGCCGCCAAGATCAAGGTCATCAAGGTTGTCCGCGAAATCACCGGTCTGGGCCTGGCCGAGGCCAAGGCCGCCGTGGAGGGCACCCCCAAGACCCTGAAGGAGGCCGTGTCCAAGGACGAGGCCGAGGAGCTGAAGAAGAAGATCGAGGAGGCCGGCGGCAAGGTGGAGCTGAAGTAAGCCCCCTGTCCCCATCCTGCATACCAAGGGCCCGCGGAGTGATCCGCGGGCCCTTTTCCTCTGCCCAGGGCCCTTCCCTGCTACGGGGCGGAGAAAGGGTGCACCAAAAAATCGCGGCATCTGTAAAGAAATATGTTGCAATTTGCTTTACAGATGATATAATAGAGTTGTACGAAGGGAAGTGATTGACGTGGCACAGGTGATGATCAATTTTCGCATCGACGAGGACACCAAACGGGACATGGAACTGGCCTGTAAGGAGATGGGATTGACGATGACGACCGCCTTCACTATTTTTGCGAAAAAAGTGGGGAAAGAAAAGCGGATTCCCTTTGAGATCACCGCGGAGTCCCACGCTCCCCAGCGGCGGGACTCCGCTCCCGGGCAGGATCCGGGGGAACCGGCCTCCGCCCTGGCCCCCCGGCAGGAGCGGCTGGAGAAGCTGTGCCGGGAGATCCGCCGTTCCCTCACCGCCATACACACCGCCATCCCCGCCTCCATCACCGGCCTGCCTATGGAGCGGATCCGGCTGCTGTCCGGCGACGAGCTGAAGGACAAGGCGGCGGGGGCCTCAACCGCCTGCCAGACCCTGTTTTCCAGCCGGAACGCCGGCCTGCTGGCCCAAAAAGATCTCACCATCCTGGACGAATACGAGGAGGGCCTGTCCGCCGTGGCCCGGGAGCTGCTGGATATTGAGGGCACGTTGATCCCCGTCCTGAAGGCGCGCCCCTTGGGGGACGGCGGCGACTACACCCCCTGGCAGCGGCGGCTGGAGGGGGTATCCCGGCGGTTTGACGAGCTTGTCTCCGTCATGGGACAGTTTATGGGCTCCACCGCCCCCCGGGGCGGCGCCCAGGGGGCCCGGGCCCGGATTCAGCGGGCCGCCGGCCCGGTGGGGACGCCCTATGTGCGCTCAGCGGTGGACGCCTTGGAGGGACAGCTCCTCCGGTGCTACGACAGCCTGCCGGAGCGGGCAAAGGCCCGGCTGGAGGCGGACTACCTCCCCACCCTGGAGCGGGCCCTGAACCAGCTGGCCCGGGCGGAGCGGGACGGGGCGGAGGTTGCGGCGGAGGCCGCCCTGTGCCTGCGGGCGGCGGAGGTGCTGTCCCAGGTGCTCACCGACAGCGGGCGGGTGCAGCAGGAGTGGAGCCGGCGGAGCCTGGAGGCGGAGGTGGAGGCGCTGGAGCGCCTCGCCGCCATGCGGGGGGACGTGGCCGGGGAGCTGACGGCCAAGGAGTGAAAACGTTCAAGCCGCGTCCCGGCTTGTTTGAGATAGAAGAATTACCCTGTGCAGAATTTGAAAGGAGGAGTCCTCATGCCAAATCCGCAAATCCTTCAGATTGTGATCCCCATTGTAATCGCGGTCATCGCCGTCATCGTCGTCATCCTGCTGGGCTACGTCAAGGCGCCCCCCGATCAGGCGTATATCATCTCCGGCCTGAAGAAGGAGAGCAAGGTGCTCATCGGCCGGGCCGGTATCCGCGTGCCCATCTTCGAGCGGCTGGATAAGCTGTATCTGGGCCAGATGACGGTGGATATCAAGACGGAGCAGTCCGTCCCCACCAGCGACTTCATCAACGTGAATGTGGACGCCGTGGCCAAGGTTCGCATCTCCCCCCACGCGGACGGCATCAAGCTGGCGGCCAAGAACTTCCTGAACAAGAAGCCCGACGAGATCACCCGGGATCTCCAGGACTCCCTCCAGGGCAATATGCGTGAGATCATCGGCACCCTGTCTCTGAAGGAGATCAACACCGACCGGGACTCCTTCTCCGACCAGGTGATGCAGAAGGCCAGCAAGGACATGGACAAGCTGGGCATTGAGATCCTGTCCTGCAACATCCAGAACGTCACCGACGAGAACGGCCTCATCAAGGATCTGGGCGCGGACAACACCAGCCTCATCAAGAAAAACGCCGCCATCGCCAAGGCCCAGGCCGACCGGGATATCGCCATCGCCCAGGCCCAGGCGGAGCGGGAGTCCAACGAGGCCCGGGTGCAGGCGGACACCCAGATCGCCCAGAAGCAGACCGAACTGGATATCCGCCGGGCGGAGCTGAAGATTCTGGCGGACGGCAAGAAGGCAGAGGCGGACGCCGCCTACGAGATCCAGAGCCAGGAGCAGCGCAAGAGCATCGAGACCGCCACCGTCAACGCCGAGATCGCCAAGACCCAGCGCCAGGCCGAGCTGAAGCAGGCGGAGGTTGAGGTGCAGAAGCAGACGCTGGAGGCCGAGATCCGGGCCAAGGCGGACGCGGAGCGTTACCGCCAGCAGCAGGAGGCGGAGGCCGACCTGTTCAAGCGGCAGAAGGACGCGGAGGCCGCCCGCTACGAGCAGGAGCAGAAGGCCCAGGCGGAGATGCAGATCGCCCAGGCCCAGAAGTTCGCCAAGGAGCAGGAGGCGGAGGGCATCGCCGCCGTGGGCAAGGCCGAGGCCGAGGCCATCCGGGCCAAGGCGCTGGCGGAGGCCGAGGGCATCGACAAAAAGGCCGAGGCCATGAAGAAGTACGGCGAGGCCGCCGTCATCGAGATGGTGATGCAGGCCCTGCCCGAGATCGCCAAGTACGTGGCCCAGCCCCTGTCCAAGGTGGACAAGATCACCATGTACGGCGAGGGCAACAGCGCCAAGCTGCTGGAGGACATCATCACCGGCACCTCCCAGGTCACCGAGGGCATCACCCAGAGCATGGGCATCGACGTGAAATCCCTGGTAGCCGGTATGCTGGGCGGCAAGCTGGCCGGTGGGGCGGACAAGACAGTTGTGATCCAGAGCCCCCCGCAGGTGGATCCGCCCCGGGCGGAGGACGCCCCCGCACCCCAGCCGGACGAGGAATAACCGCAGACGGGGCAACTTGAGCCCGGCCCGTTCCAGCGTGAGAAGAGGCCGTCCCACATACGTGGGACGGCCTCTTTGTTAGTTTTGCGCCTCTGTGGCCCCGGGATTGTCCAGCCCATCCCGCAGGGCCCGGAGCTGATCGGCGGAATAGCGGTACACCTTGTCGCAGAACTGGCAGGTCAGCTCCTCGCCGTTCTGCTCCCGGATCAGCTTGTCCAGCTCGTCCTTCCCCAGGCTGATCAGCGCCCGGGACACCCGCTCCTCCGAGCAGTAGCAGCGGTATTCGATGGGGACGGTCTCCAGCACCTCCAGCTCAAAGTCGGCCAGTATCTCCCGCAGCAGCTCCAGAGGGGCCATCCCCCCGTCCAGCCGGGCGCTCACCGCGCCTAAACGGGCCACGCCCCGCTCCACCGCGGAGATCACGGCGTCGTCCGCCCCGGGCAGCAGCTGGATCAAGTAGCCCCCGGCGGCCTGCACCGTCTGATCCGGGGCGATCAGCACCCCCAGGGCGCAGGCGGTGGGCACCTGCTCGCTCTCCACAAAGTAGGCGGCGATGTCCTCGGCGATCTCGCCCCCCACCAGCTGCACCGAGCCGATGTAGGGCTCCTTCATCCCCAGATCCCGGATGACGGTGAGATCGCCGTCGCAGCCCACGGCGGCTCCCACGTCCAGCTTGCCCTTGGCCTTCCGGGGCACGTCCACGGCGGGGTTCTGCACATAGCCTCGGACGTTGCCGGAGCTGTCCGACACGGCGGTGAGGGCGCCCAGGGGCCCTCCGCCCCGCACCCGCAGGGTGACGGAGCCCTCCTCCCCCTTCATGACGGCGCCCATCATGGACGCGGCCATCAGCAGTCGCCCCAGGGCGGCGGAGGCCACCGGCCAGCAGTCGTGGATGGCCCGGGCCCGCTCCACCGTATCCCGGGCGTTGATGGCCATGGCCTTGATGGGCGCGTCCTTGGCGATGACGCGAATGAGTTGATCCATACGGTTCTATCCGTCCTTTCCGGCGGCGAAAAACACCCGCTGGGCCCCCGGCCTGGGGGCGGTCATGGTCATGCCGCCATACTGCTTCACACTCTGGAAGCCCGCCTCCCGGAGGAAGCCCTCCAGCTCCTCCATGGTGTAGGCGTACTCCTCATGGTACTCCCCCTCCCGCAGCCAGCTGCCGTCCTCCTGCCGAAGGAACAGATCCAGGCCGTAGCCGCACACGCGGCGGCGGGCGTGGTAGTCTGCCCGCCACACGCAGTAGAGGTCGTCGTCCTCGTCCAGGCAGGTCTGGCCGTCCGCCCCCTCCAGGGCGGCGGGAGTCTTGACGTCAAAGAGGAACAGCCCGCCGGGGGACAGGCTGTCGAACACGCTCCGGAACATCCGCTGCAGGCTCTTGGGCTTGGTGACATAGTTCACGCTGTCCAGGCCGGACACCACCCCATCCACCGGCCCCATCCGGTCAAATTTGGTCATATCCCGGCACAGAAAGCGCACATTCAGCCCCCGGCACTTCTGCTCCGCCACCGTGAGCATATCGGGGGAGAGATCCATAGCGGTGACGGCGTACCCCCGCCGGGCCAGCAGCCTGGTCAGGCTCCCGGTGCCGCAGCCCAGCTCCAGCAGCGTCTCCACCGGTCGCTTCAGCCTGCGGAAGTGCCGCTGGGCGTAGTCGGCCCATTTGCCGTAGTCCACGTCGGCGGTGAGCCTGTCATAGCTCCCAGCCAGCACCGTGTAGGCGTCCATCAGGACTTTACCCGGGGCAGCACGGTCTTATAGCCGTCCGCCCCATATTGCAGCGCCCGATTCACCCGGCTGATGGTGGCGCTGGACGCCCCGGTGCGCTGGAGAATGTCGTTGTAGATCAGCCCCTCGTCCAAAAGCTGGGCCACTTCCAGGCGCTGGGACATGGCCTTCAACTCCGCCACGGTGCACAGATCCTCAAAAAAAGCGCGGCACTCCTCCGGGGTCTGGAGGGACAGCACCGCCTGATACAGCAGGGGACAGGGCTCGTGAAGCTGGTTTTGCATATGACATCCTCCCGTGAACTTGCTGGGGCGGCGGAGGAGGAGCCGCCTCCGCCGCCATCCATGCCATATTGTATCACGGCGCTTTACGGAAGTAAAGAGAAAAACCAAAGAAACGCCTTCCGGCAGTCAGGCCCAAGGCATCCAGACCGCCGGATGCGCGGTTACGAAGCCCATTCCCCTCCGTTCGGCGTACAAAAGTGGGGGGAGGTCTATCGGGACTACAAGCTGCACATTGACTTCAACATCGACTTTGGGCAATTCAGTTTGGGCACGGACCTTGTAAATATTGCGGCATAGAGAAACCCGCCGCATTTCTGCGGCGAGTCATAAGCCACTTTTCCTTTTAGCTTGGTGGAGATAAGCGGGCTCGAACCGCCGACCTTTTGAATGCCATACACAGCAGGCTTCAATGTGAAAAAATGCAGAAATTTCAACGGTTTTGGCAGGGTAATGACATTCTCTCTCTGAATGATAGCCAACG
>SFVC01000030.1 GCA_004560375.1 bacterium
AAGTCGCCGGACTGATAGCCGAAGGCGGTGGTGTACACCACGCGGTTCTTCTGGGCGGCCTGGAAGATCATCTCGGCCACCAGCTCGCGGGTGGCGGGCATGCTCAGGGTGGCGGCGTAGTTGGTGTTGTTGATGTTGTCCAGGATGCCCCGCTGGGTGGCGATGGCGCCCACGCGCACCTGCCAGCCGGTGCCCTCGAACTCGTGGTTCTGGTCGTAGCCCATGGCGCGCAGGATCATGGCCAGCGCCTCATAGCCGGTGACGTCCCGGTTGGGCATGAAGTTGCCGGCGCCGTCGCCCTTGATGAGCTCGGCGTTCTGGCAGTAGCCCACATAACCGGCGAACCAGTCGTTGGTGGCCACGTCCTTGAAGGTGACGTAGTTCTTGTGGATCTCATTGCTCTCGTCCTTGGCGTCGCCAGTGGCGAGACGGTACACCAGCGCGGTCATCTCAGACCGGCGGATGTTGTTCTTGGGCTGATAAGTGCCATCCTCATAGCCCTTAAGAATGCCCATGCCATTGGTGACGTCAATGGCGGTCTGGAACTCCTCCGTCACGCTCTCCGCGTCCGTAAAGTCGGCGGTGATGTCCTTGGCGTTGACAGTGACCATCAAACTGAAGGCCATCATCATCGCCAGAACCAGCGCGAGGAACTTTTTCAAGTTTCTCATTGGATTGTTTCCTCCTTACAAAATTTTGACCAAAATTTTGACCCGTTCAGAGGCAAAATCCGCCCAAAACCCATGATAGGATGGGCCATCCTCTTTCCCTCGAAAAAGTTACCAAAAACCTTCGGCCCTCTCCCTTGACTTTCCCGCAATCCGGGGTAAAATATTTCTGTAAGAATCTACGAACTCAGCGCGGACGGAACCCGTCCCGCAGAAGGGAACCTGTACATGAAACTCACCACCGTATTGTTCGACCTGGACGGAACGCTGCTCCCCATGGATCAGGAGGAATTCACCCGGGGCTACTTCGGCCTGCTGACCCAGAAGGCGGCCCCCAGGGGCTACGACCCCAGGCAGCTCGTGGACGGGATCTGGGCTGGCACCGCCGCCATGGTGAAAAATGACGGCAGCCAGACCAACGAGGCTGTCTTCTGGCAGAAGTTCGCCCAGATTTTCGGCCAGGCGGCCCTGAAGGACAAGGATCTATTCGACGAGTTCTACGCCAACGAGTTCCAGAACGCCAAACGCTTCTGCGGCTATACGCCCGAGGCCGCGGAAACCGTCCGGGCCATCCGGGCCGCGGGCTGCCGGGTGGTGCTGGCCACCAACCCCATCTTCCCGGCGGCGGGCACCCGCGTCCGCCTGGGCTGGACGGGGCTGACGCCGGAGGACTTCGCCCTGTGCACCACCTATGAGACCTCCCACTGGTGCAAGCCCAGCCTGGGCTATTACCGGGAGATCCTGGACGCCCTGGGCCTGGAGCCGGGGGAATGCCTCATGGTGGGCAACGACGCGGAGGAGGACATGGCGGCCCGGGAGCTGGGCCTGGAGGTATTCCTGCTCACCGACTGCCTGATCAACCGGACGGGCCGGGATCTCAGCCCCTATCCCCAGGGCGGCTTTGCGGACTTGATGGCCTATTGGACAGGCCTGTGGGGGGGCGGCCTATGAACCGGGAATTTCTCAAAAAGATTTTTTTCCAGTCCCTGACGGCCTTCCTGTCCCTGGCGCTGGCCATCCTGCTGTTCTTTGCCATTTTGAAGCTGGACGAGATCCGGGGGAGCTTCCACTGGCTGCTGGACGTCCTCACCCCCTTTATCTACGGCGGCACCATGGCCTACCTGCTGAAAACCCCCTGCGGCTTTCTGGAGCGGCAGTTTGAGGCGATCCTGCCGGACAAGCATAAAAAATGGGCCAACCTGCTCAGCGTGGTGGCAGTGATGCTGATCAGCGCGCTGATCCTCTACCTGCTGCTGAGCACGGTGCTGCCGGAGATGTGGGCGAGCATTGTGGCGCTGGCCGCCGCCGTGCCGCCCAAGGTGGACGAATTCACCCGATGGGTGCTGTCCCACCTGGAGGGCAACGAGGTGCTCCAGAACTACGTGAACAACGCCTTCACCACCATGGAGGACTGGGTGAAAAACTGGGCCACCACCGATCTCCTGCCCACCATGCAGGGCATGATGGGCGGGGTGGTCACCACCGTGGGCTCGGTGCTCACCGTGGCGAAAAACATCATCCTGGGCGTGATCATCTGCATCTATCTGCTGGCCAGCCGGAGGAAATTCACCCGCCACGCCAAGGCGCTGGTGTACGCTGTATTCAAGCCGGAGCGGGCGGACAAGCTGCTCAAGGAGTGCGCCCACATCGACGTCACCTTTGTGGGCTTCTTCGGCGGAAAAATTCTGGACAGCGCCATTGTGGGGCTGATCTGTTATATTTTCTGCGCCATTATGTCGGTAGCCGCGGGCTTTCAGAACGCGGTGCTCATCAGCGTGATCATCGGCGCCACCAACGTGATCCCCTACTTCGGCCCCTTCATCGGGGCGGTGCCCGCCGCCCTGCTCATCCTCATCTCCAGCCCCCGCAACTGCCTGATCTTCCTGATCTTCATCGTCATCCTTCAGCAGTTCGACGGCAACGTGCTGGGCCCCAAGCTGCTGGCGGGCAGCGTGGGCCTCACCGGGTTTTGGGTGCTGTTCGCCATCACCCTGTTCCAGGGGTTGTTCGGCTTTGTGGGCATCCTGGTGGGGGTGCCGGTGTTCGCCGTCATCTACGATCTGGCCCGGCGGGCCATCCTGTCCAGGCTGAAAAAGCACGGGAAGCTGGACGTGCTGGACAGCGGCGGCGAGCCGCCCCCGCAGCCTTGACCGGGCCGCCGGCTTCATGATATAATCACCCGGAAGAAAAGGAGGTTTTTCTGTGTTTCCAACCATTGATCAGGCCAAGCCCGGCCTGCAAAAGCTCATTGCCGTTTTGGGGGAGACCTACCCCTACGCCTCCGTGCTGGCGGTGGCGGACGACAGCCGCGTCTGGCGGGTCAGCCGCAGCGGCATCAACATCGCCACCAGCGGCAACGGAGGCGGCACCGGCTTCGTGGCGCGGGTCTTTGACGGCGTGGGCTGCGCCGAATACTCCTTCAACGAGTTTTCAGAGGAAAAAATCCCCGCCCTGTGTGAGGCGCTCTCCCGCCGTCTGGCGGAGCAGAACGCCGCCCTGGATGGCTTCGCGCCCCTGCCCACCCCCGTCCCGGCGGACAGGCCCGCCGTCCTGAAAAAAGAGACCGCCTGGAAAATCCACCCCCGGGAGCTGGGGGACGAGGCCATCGTGGCCAAGATCAACGCCCTCCGGGAGAAGGCCCTGGCGGTGGACGAGCGGGTGCTGGACGCCCAGGCTATGGTGTCCTACCGCTGCTACCGAAAGCTGTTCCTGTCCAAAAACCGGGATCTGGATCAGACTGTGATGTGGACTAACGCCATGATGGCGGTGGTGGCGGCCCGGGGCCAGGAGATCAAGATGTCCTACAAGCCCTTCTCCGTGTTGGGCGGCGCGGAGCTGCTGGATCAGATGGACGCCGAGGCGGAGCAGGCCGCCCGGGACGCCCTGGAGCTGCTGGACAGCCAGCCCATCCCGCCGGGGGAGTACGACTGCGTGTGCGACCCGGCCACCACCGGCATGATCGTCCACGAGGCCTTCGGCCACGGGGTGGAGATGGATATGTTCGTCAAGGATCGGGCCCAGGCCAGGCAGTTCATCGGGGACTACGTGGCCAGCCCCCTGGTGACCATGCACGACGGCGCCGCGGTGGACGAGTCCGCCACCATGTTCTTCGACGACGAGGGCACCCTCACCGGGGACACCGTGATCATCGACCGGGGCGTGCTGAAAACCGGTATGTGCGACGCGCTGTCCGCCGCGCGCTTAGGCGTGGAACCTACTGGCAACGGCCGCCGGGAGAGCTACGAGCGCAAGGCCTACACCCGCATGACCAACACCTATTTCCAGGGCGGGGACTGCACGCCGGAGGAGATGATCGCCAGCGTGGAGGAGGGCTTCCTGCTGGAGTGCCCTTCCAGCGGCATGGAGGATCCCAAGAACTGGGGCATCCAGTGCATGGTGACCACCGCCAAGGAGATCAAAAACGGCAAGCTGACGGGGAAGATCTACTCCCCCATCGTCCTCACCGGCTATGTGCCCGACCTGCTGAAATCCGTGTCCATGATGAGCAAAACGCCGGAGCTGTCCGGCAGCGGCTACTGTGGCAAGGGGTACAAGGAGTGGGTGAAGGTGTCGGACGGCGGCCCCTATATGAAGGCCCGCATCCGTTTAGGCTGAGGAGGTGAAACCATGATTGAGAGAATCAAGAGCGCCCTGGCCCGCTGCGGCATTGCCCTGTGGCGCATCAACGAGCGGGAGGACGAGACGGCGGAGCTGTTCTTCGTCAAAAAGCAGCTGGACACCCGGCGCGTCAAGGACGTGCACAAGTACGAGGTCACCGTGTTCCGGGACGTGGAGGCCAAAGACGGCGGCAAACCCGCCCGGGGTTTCACCTCGGTGCAGCTCATCTCGTCCATGGACGACGGGAGGCTGGACGAGGAGCTGAGGGGGGCGTATTACGCCGCCCAGTTCGCCGCCAACCCCTGGTTTGAGATGCCCGACCCGGTGCAGGCCCCTATGGTGGAGGATACGGGCGAGCTGGCCCAGGCCCCCTTGGCCCAGAGTGCCGGCAAGCTGGCCCGGGCCCTCTTTGCCCCCGACACCCACCAGGACGCTTTCGTCAACTCCGCGGAGATCTTTGTCTGCCGCGTCCGCCGGCATATCCTGTCCTCGGAGGGCACCGACGTGTCCTTCGTCAACTCCAGCGTGAACGGCGAGTTCGTGGTGCAGTGCAGGGAGCCGGAGGACGTGGAAATCCACAACCAGTTCCAGTATGAGGCCCTGGACGAGGCGGCCCTGTCCGCCAGGGTGGCGGAGGCCCTGTCCTTCGTCCGGGATCGGGCCCGGGCCCAGCGGATTTTGAAAAGCGGCACGTACGATCTGATCCTCAGCGGGGACGCCATGCCCGAGCTGCTGTCCTATTATGTGTCCCGCTCGGCGGCGGGCATGGTGTATTCCAAATACTCCACCTGGCAGCAGGGGGAGGACGTCCAGGGGGAGACGGAGGGCGAACGCCTGAACCTCACCCTGCGGGCCTTCCACCCCTACAGCGCGGAGGGCATCCCCACCGGCAGCCACCTGCCCCTGCTGGAGGGCGGCAAGCTGCTGACCTGGCACGGCCCCAACCGCTTCTGCCGCTACCTGGGCATCAAGCCCACGGGCGATTATCAGCGGATTGCCTGCGCCAACGGATCCGTCCCCTTCGCGGAATTGAAGAAGGGCCCGGTTTTATGGGCGGTGACCTTCTCCGACTTCCAGATGGACGAGGCCAGTGCCCACTTCGGCGGCGAGATCCGCCTGGCCTACCTGATTGACGGGGACGGGACAGTGACGCCCGTCACCGGCGGCTCGATCAACGGCAGCATTTTGACGGCCCAGAAGGATCTCACCTTCTCCACCGACCGCTACCTCACCGCCGAGTATGACGGCCCCTATGCCGTGCGGCTGAAGAACGTCAGCGCGGCCGGCGCGGGGGAATAATCCCACGCTGAACAAAGCAGAAAAGGGCCGCGCCTGAACCCACAGGCGCGGCCCTTTTCTGAGCGAGTTCCCTAAAAGGTTCCGGCGGACAACGCCCGCCGGAACCTAAATAAAAAGACACGCCTCCCGGCGTGTCTTTTCTTAAGCCCTTCAAAAGCCGCCCGCAGGGCGGCCCCACCCGAGAGCCCAGCGAAGCGGGTCTCGGGTGGAAGCGAAGAAATTCCCACCAGAGTGCAGTTTTCGCCGAAGGCGGAAACGGAACGGTGGTGGGAATTTCTGAGCTGGAGCGAGTGACGAGGCTCGAACTCGCTACCGCACCCCACGGACTGCGTCCGCGGGGGCCCCGCACCTCGGGATTGCACATCAGCGCGGCACGCCGCGCTGATAGGTGGAGGCAGCGAGTTCTACTGCGTCAAACGAAAACAAGAGGATACCCGATCAGGTATCCTCCTGTTTCATGTGGAGCGAGTGACGAGGCTCGAACTCGCTACCTCCACCTTGGCAAGGTGGCGCTCTACCAGATGAGCTACACTCGCAACGACAAATGGGATTGTAGCAAGAATTTGGCCGTTTGTCAAGGGGAAATGAAAAATTTCTTTGCCGTATAGGATTTGGAATAATTGTCCAGACTGGACATAGAGTTTTGGTAAGGAAAGGAAGGTGAAGCCCATGGCAGGAGCAGTCCGATTCAGCCGCCGTCAGGCGGCGGCCCGGGAGGAGGAGCGCAGGCAGCTGATGGAGGGGATGCGGGCCACCCGCACCCAGCTCAACCACGCCTACGCCCAGTTCAACTTTTACAGCGACCCGGATCTGGTGGACGCCTGCGTCTACGAGATCAACGCCCTGCAGAGCCGTTACTCTTACTACGTCCGTCAGATGAAACAGATGGACGCCCGGGAGGACGCCGGATGACGGGCTGGGTCTGGTGGGCGGCGGCGGGCGCGGCGCTGGTGGCGCTGGCCCTGTTCCGCCGCCCCCTGGGGGCGCTGGGCCGCCTGGCCGTCCGCTCGGGGCTGGGTCTGGTGTTCCTGTGGCTGTTCCGGGGGCTGGGCGGCCTGCTGGGGATCAATCTGGGGGTCAATCTGATCAACAGCCTGATCCTGGGGGCCCTTGGCCTGCCGGGGTTTGCCCTGCTTCTCATGACCCAGTGGGCCGTACATTAGGACAATTGCCGCGCTGCCCCGCCGATCCGGGGGATATTTACAATATTTTAATAAAAAATCAAAATTTTCTGTTGGATTCTTCCCCTCCGTTGTGGTATGATACAAACTGGAATGTTACAGGGGTTCCGGCTCGGACAACCGGCAGAGCTCCTGTTGAACGCATAACAGTCGCTGGGGAGGAAAACGCCTATGGCCGGACGGAGAAATCGTTATGGTTACCACGAATACCGGGGGCGCAGCGGCGCCCGCCCGGTGCTGATTTTTATCATTGTGCTGCTGGCGGTGCTGCTGGCGGCGGGGGTGGCGTTCATGGTATTCATGGGCGACTACATCAAGTATACGGACAGGGGCATGGAGATCGACTGGCCTTGGCGGGGGGAGCCCACCCCGCCCCCCATTGTCAGCGACCCGGTGGTCATCGAGACGGACGATGTGGTGACGGTGGAGCCCACCCCCGAACCCACCCCCACCCCTACCCCGGAACCCCAGTACGCCTCCATCCAGGCGGTGACGGTGACCCCCGCCCAGCTGCGGGACGGCTCGGCGGCCCAGCGGGCGGCCTCCGCCGGGGCGGACGCCCTTGTGGTGGAGATGAAGGGGATCAACGGCAAGCTGACGTGGCAGTCCGGCGCAGAGCTGGCGGCCACCCTGGGGGTCAATGCCGCCGACGATAAAACCGCCCAGGCGGTGCGGGATCTGGCCCAGGACGGCAGCCTGTATCTGGTGGCCCGGGTGCACGGCTTCCGGGATACCGCCATGGCCAAGGGTGGGATTGGCGCGCTAATGACAAAAGGCGGCAACCTCTGGTACGACCGCCGGGGCATCTGCTGGAGCAGCCCCGCCGATCAACGGGCGGTAGATTACCTGTCCGCCCTGTGTCTGGAGCTGGCGGACATGGGCTTTGACGAGATCCTGCTGGACGACGCCGGCTATCCCTGGGAGGGGGAGGTGAACGTGCTGGCCACCGGCGACAACCGTCCGGAGGATCGCACGGTTCCGGTGTCCGCCTTCCTCACCCGGCTGTCGGGGGAGCTGCGGGCCCGGGGGGTGGCCCTGTCGGTGTGCGCCTATGAGAACCTGCTGCCCGGGGAGGAGGTCTACAGCGGCCTCACCGCCGCTGTGTTGGCCCAAAACGCGGGCCGGGTGTGGCTGGATCAGCGGGTAGATTCGGGGCACTACGAGAGTATCCTGGCCGCCGCCGGCCTGGACAATCCCGCCGCACGGATCGTGGCCCCTGCCGCGGCCGGCCGGGAGGGCAGCTGGTACAGTTGACCCGGGCGCGGGCCTTGTTCATTTTTTCACATTGTGGAACCGTCCCCGCCCATTTCCGGGCGGGGACGGTTTTTTGTGCCAAACTTTGGATTTTATTTTGGCAGATTGGGAAACAAAATTCGTTTTTTGAGGAAAAGGCTTGCGATTTCCGGGAAGAAGTGGTAAAATCAGTTCCATATGGGAGTTGTGGTAAAATCCTGTCCTTGACTCCCACAAAGTGAAAGAGGTGAGGAATCATGTCTTTAGAGGCCATCCAAACGATCACAGGCGCCGAGCAGGCCGTTCGTGAGCAGAAGGCGCGGGCTGCGGACGAGGCCAAGCACATCGTGGCGGAGGCCGAACGTGCAGGACGGCAGCTTGTGGCCGACGCCCGGGCGCAAGCGGAGGAAACGGTGAAGGCCATGCTGGCCGAAGCAGAGGCCAGGGCCGGGGAACACTCAGCCCAGACCTTGGGCGACAGCGCCGCTCAGTGCGAGGCGCTGAAGCAGGCTGCGCGGGGCCGCCTGGAGCAGGCCGCCGGCCTGATTGTTGGAAGGGTAGGGAACAGCTGATGGCAATCGTCAAAATGAAACGGCTGCGCCTGCTGGGCCTGCGCTCTGACCGGGAGCGGCTGCTGCGTCCCCTGCAGAGCCTGGGCTGCGTGGACGTGCGGGAGCCCGCCATCGATCTGTCCGACCCGGCATGGGCCGCCCTGACCAAGCCCGAGGGGGCCGGCCTTGCCAAAGCCCGGGAGGAGCGTCAGACCATCGACGCCGCGCTGGAAACCCTGCGTAAGTACGCCCCCGCCAAAGACGGACTGCTCTCCCCCCGCCCCACCCTCACGGAGAAGCAGCTCTTTGACGACAAGGTGTACGCCGACGGCTTGGCCGCCGCCTGGCAGATTTCCGACGGGGAGCGGGCCCTGGCCGCCTGCACCGCGGAGCAGGCCAAGCTCCAGAGTCAGAAGGCGTCCCTGGAGCCCTGGGTGCCTCTGGACGTGCCCCTGGAGACAGAGGGGGACGCCACGGTGCCCATCCTGTTCTGCTCGGCGCCCGCCAAGGTGGACTTTGCCGCCCTGGAGGGGGCGGTGGGTCAGGCCGCGGAGGAGGCCCAGCTGTTCCCCGCGGGCAGCGACCGGGAGCTGCAGTACTTCCTGCTGATCTGCCACAATTCCGTCCTGTCCGCCTGCACGGAGGCCCTGCGGCCCTTCGGCTTCTCCCGGGTGGCCCTGCGGGGCTGGACGGGGACGGCGGCGGACAACATCCGCCTGCTGGACAACCGGATCGCCGCCCTGGAGCGGCAGGCCGGGGAGCACAAGGCCCATCTGGCTGCCCAGGGGGACAAACGTGACCTGCTGCGGCTGTGCGCCGACCGGGCGGCCCAGGAGATCGCCCGGGAGGAGAACGAGGCCCGGCTCATCGACACCGATTCGGCCTACCTGCTGGAGGGCTGGCTGCCCGCCGACAGGGAGGGGGAGCTGGCCAAGCTGCTGGACGGTTTCCCCTGCGCCTGGGAGACGGCGGATCCCGCCCCCGAGGAGTACCCCGAGGTGCCCGTGAAGCTGAAAAATAACGCGGTCACCCGCTCCATGAACACCATCACGGAGATGTACTCCCTGCCCGCCTACGACGGGGTGGACGCCAACCCGCTGATGGCCCCCTTCTTTATCGTCATATTCGGGCTGATGATGGCGGACATGGCCTACGGCCTGCTGATCATGCTGGGCACGGGGATCTTCCTGAAAAAGGCCAGGCCCAAGAACCCCTATTTCATGGAGATGTTCTTCTGGTGCGGCATCAGCACCTTCATCGTGGGGGCGCTCACCGGCGGCTTCTTCGGGGACTTCATCCCCCAGCTGCTGGCTATGATGGGCATTCAGTTCACCATGCCGGCCCTGTTCTCCCCCATGAACGACACGCTGGCCATCATGGTGGGTTCGGTGGCGCTGGGCTTTGTCCAGATCATCACCGGCATGGCCGTCAGCGTCTGCCACAAAACCAAGAAGGGCGACTTCCTGGACGCGCTGTTCGACGAGATCGCCTGGTGGATCATCCTGGCGGGGCTGGTGGTGTGGCTGTGCGGCTCCATGCTGGCGGTTCTGCCCCCGGTGTTCGGCACGGTGGGCCTGGGTATGCTGATTGTGGGCGGCCTCATGCTGGCGCTGGGCGGCACGCGGAAGGCCAAGGGCTTCGGCAAGGTCACCAGCCTGGTGGGCATCCTCTACAACGGCGTCACCGGATTCTTCAGCGACGCGCTCTCCTACGTCCGGATCATGGCCCTGATGCTGTCCGGCAGCGTCATCGCCTCGGTGTTCAACACCCTGGGCGCCACCACGGGGATCGTCCCGGTGTTCATCGTGATCTCCCTGCTGGGCAATATCCTGAACTTCGCGCTGTGTGTGCTGGGCGCCTACGTCCACGATCTCCGTCTGCAGTGCCTGGAGTTCTTCGGACGGTTTTATGAGGAGGGCGGCAAGCCCTACCGGCCTTTGTCGGTCGATACAAACTATGTAGAAATCATCAAGGAGGAAAATTAACATGGAAGCTTTCTTCAATTTCTTTGACGGTCAGGCCCTGGCCTTCCTGGGCTCCGCCATCGCGGTGGCCATGTGCTGTGTGGGCTCCGCCAAGGGCACCGGCATGGCCGGCGAAGCCGCCACCGGCGTGGTGGCCGAGTCCCCTGAGAACTTCTCCAAGTGCCTGATCCTTCAGGTGCTCCCCGGCACCCAGGGCCTGTACGGCCTGGTGGCGTGGTTCATGGTGATGCTGAACGTGGGTGTGTTCGGCGGCAGCGCTGTGAGCAGCGTGCAGCAGGGCATGGCCTACTTCGCCGCTTGTATGCCCATCGCCTTCGGCGGCCTGCTGTCCGCTATCGCCCAGGGCCGCGTGGCCGCCGCCTCCGTGAACATCGTGGCCAAGCGCCCCGAGGAGGCCACCAAGGGCATCATCCTGTGCGGTATCGTGGAGTTCTACGCCATCCTGTCCCTGCTGGCTTCTATCCTGCTGGTCATGAACGCGGGGTAAGCATGGGTCCATACCAAACAAGCGAGGAAAGGCGGTAAACCAAACACATGAACGGAATTGAAAAGATTACCGCGCGCATCCAGGAGGACAGCCAGAAGGAGATTGACGCCATTCTGGCCGAGGCCAAGGCCAAGGCCGCGGAGATCACCGCCCAGGCCCAGGCGGAGGCCAAGGCCGCCGGGGAGGAGATCCTGGCCCAGGGCCGCAGGGCCGCCGCAGAGCGGGAGGATCGCATGGCGTCCACCGCCCAGATGGAGTGCCGCAAGGCCATGCTGACCGCCAAGCAGGAGGTCATCGAGGAGGCGTTCCAGCTGGCCCACAAGAAGCTGCTGGCCCTGCCCACCGAGCAGTACGTGGCCCTGCTGGCCGATCTGGCCGTGCAGGCGTCCACCACCGGGCGGGAAAAGCTGATCTTCTCCCCCAGCCACCGCTCACAGCTGGGCAAGGCGGTGGTGATGGCGGCCAACAAAAAGCTGGCCGAGGCCGTGGCCCCCAAGCTGCCTGAGGAGGTCGCCTCCTCCAAGGCCGGGGCCATCCTGGACAAGGTGGTGACCGGGGCCTCCGCCGTGTTGAACGGCACCGGTATGCTCACCCTGGCGGAGGAGACCCGCCCCATGGACGGCGGCTTCATCCTCTCCGACGGCGCGGTGGAGGTCAACTGCACCTTTGACACCCTGATCCGGCTTCAGCGGGGCGCGCTGGCCGGCGAGGTGGCCAAAGTGCTGTTTGAATGACCCGCCCCTTTCAAGCTGAGAAGTGAAAGGGGGAAACGACTTGTCTAAAAAAATCAAGGAAACGGATTTTCTGTCCATCTCCGCCCGGGTGCGGGTGATGGAGACCCGGCTGCTCACCGCAGAGCGGATGGAGCGGATGATCGACGCCAGGGACGCCGCGGAGTCAGCCAAGGTGCTGGGCGAGTGCGGCTACCCTGACCTGAACGAAGTCACCCCCGCCGCGGTGGAGGAGATGCTGGCCCAGGCCCAGGGCGCCCTGTTTGAGGATCTGGGCAAAGCGGTGGGCAATCCCCCGCTGCTGGACGTGTTCCGGTGCCGGTACGACTACCACAACGCCAAGACCCTGGTGAAGGCCGCGGCGCTGGGCCTGGATCAGAGCCGTCTGCTCCTGCGGGGCGGGCGGTACGAGCCGGAACAGCTGGCGGAGGACTTCCGCCGGGAGGATCTGCGCTCATACGCCCCGGTGTTCCAGGAGGCGGTGGCCCACGCCCGGGAGCTGCTGGGCTCCTCCGGCGACCCCCAGCAGGCCGATTTCGTGCTGGATCGGGCCTATTATCAGGAGCTGGCGGCGCTGGCCAAGGCGTCCGGGAGCAAGTTCCTGGAGGGCTATGTGACCCTGGCCATCGACGGGGCCAACCTGCGCTCCGCTGTGCGGTGTGCCCGGCTGGACAAGGGCCCGGACTTCCTGCGGCTGGTGCTGGTGGAGGGGGGCTCGGTGCCCCCGGCGGACATCGCCGTCACCCCCGGCCCGGATCTGGCCCGCCTGTACCACAGCTCGCCCCTGCTGGCCGCGGCGGAGGCGGGGGCCGCTCTGGCGGCGCCCAACGGCGGGCCCCTCACCGAGTTTGAGCGTTTGTGCGACGACGCGCTGATGGCCTATATGTCCAAGGCCCGGATGATTCCCTTCGGGGAGCAGCCCGTGGCCGCCTACCTGTACGCCCGGGAGGCGGAGGCCACCGCCATCCGCGTCATTCTCACCGGCCGCATGGCGGGCATTGACGGCGCCACCATCCGGCAGCGCCTGCGCCGGGCCTACTGTTAAGGGGGGAGACTTTATGGCAAACAGCTATCAGATCGCCGTGCTGGGCGACAAGGACAGCGTCATGGGCTTCAAGGCCCTGGGCCTGACGGTTTTCCCCGTGGACAGCGTGGAGAACGCCCGCCACACCCTCCACCGCATTGCCCGGGAGGACTTCGCGGTGGTGTACCTTACCGAGCAGCTGGCCGCCCAGATGGAGGCGGACATCGCCCGCTATAAGGACGAGCTCACCCCGGCAATTATCCTCATACCCGGCAAGGAGGGCAGCCTGGGCATGGGCATGGCCAACATCAAGAAGTCGGTCGAACGCGCTGTGGGCGCGGATATTTTGTGACAACGAGAAACCTTTTAAGAAAGAAGGTTATGAAAGCCTATGGGAAAAGTAGTTAAGGTCTCCGGCCCCCTGGTGGTGGCCACCGGCATGGCGGACGCCAATATGTCCGACGTGGTGCGCGTGGGCCCCGAGCGCCTCATCGGTGAGATCCTCACCATGAATGGCGACTCCGCCTCCATCCAGGTCTATGAGGAGACCTCCGGCCTGGGCCCCGGCACCGAGGTGGTGACCACCGGCTCCCCCATGAGCGTGGAGTTGGGCCCCGGCATGATCGAGAACATCTATGACGGCATCCAGCGCCCGCTGGAAAAAATCATGGAGAAGGTTCATGGCAACAACCTGCCCCGCGGCGTGGAGGTGCCCCCCATCGACCCCGAAAAGCTGTGGGACTTCACCCCCGTGGCCAAGGCTGGAGACAAGGTGGTGGGCGGCGACATCATCGGCACCGTCCCCGAGACGGCGGTGGTGCTCCACAAGATCATGGTGCCCCCCACCCTGAAGGGCACGCTGAAAAGCGTGGCGTCCCCCGGGCGGTACAACGTCCATCAGACGGTGGCGGTGCTCACCCGAGAGGACGGCACCGAGGTGGAGCTGTCCATGAGCCAGAGGTGGCCCGTGCGTATCGGCCGCCCCTACAAGCACAAGTATCCCCCCGTCAAGCCCCTGTCCTCCGGGCAGCGGATTGTGGACACCTTCTTCCCCGTGGCCAAGGGCGGCACCGCCGCCATCCCCGGCCCCTTCGGCTCCGGCAAGACGGTGATGCAGCACGCCCTGGCCAAGTGGTCCGACGTGGACATCGTGGTCTACATCGGCTGCGGCGAGCGCGGCAACGAGATGACCGACGTGCTGCGGGAGTTCCCCGAGCTGGTGGACCCCCGCACCGGCGAGACGCTGATGAAGCGCACGGTTCTCATCGCCAACACCTCCGATATGCCGGTGGCCGCCCGTGAGGCGTCCATCTACACCGGCATCACCATCGCCGAGTATTTCCGCGACATGGGCTATGACGTGGCCGTCATCGCCGACTCCACCTCCCGCTGGGCCGAGGCCCTGCGTGAGATGTCCGGCCGTCTGGAGGAGATGCCCGGCGAGGAGGGCTACCCCGCCTACCTGGCCTCCCGTCTGGCCCAGTTCTACGAGCGGGCCGGCTCCGTGTCCTGCCTGGGCTCCGAGGAGGACAGACGGGGCAGCCTCACCGCCGTGGGCGCCGTGTCCCCCCCGGGCGGCGATTTGGCCGAGCCCGTGTCTCAGGGCACCATGCGGATCGTGAAGGTGTTCTGGGCCCTGGACGCGTCTCTTGCATACAAGCGCCACTTCCCCGCCATCAACTGGCTCACCTCCCACTCCCTGTACCTGGACTCCCTGAAGCCCTGGTTTGACGAGAATTTGGGCAAAGAGTTCCTCCAGAACCGGGAGCAGGCTATGGGTATCCTCCAGCAGGAGTCCAGCTTGAACGAGATTGTGCAGCTGGTTGGTAAGGACTCCCTGTCCCCCAACGATCAGCTCACCCTGGAGACCGCCCGTATGGTGCGGGAGGATTTCCTCCAGCAGAACTCCTTCGTGGACATCGACTCCTTCTCCACCTACGACCGCCAGGAGAAGCTGCTGGCCATGATTCTGGACTACGACAAGCTGTGCCGGGACGCCATCGCCAAGGGCGCACCGGCGGCGAAGCTGTTCGAGATCCCCGCCCGTGAGCGCATCGGCCGCGCCAAGAGCGTGCCCGCCGACGAGTATCCCCAGGTGTATGCCGCCATCTCCGACGCCATGGAAAAGGAGATCGACGAGGTCGTGAGAAAGGCAGGTGAGGAGCTGTGATCCGAGAGTATAAAACCATCCAGGAGATCGCATCCCCGCTGATGATGGTCAAAATGGTGGAGCACGTCACCTACGACGAGCTGGCCGAGGTGGAGCTGCCCAACGGCGACATCCGCCGGGGCAAGGTTCTGGAGGTCAACGGCGACACCGCCGTGGTGCAGCTCTTTGAGTCCGCCGCCGGCATCAACCTGGCCCAGTCCAAGGTGCGCTTCCTGGGGCACCCGCTCCAGTTGGGCGTGTCCAGCGATATGCTGGGCCGGGTCTTCAACGGCATGGGCCAGCCCATCGACGGCGGCCCCGCCATCCTGGCGGAGGAGTATCGGGACATCAACGGCCTGCCCATGAACCCCGCCGCCCGGGACTACCCGGACGAGTTTATCCAGACCGGCGTGTCCACCATCGACGGGCTGAATACCCTGGTGCGCGGCCAGAAGCTGCCGATTTTCTCCGGATCCGGCCTGCCCCACGCCAACCTGGCCGCCCAGATCGCCCGTCAGGCCAAGGTGCTGGGGGACGACGCGGGTAACTTCGCCGTGGTGTTCGCCGCCATCGGCATCACCTTCGAGGAGTCCGAGTTCTTCGTCCAGGAGTTCAAGCGCACCGGCGCCATCGACCGCACGGTGCTGTTCACCAACCTGGCCGACGACCCCGCCGTGGAGCGTATCTCCACCCCCCGTATGGCGCTGACCGCCGCGGAGTACCTGGCCTTTGAAAAGGATATGCACGTGCTGGTCATTCTCACCGACATCACCAACTACGCCGAGGCCCTGCGTGAGGTGTCCGCGGCGAAGAAGGAAGTCCCCGGCCGCCGCGGCTTCCCCGGCTACCTGTATACCGACCTGGCCACCATGTACGAGCGGGCCGGCCGCCAGCTGGGCAAGCCCGGCTCCATCACCATGATCCCCATCCTCACCATGCCCGAGGACGACAAAACCCACCCCATCCCCGACCTGACCGGGTATATCACCGAGGGCCAGATCATCCTGTCCCGCTCCCTGTACCGCCAGGGCATTAATCCCCCCGTGGACGTGCTGCCCTCCCTGTCCCGTCTGAAGGACAAGGGCATCGGCCCCGGCAAGACCCGGGAGGATCACGCCAACACCATGAACCAGCTCTTTGCGGCCTACTCCACCGGTAAGGACAACAAGGAGCTGATGTCCATCCTGGGCGAGGCGGCGCTGACCCCCACCGATCTGCTGTACGCCAAGTTCGCCGACGAGTTCGAGCGGCGGTACGTCAACCAGGGCTATGAGGAGAACCGCTCCATCGAGGAGACGCTGAACCTGGGCTGGGAGCTGCTGTCCATCCTGCCCACCGCCGAGCTGAAGCGGATCAAGCAGGAGTATATTGACAAGTATTTGCCGAAAAAGGATCAGTAAGGAGGGGTAAACATGGCAAACACCGTGGTAAACCCTACCCGAATGGAGCTCACCCGGCTGAAGGGCAAGCTGAAAACCGCCCAGCGGGGCCATAAGCTGCTCAAGGACAAGCGGGACGAGCTGATGAAGCAGTTCCTGGACACCGTGCGGGAGCTGCGGGCATTGCGGGCCCAGGTGGAGCAGGATCTCATGCGGGCCCACAGCTCCTTCACCGTGGCCTCCGCCCTGATGAGCGCCCAGGCCATGGAGCAGGCGCTGATGTACCCCAAGCAGAGCGTGGAGCTGACTATGACGTTCCAGAACATCATGTCGGTGAACGTTCCGGTGTACCACTACCAGACCCGCACCGATGACACTGGCGACATCTTCCCCTACGGCTTTGCCGCCACCAGCGGCGAGCTGGACGCGGCGGTGTCCGCCCTGGGCGAGGTGTTCCAGAATATGCTGAAGCTGGCCGAGACGGAAAAGGCCGCCCAGCTCATGGCGGAGGAGATCGAAAAGACCCGCCGGCGCGTCAACGCCCTGGAGTATGTGGTCATACCCAACACCCAGGAGAACATCCGCTATATCACCATGAAACTGGACGAGAACGACCGGTCTACCACCACCCGGCTGATGAAGGTCAAGGATATGTTACTGGCGGAAGCGCTGGAGGAGCGGAGGGCGGCCACCGAGGAGGCCGTCAAGACCTTCGGAAAGTCGGGCGGGACGCCGACAGAGATTTAAAAATCGGTTGATCCCGTGGGCTGGCCCCACGCCCAAGGAAAAAAGAACAGGCGGCGTTGTTTTCGGGAATGTACAAACAGCGCCGCCTGTCTTTTATCAAAGGAAAACAGGAGAGCCAATCAGAGCGTTACGGGAGGAAGGGGTGGATTCTTATGGCGAAGGCTCCAAGCTGCAGGGACTGCAAGTACTACTATGAAAATTGTGACCTGCCATGGCCGGTGTGCGAGCTAAATGAATTCCATTTTGAGGGCGATTACACAATCTGCGGGCAGTTTGAGCTGAAGTATGGATCTTCAACAAGTTCAAAATCCTCCGGCACGTCAAGGACGTCAAGCGCATCGGCCCGCCCTAAGGCCGCGCGTTCCTCCAGCCCTCTGGGCGGCATCCTTCTGCTGGTCGTCATTGTGCTGGTGGCGGTGATAGCGGTCATGGCCCTGTTCGGGAGAAACGTAGAAGGCGGGCCGGAGCCCGGCCCGGCGTCCCCGGAAGAGAGCGCGCAGCCCGACAGCCCGTCCGGTTCCGGATATCTGCTCCCCACGGATACGGAGTACATCAGCGAAGCGGATCTGAGCGGGTTTACGCGGGAGGAGGTCACCCTGATCCGCAACGAGCTGTTTGCCCGCCACGGGTACAATTTCAGCAGCCAGTCAATCCGCGCCTACTTTGAGGCCCAGAGCTGGTATGAGCCCGTGCCCGGCGTAGACGCCTCCAGCTTTGACCCCGCGGTGTTCAACGAGTATGAGGTGAAAAACCTTGCCACCATTCTCGCCTTTGAGCAAAGCATGGGCTGGCGATCCTGAGCCGGAACAGGCCGCACCCGATCCCCCTGATGCCGGCAAAGCTGCCGGCGATGAAAGACCGCTACGCTCCAAATCCAGCGGCGGTCGGCAAGATCGCGGCACCCATCCCAGGCGTCCCTCCCTCGTGCGGGGAGGGACGCTTTTTTGCCTAAAACCATAGACTGGGACAGCAAATTGTAAGGAGGCTCTCTCCATGAAGCTGTCTCAGCTCTTGGCCGCCGCCGGGGCGGACTGTCCCCGGGAAGCGGACATCTCCGCCCTCACCTGCGATGCCCGGGAGGTGATCCCCGGGGCGTTGTTCGCCGCCCTGCCCGGGGCCCGGGCCGACGGCCGCGACTTCATCCCCCAGGCCCTGGCCCAGGGGGCGTCCGCTGTGATCTGCGCCCCACCCCTGCCGGAGGGAGTGAACGGCGCGGCCTTTAAGGATCCCAGGGCGGCCTTTGCCCGGATCGCGGCCCAGTTTTACGGCCACCCCGCCCGGCGGCTCACCCTCATCGCCGTCACCGGCACCAAGGGCAAAACCACCACCGCCCATATGCTGCGGGAGATTTTCTCCGCCGCCGGGTACAAAACCGGCATGATCGGCACCCTGGGAGCCTATATCGGACGTACGCAGCTGGCGGACGTGTCACAGGCGACCCCCAACACCACCCCCGAGCCCGCCGCCCTCCACCGCACCCTGCGTCAGATGGCGGACGCCGGGTGCACCCATGTGGTGCTGGAGGTGTCCTCCCAGGCCATGAAGCTGCGGCGGGTGGAGGGCATTGTCTTTGACGCCGCCCTGTTCCTTAACCTCACCCCCGACCACATCGGCGGGGCCGAGCACGCCGACTTCGACGAATACCGCGCCTGCAAGGCCGCCCTGTTCCGCCAGTGTCGCCTGGCCCTGGGCAACGCTGACGACCCCAGCTGGCCCGTGATGGCACAACAGGTCCCTTCTTCCGCCCCCATCTTCACCTTCGGCTTCGGCTGGGGGGCGGATGTGCAGGGGCTGGCGGCGGGGCCGGATCCCGACCGTCCCTTTGCCACCCGTCTGGAGATGGCGGGCGCCGCCCCCTACCACATTCCTCTGCCCGGGCGGTTCAACGCCCAAAACGCCCTGGCCGCCGTGGCCTTGGGGCGGGTTCTGGGCCTGGACGACGGCGCCATCCGGGCGGGGCTGGCCCACACCTCCGTGCCCGGGCGGGCCCAGCGGTATCCCGCCCCCGCCCCCTTCTCCGTGTTCATCGACTACGCCCACAACGGCGACAGCCTGCGCTCTCTGCTGTCCGCGCTGGGGGAGTGCCGTCCCCGGCGGATCCTGCTGGTGTTCGGCGCGGGGGGCGACCGCCCCAGGCTCCGCCGGACGGACATGGGCCGGGCCGCCGCCCAAGGGGCGGACTACGCCATTTTGACGGAGGATAACCCCCGTTCCGAGCGGACGGAGGACATCTGCGCGGACATTGAGCGCGCCATCGCCGGGGCTATCCCCACGGAGGTGATCCCCGACCGGGCCGCCGCCATCCTCCGGGCTCTGGAGCTGGCGGAGCCGGGGGACGCGGTGGTGCTGGCGGGCAAGGGCCACGAGGGGTACATTGAGGAAAACGGCGTGCGCCGGCCCTTTTCGGAGTGGGCGGTGCTGGACGGGTATTTTCAAGGAAAGGAACAGGCCGCCGGATAATCAGAAAACGCGGCCCATCCCCAGTGTGGGGTGGGCCGCGTTCTGCTATGCCAGGGCGGGAACAAAGACCTGCCAGGGCCGTCCGTCCCGGAGTTCCTCGTCCTGATCGTCTGAGAGGGTGAAGTAGTACACGGGCTGGCGGTAGCCCTTGCTGTCGGTGAGGTATTCCAGATCGCACGCCACAACATGAACCTCCGCCGAAGCCAGCCGGCTGAAGCTGTAGGTGTTTTTGCTGTCGAAGCGGCCCGCCCGCAGGCGGTCGTAGGCCTCCCGCTCCGAGATCACCGGGGCGTCCCCGTGGAGGGTGACGGCGGTCATGGTGCTGTTTACCTCGTAGAGGGCGCCGCCCTTGGCGATCCGGCACTCCAGCGCACCGTTGTAGAACACGCCGTCCTCCTCCGCGTTGGCGGCGCGGAGGGTGTATTTCCCTTTGCCCTCGTCGAAAAACTGGGCGGCGGCGGGGACGGGGATGCCCAGCCCTTCCAGAGCGGCGCGAAGCTCCGTTTCGGTGATGGCGTCCCAGTTGTCCTCACCCCAGCTGTCCACCCGGTAGTCGCTGTATTGGTAGGAACGGTCATTGTAATTCACAATGATGCAGAAGGTGCTGTGATCGGAGTAGTAGGCGGTGTTGTCGTAGTATTCGATGTCAAACCACTGACCGGTGATATCCACCCCCCGGCGGCGGGCGAAGTCCAGGGCGAACTCGTCGCAGCTCTCCTTGGTGAAGGGCTCCGCCCAGTACACCCCGGCGGGGCCGGGCTGGTCGGACAGCGCACAGTCCAGCACCCAGCTCGTCTGGCTGGTGTCGGCGGGGGCCACGGGAACGGGGCCGTCCGCCAGATTGCCGTAGGGCTGGAGGCGGTAGGCCAGGAAGATCCCCGCCAGCACGGCGGCGGACAGAACGGGCAGAATGCTGTGAAGTGCCAGCGCTTTCCACGCCCGCCGGGAGAAGCTCTGGACGATGCGGCACAGGCAGTACCCCAGCATGGCCCCCAGGGTGTTGCAGAACAGGTCGTCCACGTCGGCCTGCCCCCGGCCGGTGACAAACTGAAGGGCCTCCACCAGAAGGGATGCGCCCACCCCCGCCGCCAGCATCTGATACCACCGCTGAAACCGGGGAAAGGCCAAGGGCAAAAGAATACCAAACGGGATAAACATGGTGATATTCAACAGCGGGTTGAGCCAAACCTGGAGGGTAAAGGTGTTCCACGCCTCCCAAAAGGCCAGCAGGAAGCAGGTCTGCACGGGCATCCGGCCGCCATTCCCCATGCGAAGCAGCAGGGTGACGGTGACCAGCCCGCCCAGATAGCACATCAGCAGGAGCAGGGCGGCGGCCTGCTTTTTGGGAACGGGGCGGCCCTGCTCCCGCCGCCGTTCACAGTATTGGAACAGCAGCACGCCGCCAAACAGGGCGGCCAGCAGCGCCGGGCCCACGGCCTTGGAAAAGTGCGTCAAAATGGTGTCGATGAAGCTGTGCACGGCGGTTTCTCCTTTCTCTGTGTCTGCTCCCATTATAGCAGGAGGCGCGGAGAAATGACTGACGGCTTCCCCACAAATTTCTTGCGATTTTCTTACGATTTGAGGAGACGCACGGTGAAGCCCTCACCTGGGGGTGGGCTTCACCGTCCATGTCGAGGCACGTGCTTTTACAAATTTTGGGGCGGGATTATTGTAGCATAAATTGGCGCTTTTCGTCACTTTTTCGAGGGAAAGAGGATGGCCCATCCTATCATGGGTTTTGGGCGGATTTTGCCTCCGAAAGGGTCAAAAATTTGTAAGGAGGAAACAATCCAATGAGAAACTTGAAGAAGTTCCTCGCGCTGGTTCTGGCGATGATGATGACCCTGTCTCTGATGGTTACCGTCAACGCCGCTACTACCAGCGACTTCACGGACAAGGATGCCGTGAACGAGAAGTTCACCGAGGCCATCGATGTCCTGAAGGGCATGGGTGTGTTCGAGGGCTATGAGGACGGCACCTTCCAGCCCAAGGGCGAGATTACCCGTGCCGAGGTGGCGACTATCGTCTACCGCCTGGCCACCGGCGACGCCGAGGGCGTCCAGGCCCACCTGTACAAGGACTATCAGAAGTTTGACGACGTGAAATCCGACCACTGGGCCGCCGGCTACATCAACTACTGCGCCAACGCCGAGTGGATCGCCGGCTACGGCAACGGCAAGTTCGGCCCCAGCGACAAGGTGACCGGCTATCAGGCCGCCGCCATGATCCTGCGGGCTGTGGGCTACGGCAAGAACAACGAGTTCGTGGGCCCCACCTGGCAGGTACAGGTGGCCAACGTCACCCGCAGCGAGGGCCTGCTGGTGAACGTGGACAACACCAACTACGCCAACACCCTGAACTACAACGCCACCCGTGAGCTGGTGGCCGAGATCCTGTTCCGGGCTGCCAACATCCCCACCGTCACCTGGACGATGCTGGGCGGGTACAACAAGTACACCACCCCGCTGGCTACCGGCGGCGTCCTTAATGACTCCCTGGGTTACGCCAACTACGGCCTGACCCACGCCACCGGCATCGTGCAGGCCAATGAGAACACCGGCCTGGCCGACAACACCACCCGCGTGACCCTGACCCGCAACGTCGACACAGGCAAGCCCGCTCATCTCACCAGCGGGAGCTATGACGCGGCGACCTATGATTATGCCGACGCCAACCGCACCAACCTGAAGTACAAGTCCGGGCTGGACATGATCGGCCATAAGGTGGAGTTCTGGTTCGATGACACCGGCCGCGGCGTCACCCAGAGCACCGCCAAGACTGTTTACGCCCTGACCGACAAGGTGGTTAAGAGCCAGCTGGTTTATACCAATGGTAATCCCGTCCTGACAACGGCTGACCCTAACTCCTTGGGCAGCATCGCTACCGACTCCCGCATCGGCTTCAAGACCACCAGCCATGATGGCGGCACCGAGGTGGATGCTTACTACAGCGCCGGCTTCGGCCCCTTGGCTCTGAAGAATTCTACTGCTGACTTAACCGAGCTTAACGCAAATGACGATGGTAAGTACAAAGCCAGGCATGGCCGCTATGTGGTAATCTCCAACAGCACCAACAAGCAGGTGGATGTGGTGATCGCCGCAAATATCCAGATTGGTAAGATCTCCGGTGTGGACAACATCAACTCTACCAAGACTGTGACCCACGGCACCCTCGGCGGCTCCCATACTGCTTACAGCGTTGGTACCGGCGTGCTTGCACAGGACGATCTGCTGGGTGATTCCTGCACTACTCTGGGTGCTTATGTGGTGGGCAACGCTATCGGCACCGTTAACACCGGTGGCGCTACCAAGGCCAGCGATCTGGCCTCCGGCAATCTGAAGGGCTGGGTGCTGAACGAGATGACCAAGACCGTCACTGGCACGGTTACCGCCTACCACACCGGCTCTACTGCGACCACTCTGGAGCGGAACGTGGATCCCGACTACGTGACGCTGAGCGACGGTTCCAAGCTGGAGAAGTCCCTGCTGTACCAGTTCAACCCCGGCACTCCCAACAATGTGCCCCAGCTGGCCAACATGAGCGACTTCGAGGCCGGCAACTACAAGTTCTGGCTGGACAGCGACGGCAAGTTCATGGCCGCCCAGCGCATCTACGGCACTGAGTTCCTCTACGGCACCTACGCCGACGCGGAGCAGGCCACCAGCACCTCCACCTTTAAGTACTTCATGACCGGCGTGACCCTGGACGGCGAGATCGTCACCAAGGAGTTCACCAACTGGAACTCCGCCAAGTTCAACGGCGATATGACCGCCATGGGCGCACCCTACCGCAATACCACCTCCAGCACCAACAACACCGGCATCGGCAATGAGGGCAAGTATAAGGGCTTCGTGGTGAACGACACCGCCCTGACCGCCGGCTTCGCGGCCCATGTCACTAACATTAACGGCACTGACACTGGTATCAGCGGCGCCGCCAACGCGCCCCGGCCCAACCAGATCGGCGTGCAGAGCGAGAATGTTACCGCGCACTATGCGACCGGCTACTTCTGGAACAGCGCCAACCTGAACATCACCACGCGGGACGCCAATGTGGGCGCTGTGAAGGCTGCTGAGAGCGGCATTACCGGCTACAACACCGCTGGCAACGCCCCCGTGTACCTGACCAACGACACCAAGTTCATCCTGGTGTCCGGCCACGGCACCGACACCCTGAAGGTGGAGAAGTTCACCGGCCTGAAGGAACTGCTGGGCAGCCAGAACGTGGTAAGCATCAATACCGCCAGCAAGTATCTGTTCTACTACACCACCAGCAACTATCAGTATGCCAGCACCACTACAGGTAACTCCGCCCAGAAGATCGACACCATCATTATGCCTGCCAACGCGGTGCGCCGCAGCGCTTCTGTGTACTTCTACGGCGGCACGGATCCCGTGCTCAAGTCCACCGTTAACAGCACCTTGGACGCCGAGAAGTTCGCGCTGTATCAGAACGGCGAGAAGGTGGAGGTGTGGCTGAAGGCTGTGGGCGGCACCACCAAGAATGGTTTCCGGAATTCCGGCGACACAGGCGCTGACGCTAACGAGGGCTTCTACACCTTGGTGCCTGAGGCCGGCGATCCTATCGCGCCCGATGGCCAGCCCATTTACAGGGCTGTCGCTGTGGCGGACGCTGACCTGTCCGGCTACGGCATTGTCAACACTGACAACACCAGGAGCAGCGGCGCGAAGGCCTTCAAGGCCCGTGTTGAGAACACGACCATTGGAACCATTGGCACTGTCACTTACAACACGGCCAACGCCAAGGTGGTAAGCTTCGCGGGCCCGAGCTACGACATCGACGACCTGTCCAAGCTGAACCAGGCGTCCACCCTGTACACCACTGTCAACGTGTACGCGGTGCAGTCCTCTGATGGCGTGCTCAGCGCGATCTATGTCACTACCATCACTCGCTAAAACTTAAACCGCTCGGCGGAATAAGCAAAAAAGGCCCCCCGGGATTTTCCCGGGGGCCTTTTTTCGCTGGTTAGGCGAAGGCGATATAGATCATTGTACCAGTGCCAAAGGATGAAGTGCTCGGTTGAAGTGTAAAGCCGCCCTCCACAATCTCAAGGCGCAACCCTGTGGCGCCATCGCTGGTTGTCGCGCCGGCCATCGCCATGGCGAAATAGCCGTAGTTCTGACATTTCTCCAGCAGCACGGCCTTAGGGGTAAAGCCCAGATCGACGTGGCGTGCACCTTGTCCGGCGTAGGTTCCAAAAACGATTTTGTTCGCCTCCAGCACTGTGACCCGGCTGTCCAGGGCCGCGTCCCCGGCGGCGCGGGTCTCGGCCTCGGCGGTCAGCGCCGCCTCGATCTTGTCCGCGTTCTCGTTCAGCGGCACGGGCGTGATGGGGTCGTCCACCCCGGGCTTGTTGAGCTTGTACTTGTCGGTTTGTTGCATTTGTTCTATCATCTCCTTCGCCGCTGGGTAGAACCGCCCCGAAGTTTGACGCCCCGGTGCAACGAACCGCGAAAAAAAACGCGGGGCGTCTAAAAGGTGCAACGTTGTACCGTCGGCACCGCCCGCGCCCGCTGGTCGCCCCGCCGGAACAAATTCCGCCCAAACTTGCACCGAAACAGGCAACAACCGGCCCCTTTTATCCAGCGGCGAAGGAGTTGATAAAGAGTATGCAACAAACCGAAACATTAAAGCTCAACCTCATTGAGACGGGGGATCCCATCTCGCCGGCGCCCATCAACGAGAACGCGGACAAGATCGAGGCCGCCATCCAGGCCGAGGCCGCCGCCCGCGCCGCCCTGGAGCAGCGCCTCCAGGTGTTCGAGGCCAAAAAGTTCGTCTACGGTACCTGCACTGCCACCTCGGAGGGCTGCACCGTGGAGCTGGGCTTTACGCCCATCGCGGTAGTTATCCACCGACAGGCGGGCACGGACGGCGCCACCGCCCTGGGGGTGGTGGGACAGCCCGCCAACTCCGGCATGGAGATCATCGAGGGTGGCTTCACCTTCACCGTGGGCGGCGGGTATAATATCCGCTCCGGCCCATACTGCTACATTGCTTTCGGCTGAGCGCGGAAAAAGGCCCCCCGGGAAATTTCCCGGGGGGCCTTTCTTGCTGTGAAATTTGGGGTTTTGCTGTGCGGGGACTTAGCCCACGGTAAAGGTACCGGAGCTCAGGGTCACACCGCTATTCACGATGGTGTATCTGTAAGTGTCCGCGGTAAAGCACTCGTGAATCGTCGCGTCAGCACTGACATGCGCGCCGCTCATATCCAAGCGGAAGCTGTAACCAGTGCCAGCAGTAAACATAGTGGCGTTCTCAGTCTCCAGGTAAACCACAGCACCCTTGCTGTTGAGGATGGTCAAGGTCGTGCCAGTTGCAGCAGCAGTAGCCGCCGTGCCGGTGAACGGGAAGTACAGCAGGTTCTTCGCATCAGCCCGGTCGGCAGGGTAAGCCTTCTGCTCGGGGGAATAGATCACTTTGTTCGGGCCCGCGGCCTTCAGGGCAGCCACAAGCTGGGTGTCATTCAAACCAATGATCCGCTGCACGTCAGCACCAGGAGTACCCGGAGTCGTGGTGACCGTACCAGTGCTACCCGGAGGAGTGATATCCGGGCGGGTAGTGACGTACAGCTGCCGGATGGTGTTGTTGGCGCTGCCCTCAAGCACCAGGGTCACGTCGTTGACGCGGTTGTCGATGTTGAGGAAGTACAGGCCGTCGCCCGCGGTCACGCTGTTGCCGCTCAGATAGTAGGTAGCGGTCGGAGTGGAGCTCAGCGCACTGGCCACACCACCGGTCACGGTGTACGTGTACACCTCAATGGCGTTGAGGCTGGCGTTGTACTGCACGTCGGTGTACTGAGTCGGCATACCAGGAACGGTGTTATCCACGTTCTGCTTCTGGCCATAGTCCTTCAGCCAGATGGCGGTGGTGCTGTTGGCGGTGGTGCCGCCGGTGGGATAGACGTAATCATTCCCGTTGTCGGTGCCAACCTTGAAGGTGGCGGTGGTGCTCACGGACTTGATACCGTCGGCCACAGTGAACACATTTGTGGTCGTGCCGTTATCCTCACCCAGGCTGCCCAGAATCACAGCGGTAGCGTTGGGCTCAATGACGCTGGCGGTATCCGCGATCAGGAAGTAATCCTTGTCGCCGGGGGTGTGAGTGGTCAGGTTAGCGCCCAGCAGGGTGTCCACCGTGCCGTCGAACAGCTTCACGGCAAACAGGTGGCCGCCGTACTCGACGGTGCTCTGCTGCACGCGGTCAAACAGGGCCTTGTTGGTGAAGGTCAGGTCGGTCTCCTTGCCGTCCAGCCAGCCGCGCAGCCAGCCGCTGCCGGTGGCGGCGCTGCCGGTCCACTGGCCGGCGCTGCCGTTGTAGTAGAACAGGCCGTAGCCGGACACGCCCTTCTTCAGGCCGTAGACATACACCACGTCGGCGATGCCGTTGCCGTCGATGTCGGCCCAGTCAATCTCAGCGCCGATGGGCACGATGATGCTGGAGGGCAGCTCGTCGATGCCGTCATACACCGTGACGGTGTTGGTGGCCTCCGTAAAGTTGTTCGTGCCGTTCATCTTGGCGCCGCGCACCATGATCTTGGTGTCGTTGTCCATGCGGATGGTGGTACCGCCCGCGGTCAGGTAGGCGTAGTTCTTGGACAGCTCGGCGGCGGCCGTCGCCACGGCCACGTTGCTATGGCCGGCGTAGATGCCGTCATTGTTATTGCCAGCGATGGCGTCCCAGTTCTTACCCGCCACCTCAATGGCGGTCACGCTGTTGTCGCCGCTGTTCACGAACTTGAACAGGTTGCCCCGGATCACGCCGAAGGAACCGTTGGTGGTCTCGCCCCAGGGTGTGGTCTTGCCGGTATTGGTGGCTTCGGTATTGGCGTTCACAGCCGCCACGGGGGCCACGTGCAGCCAGCCCGCGATCCCGGCGTTGTCCACACTTGTGGTGTTGTCGCCGCGAACAGTGGCGCTCATCACATTGCCGGAGCCGTTGTCATACACGGGCAGCAGCTCGACGATGCCCTCCGCGCTGAGGGAACCGCCGGACGTCTGGCCCTTACCCGGGTCGCTCATCTTTTTGCCCGCGGTGTTGTGGCCGCCGTTAGCCGCGGCAGCGTTGGTCATCAGGAACTTGTCGATGGTAACAGTGCCGTTGGAACCGTCGGCGTACAGCACGTTAGCCACAGCCACGGCCTCGCCGGTGGTGTTGGCCTCGCCCTGCTTGAAGGCGGAGTAGATGCTGGTGATAATGCCGTAGTTGATGTTAGCGGGAGCGTCGCCGATGCCGATCAGGTTGCCCTTGGCGTCGTAGTACCACGCGAAGGTGGTGTCCACGGTGGAGCCGGCCACGTCCAGGTGCAGGTCAAGCTGATCCAGCTTGTCCTCGTTGTTCACGTTGTGCTTGCCCTGGTTCCAGTAGATGGTGGTCTGCTTGCCCAGGACGGGCTCGCACTTAGTGATGTTCGTGACGTAAGCAAACTGATTGGCCACAGCGCCGGTGGCGGTGCTGACGGCGGTCTGCTCGGCTTCAAAGGCGGCCGCGTTGTTCGCGGCAGCAGTGCCGTCGTGGGAGTTGTTCCCGTCGTTGATGTTAATACCGGCAGCATGGTTGGTGTAGGCGTTCAGGGTGACGAAGTCGCCCTTGGCGAACTCCCAGTTGCCGGAGGCCTTGACCGCCACGCGCTCATTGCCGGCGGGCACACTCTTGGCGTTGGTGCCGGCCTCGCTGTCGGAGTAACCGTCATAAACCATCAGGGTCAGCTTGGCGGGGATCATCTGGTGGCCGGCGGCGTCCAGCACCTCCTTCTCCACCTTGGTGACCTTGGCCAGGAAGGTGTCGATCATAACCACGCTCCGGACCCAGTCGGGGTGGTCGTTGCCGTTCCGATCCGTCCAGGGATGCACCAGGGTGTCATAGAACTCGGTGATACGGCCCTGGCCGCCCACCTTGGTGATGACGTCGGTGGCCTCCACGCGGTACTTGTAGTCGAACGCGTCCTCGCTGTTCACATACAGGTTGTAGTCGCGATAGCCGGTGAACTCCAGATCGTGGGCCACGTCGCACTCGTTCACGGCTTTGTCATAAGTCTTGACGGGGTCGGCCTTGATGGTGGCCACCTCATTGGAGAGGGTGGCGTTCAGAGTGGTGCCCTTGAACCAGTAATAGCCGGGGCGGCCCCACTTGTCGACGGTCTGGTAGGGGCTGACATTCAGCTTGAAGTTCTCCCAGGCCAGGCTGTCGTTCTTGCTGGTGGCGCTACCGGCGCCCAGAACGTTGTTGTACTCGCTGTAGCCGCCCAGCTGGCTCCAGATGACCTGGGGAATCAGGCCGGCCTGGAACAGGATCTCGGCCACCAGCTCACGGGGAGCGGCCTTGTTCAGGGTGTTGGCGTAGGTGGTCTTGTCCACGTTGTACAGCAGGCCCTTGGAGCGGGTGACGTTGGCCACCTGCACCTGCCAGCCGGAGCCCTGGAACTCGCCGTTCTTGCCGTAGCCCACAGCCCGCAGGATCATGGCGGCGGCCTGATAGCCGGTCACGCTGTCGTTGGGGCCGAACTTACCGTTGCCGTAGCCGGCGATCCACTCGGCGTTGGCGCAGTAGTTGATGTACCCCGCGGCCCAGTGGTCGGACTTCACGTCGTCGAACTTCTGGTAGTCGGCGTACAGATGGGCCTGATCGCCCTTCACGTCGCCGGTGGCCAGACGGTAGACGATGGTAGCTACCTCGGCGCGGGTGATGTTGTTCTTGGGCTTGAAGGTCTCGTCAGGATAGCCCTCGAACACTTCCAGGCCCTCCAGGACGGCGATAGCCTCGGAAAATTCATCCGTGATGCTATCCTTGTCCGTGAAGTCGATGGAAGCGCTGGCGTTGACGGTGACCATCAAACTGAAGGCCATCATCATCGCCAGAACCAGCGCGAGGAACTTTTTCAAGTTTCTCATTGGATTGTTTCCTCCTTACAAAATTTTGACC
>SFVC01000031.1 GCA_004560375.1 bacterium
TTCAAGTTTCTCATTGGATTGTTTCCTCCTTACAAAATTTTGACCCGTTCAGAGGCAAAATCCGCCCAAAACCCATGATAGGATGGGCCATCCTCTCATTTGAGAGTTAGAAGTGAAAGAAACAAGGGGAAACAAGGGGACTTTCAGAATGTTTATGGTATGTTTTAACGGGATGCGGCCGCGCACGCACGTTTTTGGCAAACTGTAGAAAAAGCCGGGCCGCCGAGAAACACGGCGGCCCGGTGGAAGTATTTTGGGGTATGTCAGCATGAAGGGCGCGCTTCTGGCCTTTGCGCGGTCAGGTTAAGGAGGCCGGCCCGAACCCGTGGGGCAGCAGCTCCTTCAGGGGCAGGGTGACGAACTGCCCGTCCCCCCGGGCCACCAGCACGGTGAGGTTGGGGGCGAACTCATAGAGCATCTGCCGGCAGGCCCCACAGGGCCAGCAGTAGTCCTCCCCCCGGCCCACCACGGCCAGCCGGACGAAATCATCCCGGTGGCCCTCGCTCACCGCCTTCACCAGGGCGGTGCGCTCGGCGCAGATGGTGGAGCCGTAGGCGGCGTTTTCCACGTTGCAGCCGGTGAACACCGTCCCATCGGCGCACAGCAGGGCGGCCCCCACCGGGAAGCGGGAGTAGGGGACATAGGAGCGGTCCAGCATGGTGAAGGCCAGCTCCACCAGAGCTTGATCGGTCATAAGAAAAACTCCTTCCTTACCTATTATATATAATGTAGTCGGGAAACGGGGCGGGGATGGCGGCGGGGATCCGGGCCCTTCCGCCGTTCCCGCCTCTATTATATCAGATTTTTTCACCGGGGGGAAGGGATTCGGGACGGTCTCCGGATTTGTTCCGGACTTGTTTACATTTTTTCTGTTGCAATTCCTGTCGGTTTCTGCTATACTGTGATCTGCTTAACGCCGTGGGGCGGATTTTCTCCGGGGCGTCTGCACAGAATAATACCGATGCGGCCGGACAGACCGAGGGTTCGGCGCGACTGAAGATAAAGGACGGATGAGAATGTTCGATAAGGGGAAACGGGAACAGCGACACGAGAAGGAGGACGCCGCCTTTAACCGGATGCTCCTCTGGCTGGCGGGGGCCGTGGTGGTGGAGCTGATCATCCTGCTGGTGAAGCAGGTCTATGTCAATATGATCCTGGGCGTCGGGCTGGCAACGGCGCTGATGTACTTTTTCCAGGTATTCACCGTGCTGGGCGCGGTGCTCACCGTGGCCGGGATTGTCTGGGCGGTGATCTGGCGCAAAAAGGGGAAGGGTATTGTCCTGCCCTGTGCCCTGACGGCTGTGGCGGCGGGCCTGTGGGTTCTGGCTCTGTTTACCTTTACTATGTTCGACGTGGGGCTGAACATCGTGATGATCCTGCCCGCTGTGGCGGCGGTGTTGATTGTGATCTTCTTCCTGTACCAGCGGGTGTTCTTCCTCAACGCCCTGGTGTCGGCAGGGGGCCTGCTGGCCCTGTGGCTGCACCGGCAGTACTATGCCACCCACGGCAGTTTGATCACAGCACTGTTCGTGGCGGGCTTTGTGGCCCTGGCCGGAGTCCTGGTGCTGACCTTTGTGCTGCGGGCCGGGGACGGCAAGCTGGGCGGTGTGCGGGTGATGCCCGCGGGCACCAGCTATGTCATCACCTGGATCACCTGCGGGGTGACCGCCCTGACCATGGCGCTGACCCTGATTCTGGGCGTTTCGGCGGGCCTGTACCTGCTGTTCGCCTTGGCGGGCTGGGTGTTCATCCAGGCGGTGTTCTTCACCGTGAAGCTGATGTAATAACGGTAAGGAAAAAGAAGAAGGAAAGCGGCGGGCTGCCCTCGGGCAGCCCGCCGTAAAACGTTTAGGGCAGGGGAAATCGGCGATGTACTCCGGCCCTTGGCCTCAATGATGGTGCCCATGCCCGAAGATCAGCAGCACCCCCAGGGCAAAGCCCACCACCGTGGCCAGCACGGATCCGCGGGACTGCCATTGAGCCGACGCCTCGGGCAGCAGCTCGGAGAACACTACGTACAGCATGGCGCCTGCCGCCAGGGCCAGGGCGGCGGCCAGGGCGGCGGGGGCCTGGTTGCCCACGAAGTAGCCCAGCAGCGCCCCCGCCACCGTGGGAAGGCCGGACAGGGCGGCCACGGCGATGGCGCTGAGGGTCTTGGATCCGTCGTGGAGGAGGGGCACGGCGATGCTCATACCCTCGGGCAGGTTGTGCAGGCCGATGGTAACGGCGGCCAGCACGCTGGCCAGGCAGATCCCCTCCACCGCCACCGTGGCCCCCACCGCCATGCCCACCGGCACGTTGTGCAAGGCCACCGCCGCCGCCAGCACGATGCCCGCCGTGTGCAGGTCGTGGTGGCCGCAGGCGCAGGCGTGGGGGTGTTCGGCATCCTCGTGGTGGGCGCTCTTGTCGATCCAGCAGTTCAGCAGATAGGTGATCAAAAAGCCGGCCAACAGCACCGCGGGCACCAGCGGCAGGGGAATGGCGCTCCCCTCCAGAGACTCCACCGCCCCGGGCACCATGTCCAGCGCCACGATGGACAGCATCAGCCCTGCGGTGAAGCTGAGCAGCAGGCTTGTTCCCCGGGGGGACTCCCGCCGGATCAGGGCGGCCAGCACGCCACCCAGCGCCAGCCCGCCGATGCCGGTGGCGGCGGTGAGCAGCACAACAAATAAAACAGGATTCATGGATTCGCGCTCCTATGATAAAAATAGGCCGGACAGGCCGAGGGGCCCGTCCGGCAGGGACTATCATATCACGACAGGGCGGCAAAGGCAAGGAAAAATATTACTTTTCCTCCCGAAACAGCTCCCGCAGGCCGATGATCAGCAGAAAGACCCCGAAGCATTTCCGCAGCGCCTCCACGTCCATGGCGGTGGCGGCCCAGGCCGCCAGGGCGGAGCACACCAGCCCCGCGCAAATGGCCGGGATCAGGGCCCGCCGCTCCACATAGCCGTTTTTGACGTGGGCGGGGAGGGCGGTGGCGGCGGCGGGGAGGAAGTAGAGCAGGTTGATCCCCTGGGCCAGGGGCTGAGCCAGCCCGGTGAAGCTGGTCATATAGATCAGCAGCAGGGATCCGCCCCCCACGCCCAGGCCGGACAGCACCCCGGTGGCCGCCCCCACCAGGGCGGCGACAAGCCAGTCAAGCATCCCGCTTCCCCCTTTCCCAACGGATCGTCATGTCAATTCTCTATAAAACCGTTTACCTGTTTGATGGGGCCGCAGCCGCCAAGAAAAGTATTACAGCAGGGCCTTCACCCCGCCGTACAGAATCAGCAGGGCAAAGCCCCGGCGCAGCCACACCATGGACAGCTTCCGGAACACCTTCCCGCCCACCAGTCCGCCCACCAGCCCGCCGGCCAGATAGGGCAGGGCGGCGGCCAGATCCAGATCCCCCCGGAACCAGTAGATCCCGGCGGACAGGGCGCACAGCGGCGCGATGATCGCCACCGACGTGGCGAAGGCCTTCCGCTGATCCAGCCCGCACTTTCCCGCCAGCAGGGGCACCAGCACCATGCCGCCGCCCCCGCCGAAAAAGCCGTTTACCACCCCGGCGGCCGCCCCTGCCAGGGCGAACCACAGGGGTTTGGAATTCTTCTCGCTCAACACATATCACCTGGTTCCAGTATGCCGCCGCCGGGGGCGGACTATGCAAACGGTCTCGTTATTTTCCGCCGAAGAAGGAGGATGGAGATCCAAAGCCGGTAGACACGGTGAAAAGATTGACAACCGGGGGGAAATGTCAAAATTTCGTCTCTTGCCTCCAACGGAAAAACCCGGTATAATACATCCCAACAACTGGGGGGTTGACGAAAAATGCCGAAGTCTACCAAAAATCAGATTATGAACGCCTTAGCGGGGCTGCTTCAGACCAAGCGCCTGGACGACATCACCGTCACGGAACTGGTGGAGCGGTGCGGCATCTCCCGGCAGGCGTTTTATTACCACTTTTCCGACCTGTACGGCGTGGTGGACTACGGCATCCAGCAGCTGCTGGACAAGCTGGGCGTCACCGATCCGGAGCATTGGCGGGAGCCGCTGGAGCAGACGCTGACCCTGCTGCGGGAGAACCGGACGCTGGTGCTCAACGTGTACCGGGCCTATGAACGCAGCTATGTGGAGCGCCATGTGCGCCGCTGGGCCACCCCTCTGGTGGAGGCCCGCACCCGGCTGGCCGCCCGGAGGTATCACGTGACGGAGGATCAGATCGGCTTCATGACCGAGCTGCTCACCCAGGCGCTGGCCAGCACGGTGCTGAGCTGGGTGGAGCGGGGGATGCCCTCCAGCGTCATCGAGCGGCTGGATGACTTTGACATTCTGGTGGGGGGCGCGCTGGACTATACCATGGAGCGCCTGGCCCAGAAAAATGGGAAATAGCGGGACGATTCGACAAAATTTTACATCAACGCGGCCTTGTCAGACTTTTGACAAGGCCGCGTTTTTTGTCTATGGAATCTGAAAATGGGAGGGGGTATCATGTCCACAGCGCGGAAAAGGCGGCAGTTTCATATTACCCTAACAAAACGACAACAAAATGGATACGCAAGGCCATTATGATGAGCCTAAGGGGGAACTCCCCAACCAACAGAAAGGATCGTGTGACGTATGAGTATGATGCACAGCGTGAAACGAGCGGGCTTCCGGGCGATGTACGGCTATCTGGACAAGGATCCCGACGCCAATATCCCCAGACTGATGGACTGGGTGGATCGCTTTGCCGGCAACGGCCCCAACAGCTTCCCCGACCAGCGGGCCGCCTTCCGCAAGGTGATCGAGAATCCGGACAACAACTGGTACAGGCTGCTCCGATCCATGTGGACGGACGTGGACGATGAGGTGCGTAAGACCTTTTTTGAGAACTTTATGCTCAACGGCAACCTCATCGGCTGGACCATTCAGGAGGAGGCCCGGGAGCGGTATGGCTGTAACATCCCCTGGGCCATCCTGCTGGATCCCACCTCCGCCTGCAACCTCCACTGCACCGGCTGCTGGGCGGCGGAGTACGGCAACAAGCTGAACCTCACCTTCGATGAGATCGACAGCATCATCACCCAGGGCAAGGAGCTGGGGGTATATATCTACATCTACACCGGCGGCGAGCCCATGGTGCGGAAGGACGACCTCATCGCCCTGTGCAACAAGCACAGCGACTGCGAATTCCTGTGCTTTACCAATGCCACCCTCATTGACGAGGACTTCGCCGATCAGATGCTGCGGGTGAAAAACTTCGTCCCCGCCATCAGCGTGGAGGGCTTTGAGGAGGCCACCGACGGCCGCCGGGGGAACGGCGTGTTCCAGAAGGTGCGGAAGGCCATGGACATCCTGAAGGCCCGGAAACTGCCCTTCGGCACCTCCTGCTGCTACACCAGCGCCAACCTGGACTCCATCAGCTCGGAGGAGTTTGTGGACAACCTGGTGGACTGGGGGGCCAAATTCGCCTGGTACTTCCACTATATGCCCGTGGGCAATGACGCCGCCCCGGAGCTGATGCCCTCTCCGGAGCAGCGGGAGCAGATGTACGACCGCATCCGGGCCTACCGCCAGACCAAGCCCCTGTTCCTCATCGACTTCCAGAACGACGGGGAGTACGTGGGGGGCTGCATCGCCGGGGGCCGGCGGTATCTCCACATCAACGCCAACGGGGACGTGGATCCCTGCGTGTTTATCCACTACTCCGACTCCAACATCCGGGAGAAGTCCCTGCTGGACTGCCTGCGCTCCCCCATGTTTATGGCCTATCACGACGGCCAGCCCTTCAATGAGAACCACTTGAAGCCCTGCCCCATGCTGGAGAACCCGGAGAAGCTGCGGGAGATGGTAGAGCGCACCGGGGCTAAGTCTACCGACCTCCAGTCCCCGGAGAGCGCGGAGCACTTGTGCGCCAAGTGCGACGGCTACGCCCAGGCGTGGGATTCCACCGCCCAGCGGCTGTGGAGCTGCGGCGGCGGCTGCGAGGGCTGTGCCCAGCACAAGCAGGCGGGATAAGATAAAGACGTGCCGGGCCGAAATTGCCTCTTGCAATTTCGGCCCGGTGTGTTACAATGTCCATGACAACTGAATACAGTTGCGAGAAATGCAGTAGAAAGGAAGAAGCAAAATGCCCAAGTTTGTCAAACGGGCCCTTTTGCTGCTGGTCGTGCTGGCCATGCTGCCGGCTTCACTGTACGGATGTACAGGAGGCACGGAGCCCACCCCCCCGGGGGCGAGCAACAGCGGGAGCCAACCGTCCGCTGCACAATCGGGCGAGTTACCCAACGGGAACTCAGTCACGGTAGGTATCGCACAGGATTTGAGCAACCTCGATCCCCAGCTGGCCGCTACGGCGGGGATCCGTGAGGTCTTGTTCAACATCTTCGAGGGACTGGTGAAGGCCAGCCCCGACGGCTCGGTGATCCCGGCCGTCGCCAGTGACTATGAGCTCTCCAAGGATGGCAAAACGTACACCTTCACCCTGCGGGAGGGCGTGACGTTCCACGACGGGAAGCCGGTCACGGCGGAAGATGTGATCTATTCCCTGGAACGCTGCGCCGGATCGGAGAACGAAGGAACGCCTCTGATCTCGGCGTTTTCTAATGTCTCCAAGATCGAGGCCCCGGACGAGACCCATGTGGTGATCGAGCTGGCGGAGCCCAGCCTGGAGTTCCTCTACTCCCTCACCGCCGCCATCATCCCCAAGGACTCCGGCCCCACCATTACCGACACCATGATCGGCACCGGGCCCTTCCGGTTCGTCTCCTACGCCCCCCAGGACAACCTGGTGATGGAGAAGTATGACGGCTACTGGAACCAGGAGAAGGCCGCCAAGCTGGATAAGGTGACCTTCAAGATCATCACCGATACCAACGCCCTTGTGGTTGGGCTGAAGGGGGAGACCCTGGATCTGGTGCTCCACCTGCCCAACACCCTGGAGAACGAGGTGAAGGACGACTTTACCGTCCTCCAGGACACCATGAAGCTGGTGCAGGCCCTCTATCTGAACAACGCGGTGGAGCCCTTCAACAATGAGCTGGTGCGTCAGGCCATGTACTACGCCATCAATGTGGACGAGATCATCCAGTTTGTGTGCGACGGGGCGGGCGTGGCCACCGGCACCAGTATGTACCCCGCCCAGAGCAGGTACTTCCTGCCCGAGCTGGCGGACAACTACCAGCAGGACGTGGAAAAGGCCAAGGAGCTGCTGGCCCAGGCGGGCTATCCCGACGGGTTCTCCATGACCATCACCGCGCCCTCCAACTACACCCAGCACATGGACGCCGCCCAGGTGATCATCGAGCAGCTCAAGGCGGTGGGCATCACCGCCGAGCTGATCCCGGTGGAGTGGCAGAGCTGGGTGGACGACGTGTACCGGGGCCGGAACTACCAGTCCACGGTGTGCGCCATCGCGGCGGACGACATGACCGCCCGGGAGATGCTGGTGCGTTACATGAGCGACAACCGAAAGAACTTCATCGCCTTCCAGGACGGGGAGTACGACGAGGTGATGGCCAAGGCCCTGGCCTCCCTGGACGAGGAGGAGCAGACCGCCCTGTACAAGCGGGCGGAGGAGATCCTCAACGAAAAGGCGGCCAGCCTGTGGATCCAGGATATGTGCGAGCTGGCGGTGATGAACCCCGATCTGGAGGGCTTCACCTTCTACTGCACCTACGTGCTGGATATGTCCACCATCGGGTATAAACAATAGCGTCCCCGCCGGAGGCGGGGACGCCAAAGGGACTGGATATGTCCACCATCGGGTATAAATAATGGCGTCCCCGCCGGAGGCGGGAATGCCAAAGGGGTGGAAGCTGTCCACCATCGGGTATCAATAACCCCAGGGAGCGGGGCGCCCGCGGGCGCCCCGCTCCTTTCCCATGAATAGGAAAGGGGGGCTTCTCCCATGGGAAAAGCCTTGCTGAAGCGGCTGGCCCTGCTCCTCGGCACCCTGCTGCTGGTGAGCGTGCTGGCCTTCACCGCGTTTTCCGTCATCCCCGGCGACCCCACCGCCTCGGTGCTGGGCATCGAAGCCACCGACCAGCAGGTGGCCGCCTTTCGGGCAAAGCACGGCCTGGATCGGCCGGTGTGGGAGCGGTATGGGCACTGGCTGTCCGCCTTTGTCCGGGGGGACTTCGGCCAGTCCTTCAAATACGACAAGCCGGTGGCGGAGCTGGTGATCGGCCAGATTCAGGTGACGCTGATGCTGGCGGCGGTGTCCTTCGCGCTGATCCTGGCCATCGCCCTGCCCCTGGGGCTCATTGCCGCCCGCCGGCCAGGGGGGATTGTGGATCGGGCGGTGACGGTGCTGACCCAGATCACCATGTCGGTGCCCAATTTCATCATGGGCATCGGGCTGATGTTCGTCTTTGCCCTGGTGCTGAAGTGGTTCCGGCCGGAATACGTTCCCCTGAAGGACGAGTCGGGGGCCCTCCAGCTGGGGGCCCACCTGGCCTTTCTGGTGTACCCCGCCCTGGCCATCGCCCTGCCCAAGAGCGCCATGACGGTGAAGCTCCTCCGGGGTTCGATTCTGGGCGAGCTGGATCAGGATTACATCCGCACCGCCTACAGCAAGGGCAACAGCCGGGGATCCGCCCTGTGGCGGCACGTGCTGCGTAACGCTATGATCCCGGTGGTGACCTTTCTGGCCATGGCCATCGGGGACATCATGGCGGGCTCCATCGTGGTGGAGCAGGTGTTCGGCATCCCGGGCCTGGGCCGTATGCTCATCAGCTCCATCGGCAACCGGGACTACCCGGTGGTGCAGGCCATCGTGGTGCTGCTGGCGGCGGTGGTGGTGGGCTGCAATTTCCTGGCGGATCTGCTCTACCGGGTGATGGATCCCCGGATCGAGGGCAGGTAAGGGAGAAACAAGTATGAAGGTCAAGAAAAAAAGCTGGTATCTTACCATTGGCGGCATACTCACGGCCTGTATGCTGGTGTTTACCGCCATCGGCCTGTTCTGGACGCCCTATAGTCCCACCGCTGTGAGCGCCCCGGATCGGAGCGCTTCTCCCTCCGCAGCCCACCCCTTCGGCTGCGATCAGCTGGGGCGGGACGTGCTCTCCCGCACTCTGGAGGGGGCGGGATCCACCCTCACCATCGCCCTGGCGGTGCTGGCGGTGGGGGCGGTGTGCGGCCTTGTCATCGGGGCGCTGTGCGGCTACTACGGCGGTGTGGCGGACGCGCTGATCATGCGTTTATGCGACGCGGTGGCCGCCTTTCCCAGCGTGCTGCTGGCGCTGGTGGTGCTGGCCCTCACGGGGCCGGGGAAGTATAACGTCATTGGGGCCCTGGGGGTGCTGTTCATCCCCAGCTTCGCCCGGCTGGTGCGGGGGGAGTTCCTAAAGTACCGGGATCGGGACTTCGTGCAGTCCGCCCGGCTCATGGGGGTGTCACAGCTCCGGATCATCTTTGTCCATATCCTGCCCAATATCTGGCCGGTATTACTATCCGGATTGACCATAGGCTTTAATAATGCTGTGTTGGCGGAGGCGTCCATGAGCTATCTGGGCATCGGCGTCAACGCCACCGAGCCCAGCCTGGGCTATATGCTGAAGGACGCCCAGGGTGTGCTGTTCACCCTGCCCTGGTGCACCATTTTCCCGGCGCTGGCGGCCGTCCTGCTGATTTTAGGCGTGGGCCTGCTGGGCGAGGGGATCCGGGAGCGGATGGGAGGGACGGCTGCATGATGCTGGATGTACAGGAGCTGTCGGTGGCATTTACCAACAGGCAGGAACCCTTTACAGCGGTTGACAAATTTTCTCTCCAGATGGAACGAGGGGAGATCGTGGGCATCGTGGGGGAATCCGGCTCGGGCAAGTCCATGACGGCCCACGCCCTCATGGGGCTCATCCCCCGCTCCCGGGCGTCGGTGACGGGCCGGGCCCTGTTCGAGGGGGTGGATCTGCTCCCCCTGCCCCGGGAGGCGCTGCGGCAGTACCAGGGCCGGGATCTGTCCATCATCTTCCAGGAGCCTATGACCAGCCTGAACCCCACCATGCGGATTGGGGCGCAGGTGGAGGAGTCCCTGCGGATCCACGGGAAGCTGTCCCCCGGAGAGCGGAAAGGGAAAGCCCTTGCCGCCATGGAGCTGGCGGGTCTGCCCGACCCGGAGGGGCTGTACCGGCAGTACCCCCACCAGCTGTCCGGCGGGATGCGGCAGCGGGTGATGATCGCCGCGGCCCTGGTGCTGCGGCCCCGGCTGCTCATCGCGGACGAGCCCACCACCGCTCTGGACGTGACCATCCAGGCCCAGATCCTGGACACGCTGAAGGACATCAACCGGCAGGAGGGCACTGCCATCCTGTTCATCTCCCACGATCTGGGGGTGGTGAAGGCGCTGTGCAGCCGGGTGGTGGTGATGAAGCAAGGGCGGATCGTGGAGACCGGCGCCGCGGATCAGGTGTTCCACCATCCCAGGGAGGACTACACCAGGCTGCTCATTGCCTCCCGGCCCAAGCGGGAGAGGCTGAGAGGGGGCCAAAAGGATGGCTGATACCGTGAGTGAGCCCATTGTGCGTATCGCCCACCTCAACAGCTGGTATGGCCGGGGGAAGGGGCGCAAGCAGGTGCTGCGGGACGTGTCCCTGGAGCTGGCCCCCGGCGAGGTGCTGGGCGTGGTGGGGGAGTCGGGCTCGGGCAAGTCCACCCTGGCCAAATGTGTGCTGGGCATGGTGACGGACGTCACCGGCACCCTTGAGGTGAACAGCCCCCGGCCTCAGATGGTGTTTCAGGATCCCTACGGCTCGTTGAACCCGGCGAAAACCGTGGGCTGGATCCTGGAGGAGCCCCTCCGGGCGGCGGGGGTGAAGGACAAGGGGGAGCGCCGCCGGCGGGTGCGGGACTTCCTGCCCCTGGTGGGGCTGGAGGAGGAGCACCTGGCCAGAAAGCCCGCCCAGCTCTCCGGTGGGCAGCGCCAGCGGGTGGCCATCGCCGCGGCCCTCATCCAGGGCAGCAGGCTCATCGTGCTGGACGAGCCGGTGTCCGCCCTGGACGTGACGTTACAGGCCCAGATCCTCCGGCTGCTGGCGGATCTGAAGGAGGAGCTGGGGCTGTCCTACCTGTTCATCTCCCACGATCTGGCGGTGGTGTACCAGCTGTGCGACCGGGTGGCGGTGATGACGGGCGGCGAGATCGTGGAGGAGGGGGACGTGGACGAGATCTACGATCACCCCCGGCACGCGTACACGAAGAAGCTGCTGGCGGCCTCCCTGGCCCTGGACTGAGACAGGCCGTTGATATCGGTAGGGGCGGATATTGTCCGCCTGTGGATCCGAAAAATGCCTCGGCGTTTGATACGCCGAGGCATTTTTTTGCGCCCTTATTGCAAAAAGGAATCGTTGCAGGAGAGGAAAAACAGATTGCAAAAGGAATCGTTACAGCAGGTTGAAAATCAGGATGGCCCCGCCCAGCACCGTCAGCACCGCGCCGGTGGCCCGGTTGAGGACGACGGGGCTGGCCTTATTGGCAAAGCGGGCGGCGATCCGGGCCCACAGCAGGGTGGACAGGACGCACAGCGCCAGCACCCACAGATCCGGCGCCCCGCCGATGACGAAATGGCTGGCCGCGCCGGTGAAGGCGGTGAAGGCCATGATGAACACGCTGGTGCCCACGGCGGTTTTCAGCTCGTACCCCAGCACGCTGGTGAGGATGAGCAGCATCATCATGCCGCCCCCGGCCCCCACAAAGCCGCAGATGAAGCCCACCAGGGCGCCGCAGATCAGGGACTGGACGATCCGCTTTTTGGGATCCACCGCCTCCATGGACTCCTTCGTCGTCATAACGGGCTTCACCAGGAACTTGATGCCTAAAAACAGGGTCATGACGGTGGAAAACCCGCCCATGGTGGACGAGGGCACCAGGCTGGACACCCAGCTCCCCACCAGGGTGAACGCCAGCACCGCCCCCATCATCACCAGGCCGTTTTTCACGTCCAGATTGCCGTTTTTGCGGTACGTCCAGGCGGAAATGGCGCTGGCCAGCACGTCGCTGGCCAGGGCGATGCCCACGGCGGCGTAGGGCTCCATGTGGAGGAAGGTGATCAGCATGGGGCTGATGACGGCGGCGGCGCTCATGCCGGCGAAGCCGGTGCCCAGCCCCGCGCCGATTCCAGCCAGGAAACAGATGATAAAAGTAAACATAAGGTATTCTCACGTCTCCTCATAGTCCCGGAGGTTCCGGGCGAATTTTTTCAGGAGCTGCTCCATGGTCTGCCGCTCCTCCGGGGTGACGCCCCGGTTCAGGGCGGCGAAGAACCGGGCCTGGGCCTCCAGTCCCTGCCGGAGGATCTCCTGGGCGGCGGGCAGGGGGGTGAGGCGGATCACCTTCCGGTTGCCGGGGGGGTGGCCGGCGGACAGCAGGCCCCTGTCCTGAAGGGCCCGGGCCGCCGCAGACACGTGGGACTTTGTCCACTGCCGCAGCCGCACCGCCTCCGCCGCCGTGTTCCGGTCGGGGTTGTTGTGGAGGAACAGCAGGAGATCCAGCTCCATCCGGGTGAGGCCGCAGCGCTGGGCCACCGGATCCAGGGTCTGATCGTACCGCTTTTTGAAGGCGCTCAGGTGTTCCAGAAAGACATGGAGCATGAAAGCCCCTCCTTTATTGTTCTATTTTGAACTATATGGATTATACGACTGCCGCCGGGGTTTGTCAAGGGGGGCGGCGGAAAAGTTTTCCCGGCCCGCCCGGATCCGTTCAGGACAACAGCGGGCCATTTCACAGCAAAGGGATTGCCCATCCGTCCCGGGTCTGATATGCTGGCAGGGGGAGTGTGAGACATGATCAAATTTGCCATCTGCGACGACGAGCCCCACATGGCCCGGGAGCTCTACCTCCACCGGGCGGGGGGCGGCGTGGTGGACTGCTACGGCAGGCTGGAGGAGCTGGAGCGCCGGGTGGACGGGCGCTTCTTCAGGTGCCACCGGAGCTACTTGGTGAACCTGGACTATGTGCGGGGGTGCCGGGAGGGCCAGGTGCTGCTGCCCCAGGGGGAGGCCATCCCCGTCTCCCGGCTGCGGGAGCGGGAGCTGACCCAGGCCCTGCTGCGCCGCATGAAGGGGGGGACGCTCTGATGGACTGGTTCGGCCTGCTCTACAACGGCGCCGCCCTGCTGGGCCAGGGGGCGGCCCACCTGATCTTCCTGGGCCGTCTGACGGGAAAGCGGGTGAAGCTCCGGCACTTTACGGTTTACGGGCTGGCGCTGTGCCTCATTGAGGGGCTGTCCGGCCGGCTGGGGCTGGACGGGGCGGCGGCCATCGGCGCGGGGGTGCTGGCGCTGTACGCCGTGAGCCGCCTGGGGCTGGGCAACGGGGGGCCCGTGTCCTGGCTGGCGGCGGTGCTGGCGTTCTATGTGTCCCAGCTCTGCTTCGGGATGATCAACGCGGTGGAGGCGGTGGCGTTCCCCCGCCTCATCGGACAGCCCCTGCTGTACGGGGCGCTGCTGGCGGCGCTGGCGGCGTTCTTCGCCCTGTGTGCCTGCTGCTGTCGGGCCATCCGGAGACTGCTGGCCTGGACAGAGGACGGGCCCGCGCCCCACATCGAGCTGCTCCTCCTCCCCGGGCTGTTCTTCTTCGCCGCTCAGCTCTATATCCTCCGCACCGCCTACAGTTCCATCCCCGCCGCCCTCCCGCCGGGGGAGGCGGAGAGGCAGGCGGCGCTGCTGGCGCTGCAGGCCATGGGGCTGGGGGCGCTGCTGTGCGCCCTGTACGCCTACCGGCAGCTCTGCCGAGGGTTCGCGGCCCAGGGAGAGCTGCAGGCCGTCACCCAGGCGGCCCGGGCCCAGAAGGTCTATCTGGCCGAGGCCAGGATCCGCTATGAGCGGACGCGGGCCTTCCGCCACGACGTGAAAAACCACCTGTCCGTGCTGGACGGCCTGCTGGCGGCGGGCAGGGCGGAGGAGGGCCGGGCCTATCTGAAGAAGCTGACGGCGGCGTCGGAGGGGCTGTCCCTCCCCTGCCGGACGGGCAGCCCGGTGGTGGACGTCCTGCTGGGGGAGAAGCTGGGGCTGGCGGAGGATATCCCCTGGAAGGTGTCGCTGACGCTGCCCGCGCCCTGCGGGGTGGACGAGTTCGACCTGTGCGTGATCTTCGCCAACGCCCTGGACAACGCCCTCGCCGCCTGCCGGCAGGCTCCGGGGGACAGATTCCTCCGGGTGTCCGGGCGGCGGCAGGGGGCGTTCTACCTGCTGCTCTTTGAGAACGCCTGCGCCGACGCCGCCCTGCCCCCGGAGGGGACGGGGCTGTCCAACATCCGGGCGGTGGCGGAGAAATACCGGGGCGCGGTGCTGGCGGAGCGGGAGGGGGGCCGGTTCTCCCTGAGCGTGCTGCTGGACATTTCGTGACATACAGGGCGCGGTTCAAGGCAAAAGCCTTGCAATCCAAATTCCGGGCGCTAAACTAAAGGCATGGAAGCGCCACACTTTTGGATTGGAGGAATGCGCCATGACGCCCATTTCCAGGCTCAACACCGCCGCTCAGCCCCTGAGGGCGGTGGACAGAACAGACAAGGCCCCCGCTGTCCGGCGGCCCGGGGAGGAGGATCCAGCCCGCCCGGCGGAGCCCAGGAGGGACGAATACATCCCGGAGGGAAAAGACAAGGACAAAAGGACAGAGCGTTGCACTGGCGACACCGGCAAGGTGGATCGGGAGATTGAGAAGCTGAAGCGGAAGCGGGCGGAGCTGGAGCAGCGCCTCAACACCGAGCGGGACGAGGCCGAGCGGGAGGATCTGGAACAGCAGCTTGCCCAGGTGGAGGCCGAGCTGCGCCAAAAGGACAACGACGGATACAGACGGCGAAATACTGTGTTCTCCTTCTCCTGAATGGGAGACGGCGGCGGCCCCGCGGATGCGGAGCCGCCGCTGCGCGCTGAAAAGCCTGCCTCCGGGCGGGCTTTTTTCCCGGGGAAGTCCGGCGGGCGCGAACAGACCCTTTTTCCGGCGGCGGGTTCTTGTGGATCCCGTCGCTTTCCTGTATAATAGGGCGCAGGAACAAGGGGGCGGCGCCATGAAACTCATTCATCTCTCCGATCTGCACCTGGGCAAGCGGGTCAACGGCTTTTCCATGCTGGAGGATCAGCGGTACATCCTGGCGGAGATCCTGGACATTGTGGACAGGGAGCGGCCGGAGGCGGTGCTCATCGCCGGGGACGTGTACGACAAGCCGGTGCCCCCTGCCGAGGCGGTGACCCTGCTGGACAGCTTTCTGGTGGAGCTGTCCCGGCGGGAGACCCAGGTCTTTGTGATCAGCGGCAACCACGACTCCCCGGAGCGCACGGCCTTCGGCGGGCGGCTCATGGAGGCCAGCGGCGTCCACATGGCCCCGGTGTACGATGGGCGGACGGCCCCGGTGACCCTCACGGACGAGTACGGCCCGGTGAACCTCTATCTGCTGCCCTTTGTGAAGCCGGTGCAGGTGCGCCGCCTGTTCCCGGATCAGGAGATCGTCGACTACACCGGGGCTATGGCCGCGGCCATCGGGGCCATGGGGGTGGACGCCTCCCTCCGGAACGTGCTGGCGGCCCACCAGTTTGTGACGGGGGCGGAGCGGTGCCAGTCGGAGGAGATCCCGGTGGGCGGGCTGGACAACGTGGACGCCTCGGTGTTCCAGCCCTTTGACTATGTGGCCCTGGGCCACCTCCACGGCCCCCAGCACGTGGGGCGGGAGACGGTGCGGTACTGCGGCTCGCCGCTGAAATACTCCTTCTCCGAGTGGCGGCAGCGCAAGTCGGTCACGGTGGTGGAGCTGGGGCGGAAGGGGGAAGTGTGGGTGCGGGAGGCGCCCCTCACTCCCCTGCGGGACATGGTGAAGCTGCGGGGGAGCTATGAGCAGCTCACCCGCCGGGACTATTATGAGGCGGAGGGCCGGGCGGGCTGCTATGTCCACGTCACCCTCACCGATGAGGAGGACATCCCCGACGCCATGGCAAAGCTGCGGGTGTTCTACCCCTGGCTGATGGCGCTGGACTACGACAACAAGCGCACCCAGGCGGCGGGGGAGCTGGAGGCCGGGGAGGACGCGGTGCAAAAGTCCCCTCTGGAGCTGCTGGACGACTTCTATGAGCAGCAGAACGGGCAGCCCATGGGAGAGGCCCAGCGGGCGCTGGCCCAGCGCCTGATCGAGGAGATCTGGGAGGGTGAGAGATGAGACCGCTGAAGCTGACTATATCCGCCTTCGGCTCCTACGCCGGGCGGCAGACGCTGGATCTGGAGCGGCTGGGGGCGGGGGGGCTGTATCTGATCACCGGGGACACCGGGGCGGGCAAGACCACCATTTTCGACGCCATCGCCTACGCCCTCTACGGCGAGCCCAGCGGGGAGAACCGGGACGTCACCATGCTCCGCTCCAAGTACGCCGGCCCGGAGACGCCCACGGAGGTGGAGCTGGTGTTTGCCTACGGGGACAAGACCTATACCGTCCGCCGCAGCCCCGACTACGAGCGGCCCGCCAAACGGGGGGGCGGCACCGTTCTCCAGAAGGCAGAGGCGGAGCTCACCCTGCCGGACGGGCGGGTGGTGACCCGCTCCCGGGAGGTCACCCGGGAGATCGTGGACATCACCGGCCTGGATCGGGAGCAGTTCACCCAGATCGCCATGATCGCCCAGGGGGATTTCCTCAAGCTGCTGGTGGCGGACACCAAAAGCCGCCAGGAGATCTTCCGGAGGATCTTCAAAACCGGGTACTACAGGGCCCTCCAGGACAGGCTGAAGGAGGAGGCCGCCAAGCTGGAGCGGGCGTGCGACACGGCCCGGGCCAGCGTGCGGCAGTACATCGGCGGCGTGGCCGGCGGGGGCGGCGAGCTGCTGGGGCCAAAGCTGGAGCTGGCGAAGCAGGGGATCCTGCCCTTTGAGGAGACGGTGGAGCTGATTGAGGGGCTGATCGCCCGGGATCGGCAGGCGGGCGCGGAGGCCCAGAAGGCGCTGGACGGCCTGGATGGGGAGCTGAACCAGGTGACCGAGCTGCTGGCCAAGGCGGAGGAGCGGAGCAAGACCGGCCAAAAGCTGGCGGCCGCCCGGAGCAGGAAAGAGGTGCTGAAGGCGGAGGCGGAGGGGGCCGCAAAGGCCCTGGCGGCGGAGCGGGAGCACGCCCCCCGGCGGGAGGAGCTGGCCCGGACGCTGGCGGCGCTGGAGGCGGAGCTGCCCCGCTACCAGGAGGTGGATCAGCGGCAGGGGGAGCTGAACCGCCTGCTGGCGGAGATCGCCGCCCAACAGGAGGGGCTGGAGCGCCGGGAGCAGGCCCGGCAGGAGCAGGCCCAAAGGCTGGAGGCGGAGCGGCAGGAGGCCCAGGCCCTGGCCCCGGCGGCGGTGGAGCGGGAGCGGCTGCTGGGCCGCCGGGAGCGGGCCCGGGAGAAGAAGCGGGCGCTGAAGGAGCTGCTCAGCCTGCTGGAGGGCTGCGGCGCGGCCCGGAACCGGGCGGAGGCGGCCCAGCGGGACTACCAAAAAGCCAAGGGACGGATGGAGCAGGCGGAGGAGGCCTACCGCCTGGGCTACCGGGCCTTTTTGGACGGGCAGGCCGGAGTGCTGGCCCAGGCCCTGAAGGAGGGGCAGCCCTGCCCGGTGTGCGGATCGCCCCATCACCCCGCCCCGGCGGAGCCGACCGCCGGAGCCCCCACCGAGGCGGAGCTGGAAGGGCTCAAGGAGGCAATGGAGGGGGCCCGGAGGACGGCGGAGAAGCTGAGCCGCGCCGCGGGCGGAGAACAGGCCGCCCTGGCGGAGCGGGAGCGGCAGCTGCAAAGCGAGCTGGCCCGGGCGGAGGTGGAGCAGATCGGAACCCGGCTGTACGGGCAGGCGGCGGAGGATTCAGGGGGCAGCGGGCTGGATGAGGCGATGAAGCTCGTCCGGGCGGAGCTGAGGACGGCGGAGCTGGCCCTGGGGGAGCTGGACGAAAACTTGGAGGAAGCGGAGCGCCAGCTGAAGCGGGGGGCGGAGCTGAAGGAGCTGCTGCCCGGCCGGGAGGCGGAGCTGCGGGCGCTGGAGCAGGCCCTGTCCGCCGCCCGGACGGAGCTGGCCCAGGCGGAGATCCGCCGGGAGAAGGCGGCGGGACAGCTGGAGGCCCTGCGGGGCGGGCTGAGCTGCCCCGACGGAACCGCCGCCCTGGCGCGGCAAAACGCCCTGGCCGGGGAGCTGGCGGAGCTGACCGGACGGCTGCAAAGGGCGGAGGAGGCCGCCCAGTCCCTGGAGCGGGAGCGGGCGGGGCAGGAGGCGGTGATCCGGGAGCTGATCACGCTGCTGGAGCAGGGCGAGCCGGTGGACGAGGAGGCCCAGCAGCTCCGGGCCCGGGCGCTGAAGGAGCGGCGGGCGGCGGCGGAGGCCCTGCGGCGGGATCTCCACGCCCGGCAGATGGGCAACGAGGCCGCCCTGGGCAAAATACTGGAGCAGGCGGCGGATCTCCGGAGGCTGGAGAAGGAATACGCCTGGGTGCGGGCCCTGTCGGACACGGCAAACGGGCGGCTGCCCAACAAGGAGAAGCTGGCCCTGGAGACCTATGTCCAGGCCGCCTTTTTCGACCGGATTCTCCGGCGGGCCAACCTGCGCCTGCTGGTGATGAGCAGGAAGCAGTACGAGCTGAAGCGCCGGCGGGCGGCGGCGGACAACCGCAGCCAGAGCGGGCTGGAGCTGGACGTGGTGGATCACTACAACGGAACCCAGCGCAGCGTGAAGTCCCTGTCCGGCGGGGAGTCCTTCCAGGCGTCCCTGTCCCTGGCGCTGGGCCTGTCCGACGAGATCCAGGCGGCGGCGGGGGGCATCCGGCTGGACGCCATGTTTGTGGACGAGGGGTTCGGCTCCCTGGACGAGGAGGCCCTGGGGCAGGCCCTCCAGGCGCTGGACGGTCTGGCCCAGGGGAACCGGCTGGTGGGGATCATCTCCCATGTGGAGAGCCTGAAGGAGCGGATCGACCGGCAGATCGTGGTAACCAAGGACAGGGCCGGGGGGAGCCATGCGGAGATTGTAGTATAGGAGGTACAGAACATGAAACGAACCATCACCGTGAACGCTCGGAGAAAACCGGCGAGAAAATAGATTGCTTGACGGACAAAGCCCCTCCTCTATTCAGAGGAGGGGCTTTACGATCCGTTGCCCGCGGCGGGATGGGTGAGGGAATGCAGCCAGACGCACCCTCGTCTCCCGGTGGAGTTACGACTGATCGTCAGGGAAGTAGTCCTGGAGGAAGGTGGACACCGCCGTCCAGTACAACGCCTCGTTGGTGCCCACTGAGGCGGCGTGGCCCGCGTCCGGCATCCACAGGAAACTCTTGGGACAGCGGGCGGCCTGGTACAGCTTGCCCATCATGGCGGCGGGCACGAAGTCGTCCGCCACGCCGTGGATAAACAGGGTGGGGGTCTTGGAATGGGCCACCGCCTGGAGGGGGGAGGCCTCCCGCAGATCGTAGCGGGCACGGCGCAGGGCGGTCTTTCGCAGGGTGGAGAACAGAAGCCCGGAGGGGATGGGCAGGGGAGTGGGCAGCTCCGAGCGGATCTGGCCCAGGACATGGCGCATCTCCGCCTCGATGGTGGTGTAAGAGCAGTCGGAGATGGCGGCCTTCACCTGGTCGGGCAGGGCGCCGCCGGTGGCCATCAGCACGGAGGCCGCCCCCATGGACACGCCGTGGAGGAGGATATCCGCCTGGGGATCTTTCCGGAGCACCCAGTTCACCCAGCCCACGATGTCCAGCCGCTCGTCAAAGCCCCAGCCCACGTAGTCGCCCTCGCTCTGGCCGTGGCCCCGCTGGTCGGGCATCAGAACGTTCCAGCCCAGGTCGCTGTAGTGTTTGGCGATGGCGCCCATGGACTCATAGGTGTCATGGTAGCCGTGCATACAGATGGCCCAGCGGTGGCAGTCCTCCCGGCCGGGAATTAGGGCCGCCCAGAGGATCAGGCCGTCGATGGCCTGGATGGTGGCCTCCTGGAAGCCCTCCCGCTTCCGGGCCCAGTCCCGGCCCGCGATCTGGATGGGGTTCACGTCCTCCTCCTCCGGATCCCGGATCTGGGGGATCATCACCCGGTTATAGAGGTAGCTGCCCAGGGCGGCCCAGCCGCCCGCCGCCCCGGCTCCCGCCGCGGCCAGGCCCAGCAGTCCAACAGTGGTTTTCTTTTTCATAAGCAACCTCCTGAAGCTGTTTTTCTCACTATACTACCCGGACGGGCCCAGCGTCAACAGGGAACATGAAAATCTTCGGAAAAACTTGACGGCCGGGGTGGGCGTGTGCAACCTTGTCCCGGCCGGGAGTCCCTTTTTCCGGGCCATTTTGAAAAATTGCCGGAAAAATTTGGCCTGCTGCGGCTTGACTTTGGGGGCGGCGGGTGGTAAAGTAAGGGACGAACTCGAACAGATGTTTGACTCAGGTGAAAGGAGGAGGAGCATGGAACAGATAAATAGGGGGTGGGGACTCAAAACCGGGGCGCAGCATAAAAAATACCGGGCAAAGCCCGGCAAGTGCCGCCCGCAGGGCGGCTCCCCCACCCGCGAGCCCAGCGCAGCGGGTCGCGGGTGAAAATAAGCAACCCCTTACAGGGGCACCCACCAATGGGGCCCCCGCAAAGCCGCCCTTCAGGCTTTGTGGGGAGAGGAGGGGCAAGGGAGCATAGTGAAAGCCTCCCACCTAAAAGGTGGGAGGCTTGAACGGAGCGGACTTTGCCCCGACGTGGTGGAGGAGGATGGATTCGAACCATCGAAGGCGAAGCCAGCAGATTTACAGTCTGTCCCCTTTGGCCACTTGGGTACTCCTCCATATGAAATTATAAAGAAAAAGGTGGAGCTGGTGGACGGATTCGAACCCCCGACCTGCTGATTACAAATCAGCTGCTCTACCAGCTGAGCTACACCAGCACGGTAAGGCTTCCACGTTCACAACGGAGTTTATTATAGCAGTAGGAGGGAACTTTGTCAACAGTTTTTTTCAAGAATAGATTGCGGAATGGGGCGGCCGGATCGGGGCGGGAGCTGCGGTGCTGGCTGTGCCGGGGGGAGCTGTACCCCGGGGATCCTTATTTTGCGCTGGACGGCCGTGTGGTGTGCGAGGACTGCCTGGAGCGGTACGCCCGGCGCCGCTTTGCCCACCGGCTGCGGTGGGTGGGCCGGGACGAGGAGGAGGACGGGAGAGGGACGCTATGACATTGTACGAGTTATCATTGGAGTATGAGCAGACGGCGGCCATGCTGCGGGGCCGGATCTCCGAGCTGGAACGGGCCCTGCGGGAGGCCGGGGACGAACAGCACCGGATCCGGCTGGACAGGCGTCTGCGGCCGCTGCGGGCCATGTACCGGGATGTGCGGGGGGTGGCCCGGCAGCTAAACGGCTACTACCGGAAATACACCCCCCGGCGGGGGGCCGGGCTGGGCCCGGTGGATCACAGGAGGAGGTAACCGATGCGAACCGTTTCTTATGACAACAGCTTCGGCCTGGCGGATTTGCGGGTATACGCCGAGCTGATGGCCGACGACAACCGGGATCAGATCAACCGCCTGAAACGGAACCTGACCCATGCCCTGCGGCAGGACGTCACCGCCCGGCAGCGGGAGTACATGATCCTCTACTACGGGCGGAACATGAGCATGGAGGCCATCGCCAGGAAGTGCGGGGTGAACAAGTCCACCGTGTCCCGGACGCTGAAGCGGGGACGGCAGCGGCTGTACCGCTGCCTGCGCTACGGGGCGGCCAACCTGCTGGAGCAGGCTAACAGTTGAAAGGCGGAGCGTTTTGTGATATCATACCCCAGAATAACCGAAAGCGGGGGCATGACATGGACTATCAGGGGATCTTTTTTGACTTTGACTATACGCTGGGGGACTCCACCGCCGCCATCGCGGAGGGCTACCGCCTGGGCTTTACCGCCCTGGGCCTGCCCGAGCCCACAGTGGAGCAGGTGCGAACCACCGTGGGGATGACCCTGGAGGACGGCTTCACCCACCTCACCGGGGAGACGGATCCAGCGCGGCAGGGGGCCTTTGCCCACCAGTTCCACATCACCGTGGGCACCCAGGCCCACGGGCCGGGGCGGGAGCTGATGATCCGGGGGACGACGCTGCTGCCAGGGGCGGCGGAGCTGCTGGCCGCGCTGAAGAGGGCGGGGGTGCATACCGCCATCGTGTCCACCAAGCCGGGGGGCACCCTGCGGCAGATCTTCGCCCACCAGGGGAAGCTGGAGCTGTTGGAGCTGGTGATCGGCGGGGACGATGTGCGCCGGAACAAGCCCGACCCGGAGGGGCTGAACCTGGCCCTGGAGCGGCTGGGGCTGGAGCCGGGACAGGTGCTGTTCTGCGGGGACACGGTGATCGACGCCGCCACCGCCCAGGCGGGGGGCTGCGCGTTCTGCGCGGTGCTCAACGGCACCACCCCCCGGGAGGCGTTCCGGGACTATCCCCACGTACATATCGCGGACGATCTCCCCGGGCTGCAAAGCTGGCTGAAGGTATAGGAAACGCGCCCTCCGGCATGGCCGGAGGGCGCGCCTTTTATGAGATCGCCTCGCCACCAACAGCGCCCAGCAGCTCTCGGGCGTAGGGCAGCTCCAGAATGGCGGCGCACAGCACGTGCCACTCGTCCAGCTTGTGGTTCCGGCGGGCGAAGTAGAGGTTGGCCAGCACCTCGTAGTTCAGCGTCACCGTCCGCATCTGGTTGTAGCTGGAGGGCAGGAGCTGGATCAGGTCGTACCAGTCGGTCTTGTTCTTGTCCGCCACGTACCGCTGACGCACTGTCTCCAGATAGGCGACGTACCGCTGAAACTCCGCCAGCGAGGCGGGGGTGAGGCGGTCGGCGGAGAAGTCGGACAGCTGGATGGGCCGGGCGTGGAGCTTGTGCATGGTGGAGGTGGAGTTGGCCACGGTGCCCACCTTATAGGTATCGAATTCCTTCCACCAGTACAGGGGGGCGGTGATGTCCATGGACACCATGACCTGCCGGAGGAATTTCCGGTGATCGCTGCCCGCGGCGCACAGGCGCAGGGCCAGATCCAGATCGTTGGGCCCCAGCCGGTACTGCCCGTCGGGGCCGTAGGCGCTGTCCGAACGGGCCCAGCTGTTCATAGGGTTCCGGGCCCCCCGCATGGCGTTTTCCAGGTTCATGACGCTGACGCGCTCCACTGTGAGCATGGCGGATGCCTCCTTTTAAAAAGGAGCGCCGCCCGGACGGGCGGCGCTCCCGCGTTTCCAATTCAGTTCGTGGAGATATACTCGCCCCGGATATAGCCCTGGGTGGCGGCGCCGCTGGCGCCGGAGAAGGTGATCTGATACCAGCCGTCTCCCGCCTCGGCCACCACGTTGACGGAGTTGCCGTTCCACAGGGTGGCGATGGGGGCGTAGGTGGTACCCGGGCCGGAGCGCACCCGCAGGCCGCCCTCCGCGTTCACGATGGTGCCGGAGCGGCCCACCGTGACGTTGCCGCCGGAGGGGGGCGCCTGGGTGGGATCCACGGGGGGATCGGACTGGGCGGGGGGATCGGACTGGGAGGCCCTGGCCCCGGCCACAAATACCTTGCAGTCTGCCGTCAGGGTGCCCGCCTTTACCGTGATCACGATGCCGTGCACGCCGCCCACCATATCGGATCTGGCGTGGGTGACCACGCCGGCGGCGCTCACCGTGGCGTAGGAGGGGTCGCTGGACTCAAAGGTCACGGTGCCGTTCCAGCCGGCGGGGGTGACGGTGGGGACGATGGTGACCGGCTTGCTGTCGGGGTAGATGGTGAAGTCATAGGTGCTCAGGGTCAGGCCGGTGGGCTCGTCGTCGCCGGGGCCCACCAGGGGGGGATCGGTAACGGCGGGATCCACCGGGGGCTGGGTGATAGCGGGATCCACGGGCGTGGTATCGGTGGGATCGGCGGGCTGGGTGGGCTGACCCACCGGATCGCTGGCGGGGGCGGTGGGCTGCTCGGTGGCGTTGGCCCCGGGGCCGCCCGTCCCCCGGAGCTGGGGATAGATGACGGTGAATACGATGATCAGCGCCGCCACGATGATGATCAGGGAGCACAGGAAGGTGATCATCCGGGGCCAGTTGATCTGGGCCTCGGCGAAGGGGTTGGAGGAGGGCTTCTCCGCCAGCCGCTTGCCCCCTCTGGGGCGGGCGGGGCGGTAGTCCTCCTCGGGATCGTCGTCAAAGAGATCCTGCCCGTCGAACACGTAGGTGTCGTCGGGGTCGGCGGGGGCGGCGCGGCGGGGGGGAGAGGCGGGTTCCGGCTCGTCGTCGTACACGGGCGGGGGCGCGGGGGCCCTCCGGGGGGGATTGGGGGCGGACGGGGCGTTCTTCGCCCCGCAGAAGGGGCAGCGTTTATAAGTGGCACTATAATCCTCGCCGCAGACGGCGCAGTGGATCAAGCTGTTGGGAGAGGGCCTGGAAGCCATGCTGGAATTCCTCCTTCAACGGTGGACACGAATTTTGTCGGACATTCCTATCTTAACACCCCCGGGCCGGTTCGTCAATCCCTTTGGACGGGGCGGAGGCGGAGGTTTTACAGAATTTTCATGAGAAAGTCCTACTTGTAAATTTTTTGTTTTCCTCTTTACAACCGGGACATTGTAGGCTAAAATAACAGGTATCAGAGAAAAGGGGGGTGCGCCCTATGAGCGACATCGACTACACACGGAAATTCAGCGTCAACATTGACAAGGATCAGGAGATTCGCATGATCCTGTCCTCCGTCTATAATTCCCTGCAGGAGAAGGGCTATAACCCCATCAATCAGATCGTGGGCTATATTCTCAGCGAGGATCCCACCTACATCACCAACCACAACAACGCCCGCACCCTCATCCGCCAGCTGGATCGGGATGAGCTGCTTCAGGTGCTGCTGAAAAGTTATCTCCACGAGAAATGAGGACGGGGGCCCGCCGCGGCGGGCCCCCTGTTTTTTTAAGATTGGTTTAAGGGGCTGTGTGTTATGAAAAGGCTTGCTGCGCTGCTGCTGTCCGCCGCCCTGCTGGCGGGGCTGGCAGCCGGGTGCCGGCAGGATCCCGCCGCCGGGACACAGGCGCCGACGGAGTTTGAGGGGCCGGCGGCGCTGGAGGTGGTGAACGCGGTGTTCCCCCGCTGCGGCTATGGCGAAGGCTCCGGGGACGTGGAGTACCTGACCGGGGACGAGGACGGGAAGGAGTTCCTGGCCGCCTATCTGGACAATGCCTATGCTCTTCAGGATCCGTGGGAGGACGCGGCGGTCATACGGGGTATGGGGGCGTCCGCCTTTGAGCTGGCGGTGTTGCGGATGGAGGACGAGGGGGCCGCGGTGCGGGCGGCCACGGCGCTGATGACGTATACGTTTGAGCGCCAGGGGGACTTTGCCGGCTATGCCCCCGATCAGGCGGACATGGCGGCCAACGGCAGCGTCAATCAGAAGGGGCCCTACGCGGCGCTGTTCATCTGCCCGGACACAAATTTGGCGGACAGGGCTTTTGAGGCGGTGCTGAGCGGGGCGGAGCTTCCGGCCCCAGGGGCTCCGGAGGAGAGTGGCCCGCCGGAACAATCCGATTTTTTGGGGCCGGATCCCTGGAGGGATCCCAACCATTCGGATCGTTGCCTGTTTACCCAGCCCAACAAGGACGATATGTCGCTGTACGACACCTCCGCCATCCGGGCCGCCTGGGAAAACGACGATCCCGACCGCCTGTCCAAAGAGGATCGGAAGATTTATGATAAGGCCAAAGGCGTCCTGAGAAAGGCGCTGAGGGACGGCGTGAGCGACCTGGAAAAGGAGACGGCCATTTACAGCTGGATCGTCAACAACGTGAACTACGACTGGACGCACCAGGATCGAATGGCGGAGACGCCCCGGGAATCCTTCACCCCCTACGGCGGGCTGGTGAACCGGAAGGCGGTGTGCCTGGGCTATGCCACCACCTTCCAGCTGCTGTGCGATCTGGCCGGGGTGGAGTGCATCACCGTGGTGGGCGCGGCCTTTCAAAGCCAGGAGGATCACGGCTGGAACATGGTGCGGCTGGACGGCGACTGGTACTGTGTGGACGTGACCTGGGATGCCAACTACCGGGAGCAGGGGTTTAGCTGGAAGGCCAGCGGCCCGGAGGACTGGAGGTATTTCAACGTCACCAGCGACGAGATGGCGGAGTCAAACCACCAGTGGGATTACGCCAACACCCCGGAGGCCGTTACCGTTGGAAACGGCAGGGGCTGAGAAAAACGGAGGGCGGGCGCCCCCAGGGCGCCCGCCCTCCGGGCGGAAAAAAGATCCGGGGGAAATGAAAGTTACCCCTTTACAAAATGATTTTTTCTGGTATAATACAACTGTTGTGGCTTGAAGGGCTGTCGTTTGGTTTGCATGGATCACCATCAAAATTTCATACGGGCGATTAGCTCAGCTGGGAGAGCGCAGCGTTCGCAACCCTATGGACGCACATCGACCAGTGAAAGTTGGCCCGCTATTCGGGGGAAAAATTCCGCCAAGATTCACGAAAACTTAAAACTTCAAAAACCCGCTTTTTGTTGCGAAAAACGACCAAAAAGCGGAAAAATGGGCCCGTAGCTCAGCTGGGAGAGCGCTGCGTTCGCATCGCAGAGGTCGACGGTTCGATCCCGTTCGGGTCCACCATCTTGAGAAAAATCACCGCCAATTTGGCGGTGATTTTTCGTTTGACCACAATAATACCACAGACAGGTCTTATTTCTGACCACTTTACAGGAACACGTGCGGTGAGCTTCTGAAGCTCACCGCATGATTGTTTTGCTCATCTTTGATTATAGCGTATCACGTCCTGCGCTGCCTCGGGTGTATCATACTGCCGTGCCCATCACCAGCGATATGGTATGTTGTTGAAGATGTTGGACTTGACGGAATTATCATTTGGCAAAATTCTGACGGTGCACTCTATGCAACGGCTCCCTATACAAATGCGAAGAAAGTAGCGGATTCTCTATCTGAATATTACTCGAAATAAACGAAATATGGACAAGCCAAAGGCGATCAACCGTAAAAAGTTGGTCGCTTTTGTTTTATCCATTATTGCGAAAGGAGTATCACCCATGCCAAACGAAAAACTGGAAAAGCTGAAACACGACCAGTATGTTGCGGAGAAGAAGCTGACCGCAGCCAAGCACAGGGAAAAGCGATTGGAAAGCGAACTGAAACGCCTGACCCGAAGCGAGCGAACCCACCGCCTTTGCACTCGTGCCGGAATGTTGGAAACCTTTTTGAGAGAGCCGACCATTCTGACCGATGATGATGTGATGGAACTGCTGACCTTCCTCTTTCATGGAGAAGCCGCACAGAAGAAGCTGGATCTGCTGATTGAAAACCGAAAGAAAATGCTGGAAACGGACGGGAGCTGAAACCCCTTGTGGAAACAAGGGCGCAACTATACACCGCCTAAGGACGGTGCGTTGCGTTCTGCCGAAAGCCCCTGCCGGGAGCTGATGATTTCCGCAGTCCTGCTTCAATCATCCAGAGGAAGCTACACTTCCCCTGCGCTGGCTAAAGCCAGCTACCCCTTTGTGGACTTGCCGCCGAAGAACGATTGAACAATCATTCTCCGGCATCAAGTGAATAAATCCCCCTTACGGGGCTGTGACCGTTGCTGAAAAGTATCGGTCTTTTTTCTTTTTAATGGGAAAGGAGCTGATGAATATGCCCAATCCGCACTTTGATATTTCCATTACCCAACGAAGCAAAGGCAAGTCGGCGGTTGCCGGAGCTGCGTATCAAAGCGCCGAAAACCTGTTTTCTGAGTATGACCAGAAAGCCAAGAACTACACCTATAAGAAAGGCGTTGTCTACACAGAGATCATGCTTCCGGCAAATGCCCCACCCGAATATGCAGACCGTGAAACGCTCTGGAACGCCGCCGAGGAAGTGGAGAAGCAATGGAATTCTCAACTTGCCAGACGATTTGTTCTGACACTTCCGAGGGAGATACCCAATGAACTTTATCCGCAGATGGTTAGGGACTACTGCCAGGAACACTTTGTCTCCAAAGGCATGTGCTGTGACTTTGCCATCCATGATCCAGACCCACCGGGACACAATCCCCATTGCCATGTGATGCTGACCATGAGGGCAATGGACGAACACGGCAAATGGCTTCCCAAGAGCAGAAAGGTTTATGACCTTGACGAAAATGGAGAACGCATCCGGCTCCCGTCCGGCGGCTGGAAATCTCACAAGGAAGATACCGTTGACTGGAACGAGCAGTATCACGGCGAGGAATGGAGGCACGGCTGGGAGGTCGTACAGAACCGTTACCTTGAAATGGTCGGCAGTCCTGAGCGTGTCGATCTCCGCTCCTATGAGCGTCAGGGGCTGGACATCATTCCGACTGTACACATGGGGCCTGCCGTCACGCAGATGGAGCGCCGTGGCATCGAAACCAACATCGGCAATCTCAACCGAGATATTAAAGCCGCCAACCGCATGATGAATGCCATTCGCAGCACCATCAGAAATCTGCGAAACTGGATTGCGGACATTATGGACGCCACCAAGGAAGCCTTTGCAGAAACGCAAGCACAAGCAAAAAGCACCTCGCCCGATCTGGTTCTTCTGCTTCGTGATTATCTGAACTTGCGAAAGGCAGAACGCAGCGACTGGTCGAGGTACGGTCAGCAGAAAGGCACGACCGATGATTTGAAGGCAGTCTCCAAAGCCATCATTTATCTGAAAGAGCATGAGCTTTTCACGCTGGAAGATTTGGATGCAGCCCTGCAAGGAATGAGTGAGAAGTCCAAGGGCATCAACGCCGCTATGAAGAAAGCATCTGCCCGCATGAAGGTCATTACCGGCATTCAGAACGCTGTGGCAGACTGC
>SFVC01000032.1 GCA_004560375.1 bacterium
AAAATCTGTGATGAAAACGGAATCAAGCGTTTCTGTATGCACGCTCTGAGGCACACTTATGCTACTCGCGCGATTGAAAGCGGGATGCAGCCGAAGGTACTTCAGAGGCTATTGGGTCACGCCAGTATCCAGACCACCATGGATAAATATGTGCATGTGACAGATGACTCACTGATCGCCGGCGTACAGCAATTTGAGGCCAGCAGAATGTAACTGCACATAAGTCAATGGCAAAATGGTGAAGAAATGGTACAGTAATGGTGAAGCTCTAAAGGAGCAAAACCTGGAAACCATTGATAAATCAGGACTTTCTAAGGAGATGTAAAGCAATATGAAATTAGGCATCGTCGGCCTGCCCAACGTGGGCAAGTCCACCCTGTTCAACGCCATCACCAACGCCGGCGCGGAGAGCGCCAACTACCCCTTCTGCACCATCGACCCCAACGTGGGCACCGTGGCGGTGCCGGACAGCCGGCTGGACTGGCTGTCCGACTTCTACAAGCCCAAGAAAACCACCCCCGCCGTGGTGGAGTTCGTGGACATCGCGGGCCTGGTGAAGGGGGCCTCCCGGGGGGAGGGGCTGGGCAACAAGTTCCTGGCCAACATCCGGGAGTGCGCCGCCATCGTCCACGTGGTGCGCTGCTTTGACGACGAGAACGTCATCCACGTGGAGGGCTCCACCGACCCCATCCGGGATATGGACATCATCGATCTGGAGCTGATCATGGCGGACGTGGAGATGGCCGACCGCCGCATCGACAAGGCCCGGAAGGCCGCCAAGGCGGACAAGAAGTTCAACCACGAGGCGGAGGTGTTCGAGGGCCTGCGGGACTGGCTCAACGACGGCAAGTCCGCCCGATCCTACCTGGCTGAGGTGGACGAGGAGGACGGGGCCCTTATCGCCACCAGCGAGCTGCTGTCCCTGAAGCCGGTGATCTACGCCGCCAACCTGGACGAGGACGGCTTCGCCGACCCCACCGGCGTGCCCTACTACAATCAGGTGGCGGAGCGGGCCGCCGGGGAGGGGGCCCAGGTGATCCCCGTGTGCGCCAAGCTGGAGGCGGAGATCGCCGAGCTGCCCGCCGACGAGAAGGCCATGTTCCTGGAGGATCTGGGCATCGGGGAGAGCGGCCTGGATCGGCTCATCAAGGCCAGCTACACTCTGCTGGGCCTCATCTCCTTCCTCACCTCCGGCGAGGACGAGTGCCGGGCCTGGACCATCACCCGGGGCACCAAGGCCCCCCAGGCGGCGGGCAAAATCCACACCGACTTCGAGAGGGGCTTCATCCGGGCGGAGACGGTGGCCTTCGAGGATTTGAAGAACTGCGGCTCCATGGCCGCCGCCCGGGAAAAGGGCCTGATCCGCTCCGAGGGCAAGGAGTATGTGGTGCAGGATGGGGATATCATCCTGTTCCGGTTTAATGTGTAACGCAGAATTTCATCGTGAACGCCTTGATCTTGACGGGGGTTGCCGTTTGATAGCGGCAACCCCCGTTGGCATTCTACCCCTGTTTTTCCCTATCGGATCCGTGCATTGGGCCTCTCTGCCATAGCATTCATTGGCAACCCGCTTTGTGCCGCAGCACCTGCCCCCGGGTGCTGTGCGCTTTTAATCCAGCTTGCCCATCCGATCCAGCACCGTCATGGTGCGGCAAAAGTCCTCGGACACGTTGAGCACGCCCTCCGCCGTGCCCTTCAGCGCCCCGGCCTCCACCAGCTTCTCCACCGCGGGGCGGTAGTACTCGGGCACCTCGGCCAGCGTCTTGTAATAGGTCATCTCGTCATCCTCCTCCGGATCAGGTTTGGGGTCGGGGTCGGGCTCCGGCTTGGGGGCCAGGGCTGCCGCCACGTCCCGGCGGAAATCGTCCATGCTCTTGCCATGGCGGGGGAACCAGTGCTCCACGTCGGCGTGGCCGGAGGCCACCCCCCGGCGGTAGCCCTCGCTGTGGCAGATCACCACTCCGTCCGCCAGCGGGTTCAGGCCGTACTCTTTGCACAGCAGGGCGGTGAGCTCCACCGCCTCCCGGTATACCGTTTTAAAATAGGCCGGGTCGGTGAGCGCGTCCTCGCAGATCTCAAAGCTGATGTGGGTGTTGTTGGCGCTGCCGCCGCTGGTGCCCGTGCCGGCGTGCCAGCCCCGGTGGTTCCAGGGCAGGGTCTGCACCGACGCGATGGAGCCGTCCGCCAGCTTGCCGATGAAGCCGTGGACGCACACGTCCAGCCCCGGGCGGTTCCAGTGGTTGCCGTTCCTGTTCTGACCCAGCTGGGCCAGCAGGGCGGCGTAGTCCCCGTCCCCGCCCTTCACGGGCTGGACGTACCGCCGCAGGGTCGGGTTGTCCGCCCCGGTGGAGTGCACCATGACGCCCTTGGGCTGGATGGTGCGCTTGGTGCGATAGCAGTCATTTTCCGTCAAAAGGCAGCGGATCAGCTTCATTGGCCGTTCCCCCCGCTCTGATTCTGCCGTTCTATCTGGGTGCCGAAGTAAAAGGCGATGATAACGGTATACACCGTCATAAAGTCCTGGCCCACCTCCCCGGTGACCGCCAGAAAGGCGAACACCGCCGTCAGCGCCAGCGTCACCAGCGACTTGACGCACAGCAGCCGGGCCAGCCGGTTCTGCAATACCTCTTTCATTCAATGCTCCTCTCTGTCTCGCAGATTGTTCCTCCGGGGCCGTCAGGCCCCTCAACCACGGTTATGCGCCCCGCCCCGCCGCCGTGCCTGTCCGTCCCGCCCTGTCCGCAGCCTCCATGGCCCTCCCTCCTTCCAGGAAACAGGATTTTTCCCGGCGGCTGTTGCTCTTTTGGGTACAAGGTGATATAATGTCTTGCCAATCATTTCAATTCAACGCTGGGAGGGTTCCCCATGTAAATCCGGCCATCCACCCCACAACCAAACCTATTACAATGGAGGGAACACCCCATGTCACAATACGAATCCGAAATCAAACGCCGCCGAACCTTCGCCATCATCAGCCACCCCGACGCGGGCAAAACCACCCTGACGGAGAAATTCCTGCTCTACGGGGGCGCCATCGCCCAGGCCGGGGTGGTGAAGGGCAAGAAGAACGCCCGGGCCGCCACCTCCGACTGGATGGAGATCGAAAAGCAGCGCGGCATCTCCGTCACCTCGTCGGTGATGCAGTTCCAGTACGAGGGCTTCTGCATCAACATCCTGGACACCCCCGGCCACCAGGACTTCTCCGAGGACACCTACCGCACCCTGATGGCCGCCGACTCCGCCGTCATGGTCATCGACGCCGCCAAGGGCGTGGAGGCCCAGACCCGGAAGCTGTTCAAGGTGTGCCGCCTGCGGGACATCCCCATTTTCACCTTCATCAACAAGATGGATCGGGAGGCCCGGGATCCCTTTGAGCTGTGCCAGGAGCTGGAGCACGAGCTGGGCATCGACACCTACGCCGTCAACTGGCCCATCGGCTGCGGCAAGGCGTTTCAGGGCGTGTACGACCGGGAGCGGAAGCGGATTATCCACTTCACCTCCAACGGCGGATCCAAGGCGGCCACCGCCACCGAGGTGGCCCTGGACGACCCCGCCCTGGCGGAACTCATCGGTTCCTCCTACCGGGATCAGCTCAACGACGAGATCGAGCTGCTGGACGGGGCCTCCTGCGAGTTCGACCTGGATCGGGTGCGCCACGGGCAGCTGTCCCCGGTGTTCTTCGGCTCCGCCCTCACCAACTTCGGCGTGGAGCCCTTCCTGGAGGACTTTCTGAGAATGACTACCGCCCCCCTGCCCCGGACGGCGGGGGACGAGCTCATCGACTCCTTTGACGACGGCTTCTCCGCCTTCGTGTTCAAAATCCAGGCCAACATGAACAAGGCCCACCGGGATCGGATCGCCTTCATGCGGGTGGTGTCCGGCAAGTTCGAGGCGGACAAGGAGGTCTACCACGTCCAGGGAGGCAAGAAGCTCAAGCTCTCCCGGCCTCAGCAGCTCATGGCCGCCGAGCGGGAGATCATCGAGGAGGCCTACGCCGGGGACATCATCGGCGTGTTCGACCCGGGCATCTTTGCCATCGGGGACACCCTGTGCACCGCCGCCCACAAGTTCCAGTTCGACCCCATCCCCACCTTCGCCCCGGAGCACTTCCGCCGGGTGCGGCCCCTGGACACCATGAAGCGCAAGCAGTTCCTCAAAGGCATGGAGCAGATCGCCCAGGAGGGCGCCATTCAGATCTTCAAGACCCCCTACTCCGGCATGGAGGAGGTCATTGTGGGCGTGGTGGGCACCCTGCAATTTGATGTGCTGGAGTACCGGCTGAAAAACGAGTACGGCGTGGATCTGTACGCCGAGGGCCTGCCCTACGAGTACCTGCGCTGGCTTCACCACGAGGGGGAGGAGCCTTTGCGGGCGGACGACCTCACCCTCCCCGGGGACGCCATGCTGGTGGAGGACTACCGGCAGAACCAGCTGCTGCTGTTCGCCTCCCAGTGGTCCATCAACTGGACGGCGGAGCGGAATAAGCAGATCACCCTGTCCGAGTTCGGCGGGGCCAAATTCTGAGAACAGGGCGGCGGTTTAAAAAAACCGCCGCCCTGTTCTCACCCAACCGGGTTTTCCCTCATAGGATGGGCAAAAGGAGGGCAAACCCATGGCAAACACCTATCTGCTCAGCGACGGGGCCAAGCGCTACCTGTGCTGCTACTACCAGATCCTGGACGAGATGATCCAGGGCGTCACCACCGCCAAGCTCACCCAGAGCATCTCCCACAACCTCATCGTCCAGCTCATCCCCCACCAACAGGCCGCCGTCCGGATGTGTCGGAACCTCCTGGAGGTTTCCGACGACCGAACCGTCCGCCGTCTGGCTCAGGGCATGGCGGAGCAGTGCGCCCAGACCGTCCAGGCTCTGGAGGAAATCCTGCCCGCCGCGGATCAGCTCACCAATCCCCGGCCGGAGCTGTGGCTGTGCCAGCGGCGGACGGATCTGATCCTCCGGGAGATGTTCGCCCGGATGCGGTCTGCCCCGGAGGGGAACCGGCTGGACGCGGTGTTCCTGCGGCAGATGCTCCCCCACTGTCGGGGCGGGGCCCAGGCCGTCCGAACCACCCTGCGGTACGAGCTGTGCACCCAACTACCCCCCGTCCTGCGGGGCGTGCTGGATGAGCAGTGCCGAAACGCGCACCGCATGGAGGCTTCCCTCCGGCGGATGGGCTGTCCTGTGGTTTCTTGACAACAGGGGGCGTTTGTAGCAAGGGCACTCCCTTGCTTTTTAACCCCGTTCCTGTTATACTTATGGCTCACGGCTTCACCGCCAGGACGAAAGAGAAAGGAAGTGACGCCCATGTGGGCGGAGCGCAGCGTATTTTATCAGATCTATCCCCTGGGCTTCTGCGGGGCCCCCAGGGAGAACGACGGCGTCCCCGCCAGCCGCATCGGCAAAATCGGGGACTGGGCCGGACATATTCAAAAGCTGGGGGCGAACGCGGTCTACCTGTGCCCTATTTTTGACAGCGACCGCCACGGCTACGACACCCGGGACTACCGGAAGATCGACTGCCGCCTGGGCACCAACGAGGACTTCGCCCAGGTGTGCGAAACCCTCCACGCCCACGGCATCAAGGTGGTGCTGGACGGGGTGTTCAACCATGTGGGCCGGGGCTTCTGGGCCTTTCGGGACGTGCAGGAGAAGAAGTGGGACTCCCCCTACAAGGACTGGTTCCACATCAGCTTCGACGGCAACTCCAACTACAACGACGGCTTCTGGTACGAGGGCTGGGAGGGCCACTTCGAGCTGGTGAAGCTCAACCTTCGCAACCCCGCCGTAGTGGACTACCTGCTGGACACGGTGAAGTTCTGGGTGGACGAGTTCGGCATCGACGGGCTGCGGCTGGACGTGGCCTACTGCCTGGACAAGGACTTCCTGCGCCGGCTGCGCTCCTTCTGCGGCGGGCTGAAGCCGGAGTTTCTCCTGCTGGGCGAGACCCTCCACGGGGACTACAACCAGTGGGTCAACGAGGAGATGCTCCACTCCTGCACCAACTACGAGTGCTACAAGGGGCTGTACTCCAGCTTCAACTCCATGAACCTGTTTGAGATCGTCCACTCTCTAAAGCGGCAGTTCGGCCCGGAAAACTGGACGCTGTACAAGGGCAAGCACCTGCTGTGCTTCGCCGACAACCACGACGTGACCCGGGTGGCCTCTATTTTGCAAAATCGGTCGCACCTGCCCCTGCTGTACGGGGTGCTGTTCGGGATGCCCGGCATTCCCTGCCTCTACTACGGCAGCGAGTGGGGGGCGAAGGGCGACAAGTCCCAGGGGGACGAGGCCCTGCGGCCCTGCTTCGACGCCCCGGAGTGGAATGAGCTGACGGATCGGATCGCCGCCATGGCAAAGGCCCACAGGGACAGCGAGGCCCTGTGCTGGGGCGACTTCCAGGATGTGGTGCTCACCAACAAGCAGGCCATCTTCCAGCGCCGCACCGACGGCGAGCGGGTGCTGGTGGCGGTGAACGCGGACAGCCAGCCCTACACCGCCCACTTCGACGCGGGCTGCGGCCGGGCGGTGGATCTGCTCACCGGGGAGGCGCACGACTTCGGCGGCGGCAGCGAGCTGCCCCCCTACAGCGTGTTTTATTGGAGGTGTGAGCGGTAATCCCTTCCGCACAGAAAAGAGCCCGGAAGCATGGCTTCCGGGCTCTTTCTTATTCCTCTGAATGGCAGATCCCCCGGGAGGGGCAGCCGTCACAACCTCCCCCACAGCCGGATTTGCCCATCTTCCGCCCCTTCCACTGCCCCCGGATCACGGCGGCCAGCACCAGGGCGATCAGGGCGATCACCAGGAGATTGCCCCAGTTTTCGCTGAGAAACCCAGCCATAGCTCACACGCTCCCCACAGGGGCCCGCTTTGGGGCGGGCCGTAAGAGCAGGTACAGCAGCCCCGCCAGCAGCGCCAGCGCCACAACCGTAAACAGATTGAAGGCCAGCGTCCCCGCCAGCAGCCCGCCCAGCTGATACACGATCAGGGCGGTCACGTAGGCGAAGCCGCACATATAGCCGATGGCGGCCCACGTCCAGCGGGGGCTGTTCATCTCCCGCCGGATGGCGCCGATGGCCGCAAAGCAGGGGGCGCACAGCAGGTTGAAGATCAGAAAGGCGTAGGCCGAGGGGCCGGTGAACACCGCGGCCAGGTTCCGGTACACGTCCCCCGGGTACAGCACCTGGAGGGTGGCCACCACCTCCTCCTTGGCGATGAGGCCGGTGAGGGTGGCCACGGCGGTCTGCCAGTGTCCGAAGCCCAGGGGGGCGAACAGCACCGCCACCATCCGGCCCACGGTGGCCAGCAGAGAGAAGTCGCTGTCCGACACCAGGCCGAAGGCTCCGCCCTCAAAGCCGAAGCTCTGGAGGAACCACAGCGCCACGGTGGACAGCAGGATCACCGTTCCCGCCCGCTTCACAAAGGACCAGCCCCGGTCAACCGTGGTACGCAGCACGTTGGCGGCGGAGGGCAGGTGGTAGGCGGGCAGCTCCATGACAAAGGGGGCGGGCTCGCCGGAGAAGGCCCGGAACTTTTTCAGCATCAGGCCGGACACCACCACCGCCCCCACGCCGATGAAGTAGGCGGACACCGCCACCCAGACGGACTTGCCGAACAGCGCCCCGGCGAACAGGCCGATGATGGGCATCTTGGCGCTGCACGGGATAAAGCAGGTGGTCATAATCGTCATCTTCCGATCCCTGTCCTGATCGATGGTGCGGGAGGCCATCACCCCCGGCACGCTGCAGCCCGTGGCCACCAGCAGGGGGATGAAGGACTTGCCGGACAGGCCGAACCGGCGGAACAGCCTGTCCATGATGAAGGCCACCCGGGACATATAGCCCACGTCCTCCACGATGGCCAGCAGCAGGAACAGCACCAGCAGCTGGGGCACAAAGCCCAGCACCGCCCCCACGCCGCCCACAATGCCGTCCAACACCAGAGACTTCACCGCGTCGTTGCAGTGGAGGGCGTCCAGGCCGTTCTCGATGAGCACGGGCAGGCCGGGCACCCAGGCGCCATAAGTTTGGGGATCCGGCTCCGTTACGGTGAGGGCCTCCCGGTAGGCCGGCTCGGTGGCCTTCAGGGTGATCACCTCGCCGGCATCCTCATCGTAGAGGTAGACCTCCGGCTCCCCGGCCTCATAGGCGGCGACGATGGCCTGGGCCTCCTCGAACGCGCCCGCGGCCTTGTTGTAGCCCTTCGTATCCGACCCGGTGAAGGGGACAAACCAGCCGTCCCCGAACACACCGTCGTTGGCCCAGTCGGTGAGCCGCGCCCCTACGGAGACGGGCCAGGGGCCCATGGCGATGGCGTAGATCAAAAACATCACCGCCACGAAGATGGGCAGGGCCAGCACCCGGTTGGTCACCACCCCGTCGATCTTGTCCGACAGGGTGGCGGCGTGTTTGGCGGTCTTTTTCTCCACCGCCTTGGCCACCACGCCGCCGATGTAGTCGTACCGCTGGTTGGTGATGATGGACTCCGCGTCGTCGTCCAGCTCCCGCTCGCAGTCGGCGATGTGCTCCTCCAGATGGGCCCGGAGCTGGCCGTCGATGCCCAGCTCCTCCAGCACTTTCTCGTCCCGCTCGAACACCTTGATGGAGTACCAGCGCAGATGCTGTATGTCCACCCGATCCTGGATGGACTCCTCGATGTGGGCCAGGGCGTGCTCCACGCTGCCGGTGAACATATGGGGGATCTCCCCCGCCTTGTGAGCCTGGGCCAGAGCTCCGGCCCGCTCCGCCGCGGCCAGCCCGCCCTCGTTCTTCAGGGCGGAGATCTCCACCACCTCGCAGCCCAGGGCCTTCCCCAACCGCTCCAGGTCGATCTTGTCCCCGTTCTTCCGCACCAGGTCGATCATGTTCACCGCCACCACCACCGGCAGCCCCAGCTCGATGAGCTGAGTGGTGAGGTAGAGGTTGCGCTCGATGTTGGTGCCGTCCACGATGTTCAGGATGGCGTCGGGCTGCTCCTTCACCAGGTAGTTCCGGGTCACCACCTCCTCCAGAGTGTAGGGGGACAGGGAGTAGATCCCGGGCAGATCCTGTATGATCACGTCGGGGCGGCCCTTGAGCCGGCCCTCCTTCTTCTCCACCGTCACCCCCGGCCAGTTGCCCACGTACTGGTTGGAGCCGGTGAGGGCGTTAAACAGCGTTGTTTTCCCGCAGTTGGGATTGCCCGCCAGGGCAATTTTCACATCCATTGTATGTAGTTCACTCCTCTCCGAGCTTAGCCCGCGGCTCACGACGGCTCGGACGCTTCCACCTCGATCATCTCCGCGTCCTCTTTCCGCAGGGACAGCTCGTACCCCCGCACCGTCAGCTCCATGGGATCGCCCAGGGGAGCCACCTTCCGGACGTAGATCTCCACCCCCTTGGTGATCCCCATGTCCATGATCCGGCGGCGCACCGGGCCCTCCCCGTGGAGGCGGCGCACCACCGCCGTTTTGCCCACCCGAACATCCTTCAATGTTTTCATGGCGTTCTCCTCCAAACGCTGTCCAGCCCATTGGTTAGAAACAGCTAACTTTTTCAGCGTAGGTAGTGTACCACCCCCAACTTTCGTTGTCAATAGCAAATACGGCGAATTTTCCCGCCCACGCCGCCCCGGAAGATTTTCCCGTTTCCCGCTTCCTATCTTTCGGCAAACGTGGTATAATACTTTTTATCATTGCGCTCCACAGACAAAATTGCGGCGGGAGGGGTTCCCATGGAATTAAACGAGAAAACCCTGGCCAGCGAGCTGGCCTTTGACGGCGTGCTGCTAAAGCTCTACCGGGATCAGGTGGAGCTGGCGGACGGCGGCACCTCGGTGCGGGAGATGGTGCACCACCCCGGCGGCGCGGCGGTGGCCGCCCTGGACGGGGAGGGAAACGTGTACCTGGAGCGCCAGTTCCGCTACCCGTACCATAAAATTGTCACCGAGATTCCCGCCGGCAAGCTGGAGCCGGGGGAGGATCCCTTTGACGCCATCCGGCGGGAGCTGAAGGAGGAGATCGGCGCCCAGGCCGGCCGGTGGGACGCTCTGGGCTACATCATGCCCAGCGTGGGCTACACCGACGAGATGCTCTATCTCTTTCTGGCCCGGAATCTCACCTTCGGCGACCGGCACCTGGATCGGGACGAGTTTCTGGAGCCCTTCAAGCTGCCCTTCGCCGAGGCCCTGGAGATGGCGGCGGACGGGCGGATCAACGACGCGAAAACCCTGGCCGCCCTGTACCGGGCGGATCAGCTCATGAGAAAGGAGCGGGAGGAAGCCCATGGGTAAGAAAATCCTGGTGGTGGAGGACGAGCGCAACATTGTGGACATCCTCACCTTCAACCTCCAGCGGGAGGGGTACGACACCCTGGAGGCCCTGGACGGGGCGGCGGGCCTGCGGCTGGCCCTGGAGCAGGATCCGGATCTCATCCTGCTGGATCTGATGCTGCCCAAGCTGGACGGCTTTCAGGTGTGCCGCACCCTGCGGGAGCAGGGCCGGGCCACCCCCATCATCATGCTCACCGCCCGGGAGGAGGAGACGGACAAGGTGCTGGGCCTGGAGCTGGGGGCGGACGACTATATCACCAAGCCCTTCTCCATGCGGGAGCTGCTGGCCCGGGTGAAAAGCAACATCCGCCGCACCGATATGCTGGCCCAGGCCGCCCCGAAAAGCCCCGGAAACCGGCTGGATCTGGGCCGGGTGCAGGTGGACACGGACACCATGATCGTCTACAAGGACGGCCAGCCCCTGGAACTCACCCAGCGGGAATACGAGCTGGTCAAAACCCTGGCCTCCAGCCGGGGCCAGGCCGTCTCCCGGGAGACCCTGATGGAGCGGGTGTGGAACTACGACGGCTACGTGGGGGACGTGCGGGCGGTGGACGTGGCCATCCGCCGCCTGCGGGAAAAGCTGGAGGACGACCCCGCCGACCCCAAATTCATCATCACCCGCCGGGGCCTGGGCTACGCCTTTGGGGTATAACGGCGATCTGCATGAATCGCGCTTTTGACGCTTTGTAGGGGCGGGGCTTGCCCCGCCCGTGCCGGTAACGGCAGCATCCCAGGCGGGAGGGGCAAGCCCCGCCCCTACAGATTCTAAATTTCGGAGAGGAGGGCCCGCCTGTGCGCCGTACGTTACACCTGAAGCTGGTGCTCATTCTGGTACTGCTCATCGTTTCCCTCATGGTGGTGGTGGGCGCGTTCCTCATGAACTCCGTCACCGGCTACTATATCCAAGACTTCTACAGCCAGATCGCCGCCGCCTTCGGCCAGGACAACGCCGACTTTGTCCGGGATCTCCAGACCGCCCGGGAGGGGGAGACGGACGGCGCCGCCATGGTGGAGGCGGTGCTGTCCACCAACGAGGGCGTGCTGGGGGTGGATCGGCGCCACCGCAATTTCTTTGTGCTGGACGGCGCCACCGGCCGCTATCTGGGCGGATCCGCCCCGGAGCCGGAGGGGGGCGTGGCCGTCACCCCCAACCTCTCCAAGGCCCTGCTGGGGGAGAAGGGCTTTGACAGCAGCGTCACCGCCGACTACATGGACGCCGCCATCCCCATCACCCGGGGCGGGCAGGACTATATCATCTACCTCCTGGACAGCCGGGAGACCGCCCGGGCCCTCAACGCCGAGATGTTCAGCCTGATTTTGGAGGCCCTGGCCCTGGGCCTGGTGATCTCGGTGCTGCTGTCCTTCCTGCTGGCCAAAACCATGGTCAACCCCCTCCAGCGGCTCACCGACGGCATCGAGCAGGTGGCCCGGGGGGACTTCTCCCGGAAGCTGGAGGTGTCCAGCAGCGACGAGATCGGCCAGCTCACCGAGAGCTTCAACACCATGGCCCAACAGCTGGAAACCAACATCGCCGAGCTGGAAAAGGCGGAGCAGGAGCGCAAGGACTTCGTTGCCAACGTATCCCACGAGCTGCGTACCCCCCTCACCAACATCCGCAGCTATGCCGAGACCCTAGACGACGGGGTGGGCGACCTGTCCCCGGCAATGGAGAAAAAGTTCCTGGGGGTGATCCTCAACGAGTCCGACCGGATGGCCCATATTTTGCAGGATCTCCTTACCCTGTCCCGGTTCGACTCCGGGCGCAGCGAGCTGCGCCTCACCCTCTTTCCCTTCGCCCAGGCGGTGGACGACACCTACCAGGCCGTCCTCATGGACGCCCAGAACCACGCCCACACCGTAGAGCTGCACCTGCCCCACCGGCTGCCCCAGGTGCGGGCCGATCGGGAGCGGATCATGCAGGTGATGATGAACATTGTGTCCAACGCCATCAAGTACACCCCCGACGGCGGCCGCATCGTCCTGTCCGCCGGCCAGGAGGGGGACAAGGTGTGGATGGAGGTGGACGACAACGGCATCGGCATACCCGACGGGGATCGCGACCGCATCTTCGAGCGGTTTTACCGGGTGGACAAGGCCCGTTCCCGGCAGTCCGGCGGCACGGGGCTGGGCCTGTCCATCGCCCAGGAGATCATGCGCCGGCACCAGGGCCGGCTCTATCTGGTGGACAAGGCGGAGCCCGGCCTCACCATCCGCATGGAGCTGCCCGTGGCCGGGCCGGAGGAGGACAGCCATGAGGGATAAGCAACCCGCCCTGGAGTGGGGGAAAAACGCCGCCATCGCCCTGCTCACCCTGTCCGCCGTGGCGCTGCTGTCCATGACCCCCTTGGTGCGGGACAGCGGACTGGTGGAGCTGCTGGGCCCCCGGCCCGCCCCGACGGGCGCCAGCGTCGGAGGGGCCCAGTCCGGCCCCATCCTCCCCGCCCGCCTGGCGGTATGCCGGGACGGAAACCGCTTTGGCCTGCAATATGACGACGACCGGATGGACGAGGTGTTCGCCGCCTTCGTCCCCCTGCTGGGGGACGCGCTGACCGGGGCCGGGGAGTCCGCCTCCCTGTCCGACAGCCAGTGGCGGGCCTGCCTGCGCCGGCGGGGAGCCTACTTCGACTTCTCCGGGGAGATCCCCCTGGCCGCCCTGGCCCGATGGCTGGGGGGCGGGGACTGCCCGCTCAAAGGCAGCGCCCGCCGGGTGGCCCTGGTGGCCGAGGAGGGGGACGCCGTGTCCCTGTGCTGGGAGGACGCCGGGGACGGCGGGTACTTCACCTGCCCCACCGCCCTGTCCCGATCTCTCCACCTGGATCCGGCGGTGGAGGCCGTCACCCCCAACGGCGCCTACTTTGCCTTTGAGGACGAGAGCCTGAACCGCCTGCTGGATCCCTTCACCCTGATCACCGAGGGAGAGCCCGACGCCGGCCTGTACGGCGTCTCCGCCCCCCTGTCCTCCGCCGCCGGGGTGGAGGCGCTGGTGGACGCCCTGTCCTTCAACAGCCGGAACCACGCCCCCGGCAGCAGCGGCGAGGTCTATATGGACGGCACGGATCGGCTGGTGATCCGGGACGGGGTCACCGCCACCTACCGGGCCGCCCAGAGCGGCAAGTACCCGGTGGAGCACACCAACGGCGTGGTCTCCGCCGCCCAGGCCGCCGAGGGGGCCCGGGCCCTGGCCGAGCGGGCCATGGCCCCCCTGTGCGGGGAGGCCCGGCTGTACCTGCTGTCCGTCCGACCCTACGGGGACGGCTGGCAGGTGCGGTTCGGCTACCGCCTGGGGGGCAGCGCCGTCTACCTCTATGACGAGGGCTGGGCGGCGGAGTTTCTGGTGCGGGACGGCTGCATCACCCAGTTCACCCTCCATCTGCGGCAGTACGCCGCCCAGGGGGAAAACGCCCTGCTCCTGCCCATCCGGAAGGCGGCGGCCATGCTGCCCGACCTCACCCGGGAGCGGCGGGAGCTGGTGATCCAATACCGGGACGGGGGCGGCCAGTCCGTCTCCCCCGGCTGGGAGGCGGTGTGACGGATGGAATGGCCCAAGCTGAAAAACATCATCCTCCTCATTCTGCTGCTGGTAAACGGCTTTCTGCTGGTGCTGGTGGGGACGCGGTATACCGAGTCCGTCCAGTACGAGCGGACGGCGCTGGAGCTCACCCTGGTCAGGCTGGAGGCCCGGGGCATCCGGGTGGAGGCGGACAGGCTGGCCTCCGCCGGCGATCTGGCTCCCCTCACCGTGGAACGGGATCCGGATCGAGAGCTCCGGATGGCCCAGGCCCTGCTGGGCGGGGAGACCGTCCAGGCGGACAACCGGGGGGGCGGGCTGTACCTCTATCAGAACAGCAGCGGCGCGGTGAGCGTCCGGGCGGGCGGGGAGCTGTCCGCCGAGCTGACCGGCGGCCCCAACCTGTCCGCCGACGGCAGTCCGGAGCGCCACGCCGCCGGCCTGCTGAAAAAAATGGGCGTGGACGGGTCGCAGATCGGCGCGACGGAGGAGGACGGGTGGACGCGGGTGCGGTTCCGGCAAACCCGGGGCGGCAGGCCGCTGTTCTCCTGCGAGGTGGAGTTCGCCTATCGGGACGACACCCTGCGCTCCGTTCAGGGCGCCCTGCTGGCCGCCCCCGACGGCACGGCGGAGCGGGCCCAGTCCATGACCCTGCCCACGGCGCTGACCCGCTTCTCCGAGGAGATCGCCGCCACCGGCGACGTGTGCTCCGCCATCCAGTCCATGGAGCCGGGGTGGCGGGGGACGGTTCAGCCCATGTCCGGCGGCGTCCGGCTCACCCCGGCGTGGCTGATCACCACCGACACCGCCCGGTACTACCTGGATTGCGCCACCGGGGCCCTCGCCCGCGTACCCGATCCATAAGACGGCCCGCCGCGCCGCCTCCCGGCTGGTTCCGGGTGGGCGGCGCGGCGTTTTTTCCGGATGAAGGCCCGCCCGGTATGTCAGACAGGCCCTCCCTCATATGGATAGATCGAGGATCCTGAAATCGCGAGGGGGTGCGCCCTTGTCTACCCTGTTGGCCGGAACCTTACTGCTGACCGCCACCGGCCTGTTCTCCCAGGTGGTGGGCTTTATCTACCGGATGTTTCTCTCCCGCCTCATCGGCGCGGAGACGATGGGGCTGTACCAGCTGGTCATGCCCGCCTACTCCATGCTCATGTCGGTGACCGCCGTGGGGCTGACGGTGGCGGTGTCCACCCTGTCCGCCCGGTACCACGCCCTGGGGGACGACGGCGCCGTGCGGCACATACTCCGCCGGGCCCTGGGGGGCTTCTTCCTGCTGGCCGTCCCCCTGGGCATCGCCGTGGCCGCCCTGTCCGACCCCATCTCCGTCTACCTCTTAGGCGACGCCCGCACCCGCCTGGGCGTGGTGCTGCTGGTGCCCTGCGTGCTGCTCACCGGGGTGGAGAACCTCCACAAGCACTGCTTTTACGGCATCGGCCGGGTGCGCCCCCCCGCCGCCGTGGAGACGGCGGAGCAGCTCATCCGGGCGGGGGCGGTGCTGGGGCTGCTGGCGGCCCTGCTGCCCCGCTCGGCGGAGGAGACGGTGGGCGTCATCGTGCTGGGCATGGTGTTGTGCGAGGTGTGCTCTGCCTGCGCCCTCACCCTGCTGTTCCGGCGGCACTGGCGGCAGTTTCCCCCCGGCCCCGCCCGGGAGGAGGTGAGCCGCCGCCGGCTGTTCGCCATCGCCCTGCCGGTGGGGGCCACCTCCCTGCTGGGGACGGTGCTGGGCTGCGCCAACTCGGTGCTCATCCCCGCCAAGCTGGTGGAGGGGGGCATGGCCCTGCCGGAGGCCATGTCCGAGTTCGGGGTGCTGTGCGGCATGACCCTGCCCCTGCTGGCCCTGCCCACGGGCTTCATCGGGGCGTTGTGTCTGGTGATGGTGCCCGATCTGTCCCGGCGCACCGCCCGGGGGGATCGGCGGGCGGCGGCGGGCTTTCTGGATCGGGTGATGTCCGCCACCTCCCTGCTGATGGCCCCGGCCATGGCCCTGCTGGCAGTGGTGGGGCCCACCATCGGCCGGGCCATGTTCCGGGACGACCGGGTGGGCGAGCTGATCCTCCCCCTGGCCGTGGGCACCCTGCTGGGCTGCTGGCAGTCGGTGCTGTCCGGGGCGCTGAACGGCCTGGGCCTCCAGGCCAAGGGGGCCCGGAACGCCATCCTCAGCGACGCGGTGCAGCTGGCGTTCACCTTTTTCGCCGTGCCCCGGTGGGGGCTGCCGGGGTTCGCGGCGGGGTTCGTGGTCTCCGGCGTCGTGGGGGCGGGGCTCAACCTGGCCAGCGTCCTCCGGGCGGCGGAGCTGCGGGCCCGGTGGTTCCGGTGGTTCGGCCGGCCCCTGCTGGCGGCCGTCTTTATGGGGCTGTGGTGCAATCTGTTCTTCCGGATTATGCTGGACGCGGGCTGCGGCCAGGGCTGGTCGGCGCTGGCCTGCGCCGCCCTGGGGCTGGTGCTGTACGCCGCCGCCCTGCTGGCCCAAGGCACGTCCGTCACAGTGGTGTTTGCCCGGTTCGGAACCTATTTCAGGCAGAGGAGGCATACGGCATGAATCCAAATATCCTCATCTCCACCGGCGGAGGGGATCCCTCCAACTACCTGGCCGCCCTGAAGGCCGCCGGGGCCCAGGGGGAGGCCCGCTACCTCCCCGCCCCGGATCTGCATTATGACGGCCTGCTGCTGGCGGGGGGCGGGGATATGGAGCCCGCCCGGTTCGGCCAGCCGGACTGCGGCTCCCGGGACATCGACCCCGCCCGGGACGGGGCGGAGCTGGCCCTGCTGGACGCTTTCTTCGCCGCCGGGAAGCCGGTGCTGGCCGTCTGCCGGGGGTTCCAGGTGGTGAACGTGTGGCTGGGGGGAGATCTGGTGCAGGATCTCTCCCCTGCCCTGGCCCCCTTCCACGGGGGCGGGGAGGGGGATCGGGTGCACCCGGTGCACGCTGTGGAGGGCTCCCTGCTTCACCGGCTGTACGGCCCGGTGTTTTCCGTGAACAGCGCCCACCACCAGGCCCTGGGGCGGCTGGGGCGGGGGCTGTCCGTCACCGCCCGCTCGGAGGGCGGGGTGGCGGAGGCGGTGGAGCACGAGACGCTGCCCCTCATCGCCGTCCAGTTCCACCCGGAGCGGATGACCGGGGCAAAGGCCAGGCCGGACACGGTGGACGGCGGGGCTGTGTTCCGGGCTTTTCTCAACATGGTGCGTAACGTATAAACATCGCGCCCTCCCAGTGGGAGGGCGCGATGTTTATAGCGGCTGTCCGTCAGCATTGAACAGGGGCAGCTTCTCCAAAAACAGGATGTCGTCCCGCCTGGCGGCGTCCCCTTCGGCCAGAATGGCCATGCGGCCCACCACCTGGCCTTCCGCCTGCTCCACCAGGCTCTCCACCGCCGCCAGGGAGCCGCCGGTGGAGATCACGTCGTCCAGAATCAGGATGCGCTTGCCCTTGATCCTCGCCGCGTCCGCCCCGTCCATGTACAGCTTCTGCTCCCCCTCGGTGGTGATGGAGCGATCCACCGCCTCGAACACCCCGTTCATGTACGCCTTTTTCTTCTTGCGCACCAGGAAATACTCGTTGCGGCCGCTCTGACGGGCCATCTCGTGCACCAGCGGGATGGCCTTGGCCTCCGGGGCCACCATGTAGTCGAACTCCGGCGCAATCTTCAGCAGATCCCGGGCGCAGGCGCAGGTGAGCTCCACGTCCCCGAATATGACGAACGCGCCGATCATCAGCGTGTCGCTGATGGGGCACAGGGGCAGACTGCGCGTCAGCCCCGCCACCTTCATCTCATAGGTCATTTCCAGTCAACTCCCAGTTGGGGCGGGCCGGGTGCTCCCCCTCCGCCCGTTGTGATTTGTACGAGAGATATTATACTCCCCCTGTCCCTTCTTGTCAAAATGTAATGAAGTTTCGGGGAAAAGAAAAAAACTGTGGAAATCCGTGAGGCTCTGTGCTATGATATCTTTGTCAACTCAATATCCTTCGGTATAATCGGAACAGGATGGGTTCCGAGTCTCTACGGCCTGACCGATTTCAGGCGGCTACCGAAAACAGAACAGGTCCGGAAGTTTACGCGCTTTCCGGGCTGATTTTGTTTTTCCCGATCCGATTTGCCCGAAGGAAATTCTGGAGAGGGAGTTTTTTATGGAGAAAATTTTTAAACTCAAGGAGAACGGCACAACCGTACGCACGGAAATTGTGGCCGGCCTCACCACGTTCATGACGATGGCCTACATCATCGCCCTGAACCCCAACCTGATCGTTGGCTTCGGCCAGGGCGCCGCCGGCGGCTTTGGCGCGGACGGCGCCGCCGCGTGGAACGGCGTGTTCCTGGCCACCTGCCTGGCCTCCGCCATCGCCATGTTCTGCATGGCCTTCCTGGCCAACAAGCCCTTCTGTCTGGCCCCCGGCATGGGCCTGAACTCGTTCTTCGCCATCGTCATCGCCCAGATCGCCGGCGCCGCCGGCTGCTCCTATCTGGCCGGGCTTCAGGCCGGAATGTGCATCATCCTCATTGAGGGCATCGTGTTCATCGTGCTGTCCATCTTCAACATCCGGGAGAAGATTGTGGACGCCATCCCCCTGGGGGTGCGCCTGGGCATCGCCCCCGCCATCGGCCTGATGCTGATGAACATCGGCTTCGGCTCCAACGCCGGCGTGTACTCCGAAACCGGCGGCCCGTTCTTCGTCATGCGGGACTTCTTCGGCGCCCTGACCGCCAGCTCCGCTCAGTCCACCATGGGCTCCGGCTATCCCCAGATGGTGCTCCAGGTGGTCACCACCTTCATCGGCCTGTTCGTGATTGTGCTGCTGGCCAAAAAGGGTATCAAGGGCGCGGTGCTCATCGGGATGCTGGCCGCCTCCGTCATCTACTGGATCGGCTCCTTCGCGTTCCTGTCCACCAATCCCTTCGAGTCCCTGGCCACCGCCAACTGGCTGCCCCCCTTCGGTGATATGGCCAAGACTACGCTGTTCAAATTCGATTTCGCCACCCTGTTCAAGCTGGGCTGGTTCACCGTAGTCACCCTGGTGATCACCTTCTGCATGATCGATATGTTCGACACCATCGGCACCCTGGTGGGCACCGCCTCCCGGGCCGGCATGGTGGACAAGGACGGCAATATGCCCAACATGAGGGAGGCCCTGCTGTCCGACGCCATCGGCACTGTGGCCGGCGCCTGCACCGGCACCTCCACCGTCACCACCTTCGTGGAGTCCGCCTCCGGCGTGGAGGCCGGCGGCCGCACCGGGCTCACCGCCCTGACCTGCGGCGTGCTGTTCCTGGCCTGCATCTTCATCGCCCCCATCGCGGCCATCATCCCCGCCCCCGCCACCTCCGCCGCCCTGATCTACGTGGGTGTGCTGATGCTCCAGGGCCTGAAGAACGTGAAGTTCGACGACATGGATCAGATGGTGCCCGTGGCCCTGATGCTCATTGCCATGCCCATCTCCAGCTCCATCGGCCACGCCATCGGCTTGGGGCTGATCTCCTACACCGTGATCAAGGTGTTCGACCGCAAGGCCAAGGAAGTGTCCGTGCTGACCTATGTGATCTCCGTTCTGTTCCTCATCAAATTCTTCTTCATCGTGTGAGGGACAAAACCGCTGAAAACGCCCCCTCCCCGCCGCAGGCGGGGAGGGGGCTCTTTTGCCCTTATCAGAGAGGAAGCCAGGTCTTGTCCAGTGGATCGAAGTCGGGATCTATCGTCTGGGGCGGCTTATCCTTGCCGTAGTCCGGCCGCTCCGTGGGGGTCACAAAGGGGCCGTCCGGATCCACCGGGGGTTGCTCCGGGGGCTGCTCCGGCGGCTGCGGATCCAGGCCGGGCCGAGGGGTGAGCTCCGCCTTGTCCAGGTCGGCGATGGATACCAGCAGCTTGGCCGCCTCCCCCCGGGTGATGTTGTTCTTGGGCCGCAGCAGGCCGTCGCTGCCCTCCACAATGCCCTGGGCCACCAGGGTCTCCACATGGGGGCGGGCCCAGCCGCTCACCTTGTCCCCGTCCCCAAAGGAGGACAGGTCATGCTTCACCTGATCCGCCAGCACCCGGCCCAGCAGGGTCATGGCCTCCTCCCGGCTCACGGGGCTGCTCAGGTTGGCGTACACCTTGTCCCCCGCGGCGGTGCCCTCGAACACCTTCAGGGCGTACATGGCCTTCACATGGGGCAGCACCCAGTCGGCTATGGAGGCCGCGTCCGCGAAGGGCAGGGCCACGTCCTTGTACTTGTCCGTGTCCACGTTCAGCAGACGGCTGAGGAAGGCCACCAGCTCCCCCCGGGACAGCTGGCCGTTGGGCCTGAACTCATAGGAACCGTCGGGCCTCTGATAGCCCGTGGTCAGCTCCATCTCGTACAGCTTGGTCACATAGGGGGCGCTCCAGTGGCCCGCGATGTCCACAAAGGGGTCGCCCCGATCCACCGTCACCGGGATGGTCACCGTTTTGCCCCCCGCCGTGGCGGTGATCGCGCCCTTGCCGTTGTCCCCCGCCGCGATAAAGCGGCCCGTCCCGTCAATGGTTCCGATGGCGGGATCCGCCGTCCAGGTCACGTTCTCGTCGCCCATGGACACCGGCAGGTTCCACCAGCGTCCGGAGGCGGTCAGATCCACCGTCTGCCCCGGCTCCACCGTCAGCGAGGCCAGCTGGGCCGTGGAGCCCTCCTTGGACACCCGCAGGCGGCTCAGGCCGTCCACGATTTGCACGGGCATGGCCCCCTGCCCGGAGGCGGCGGCGGAGATGGCGTACGAGCCGGCCTGTTCCCCGGCGGTGTAGACGGCGGCATTGCCCGCCCCCGGCGCGATGGTTCCGCCGGTGGCCGTCCAGCTCAGGGGCTGGGCTGGCGCGGGCAGGCCCGCCCCGTCGTAGGCCGTGGCGGTCACCGGGAGCTTGGCCCCGGCCAGCACCACCTGGGTCTTCCCGTCCACGTAGGCGCCGGGGCCCATGCCGGAGGCGCCGGGGTCATCCGTCACCAGCAGGATGGAGTTGTTCACCCGCCGCCCACTGGTGGACGGGCCGTTTACAATGGCGAACTTCTCCGTACCCGGCAGGGTGGCCCCCAGGTTGGTGGAGCCGCCGCCGTCCAGCGCCACGGCGGACACGCAGCCCAGCTCCTGGAGCCGCTCCGCCACCTGGGCGTAGGTGGCCCCCACGGAGTAGCCGCTCTGCCGCCCGTCGATGGTGTAGAGGATCACCGTGCCGTCCGCTTTGATCCCCAGGGCGGTGTAGGGGTTGGCGGTGGTGGGGAGATCGGAGGCGGTGATCTGCTCCCCCCGCAAAATCGGGTGGTAGATGCTGCTGATGCCGTAGGCCGCGTCCTTCCACTGCTCGCTGACGCCGCCCACCGTCACCGTGATCCGGCGGCCCTCCGTCAGCTCCCGCAGGGCGTCCAGCAGGGCGGCATTGTCCCGATCCTCGGCGTAGAGCATAAAGCAGCCCTCGGGGATGGTTCCGTCAAAGCTCACGCCCTCCTGGGTGGTGTCGGTCACCGATACCACCTCCAGCTCCAGCGTGCCGTTCAGCTTCATCACGCCGCCGTCCAGTGGGCGGACAATGGCATATACGCAGGGCCCGCCGCTGGCTACCCGGGAGGAAAAGTCCCGGTTATAGAGATACAGTCCGCCCAGATAGCTGGAGTGGCGGTAGGCGTTAAAGCCCGCCAGGGCGGTGGAGAACGCCTCGCCGTCCGCCTTCTGCCAGGCGGCGCTCTTGGCGATCACGCTCTCGTCGATAAAGGCGCGGCCGTCGCTGCCAAAGCCCAGCAGCGTGTAGTTCTCCACGTCCAGGGAGCGCACCACCCCGTCGGTCACCAGCATCCCCACAATGGTGCCGTCCGTGTTGAACCAGCCGCCGTTGACGGCCGCCACCACCCGGTAGCCCTGGGCCTCCACCTGGGCCGCGGCGGAGGCCACAGAGTTGGTGCTGGCCACGTAGTTCCCGCTGAACACCACAGGCTTCACGCCGCTGGTGGGGTCGTATGTAATGTAATGCTCCGTCCGCAGGTCGCTTTTGGATGCCGACCACAGGGACTGGGTGGTGAGGGCCGTGCCCTCCGCCAGCTGGGTGGTTCGGGCCACCAGCTCGCTGCCCAGGGCCCAGGACGCAAAGGCCGTGGGGGCCAGCCCCGCCGCCAGCGCCAAAGCCAGCGCCGCCGCCGTCAACCGTCTGCCGAATTTTTTCATGGGTTCCTCCTTCAGATTGGGGCCATGGCCCGCCGACGCGGGCCGGTACAATAAGGGTAATGGTATCACATCACCCCCCGGTTTGTAAACGGAAAATTTTTCCTCTCCAGCGGAAGGGGGCGGCAAAAGCCGCCCCCTTCCCTTATTTCTTGCGCGCGGGTTCCGCTCTCCTCTCCGCCTGGGGGAGGTGACCGCCCCGGATCTTTTCCAGGGTGTTGGCCAGGGTCTCCACCTCCTGAAGCTCCAGCAGCTCGCCGATGAGCCGGTTGGATAACAGGAAGCCTTCCGGGGTAAAATGCCAGCGTCGGCCCCGGCGGGCCGCCCAGCCCCTCTGCTCGTATTCCGCCAGCTTGGCAGCAATGGGGTCGAAATTCATATAGTACTCCCGGCGGTACTCCCACTCCTCAATACCGTGGGTGGTTCGCAGCCGGAGCATCAGGTATTCGCTGCCCCGCTCCCGCTGGGGGATCTCGTTCATCTCGTCCAGGATCTGCTCGTCCCCCTGGACGCCCCGGATATACCGCTCCAGATCCCGGACAAAGGAGTACCGGCAGCCGCCGAAGTCGGAGTGGGCCGCCGCCCCGATGCCGATATAGGGCCGGCCCATCCAGTATTTCAGGTTGTGCCGGGACTGATAGCCCGTCTTGGAGAAGTTGGACACCTCGTATTGCTCATAGCCCGCTTCCGCCAGCCGCGCCACCGTCCACAGGTACCGCGCCGCCTGCTCGTCGTCGTCGGGCAGGCGCTCCCCCCGCTCCACCCGCTGGGCCAGCGGGGTGCCCTCCTCCACCGTCAGCCCGTAGCAGGACAGGTGCTCCGGGGCCAGGGCCAGGGCCGCCTCCACCGAAGTGCGCCAGCTCTCCTCCGTCTGCCCCGGCAGGCCGTAGATCAGATCCAGATTCAGGTTCTTGATCCGGGCCGCCCGGGCCGCCTTCACCGCCGCCTCCGTCTGGGCGTAGCTGTGGGGGCGGTGGACGCTCACCAGTTCGCAGTCGCAGGCGGACTGCATCCCCATGGACAGCCGGTTCACCCCCGCCCGGCGCAGGCGCCGCAGCAGCTTCAGATCCACGCTGTCCGGATTGGCCTCCACGGTGATCTCCACGTCCTTGGACAGGGTAAACTTCTTCCGCACCGCGCCCAGCAGCTCCAGCAGACGCTTTTCCCCATAGTAGCTGGGGGTGCCGCCGCCGATGTAGACGCTGTTCACCACCTGCTTTTTGGCCCGGGGCCCCGTCTCCGCGATGTGCCGAAGCAGGGCGCGCTGGTAGTCGTCCATCCGGTCGTCCTGCCCCGCCAGGGAGTAGAAGTCGCAGTAGTCGCATTTGCTCCGGCAGAATGGGATGTGCAGGTATAACCCCAACGTGTTTCCCATAAAGGCCCCCCTTTGCTGGTCTAACGGGCTGTTTTTGTTATTATACTCCTTTCTCCCCCATGATTCAATCCCCATGTTTCGCCAGGTTTTTCAAATCTAATTTTAATAATTATATTTCATAGTTTTCCTCTTGACGTATCAAAGCAATGAGGATATAATAGAACCAGTGAAAGGCAGGTGCTTGGCATGGAGCAAGCGTTATATCGTACCCCCTATGACAGTGCGCCCCGGCGGCGGGAGCGCCCCACCGAAAAGGGCCGCAACCCCTACGACGGCCTGCGCCCCTGGTCGGCCATCACCCACGGGGTGGGGGCGGTGCTGTCCGTCCTCGCCACGGCGGTGCTGGTCGCCGGCGCGGCGCTGGCGGGCGACGTATGGAAGGTGGTGTCCTTTGCCATCTACGGGTTGTCCATGACGGGGCTGTACACCGCCTCCACCCTGTACCACTGCGTCAACACCACGGTGGAGGGGCGCATCGCCCTGCGGAAATATGATCACACCTCTATCTATTTCCTCATCGCCGGGTCGTACACCCCGGTATGCCTTATCGCCCTGCGAGGGCCCTGGGGCTGGTCGCTGTTTGGGGTGATCTGGGCGCTGGCCATCGCGGGACTGGTGATGAGTATCACCTGGATCAACTGCCCCCGGGTGGTCACCTCCACCATCTATATTGCCATGGGCTGGCTGGCGGTGGTGGCCATCTATCCCCTGTGGCAGGCCCTGGGCCTGCGGGGGGTTGCGTGGCTGCTGGCTGGGGGCGTGCTGTACACCATCGGCGGCGTGCTGTACGCCCTGAAGTGGCCGGGGCGGAACAATCCCCGGTTTGGGTGCCATGAGGTGTTTCATGTGTTCATCGTGCTGGGGTCGGCGGCCCATTTCGTGATGATGTATAAGGTGCTGCTGCCGCTGTGAGGGCTGAAGGAAACAATCCCAAAAAAGCAAAAAGTTAGGGCAGGACAGACCGCGGCGGTTTGTCCTGCCCTATCTTGATACTGTGCAGTCCACTATGACGCATTCGGGAAAAATGCTCCTGAGAGAAAACAGCAAACCGGAAGTTGTCAGCGGATTACTTGGTAGCGCAATCTGAGATACGAATTTTCCAAGACCTTACATTCTTGTAAGTTCAACACACCTAATTGGGATAATTCACTCTCTGATAGCAAAGATTTCCCATCAATCAATGTGGATGTATCCTTGCCGCCAATTAAAACAGGGGCGATCACAATATCAATATAATCAAACAGCTTTTCCCGGAGAAACAGCCCGTTTAATGTACCGCCGCTTTGTATGGTGATCCTCTCACAGCCATATTCTGACTTGAGTTTTGCAAGTGCGTCAGGCAAAGACAGCTTGCTCTGACAGATGATATGAAGGTTGTCCTCATTTACCTGAAACGCCGGATGGTCTGCGTTGGATGTAACCAGCACAAATTCTTTTGAACGGGCGCAAAAATAGCGAATACCTTGCTGGGTCAAATGATGGTTGTCGATGATCACGAAGGAAACAGGCGACTTATCGGGCATTTCCGCCCAGTTGACGCCCATTTTTTCCTGCACTCTACCAGAATTGAGCGCCCACAAATCGGTTGTCCGCTCTATTTCATAATATTGGTGCAGTCCTTCTTGAACGCCCGCAATTTTGGGGAAATCTTTGTCCACATCTAAATCGTCTGTTGCCCCTGTGCTGATTTTCCCGTCAACAGACATAAGCATAAATAGCGTTGTGATTGGTCTATCCATTTTATCTCTCCTCAGATCAGCCGCTCCATGATCCACACGGGGGCGGAGTCCTCCCCCATCAGATGGACGCCCTCCCGCAGATCGCCGAAGCCCAGGGCCCGCCAGAAGGCGTGCCCCGCCTCATTCTCCATCAGGCAGGCCAGCCGGACGCTGTCCAGCCCTGCGCCCTTCCCTGCCTCCAGCACCGCCTCCATGATCTGGCGGCCCGTCCCCTGCCGCCGCAGGGCCGGAGACAGGAAAAACAGCCCCACAAACAGGGTGCGCTCTCTGGGGTAGCCCTCTACCAGATCCAGCACCGCCGCGGGCGCGCCCTCCTTCCACAGAGCGAGATAGTGCTTCTGCTCCATCCCGCACCGGGGCGGCAGGTTGGCCATGTCCTCCCGAACCGAATCCGGGGTGGGCTGGGGACCCTCAATGGCGAAGTAGTCCGGGTCGGTCTGGAGCAGAGCCGCCACCGCCTCCACATCGTCCTCCGTCACCGGGCGCAGCTCCCAGCCGGGCAGGCGGCGGCTCAGACCCTCCAGCAGCGGCACGTCGGGCAAATCGCCCATGGCGCCCACGCAACGGTTGATGGGGGTGCCCAGGGCGTGGAATTTCTCCTCGTAGTCGGTCATGACCCCCTGGACGCCGTGCTCGTGGAGGTTGCGGGTGACCTCGGAGAGGGCGAAGCCCGCCTTGGGGAACTGGAACAGCGACCACTCGAACAGGTCGCGGTTGTCGGTTTTGAAGTGGATCTGACCGCCGTCCCGGAGCACCTTCCGGTAGCCCCGGAGGAAGCCCTCGTGGGTGAGTCGGCGGCGGGAGTGCTTCACCGACGGCCAGGGGTCGCAGAAGTTGATGTAGATCAGATCCACCTCGCCGGGGGCGAAATACTCCTCCAGGGCGGCGGCGTCGCCGTCGATGAAGAACACGTTGGTGAGGCCCAGGGCCTGGCAGCGCTCCATGGCGATCACCATGGCATCGGGCACCCGCTCCACCGCCACGTACAGATCCTCGGGGTGGGCGGCGGCGGTCTCGGCGGTGAAGCGGCCCTTGCCGCAGCCCAACTCCAGCCGCAGCCTGGCCGCGTCCGGCTTCCGCGCCCGCCAGCGGCCCTTTTCCGCGGCGGGATCGGCCACCAGCAGCGGGCCGCAGGCCTCCATCCGGGGGGTCAGGTTTTTCTTTTTCCGCATCCGCATTGGGATCACCTCGTCTATTCTCCCCCACAGGGGCTATGTATTCTCCCGCACCACCCGGCAGGGGTTCCCGCAGGCGATGACGCCCGCCGGGATATCTTTCGTCACCACGCTCCCCGCGCCGATGACGGAGTTATCCCCGATGGTCACACCCGGCATGATGATGACGCCCCCGCCGATCCACACATTGTCCCCAATGATCACCGGGGCGGTTCGGGTCTTGCAAAAGGCAAAGGAGCCATCCGCCCTGGGCGGCCCGAACCGGGCGGCGGCGTCCGTGGGGTGAAAGGCCGTATAGATCTGCACATTGGGGGCAATGAGGGCGTTATCCCCCACCCGGATCACGTTGTCATCCAGGAAAACGCAGTTCATGTTGACCTCACAATTGTTTCCAAAATAGATGTTTTCACCGTAATCCACAAAGAATGGGGCGGTAATCCACAGGTTTGCGCCCCTTCCGCCCAGCAGCTGGCTGAGGATGCGCTCCTTGGTCTCCGCATCGGCGGAATCGGCGCGGTTGTAGTCCCGCACCAGATCCTTTGCCCGGTGCCAACGGGCCAGAAGCGCCGCGTCGCCACAGTCGTAGAGCTGGCCGGACAGCATTTTTTCCCGTTCTGTCATAGTTCCCTCCGCAGGTTGTCATTTGGGTGAGTTTTATTGTAACACAGATGGCCCAGCGATTCAACCGGATTTACTTGTGGGGCAGTTTGTGGGTGGAATCTGGGGGATGCCTCTTGCAATGGGCGGAGGAATCGGGTATAATGGGGAAGTCGTTCCGGGCCGGACACCCACCCGCTTGGGAATACGGGCGGGTTCGGGCAAAAAATCTCATATCCGGGTGTTGCGCAGGGGTAGCGCGCCTGCTTTGGGAGCAGGAGGTCGCACGTTCAAATCGTGTCACCCGGACCAACAGGGCGGAAAATCGCTTGTTTCGGCGGTTTTCCTCCCACTTTTATTCCTGCTTTCAATGTGGCTGACCCACTGAGATTTTTCGGGTTGTGGGCAAAAAATAAGCGGCGGCAGGCAAGGACTACCCCGCACAAGGACAACAACAATAGCGCCGTTCAGGGCAAACATAACGTGCAACAGTCAATTGCGGCTGTTGCGCTTTATGTTCTCTTACCGAAGTAACTCACCCTATGCTTGTCCAGGCACCCCAGCAAGCATTTTCGCTCTGCGAGAATTGCAAGTTTTATACGCTTGCCCTGCCTGCTTCCCCTTCCTTTGTGGAAAATGCCCCATGTGCGTAATACACAAATTTGTGGATTACTTCCTTTGAAAAATGTTCAATTTTATGGTAAAGTAGCGCTATACAACGAAATGGAGGACTTTATTATGAAACGCATCAAAGCGGCCTGCCTGGAGCAGACGATTCACTTTCAACTGAAGGATGGAATTTCTCCGGAACTGGCCAAACAGCAGGTCCGGCAGAAATATGAATCCTATAAGATGCAGATGGATCGGCAAAGGACGCAGTACAAGATCGTAGAAGAGGCCGAGCAGCCAAGGCCGCCCGTCGTAGAACTGCCATCCCCGTTCCATAGGGAATCCGA